>NZ_JAWXXK010000003.1:0-714846 GCF_034335015.1 Neglectibacter caecimuris | reverse complement strand
TATCCGAAGAAGCCAAAGCCGCGCTGCAGGGCCATGATAACGATCAGAACGAAGACTTTCAAAGCTCCATCGACTGGATCGACGGAAGGTTTCTCGAGATCGACAGTGAAATAGAGAATATCCAAAAAATCCACGATGAGAAGCTGATGTATTATCGGGAGTATTATGACGAGCATGGCGAGTACCCGAAGTCCTACCCGGAGATCGAAGCCGAATTGAACAGCTATCAGGAAAGGATTCATGGGCTGGAGGCGGAAAAAAAGCAGCGCCAGCAGACGCGGAAGAATGAAACCAACGAGCTGAATTTCCGCCAGCAGTACATCGGCCTGAAATATAACGATGATTTTCAGGAGTACGCGAGCTACGCGCCGGCAGAACAGGGAGCCTTTTCCATAGTAAGCGATACGAAAGATACTTATTACAGAATCAACAACGTTCCTGTAGCGCGGGGGATTTTTGACAAATGGGATACCAGCAAAAACCACCTGAAGGAAATGAAGCCGGACGAGATCGATATCTTCAATTATCTCTATCAAAAACAAGGAGAGGATGAAGCCCAAAAATACATAGAGGATATCACCCCCGTGCTGTACCGGAGGCAGAGAGAAAGCAAAGAGAAAGCGATCGCGGACTTCGCGGAGGAAAGCTGGGGGAACAGCGCGCTGGCGTCCGTTAACAGTATCCTGACAAAGCCCCTGGAGGGGTTCAGCTACCTGGGCCAGGGGATCGATTATCTGATGGACGGTGAGATCGATGAGAACGCACCCTATAACGCCTTTGTGTATGAGAACCAGGCAGCCCGAAGCGCGGTGAGCAAGAAGATCGAAAAGCAGTGGGGAGAAGCGGGAAGCTTTCTGTACCAGCTGGGTATGGGACTGGGGGATTTTGTTTACACGCTGGCCCTGTCTCATGGGCTTGCGGCGGGAGCGGGAGCCGCAGGCCTTTCAACGGGAGCTGTGGCGAAAACCGCCTCCCGAATCTCTCTGGCTATTATGAGCACGGAAGCCGCGGCGGAAACGGTGCTGGACGCGAAGGACCGGGGACTGGAAGACAAAGACGCCTTCTGGCTGGGAACCATAGCGGGAGCCACGGAGCTGGTAACGGAAAAGGTGAGTATCGATAAGCTGCTGGATAAGGTGGGTATGGGAAAAAACGCGCTGACGTACCTGCTGAAAAACGCCCTGGCAGAAGGCAGTGAGGAAATGGCCAGCGACGCGGTAAACTGGCTGGCCGATGTGATGATCTCCCAGGATAAATCCGAATGGGAGGAAACCCTGTTTCATTACCAAGTCATGGGCTTTTCCGAAGACGAGGCCTTCCTGGCCGCCATGAAGGAGCAAGGCAGGAAAATGCTGAAGGACGGCGCGGCAGGAGCCATTACCGGCGCCATCATGGCAGGCGGCAGGCTGGCGGGCAGCAAGATCCAAGATGGAATCCAGAACTACAGAAACTACAAGGGGGCGGTGCAGAATGGGAGAATTTACCACGACCTGAACAATATGACCATGGGAGAGCTGGCCAGAAGCCTCGGCTATATGGATATTGAGCAGGAGTACAAAACCTCTCTGCCGGTAGCGCTGGAAGCGGAAAGCCGGAGCAGCAGTGAAATCCGCTCGCTGCTGGAAGCAAATGGGTATTCTCTGGAAGGCGAGTTTGGAGACAGTTCTTCTCGTGGAGCAGTTGAGGGCGAAAAGGTTCAGTTTTCTATAAAATATGATGCCAATAATGTACCCTTTGTAGAAATTGATCAGGATATTTTGCAAAATATCCCGCAGAATGAATGGACAAAAACTATAAAAGAAAACCTAAAGCAAAAATTTTCTGATGGTGTTATTGTCGGGAATAATGAAATTCAAATTGATAGGCAAAGTATTCGGGAAATGACATATTCAAAATATACACGGTACTTAATGAAGCAATTTCCAGAATTGTATGCAGATAAAATGCGCATAACTGGAAATGTAGATGAACTTTTGCAAGCTTCACGAAATTATGTTAATGAAAGTCTAAACCATCCTAGAAGTGATAATATTGAACAATTTGCGCGCGGCCAAGTACAAATGCGCATAGGAGACAATGACTATAAAGCTCAGGTTGTGGTTGCGATGCGTTCTAATGGAAAACTTTTATTGTATGATATTCTGGATTTAACACCTACAATAATTCAGGGAAAAAACAAAAAGTCCAATGTAGCGATAGCCATAGACCCGTCACCGAGAATCGACAGAAACACTACATTGAACTTTAATACCAGTATACCCACTTCCAGTGAAAAAGTCAACGGCAGCGGCATGAATTTGGAGCAAAGCATTCGTTTATACGGCGTAGACCCGCAAAAAGCGACGCTCGTGACCCGGCTGGCAAATGACACCGGAGCGAAGGTGCTCTTCGACGGAACGCTGACGGAAGAATGTAAAGGGTACGAAAAAAACGGCGTGATCTACCTGAACCCCAATGCAAACAATATCAAGGCCATATTCAGTCATGAGCTGACTCATGTTCTGGAGAGAACGGATTCCTACCAAACCTTGCGGAATATGGTGTTGAGCCAGTACGGGAACAATACCGCCCTGCAAAACGCGCTGGACGCAAAACGGAAGAACTATCAGGCGCACGGCGTGGAGCTGACCAGAGCGGAGGCGGCTCAGGAGCTGGTGGCGGAATTCGCGGGCGAGAGGCTGTTTACGGATATCAGCGCGATCCGGCGCCTGGCAAGCTACGACCTGAACCTGGCGGGAAAAATCGGCAGCGCCATTTCCCGCATGGCGTCAAAGGCAACGGGAAACCCGGAAAAGAGCTTCCTGAGAAACGCGGAGCACATGTACACACAGGCCATTCGGGAAAACTCGGGGTTAAGCCCCACAGAAGCCAGGTTCCTGCTGGAGAGTAATGGGTATTCGGTCAAGGATTTCCCTCAGCTTCCAAGCTTGCTTAGAGACGGTGAAGGGGGACAGCTGCAAAGAGATGAAGTGGGAAGAGGAACGTTCGAACTATTTGAGGGCATGAGTGCAGATGCTTTGAATAGTGAGACGGATTCTGGAGGCAAGCAGACCGATCTATTAGTTGATACGCCATTGACATTAGAAGAAAAACAACGTATCATACGAGATAGAGTAGAAAGTGGCGAATACTCCTTAAAGCAATCCCCTCAAGGTTATTTAAAACATGTGGAAGGAACGCCACAATATAATAACTATATGCGAGATAGGCAAAAAGCAGGGAAACCGCCACAGAGTAAATTAACAATTTCTGAGTCAGAATCCCAAGCCATTATAAAGGAGTATTATGGCAAGGGGAATTCTAAAGAAACCAAAAAGGGCGTGGATCATATCGAGTTCGTAACAGTAGATAGAGTGGTTGGCTTCTATTACGAAAAGGGAGAATGGCATGTGACTCGCCGCATCGCAATCCATTACGCCAAGGATGGTAGTCATATTGTACCAGTAAAGGAGTGGAACAAATGATTGATATTTGGAAGTTTCATGACAGTGATAAGATAAAACTTACCGATACGGATAGAAATGTTTACATCGGAAATGTAGTGATAGTAGATGATGCCGAGGAAACAGGAGACCCCGAAGATGGCATTACCATTTACGTAGAAGGAAGGTATTTAGGATTTCTTCAAAGCGAGATAGCAGAAATACAAGAGCTGTGAGCTAAAAGAGAGGATAATTTAGTTAGCTGACTAAAGCGTTTCCTCATATTTGAAAAATTTCAAAAAAGCCGGGCAGTTTGTCGTATGACAGATTGCCTGGCTTTTTTGTTATGTGGAGAAAAGTGTAACCGCATTGACGTACCTACTGAAAAACGCCCTGGCGGAGGGCAGCGAGGAAATAACCAGCGACGCGGTAAACTGGCTGGCCGATGTGATGATCTCCCAGGATAAATCCGAATGGGAGGAAACTCTGTTTTATTATAGAGCCCTGGGCTTCTCCGAAGACGAGGCCTTCCTGGCCGCCATGAAGGAGCAGGGCAGGAAAATGCTGAAGGACGGCGCGGCGGGAGCCATTACCGGCGCCATCACGGCAGGCGGCAGACTGGCGGGAAGCAAGATCGGCGATGGGATTCAGAGCTACAGAAACTACCGGGAGGCTGTGCAAAACGGAAAGCGGTATTATGCCTTAAATAATATAACCAAAGGAAATCTGGCTCAATTATTGGGGAATATGAATGTTGAACAAGATTATAAGCAGAATCCTCCGCCCACTTTGAATTCAAGAGATGTAGAGAACTTATCGCTTCAGGATGTACGGCAGCTAATGGGAAGGTATGGCTATTTTCCGGAAGAAAACAGTCGAGGAAAGCTTGGAAATTTACAGCGTAACAGAGCAAATTCTTTGCAAAGCGGAAATGCCATTGACAATTCTTCCGGAGATGGTACAATGGAAATCAGTGAGAAGCAAAGAATAAATGATCCTATGGTTGAATTGACTGGCGATGCAATGGTTTCTCATCCGAAAGAAATTGAAAGAATCATAGCTGATTTGGAAAGCGCTGGAGTGGAAATACTCTATGGAAAAGGCTCAATAGGGTATGGCCATGGACTTAAACCTGGCGAACCAGGGCAGTTTCATGTTGCGCCTGGAGCGAGTTACAGTGCTTGGTGTCATGAATACAAACATTTTTGCGATGACCGTGCTAATGGGTATCTTGGGACAAAAGAAGCAACAAATAATATTCCCAGACGTATGCGTATGGAATCTGACGCTTATCAAGTAGAAATTGATATAGCCAAAGAAGCGAACCGACCGGATATCGTAGAAAGATTGGAAAGGTTACGAGATAAAGAAATTCTGCGAATAAGTGCGAAAGGAGGGCCTGTGTGGTAACAAATACTACTTGGGAAGAAAGAATCGTGAAACGAATGTATGCTGGTTCACGAGAGGATATTTTGAGAGGAATCAAAAGTCAATCGTCGTATTTTCTTACGTTTGCTATTCTGGCAGGCATGGCTTGGCATGAAAGAAGCCCCGAGTTTATTGACGGTTTACTTGCGGCAAAGGATAATCGGGGCACGATTTTTTATTTTCGCGGAGGAGCAGGATATGCCGGAGAGTTGGCAAAGGCGGCTTTGGATGTGTGTGGGATTGAGAAATATCAAGGGGATGACCCGATTGCTTTACAATATCTTAAAAGCAAATTTGAAGATCCGTCGGCGAAGAGAATGGATACCATATATCAGCCTCCATGCGAACGCTTCGAGGAATGGAAAGACGCCATCCAGGTTTACTGTGAAGAAAACGGACTGAGCTATGAAAAGGCGTGCCAATTGGCGAAATCCTGCAGCAAAGATATGCTGGTGCTGATGTGTGATGACTACACAAAGCTAATTAGCCCTTATGCTGCAAAAAACATTTCATTTCCAGCTGTGCTTTATGTCAAGCGAACTGAAGAAGGCCTGCAATTTAAGCAAACAGAATATACCCAGCAAATTCTAGCCCCCTAAGTCCTTCCTCTCTGCGGCATAAAAGAACAAGAGCCAGCAGTATACCAGAAATTGGTGTGCTGCTGGCTTTCTTGTTATGTGAAGAAAAGTATAACGACGCTGAAACAGGTGCTGTGTATAGAATCAGGAATTTCAAGAGGGCAGATGGGAGTACGTGGAAACAGACATCGACCGGCGGCTTGAGGAGATAGTGCGGGAGATCAACGACCTGCACCGGTATGATCCGGGAAAGTTCACGCTGGGAAGCGGCTGGGCCAGGGATTCCATGGAAAAGCAGGGATCTCTGGAGAATGAAGCGGCGGTCCTGCGAACGGAAAAGTATCTTCTGGAAGGAGAGAAAAAGCGATCCCGGCAAAGGCTGGAGGCCATAAGAGACCCGGACTTCCAGAAGTATGTGGAGCTGGGGAAAGCGGCCGAAAAGGAGATTTACCACGAAACATTGATAAATCAAGCCGCTTTACAAAAAAGCGGTGTGATTCTTCCGATAAATACATTGGATTCCTTCGAAGATACAGGAGCAATGGAGCCGATTGATCAGAAAATATATTACTACCTCTGGGGAAAGGAAGGAAACGAGACAGCCGCGAAGAGCTATAAGCACTCCCTGGAGCGTCAGATCAACCAAAAAAGGAGCGATGAGTATCTGGAGCGAATTCAGAAAGGAGCGGAGGAACAGCCCTTCAGATATGGAATCACTTCCACGCTGTTTAGACCGACCGCGGCGGCCTTGACTGTCGGAGACATGCTGAAGGATTGGACAAGCCCGGAAGCGGAAAAGGGCCTGCTGGCAGACCCGAATACACCGGGGAAAAGCATGACCAGGGGGATCTGGGCGGCAAGGCAGCCTGGGCTGGACAGCATCGAAAATCCGGGCGCGAAAAAGGCTGCAAACTATATGTATAACGTGGTGGATATGGCCCCCGGCGCTGTACTGGACGCGCTGGGGACTCCGGTGCTGGGAATGGCCTACAGAAGCATGGTGCGTGGAACCGACGGTTATGTAGAAGCGGCCTCACAGGGAGCCACGACGGAACAGGCGCTGAAAGAAGGGAAAAACAGAGCGGCGCAGGGAATGTTCTTGGAAAACGCGTCTCAAATGGCAGGAAACGGGCAGAACAACGGCTTCTCCCGGCAGCCGGGAGATTCACAGCAGGGCGCTTCCTTGGCTCTGCCAAATTCCGGCCAGCTGAGCGGGCTTTCGGAAGCGGAGTACTATGATCTTATGAATATGCTGGGAACCCAGGGAGTTTTTCAGTATCTCATGGAAAACAACGGCTATTCCATGGAAAATATTCTGTCCCGTCCTTCCGCGCAGCAGGCATATGACATATTGAGATATGCGGGCTTGGAACCGGCACCGGCACAGCAGCTGTTGAAAAGCAATGGGTATTCCTTAAAAAATATTGTAGAACCGTTCTCGGCAGAGGAACTGCAAAAGCTCCTGAGAGAACCCGGCCTGGATGTGGAAACCACAAAGCGCCTGCTGGACAACGGCGGCTACACTTCCGAACTTCCCAATTTGCTGAAAGGGATTGAAGGAGAGGAGCCTTTGCAGAGGGATGAGGATTTATTAGGAGAATTCTTCGAACTGCCGAAAATTGGAGAAGATCTCCTGAATGATGCGTTTGGGATTGAAAAAACACAGTCGGAAGATTATAATGAATTTGCCGAAAAAATCCATGATTTAATACGTTCCGAATATTCACTGAAACTGCATAAAGACAGACAGGGGAAACACATCCGAGGCTCTTTCAATTTCGATCCAACTCGAGGTGAATTAACAGCAGATCCCGAAGAATTAATTAAACTTTATGCGGGAAAAGGAGAACCAATTAGAGCAAAATCTGGAGCATGGCCTGAGCGAGAACGCTTTACTCACACTTCTTCTATTGGAATATATCGAAACAAAAACACTGGGTATACGACATTTACAAATAATGGAATATTCCATTATTCTAAAGACAAAGGCATACACATTACACCTGCTAACCCGGATAAAGGAGGAATAAGCAATGATTAATCTGAAAGAAAAAGTAAATTTGATGGGAAAAAAGGTAAAAATAGTATGTACAGATGGCCAGATCGTTGTAGGAATATTTTCGGAGATATTTGATAAAGAAGATAATGAATGGAGAGAAGGAGAGGAATTACCAACAAGCGAAAGTATTCTTATAGATACGAAGGATTATCCTATGGAGCTTTTTATAGAAGAGATTCTTAGTATAACGGCTATATGAATTTCATAAAGCAGCAGCATTATACGAAAATTGTAGTACTGTAAGCAGATTATTTGCTAAAATCGTTGTCCTAGAAAACTAGCAAAACCAGTCGTATGCCTGTTTAGGCATACGGCTGGTTCCTTTATATCCTCAACCACTGGCTATGCCGAGGGAGCAGGGAATGTTTCAGTACCTTATGGAAACCAAAGGGTATTTTCTGGAAAATGTTCTCGCCCGCCCCTCGGCGCAGCAGGCCTACCATATTCTGCAGGCCGAAGGCTTCAGCCCTGAAACATCGCGGTATCTGCTGGAAAGTAATGGGTACCGTTTAGACGATACCTCCCACCTTCCGGATTTGCTTGGGGACGATACGGGGGAGGTATTGCAGAGAGACGAGGGCTTATCGGGAGAAATGCTTGAGCTGCCGAAAGTCGGAGAAGAATTTGGCAATGGCGAAAAAAGACTTGAAAAACGCAGCTATTCGGATATACTAAAAGGAGATTACTTCAGCCAAATCGAAGAGGAAGCGGATATCCCCGAACTATATCGTAATGACTTCAGTGATTACGAGGAGCTGACTCTTACCGAGCAGGAAGCAGATGCGTTTTTATCTCTTCACGATAAAGCAAGTGAAAACGGAAAAGAAAATGCGGTGGCCTTTGTCAATGGGCAAATGACGGAGATTTTTACCAGTGATTTTGAAAACAGAGTGGGGGTCCCCCATGAACTTCTGGAAAAACAGAATGTAAAAATTTTCCACAGCCACACAAATTGTACACCACCTTCCGGAAAAGACTTGGAAATGCTTACAAATGAAAATGTGTCTGAAATAGGAGTCATTACAGCAAATGGCGATATATATACTGTCAGTATAGGAGATGGAGAACACCCTTTACCAGAAGAATTTCGCATGATTGAGAAACAGATACAGAATGAAATTGATACAGCAATGGTGGATTATCCCGATTTTTGGGAGTGGTCAATTCCCCAAAGAAATTATATGGCTATCAGAGAAAAAACATATCGAATTGTTCGCCATTTTGGTTGGACGATGAAAGGAGGAAAAGGATGAATAAATATTTTCATGAAGGAATGACTGTGGGCGAACTACGAACAACTCTTTTTACCGTGGTAGAAGGAAAAACAAAGGAAGAAATTGAGGAGATTAAGAAAGAGTATTCGAAAATTCTTCCCATCGTTCTAGAAAGGCAGCAAAAGGAAAACATAGGATGGTTCGCTAACGATTAAAACCATGATTTTGCCCCTTGCCGGAAAATTTCAAAGCCAAATATAATTTCTTTTACAAGCCAGCAGTATACCAGAAATGGTGTGCTGCTGGCTTTTTTGTTATTTGAAGAAAGATAAGAGCAGTGCTGGCAGTTTGCCGGTCTGAGCTCACAAGCCCTCTCAAGCTTACCGGGAAACAGCGGGTATCTTCCCGAAAACCTGCTGGAGCTTCCGGGAGCCTCCGCTTACGAGCCTCTTTCCGCCACGTTACCCCCTGTCCCTGGAATGGGTCAGAATGATTTTTTGCAGTTCTTTTGCTTCCTCCATGGTGCTGACGCCGGTGACCATTTGCAGGCCCCGGCTGCTCAGGTTGTCCAGCAGCTTTTCCACTTCCTTCGCCTGGGGGAACAGCACCAGGTTTTTCCCGGCCTTCTGGATCTTTTGCAGCTGGGGGATAAATTCGGAGGTCGGGGGCTGGCCCACAACGGGGGTCCACTGAATGGCCCGAAGCTTTTTCAGGGAAAGCAGAGAATCCAGATGGCGGATCTGCTCCCGCCCATCAAAATGATAGACCGGGTAATCCAGAAATTCGGTAAGCTCCTGAAGCTCCGGCATGATGAAGCGGTTGAACATCTCGTTTGAGATCATCACGCTCAGGTCGCACTGCATCTGGGCGCACCGGCTGGGGGCCCACAGGTGCATCCAGGAAAGAATGGAGCCCTCGTTATTTTCATAGGTCAGGGAGAAAAGCTCCTCCTGGGTCTCCTTGTAAATGGGCATCAGCTTTTGAATTCCCCGGGAAATAAATTCCGGGTCGGTGACCATATCCATCAGCAGATTATCACTGCCCCGCAGGGCCGCCAGAGCATCGGCGATGCCGCAGTTATCGGTCACGGAAACGGCATAGTCCCCATGAGATTTTTCCAGAAGCCTTGTAATGGCGTCTTTCTGCCGCCGAAAGGCTTCCGGGCGGCAAAAGCTGACGCGCTCCGCGTCCGGCTCGTCCAGGCAGGGCTCAAACCAGGTGGTGCGCGGTGCGTAGACCGGCTCGCTTCCGGCGTACTCCGCAACGCCGGAGGTGCCGAAATAGGGAAACAGGCAGGGAATGGCCTCCCACAGGTATTCCTGGCCCTGAAAGCGGCGGCGGTGCATGGCGTCGTCCTGCTCTGTGTCAAAATAGAAATGTACCTCTCCAAAGTCGGTATAGCCCGGCTTTGGCACAATGATGCCCGCACAGCAGCGCTCCATGGGCTCCCGCTGCCAATAGGCGGCCATTCGGGTTTTGATCTCGTTCCAGTGGTCTGTGTACAGCATGGTTAAGTCCTCCCATCGATCAAAATTTTAGTGAAAAAGAATTGACTTTTTTTCAGCTTGCGGCTATTCTTTTTAGAAAAGGCGGTTCCCCTTTGGGGAGAAAAGCCTTCCGGATAAGAGAGAAAGGAAGCGGCATGAAATACATTACGGAAGCGCTGGAGATCCAGGAGGATTTTCCACTTGTTGTTTCGATCGGCAGCGGGTTTTCCCGGGAAGAAGAGCAAAGCGGCAGGGCGGTCATGCACAACCATCACAGCCTGGAGATCAATTACTGTCTGGAGGGAGAAGGCCGCTATCTCATTGGGGACGATCAATATCCCATTTTTCCGGGAGATGTTTTTATCATCAACAACCTGGAATATCACCGGGCGGTAAACGAGGACGGCAGGCTGAAGCTGCTGGTGATCGTGTTCGACGCGGATCTGGTGCTTTCAAACAGCGAGGATTACAGCTATATCAGGGCCTTCTATGAGTGGAAGCCCGGGTTTCGCCATCGGCTTTCCGGGAAAAGCCTTGTGACGGAAGAGATCAAAGCTCTGCTGGAAGAGATGCGCCGGGAGTGGGTGGGGCAGGCTGTGGGCTATCGCATGGTGCTGAAATCTGATCTTATGAAGCTTTTGGCCCTGGTGTACCGGCGCTTTGCGCAAACGGAGGGCTATGGGGAGCAGATTTTGCTTTTCCAGACGGGCAGAACCCGTCTGGCCCCGGCGCTGAGCCTGATGGAAGCACGTTTTCAGGAGGAACTTACCCTTGCCGAGCTGGCAGCTTCGGTGCACATGAACCCCAATTATTTTTCCGGTCTGTTTTCCTCCCTGATGGGCTGCACGGCGTCGGAATATCTGATCCGGCGCAGGCTGAAGCACGCGGCCATGCTGCTGGTGACCACCGCCCAGAGCATTCTTTCGGTGGCACTGGAATCCGGCTTTCACAATGTGCCGTATTTTAACCGCACCTTTCGCAGGCATTTCGGCATTCCGCCAGGCGAATACAGGAGAAACGGCGCCACGATGAAGCAAAGCGATTTTTGAAGGGAACCCTTTCTGGCTGTAGTATAACAAAGCAGGGGAAGCTTTTCTTCCCCTGCTTTCCTTTGTTCTTGCACTATTTTCAGAAAATGGACTTCGGAAAAAAGGATTCAGTCCTCCAAGATAAATTCCTGTCCCGGCTCCCGCGCGTCCATCACATGGCGGGCATATTCCTCATAGCCGGGCGTGGATTTGAACAGGGGCACAACGGAGGTGTCGCCCCACATGTGCATGGGGAACACATACTCCGCGCCAGCGGCCTCAAAAAAGTATTTCATACCCAGGTCGAAGTCAGCCTCCTGACGGGGATCCAGGGGAACGAAGGCCACATCGATCTTTTTGCCGGAAAGCAGCTCCAGCTCCTGACGGTACTGCCGTGTCATTTGGTCGTTCTGAAAGCGGGGCGCGCCGTCCCACACCCAACAGTTCAGATCTCCCGCGTGGTAGAGAAGCTTTCCTTCGCACTGCACCAGAAAGGCAACGCCCGCGTCAGTAGAACGAAGGGTAGCGGCCTTCAAGCTGCCGAGCTCATAGGTTCTGTGAGGAGACACGAACAGCGTATGGCTTCGTTTTTCCTCCGGCACCCGGCTTTCCCAGATATCATCGGAAAGGAGATAGAAGGTTTCTTTTCCCTGCCGGGGGAAAGAAAAAACGGCGGGAGAAAAATGGTCGCCATGGCTGTGGCTGGCGAATACATACAGGGGCTTATCGGTTTCGGGAACGCTTCCCTCATAATAATCAAACAGAAGGCAGCAGGAGGAAAGCTCCACAAAATAGCAGCTGTGCTGAATGAAAGTGACCTTCATAAAAAACATCCTTTCTTATGAGAAATTAGCAATGAGGAATGAGCAATGGAGGGCTGGAGGAAAAACGGTAAATCATAATTTAACACACAGTTTCCCGCTGTCATTCTGAGGAACGAAGAGACGAAGAATCTCGCCCTTAATTCCGGGAGAAAAGGACAAAGGACGAGATCCTTCGCGGCAGCAAAGCTTGCTTTGCTTTTGCTCAGGATGACAGACGGAAAGAAAGCGCCTCGCCGCTAAATTCCAATTTATTAAACTCTGTCCTTCCCCTTCATTCCTCATTGCTTATTGTATCCGCAGCTGGCGGCTCAAAACTTGACCGCAGCCCGGGAAGCGCCGGAGGGAGTTCTGGTCACCTGAATGCTGCAGGGGATCCGATTTTTCAGCTCTGATACATGGGAAATGATGCCGATGAGCCGTCCGCCGCCCTGGAGCATTTCCAGGGCCTTCATGGCGGTGTCCAGCGTTTCCCCGTCCAGGGAGCCGAAGCCCTCGTCGATGAACAGTGAATCCAGCCGTACCGCGCCGGAATGGTTCTGCACCACCTCGGACAGCCCGAAGGCCAGAGACAGAGAGGCCAAAAACTGTTCTCCTCCGGACAGGGTCTCGATGGAGCGGGGGAGCATGGAGGAGCCGTCCAGCACCTCCAGATCCAGCCCGCTCAGGGAATTTCCCCCTTTTGGCCCCTCCATCAGCCGCAGGGCGTACCGTCCCCGGCTCAGGGTGGAGAAAAAGCGGTTGGCGCTGACCAGCACTTCCTCCAGCATGATGCTGAGCACATATTGCAAAATCGGCAGCTTCTGGGGATTGTTTCCGGAAAGGGCTTTGGAAAGCCGGGCGGTGCGGCTGTATTTCTTTTCCAGCCCCAGAGAGCCTTTTTCCAGCTCCCGTATGGTTTGCAGTGTGGCGCGGAGGGAGGCGGCCAGCTGAACGGCGCTTCCCAGCTCCTCAGAACACCGCAGGCGTTCCTCCCGCAGGGCCGCTTCCCGCTGCCGCAGAGCTTCTGCCTCGGGCTCGGTTTCCCAGGGCTTTTGAAAGGCCTCCGCCTCTCGCCGCGCTTTTTCCAGGGCGGCTTGGGCCAGGGCCAGGGTGGTTTCCGCCTTTTGCCGTTCTCCTTCCAGCGCTTCGGCCTGCCGGAGCAAAGCGGCGGCGTCCTGTTCCAGCTTTTTATAGCGGGCTTCCTTTTGCGCAAGCTCCTGCTCCAGCCCGGCGGCGGTCAGCCCGGCAAGGGCCTGTTCCGCTTCCGCTGTTTGGTGTGTAAGCTCTTTTTCCCTGGCTTCCAGGGCGGAGGCTTCTTCCCGCTGTTTTGCTTTTCGCGCTGTGAGCAGCTCCTTTTCTCCGATCAGCTTTTCCAGGCGGGCCTGAGCTTTTTCCAAAAGGCCGGCGTTTTTCTGCGCTTCCTCCAGCTTTCCGGTGAGCCCGGCAACCTCCTGTTCTGCCTGCTCCGGGGAAAGGGGCAGGGCGGCGCAAAGGCGCTCCTGCTCCTGAAGGCTTTGAAGGGCCCTTTCCCGCTGGGCTTCCAGGGAGCGCTGCAGGGCAATAGCCTGCAATGCTTTTTGCCGTGCTTCCCTTTCTCCGGCCCGAAGGGCCTCCAGCTCTTCCTGCCGAAGAAGGGACCGGCTGCCCTGGGCCGGGGCGGGGTGCTCCCGGCTGCCGCAGACAGGACAGGGCTCTCCCTCCCGAAGGCCCTGGGACAGGCCCAGCGCGGCGTTGCGGCGGGCCAGCGCTTCCTGGTGCTCCAGTTGCCCGGTCAGCGTTTCACTGAGAACTCTTTGCTTTTCGGCCTCCTGCTTCTGCGCCGCCAGCTCTGCTTCCGTTTTTTGCAGGGACTCTTTGCGCCCCAAAAGCTCCCGGTAGGCTTCCTGTGTTTTTTCCAGAACGCTTCGCCGCTCCAGCAGCTGGGGAAGAAGCCCCGCGGCGGCCTGGCACTGCTGTACAAACAGCTTTCCCGTTTCCAGGCGTGCGGCAAGCTCTTTCTCTTGAGCGCCGCACCGCTCCAAATCACTTTGCAGCTCTCGCAGGGCCTTTTGGGCAGCCGCCCGCTGCCGCTTCAGGTCTTCGGCACGGCGCAGCTCTTCCCGGCGTTCGGTGAGGCGGGCGGTTTCCCGGGCCTGAAGCACCGCTTCTTCCCGAAGCTTTTCGGCCTGCTGACGTTGCTGCTTTGCGATATCCTTTTCCTGTTCTAAAAGCGTTTTGCGCTCCCTGGAGGCTTCATAGCTTTTTTCGGCCTCCCGCAGCGTGGCGGTCAGCTGGCCCCAGGCTTCCGCCGCCCGAAGCAGGCGCTCCGCCTCCTGCCACTGCTTCGTTAGGGTTTCGCTGGTTTTCCGCAGAGCGGCTTCCCGCTCCCCGGCGGCGGTGATGCTTTGCTCCAACGCTTCTGTGGTTTCCAGGGCTTCCTTTTGCAGCAGGGAGCTTTTTTTCGCCTCCAGTTCCCGCAGCTGTTCCTCCAAGGCCTTGGTGCGCCGCAGCAGGGAATCTGTCAGTGCTTTCCAGCGCCCGGCGGAAAACAGGGTGCGCAGCATTTCCCCCTTTTCCTTGGAATTGGCCCGCAGCAGCCGCAAAAATTCCCCCTGGGGCAGTACGATCACCTGGGAAAACTGCTCCGCGGTCAGGTGGAGCAGCTCCTCGGCCACATTGCGCACCGCCGTTTCGCTTTTGCTTTCCAGCAGCCGGAATTCCCCATTTTCCAGCAGAAAGCATTCGTGAGAATCCCGAAATTCCGGCTCCTTGGTGTTTCGGTTGATGTGAAGATACCGGGTGCGCCGGAAGCGATAGATATTCTCTCCCAGGGAAAAATCGTATTCCGCAAGGGTGGGGGTATCGTCCTCCGCCGCCATACAGCGCATGGAATCAAAGGTGCGCCTGCCGCCGGTGGCCCTGCCGTACAGGGCAAAGCTCATCGCGTCCAGCAGGGCGGTTTTCCCGCCACCGGTGGGGCCGGAAATGAGGAACAGCCCGGCTTCCTCAAAGGCGGTAAAATCCAATTCTGTTTTTTCCGGATAGGGCCCGAAGGCCTGAAGCAGCAGGCGAATGGGTTTCATGGCCGCCCTCCTTTCTGTTCCGAACGCTTGTTAGCCAGACGGTGCAAATTTGCACCGTCTGGCTACCGGCCGGATTCCATTTCCTCCAAAAGCTCCTGCAGCAGCTGAAGCTCCTCAGGCTCGGCGGGGGTTCCGCACACGTCCTGCAAAAAAGAGGAAAAGATGGTTCGGTCGTCCTGCCCTTTCAGCCTTGCCGCCCGTTCTCCCGCCGCCCCGGAGATCGCCCAGGGGTTGGAGAGGGAAAGCAGATTGGGATAATAGGGGCGCAGCTTGTCCCTGGCCAGGAAAACAGGGGACTTATCCTCCAGCACCAGCTCCACATAGTCCTCGCAGGGCTGTTTTTTCCCCTGCTCCAAAAGCTCCTGAAACAAACCGGAAATCCGGCGCACATCTCTCAGCGGCGTAATGGGTACTTCTTCCACGGCAAGGGAAGCACCGTCCCATTCCAGGCGACAAAAGCCCTTTTTCTGGTGCTCTTCATCTACGGAATATTTCAGGGGAGAGCCGGAATATCTTCCCTTTTCTCCTGCCCGCTGAGGGCCGTGGAGGTGGCCCAGGGCCACATAGTCAAAGGGAGAAAACAGCTCCGGCGGGATCTCTCCCGCGCCGCCTACAAACAGGCTGCTTTCCGAATCGGAGGGCATGGCCCCGGCGGCAAAGCAGTGGGAAACGAGAATATGGGCGGCTCCCGGCTCGAACAGCGGAAGCATTTGCTCGATCAAAAGCTTCATGCAGGCGGCTTCTCCCCGCAGAGAATCGTCCCCCAGAAATTCCCTGCCCTGGGCGCTGTTGAAGTAGGGGAGAAGAAACAGCTGCACCTTTTCCCCGTTTTCCTCCAGCAGGACCGGAGAAAAAGCGTCGGAAAGGGTGGTGGAGAAATACACGCCGCTGCCTCGCAGAGCAGTTTTCAATAAGGTGATACGGTCGGCGCCGTCGTGGTTTCCGGAAATCACACAGACCTTGCAGGAAAGCTCCACAAGCCGGGAAAGCACGGAGTCAAACAAACGGATAGCCTCCGGCGGGGCGATCTGCCTGTCGTAAATATCTCCCGCCAGCAAAACACAGGCGGGCTTTTCCCGCTCTACCGCAGGGAGGAATACCTCTTGAAAAAACCAGCTTTGATCCGGGAGCAGGCTTCTGCCGTACAGCATTCTGCCCAGATGCCAGTCTGAGGTATGAAACAGCTTCAAGGCTTTCACCGGCTTTCAAAAATATTAAGAAACTCAATCTTTTCTTTTGAGCTGGAACCGTGTATAATCTTAGATGCTAGATGCTGGAGAAGGGCGTAAGGGCAAGCTCCATGTACCCAGTATACTATAAAAATTCGGAAACGTACAGGCGATTTTTGGGAAAAGGAAGGTTCTTTTCATGAAAAAATATACACGGCTGGCAGCGGCGCTGCTTTCGATATTGCTTTTTGCTTCCCTGTGGGCGGCTCCGGCTTCCGCCGAGGGCTTCCCCTTCAACTGGGATATTGGAGACGACAACACGGAGCCCCACTGCAAATCCCTGTTCCTGCTGAATCTGGATACGGACACGGTGGCCTATGCCATGAACGCCGATGAAAGGCTGCCCATGGCCTCCATGACGAAGATCATGAGCTATATCGTGGCCTATGAGAATATTCCCAATATCGAAAACGCCCAGATCACCATGCCGGAAAGCGTGGACGAGGAGTTGATGAACACGGGAAGCTCCGTGGCGGACATGTATCCGGGAGAATCCTTTAACGGCAAAGATATGCTGTATCTGATGATGGTCCCCAGCGGAAACAACGCCGCCCTGACCCTGGCAAAATATGTGGATTCCCTGTACCCCGAGGAGCAGGCCGCTTTGGAAAGCGAGGCCGCCGCCGCGCCCACGCCTTCCCCTTCTCCCGCGCCGGAGGGGGAGGACGATGACGACAGCGGGGAAGACGACGGGGAGGAAGGGGAAAACTCCTTCGACCCCACGGACTACACTGGAAAAAGCTATTTTGTTCATTTGATGAACGAAAAGGCCAAGGAGCTGGGCTGTGAAAACACCCATTTCACCAACGCCCACGGCCTTCATAACCCCAACCATTATACCACCGCCAGGGAAATGGCGATCATCACGAAATACGCCATGACCCTGCCGAATTTCACCGAGATCACAGGCACCTCCGCCTATAATTACAGACCCATCGGTTCCGAAGAGGTGCGCACGGCCAACACCACCAACAAAATGCTGACCAATTACGCAGACGAGGCCGGCATGTCCTATTATTACCGGTACGCCACAGGCATCAAAACCGGCTCGCTGGACGAAGCGGGCTACTGCATTGCCGCCTCCGCCACGGCCGATGGCTATACCTATATCGCCATTGCCATGGGGAGCCCCATGTATTACGAGGACGGCGCGTTCTGCGATCTGCACGGGGAAATGCTGGACTGTGCCACTCTGTTCCGCTGGTCGTTGACCAGCCTGGAAAAAAAGACAGTGGCGGTGCAGGGAGACGTGATGAGCTCGGTCAATTTGAAATATGCCTGGAAAAAGGACGAGCTGCTGCTGGCGGCGGGGGAAAACGCCTCGGTCATGCTGCCCAAGGAAGTGAATTCCACCAGCATTTTGATCACGCCGGATATTCCTGAAAACGTGGAGGCCCCCGTTCGCAAGGGAGAACAGATCGGCACCGCCTCCTTAAGCTATGCTGGGGAGGTGATCGCCACGGTGCCCCTGGTGGCGGCGGAATCGGTGGACAGAAGCGAAGCGCTCCATGTGTGGGAGCAGGGCCAGGCCGTGCTCAGCGCCCCCTGGTTCCTGGTGATCATGGCGGTGATCGTAGCGCTGATCATTGTGTATATTATCCTGATTTTGCTCTACCGCCGGAAGCAGAAACAACTGCGCAGGGTCAAGAGGTTCCGGGACATGTAAAACGCAAAATCCGGAACGGATTTTGCTTTGGAAGAAGTGCTCGGTCACGAAGTGACCGCCTTTTCCTTCGGAAAAGTACCGCCCTTCTTCATTGCGCAAGATGCTTGTGCCTTTTTAGTGGTTCTCTTAACTGATTAAGCAGTGTTTGGCTTTTATTGCGCAGAAACTATGCGCTGTGAAATCGAAGCGACCTATCTTTGTTTGGGTTGGCGCTTCGATTTTTTTGTCTACATATTAAAAAATTGGTGAAAACAAGTGATAGTTTTATTGACATTTTTTGGAAAGTTTGATATTATAACATAAAGGATAATACAAAAAAGGAATGGTAAAATGAAAAAAACTGGTTTCCTGTTAGCAATAGTTTTATTGATTACAGCTTTTTCACCAAAAGCTTCGGCGTACAATTTGTATGATGAAGATCGTCCATACACGACAATATCCCTGAATACTTCGGAAACGCTCAAATACTTAGTTCACGAGGATTTTGGAAGCACTACCTTTTCACATATGAATGAGGCTCTTTATCAATGGAATAAAGAGAGTGGACACTCATTAATGCAAAGAAATCCTACAGTGCGCCATTCTCTGTCTGATTTTGGGGCAAATGCGGCAAGAGATGGATTGAACTTGGTTTATAGGAAAAGCATTCCCACAGATAACAGAATTGCAGTAAATTTAGTTAGATGGAGCAATTCCAGCTATTTAGTCCTGGAAAGTGATATTAATTTTAATGTTAGTAAGAAATTTTCAAACGGGGCAGAAGCAGGACGTTGGGACGCATATTCGATTTTTTTGCATGAATCTGGGCATACAGTGGGATTAGGTGATATTCAGAATCCCAGAGCGTATGAGAAAGATTCCGTTATGGTGGGTAATTGGGAGAATCGGCAGAATTCTATTTCCTGGCGGAGACTTCGGCAAGATGATATCAATGGATTAAAAGTTCTTTATCCATAAGTAAAAGTCTTATCAAGAAGGAGTGTGTGCTATGAAAGATCAAAAAAGGAAAGTTGGCTTTTTAGTCGGGGGCGCTGCTGTTTTTCTGGTGATCATGCTGGGCGGAATCTTTTTTCTGCAAAACGGGCCTTTTTCTGTTTTGGAAGCCGAAACCTCGTCTCTTTCTGAGGGTCCTGCCCAAGCTTCGCTTCTTTCCACAAAAATGGAGTCGCTTCCGGATGATACAGAGATTATTACCGCGGAAGGTGTTTCTGTAGAAGAGAATCTCTTTGAGGTTTCCGAGCGCTCTTCCCTGATTTTGTACGGCAGGGTCTCTCATATCTCCGAGCCTATTCTGTTAAGAACGGTTTACGACAGCGTTTCCGTGCATACAGACGTGGAGATTACCCCGGAAAAGGTCTTCCGCGGGGAAGCGGACAAAACGGTGACCGTGCGGCTGTCCGGCGGTCTGGTGGGGAAAGAATATATAGAATATCAGGACGAGCCGGAGCTTTGCCTGGGGAAGGAATACCTGCTGTTCCTTCAGCAGCCGGACAGGGGCTACGGCATCAACGGCCCGGGGGAATATTACATTTTGACGAGCCTGTGGAGAAGCGTATTTGCGGCGCTTCCGGAGTCTCAGCAAAAAATCGCGGCGCTGTCCGCACCGCAGGAGAAACAGAGCGATGTGTTTTTGGCAAACAGCAGCAAAGCCTTGCCGACGGAAAATTTTGAGATCGTGGACCAATGGGAGGATATCGTAAAGGGACTCTCGGTTTCCGAGGCGGTTCTTCCTTTGAACACGCTGGAAAAGGTCTATCCTGAGTTTAACAAAAGCTACCCCGTGAAGGAGGGCAGGATCTATCAGGAAACCCTGGAGGCTTATAAAGCTAATTTGGAAAGCGGATTTCTCTCTCAGGAGGAATACGAGTACTATCTTTCCGTGATAGATGTTTACGCCGAGGAAATTACCCCGGAAGAGGCCGAAGAAATAGCTGCGAAAAACGAGACGCAGAAAGAAGAGTTGCGAAAACAACTGGCTGAGGAAGAGCAGCAAAAAATGAGCAATTAGGAAGAGCGAGGGAAGAGTTCGGTAAATTGGAATTTGCGGCGTGCCGCTTACTTTCTACCTGTCATTACTGAACAGAAAGCAGGGAAACCTTGTTTTCTCGGTGAAGAATCTCGTCCTTGGGTCTTTTTGAAGGGCTTTAAGGACGAGATTCTTCGTCACTTTGTTCCTCAGAATGACAGTTGGGAACTGTATATTAAACTATAATTTCCTGCCCTTTCTTAAAAATATGGTGCCAATAACCGCGCAATGCTCGGTTATTGGCACCACCACCGTCCAGTATCTGAAAGCACAGCAGCCGCTGTGTTTTTTGCATTGTGTCCGTTTATCCGCTGTTTCCTATTCCCAGGCGGCAAAAAACAGATGAGTGCGCTGATCTGCTCTTTCCTGATCTTCCTTGGAAAGCCCTGTGTACCAGAGCAGCCAGTTCATGATTTTTTCTTGGCTTTCCAGGCCGTTGTCCGATACCTCCGGCTGCCGGAAGTACTGATGCCACCAGGCGCCGGGGGAGAAAACGTGCTCCTCCACCGCCCGGATAACGCCGGGATCGATCTCCTTCAGCTTTTTGGCAAGCTCCAACTCCGTGTAAGCTTCCGGCAAGCCTGCGGGCCGGTAGCTGGAAAGCTCACGCTCCTCCGGAGAAGCGGCGGAAAAATCCCTGAGCCAGGCAAGCTCAGCGGTTTGAGAGCTTTTGGGGTCGTACTCCGGCAGGGAGCAGAAATGGCTCCACCAGAGCTGAGACCTGCCTTCGGAGTTTTCCTCCACCACCTGCTGTACCTCGCTGCTTTGAGCCTCCATAACAGCCGCGGCGTCCATTTCAAAAAAACAGCCAAAGCCCCCGGGGCGGTACGAGAGCATTTCCCGGTCCTCTTCCCCGAGCCCCTGATACCAGCCCAGCCATTCCCGCACCTGAGCCTGTTCCCCGGCGGAAAGCGCTTCATAGGCCTGCCGCCACCGGTCCAGCGGGGGCATGGCTTCCTCCACAAAAGCATACAGCTCTGCTTCGGAAGGCGCGGAGGGCGCACTTGGATAGGAAAAAATGCCGGAAGGTATATTTGATTGTCTGGTTGAACAGCCATATAACAATAGTAATATAATCAGCGAAAATATAGTAAGAAAAGAAGGGATTTTCATACAATTTCTCCTTAATATGTAACCATGAAAAAGCCAGCAAAATAAGAATAATTTGCTCTTTTTGAATTGTAATTTCTATTGCATGTTTGAGGATTAGTAATAAAATTTTGACTGGCATCTAACTTAGTTATGGAAGTGAATCCTCTTTTCTGAGAAAAGTAGCCGTTAGAATCTTGGCGATAAAAGTGGAAATCTCCTCCGTCGATTCCACTTTCTCCTTCGGAAAAAGCACAAGCAATTTTGTATTGTCTGGTTCCTGGTGTTGTGTAGGTACTGCATTTTGTAATGGTTTTTCCGTTAAAGTAAGGTGCGTCCTCGGCAAGTATCTCAGCAAGATGTGTTCTCATATAGGAAAGCGTATATTCGGGCAGTATGTTGGTGGTTGCCGATTTTGTGCCGGGGGAAGGTGCATAGCCCTCACGGGCATAGGTGTTGAGCACATATGCATAGCAATTTGCTTTTTTCTTCACCTTTTCCCATAGATCAAAATCAAAGTCATGCTCATATCCGCCGAGAGGCAGGCTGGAAACGGATAAAGACTCTTCTGCTGCCATCTTTTTCATCTCCGGAAAAAGCAAAGGATTATAATTGACACATTCCTTTTCTTCAGGAGTAAGCTTAGAAAAATCAGTAAGCCAAATGGCAACGGAATTTTGATTAACATACTTATCGTCAATCAGAGGAAGGCTATTATACCAACTCCACCATTCTTCTGCGTTTGGGGCGTAATCTTGAACGGTTTTTTGAATGCTATGATCTATTCTTATCTTTTGGGGCATTTCCGTAAAGTCAACGGAATCAACGGACGGAGAAGCCTGTACTGATATAGAAGCAGAAATCAAAAGCATACAAGCACTGATGAAGAGACTTATTAACTTTTTCATAATTCAAAATCCTCCTTTTTTCAGGTTAGCATAAAATTTCTAAAAAATTTTTTCTTTACACCCTCCTTTTTGATTTTCAAAATAATCTTATAATTTATAGTATATATCACATTCAGCATTCCTGTCAATAATAATTTTTTTCAATATTTATGTTTATGTGGATTGTTGCACCGACTTGGTAAGAATGTTGCAAAAAATGCTGAGAGTTAAAGAAAATATCACGGTAGAAATGGAGAAGAGATTATGATATACTAAAAATGAAATGTCAAATAACTATTTGGAAATAAGGGAAGAGCAGGATTCAGAAAGGAACCGCATCTATGGAATTTTCCAAGGACACGATTTTAAAGCTGAGAAAACAGGTGATGGAAAAGGATTTTTCCCGTATGAACGACCGCCAGCAGGAGGCGGTGTTTACCTCAGAGGGGCCGGTGCTGGTGCTGGCGGGAGCGGGCAGCGGCAAGACCACCGTGCTGGTAAACCGCGTGGCCAGTCTGATCCGGTACGGCAAGGCCTACGAAAGCACCTTTCTTCAGCCGGAATTTTCGGAGGAGGACGGGGCGGCCTGCGCCGCTTACATAGCAGGGGAGGGAGAGCTGCCCGCGCTTACCCGTGCGCGGCTGTCTGTTTCCGCCTGTCTGCCCTGGAAGATCATGGTCATCACCTTTACCAATAAGGCGGCGGGGGAGCTGAAGGAGCGGCTTTGCGCCATGCTGGGGGAAGAGGGAAACGATGTGTGGGCCTCCACCTTCCATTCCGGCTGCGCCAGAATTTTGCGCCGGGATGGGGAGAGGCTGGGGTTTTCCTCCCATTTCACCATCTATGATACCGACGACAGCCGCCGCATGATGAAAACCGTTATGGCCGACCTGGGCATTTCGGAAAAGGCCCTTTCCCACAAGGCGATCCTTCATGAGATCTCCCGGGCCAAGGACAGCCTGATCTCCCCCCGGGAATATGAGGAAACCGCGGGAAACGATTTCCGCCTGAAGCAGGTGGCCAGGGCTTACGCGGTCTATCAGCGGCGTATGGAGGATTCCGACGCCATGGATTTTGACGACCTGATCGTGAACACGGTGCGGCTGTTTCAGAAATGCCCCGATGTGCTGGAATATTATCAGGATCGTTTCCGGTATATTATGGTGGACGAGTACCAGGATACCAACCACGCTCAGTATGAGTTTATCAATTTGCTGGCGCAGAAAAGCCAAAATCTCTGCGTCGTGGGCGACGACGACCAGAGCATCTACAAATTCCGGGGGGCCACCATTGAAAACATTATGAATTTCGAGCAGGATTTTTCCGGCGCCAAGGTGATCCGCCTGGAGCAGAACTATCGCTCCACCCAGAATATTCTGGACGCCGCCAACGCCGTGATCTCCAACAATACCGAACGAAAGGGGAAAACCCTGTGGACAGCGGCGGGAGAGGGGAAGCTCCTTTCGCTTCACACGGCGGAAAATGAGATCGACGAGGCCGACCGGGTGGCGAAGGTTATTCTGGAAGGAGTGGCCCAGGGCAGAAGCTTTTCCGACTATGCCGTGCTGTACCGCATGAATTCCCAGTCCGTCACCTTTGAAAGAATGTTTGCCAAGCAGGGGATTCCCCACAGGATCATCGGCGGCACCCGGTTCTTTGACCGGAAAGAGGTGCGGGATATGATCTCCTATCTCAGCGTGGTCAACAATCCCGGCGACGAAATACGGCTGCGCAGGATCCTCAACGTGCCCCGGCGGGGCATCGGCGAAAAAACCGTGGATACCGCCGTGCAGATCGGCCAGCAGGTGGGGGAAAGCCTGTTTGAGGTGATCTCCCGGGCGGAGGAATACCCCGCCATTTCCAGGGCCGCCAAAAAGCTCAAGGAATTTTCCGCCATGATGCAGGGCTTCATCGAGAAAAACCAGGAGGAAGAGCTTTCCCCCAGCGAGCTATATAGTGAGCTGCTGGAGGCTACCGGATATCTGGATTTTCTGCGCATAGACGAGCCGGAGAAAGCGGAGGAGCGGGCGGAAAACGTGCAGGAATTATCCAGTATGCTTCGCCGGTATGAGGAGGAAGCGGGAGAAGAGGCCAGCCTTTCCGGGTTTTTGGAGGAGGTCTCCCTGTTTACCGATATCGATAATTACGACAGCGGCACAGATTCCGTGGTGCTGATGACGATCCATTCCGCCAAGGGCCTGGAATTCCCGGTGGTGTTCCTGCCCGGTTGGGAGGAAGGGGTGTTTCCCGGCAGCGCGGTCATTTACGATCCCTCACAGGTAGAAGAGGAACGCAGGCTTGCCTATGTGGCCATCACCCGGGCCAGGGAGGAGCTGTACCTCTTAAACGCCGATTCCCGCATGATCTTCGGCTCCACCAACCGAAACAGGATCTCCCGGTTTGCGGAGGAAATTCCGGAGGAGCTTTTAGAGCGCACCCGTTCCCGGGAATACGGCTATCGCTTCACACAGCTTTTGCCTTCCTTCGGCGGCTCCGGCGAACACGCTCCATCGGCGGGCCGGACGGGAAATGCCGCCGTAGGGGGCTATCAGCCCAACAGGGTAAAGCCCGCCCCCGTGGGAACCTACCAGGCCGGAGACAGCGTGAAGCACAAAACCTTCGGCGTTGGGCTGATCCTTACCGCCACCCCCATGGCAAACGATACCCTGCTGGAGATCGCCTTTGAAAAGGTAGGCACGAAAAAGTTGTTCGCCAATTTTGCCCGGCTGGAAAAGGTCAGTTGTTAGTCGTTAGCTGTTAGTTGTTAGAAAGGGCGTTCTGGATTCTGGACGGTAGTGATGCCGCATAGTGGCGTATGGAAAAAAGACAGGGAAGAGCAAAAAATTACGGTTTAGCACGCACCCCTTGGCTCCCCTGAAAGGGGAGCAGTCACGGCTTTGCCGTGACTGAGGGGTTCTACTCGGGAAGCCGATAAAACGTAGGTTTTACACGGATTTCAACTGAGCTGGAACCCCTCCGACGGCCTATGGCCGCCACCTCCCCTTTCAGGGGAGGCAAGGGTTTTCTACTATTCGCTAGTTTGCTAAATTACGATTTGTTGTACTAACTTACCCTCTTTGTCATCCTGAGCAAAAAGCGAAGTAAACTCCGCTTTCCCGGCGAAGAATCTCGTCCTTAATTCCAGAAAAGGGCAAAGGACGAGATTCTTCACCGAGAAAGTAAGGGCTCCTTGCTTTCTGTTCAGTAATGACAGGCGGAGAGCGAGTGAGCAACCGCCAATTCCTTATCAAACCAGTCTCTTATCCATAATTGCTCATTAAGACAGTCGTAATACATGCCTGATCTCTGAAAGGGAAGCGCTATGAAAAAGTATTTTTTATTTGACCTGGACGGCACCATTACGGACACGGGCAAGGGCATTATGAAAAGCGCCCAGTATGCCCTGGACGAGTTTGGGTTTTTCCATGAGCCGAAGGAAAAGCTGCGGCGGTTTGTAGGGCCGCCGCTGGATCAGTCCTTTCGGGAGTTTTACGGCCTTTCTCAGGAGCAGGCCCTTGCGGCGGTGGAGAAATACCGGGAGCGCTATCGGGAGAAGGGCGTATTTGAAAGCCCGCTGTACCCCGGCATGAAGGAGCTTTTGGAAGAGCTTTCCGACAAGGCCGCCCTTTGCCTTGCCACCTCAAAGCCCCTGTATTTTGCCCGGCAGATTTTGGAAATGCGGGGAATTACTTCTTACTTTACCCTGACGGCAGGGGCCAATTTGGACGGCACCATGACAGACAAAGCTCAGGTGGTCGGTGAGGCGCTGCGGCAGTTGGGGAATCCGCCCCGGGAAGAGGCCGTAATGATCGGCGACCGCCGCCAGGATATTGTGGGCGCGAAGGCCCAGGGCCTGGAAACTATCGGGGTACGGTACGGATATTCCGAAGCGGGCGAACTGGAAAGCGCGGGTGCTTCCCGCATTGTTCCCACGGTGGAAGCTCTGCGGGAACTGTGCCTGATGCTGTGCGGATAAAAGAAACGGATTTGATGGAAAAAAGACAAGCTGAAGCGCTTCAGCTTGTCTTTTTTTCTTTGGGGACGATTTGAAAAGCGCCGTTTTGGCAGGCGGTCATAATAAAGACCTCGGAAAGGGAGAGGCCTGCCGCCGCCACCTTTTCCCGCACCCAGCCGATGTCCCTGCCGCAAAGCTTCAGGGAGCTTTCAGAAATTTCCCCGTCGCTTACCACCACCAGCTCCAGATACTCCTTTTTCACCTTGATACCGGCCTGCCAGGGGGTGAGGGGGTCGTCCTTTGCGTGGCGGGACACGCTCATCATGCCGTTGGTCTCGATAACGGCGTAGGCCACCTCCTCCAGAGAAAACACGCCGTTTTGCCGGAGCTGCTCAAAAAGGTCCTCGGTGCTCATGCGGAGCTTTCGCATCTGCTCCTGCAGGATCCTTCCGTTTTCAATGACGAGAATGGGCTTGCCACAGATCAGCTTTCGGAATTTTCCGATCTTCAGCATCAAAAGGGACACCACGATCTCACAGAAGATCAGGGCCAGCATGGGCACGATCCCGTTCCACAGGGGTTCGTCGTGCTCCTGAATGGGCATTACGGCAAGCTCTGAGATCAGCAGCGTTACCACCAGCTCCGAGGTTTGCAGCTGGCTGATCTGCCTTTTTCCCATAATGCGCACGCCCAGAAGAATGATCCCGTACATGATCAGAGTGCGAAACAGTGAAACGACCATAGCGATCTCCTTTCCCACAGCATTCCATTGGCTTTAGTATAATACGTTCCCGCCTTTTTATCCCGGCGGATATTTTGAAGCTCATGGGAAAAAATAGTTCGGAAGTAAAAAAGCTTGCGCGGCGCAGCGTTGGTTACAACGCTTGTGCCGCGGCCGCTCGTGTCCCTACTTGGTGCAGGAGAACAATTTCTGACCCGACCGGGGGTAACTGGTAATTATAGTTTGCAAGCGGGAAAGGAAAGGGCCGTACTCTATGGAAAAGGAAGCGGAGTTGACAAAGGTTTCTTCTTATGTTGGAGTCAATCAAAAGTTTTTCCAGGAAAAATTCAAAAACGCCATGGATTTTATGGCAAGAGAAATGGAGCTTTCCGGCGTGAAGGCTGTGCTGTTCGCTCTGGACGGCCTGGTGAGCAAGCAGGTGATCACCCTGAGTATTCTGAACCCCCTGATGGAAAGCGAGCTGCCGAAGCACGCGGAGGACCGCTTAGGTCTCATTGAAAAGACGGTGCTGGGCACCATGGAGCAGAAACGGGAGTCTGATCTGGAGACTCTTTTGGTGCTTTTGATGAGCGGCTTTGCCGTGCTGTGTGTGGACGGCTGCCAGGAGGCCATTGTATTCGGTGTGCAGGGCTTTGACAGCCGGGGGCCGGAGGAGCCCCAAAACGAGGTGATGCAGCGGGGCGCCAAGGACGGCTTTACGGAAAGCTACCAGAACAATATCGCCATGATCCGCCGCAGAATGAAAACGCCCGCCTTGAAATTTGAAAAGGCGGAGGTAGGCGCCCAAAGCCATACCCCGGTGGCCCTCTGTTATCTGGAAGGGATCGCGTCGGAAAAAATTCTGGCGCAGGTACGGAAAAAGCTGCAAAGCTGCGACCTGCAAACCGCACTGGGAGCCGGGTATCTCACCAGCTTTCTGGAGCGGGGCGGATTGTTCAGCGGCGTGGGGCTTACGGAACGGCCCGATGTGGTCTGCGGAAAAATCGAGGAAGGGCGGGTGGCCATTTTGGTGGAGGGCACCCCCAGCGTGCTGCTGATCCCATTCCTGTTTATAGAGAACTTTCAAACCCTGGACGATTATTTGACCAGGCCCTTTTACGCGGCCTTTGTCCGGTGGCTGAAATATATCGCCTTTTTTGTCAGCGCCTTGCTTTCCGGGCTGTATGTGGCCATCGCCGCCCATCACCCGGAGCTTTTGCCCGAAAGCCTGATGCTGAAGATCGCCCAGGCCGAAGCGGAAACGCCCTTCCCGGTGCTGGCGGAAACGCTGCTGTTGTATTTCCTTTATGAAATGCTGCGGGAAGCGGGCCTGCGGGCGCCCCGCTCCTTAAGCGCCACAGTAAGCATCGTGGGCGGCCTGGTGATCGGAGACACGGCGGTTTCCGCTGGGCTTGTCAGCGCCCCCTCCCTGATGGTGGTGGCCCTTACCGCCATTGCGGGCTATGCCATTCCCAGGCTCTATGAACCCCTGTCCCTGCTGCGGCTGGGGTTTCTGCTGGCGGGGGGCTTTTTCGGCGTGTGGGGCGTGATGATCGGTTTTGTCCTGCTGCTGATGGACCTGTGCGGTTCCGCGAGCTTCGGGGTGCCGCTGCTTACCCCCATCTCTCCCTTCAGAAGTCTGCTGGTGCACCGGGACGTGGCGGGGAGAAAGAGCTGGAGAAAGCTGGCCCGATGGGACGCAAAGGTGCAGGATATGCCCGGCAGCCGGGAAAAAGGCCAATAAATTCCGGGGAAACCGGGCAAAGTGTTTTGCCGGGCGGAAAAAGAAAGCAGGAGAGCTATGGAAACAGTAAAGCACAGGATCAGCGCAGGTCAGTTCTTTCTCATGATGTTTGTATCCCGGGTGGTGGTCACCATTGCCCTGAGCGCCCGGTATCTGGGCGGGGAAAATATGCTGGAGGCCATTTTTTCCTATGGCCTTGCCATGGCGCTGGGGCTTCTGCTGGCCCTGCCCGTGTGGGGGCTTGCCCGGCTGTACCCGGAGCTCAGTATCGGCGACGCGGCCCAGGCCGCCTGGGGAAAATCAGGGAAAGCGGTGCCTTTTTTCTATCTGCTCTATTTTATTTTGGTAAACGGCTCTTCCCTGGGGCTGTTTCAGATCTTTTTGCTGGACACGGTGAACCCGGAGTTTTCCGCCGCCCTCACCATAGCGGCGCTTTTGGGGGTAGCGCTGTACGGGGCTTTCCGGGGGATCGAAACGGTGGCCCGCTGCGCGGTGTGCGTGTTCGCCGTGCTGCTGGTGGGCGCAGGGCTGGTATTTGCCATTGTGGCATTCCGCTTTGACCCGGAAAACCTGGAGCCCCTGTTTTACCACGGTTTTTCCCAAACCCTTCAGGGCACGGAGCTTTTTCTGGCGCGCACCTCTGTCTTTGCGGATATGGCGGTGCTGCTGCCCATGGTAAATGGCAAAAGAAAAGCAGGCTTTTTCGGCTGGGCGGGGGGCACCTTCCTGTTTACCGGCATTCTGCTTCTGTTGTTGGCAGGATGCCTCGGCCCCTATGCCGCCACCCAGAATTTTCCGGTCTATTCTCTTTCCTCCATTACGGAGATCCGCTCCATGCAGCGGCTGGACGCGGTATTCGTGGGGGTGTGGATGACGGGAATGATCGTAAAGCTGGCCTGCGACCTGTATGCCTGCCGGGTGTGCTTTGCTTCTCTGGCAGGGAAGAAATGCCCGAAAACAGCCCTGCTTCTTTCCGGAGCCGCGATCCTGATTCTGGCCTATGCCGCTGCGGGAAGTATCGCCGCGCAGAGAGTACTGCTGAATACCCGGCTTCTGCTTTTCTGCACCGTGGGGGTAGGCAGCGTACTGCCCTTTCTGGTGTGGGGGATCGGCTGGCTGAAACGGAGGAAAGAAAGATGAAGGCGAGAGAAAACAGAGGGAAAAAACTTCTGCTCCGGGTGTTGAGCTTGCTGCTGTGTACGGCGCTGATCACGGGCCTGTGGGGCTGCGGGGGAAGAGAGCTTTATGAACGGCTTTTGATCCATGGCATCGGCGTGGACACGGAAGGAGAGGACTTTATCGTTACGGTGCGTTCCTCCACCTCCTCCGAGGACGAAGGAGAGGAATATTTCAAGTGCCGGGGCAGCTCTGTGCTGGAAGCCCTGAACAGCCTGTCCCTTTCCACGGGCCGCAAGCCCTTTTACGCCCACAATTACCTGGTGGTGTTCGGCAAAAGCTGTGGGGAGCAGGGGCTGGATCACTGCCTGGATTTTTTTGTGCGGTATTATAACACCCGCCCGGCAGTACAGATCTATCTGGCGGAGGAAAAGGCAGAGGATATTTTAAGCTTCCAGAAGGACGGTAAATACCTGAAAATGGGAGAGCTCCAGCAGCTGGGAGACAGCAGCCGGGACACCGGGCGCACGGTGGGAGTGGAGCTGCTGGACTTTGTAAACGGTGTAAAGCGGCAGGGCTCTTCCCCGGTGCTTCCGGTACTGCGGGCGGAGGAGGACGGCGTGAAGATCGTTTCCACCGCTTATTTTGACGGCTACAGGCTTCAGGGCTTTCTATCGCTGGACGAAACCAGAGGATACCTTGCCGTGAAGGAGCGGCTGGAAAACGGAGAAGTGGTCCTGCGGGAAGAGGAGCTGGGAACGGTCACCCTGTCTCTCACCGGAGGAACGGGAGAAATTTCCTGGGAAATAGGGAAAGACGCACCCAAATTCCTCTTGCGGGTGCGGGCCCGGGGTGACGTCAGCGCCATTTCCGGCGGAAGAAACCGGCTGGAGCCGGAGGATTATAGCACGTTGGAGCGCTGCTTCGCGGAAAAACTGCGGGAAGAGATCGAAGAAGCGGTCAAGAAAGCGGTGCTGGAGGATCACTGCGATATTTTCGGCTTCGGCGCACTGCTTTACCGGGAAGCGCCGGAGCGCTGGCGAGATCTTTCCGAACGCTGGAAGGAAGAAATGGCCCGCTGCAAGTACAGGGTAGAGGTCAGCGCCAAGGTGAGCCGATTGGAAGACTAGGGCTTTTCAAAAGCGCCGCGGACCTGTATAATAAAAGTAGTTAGTTGTGAGTGGTTAGTTGTTAGAGAAGGGCATTCTGGATGCTGGATTCTAGACGGTGGTAGCGCCTTCGGCGCAATAAAGGAAGGACAAGAGCCCAGCTTGATGAATTGGAATTTAGTGCCCTTAGCCTCCCTTTGCTTGCAAGGGGAGGTGGCATGCGTAAGCATGACGGAAGGGATCGGGCTTGCGGGGGAAGCCGCATAAAATCGCCAGCTTTCAATCCCCTCAGTCAGCCTTCGGCTGACAGCGTTCTCCGCTTCGCTCCGGTCAGTGCTGGACGTGCCCCGCCGGGGCACAGCACCCCTTGCAAGCAAGGGGTGCCTAAGGGCATCAAACTATCATTTACCACTTTTGTATTCTGAAAAACTTCTTGGAACGGGGCACCAAACCGGGGGAAGCTCCGTCTAATGGACGATAGGGAAAAGGGAGAAAGGCGCATGGGAAAGGAAGCTCTGGTGCGAAGGGCGCAAAATGGCGAAAAAGACGCCTTTATCCGGCTGATGCGGGAGCATGAGCTGGTGATGTACCGAACGGCGAAGGCGGTGCTGAAAACGGAGGCGGACGTGGAGGACGCGGTGCAGGAGACCATCTGCAAGGCCTTTTCCCGGCTGGCGGATCTCCGGCAGCCCAGGTATTTCAAAACGTGGCTGACCAGGATCCTCTTAAACTGCTGCTATGATCTGCTCCGGCAGAAAAAAGGGGAGGTTCCTCTGGAACTGCTGCCGGAAGCCTTTCCCGCCGGGGGCTGGAGCGGCGGCGAAAGCGACCGTGCCTTAGATGTGCAGGCGGCCCTTGACGCTATGGACCCGGAGGACAGGCTGCTGCTGACGCTCTATTACTTAAACGACCTTCCCATCAGGGAGATCTCCCATATCCTGTCTCTCAATGAAAACATCATCAAAAAACGCCTGGCGCGGGGACGAAAACGCTTTCAGGCAGTCTACCGGGAAAACGAAGCCGAGGAGGAAGCTGTGTATGAAAACTGAAAAAGCTCCACAGAAAAAAGAAAAGCTCCCTCAGAAGGAGCTGCGGCGGGACCCCGCCTTTCGCAGGGAGCTTTCCAGGGCCTGGGGCGTGGAAGAGCCCCCGGAAGCATACCGCAAGGCGCTGGAGGAAACCTATACCCGGCTGCCGGACGGCCCCATTGCCCGAAGCCGCCCGCTGCATACGGTGCTTCGGGGGCTTTGTACGGCCGCGGCGGCCTGCATTGCGCTGGGCATTATTTTGATCGGCTTAAACGCCACAGAGCCGCAGCTGACGGAGGGTCTGCCGGGGCTGGGCACGCTTTTCCAGCAGGTCAATGAAGGCTGGCGGCAGAGAAACGGCGGAGAAATTGACCTTTTTCACGATGTGGAACAAGAAACGGAGCTTTTCCAGCTGCCCGTGGAGGATAACGGCACGGTCCTGAAGGAGATCAAGCTGCTGGACGGTAATATCGTACAGATCACGGCCCAGGTGCCTTACATGGGAAGGAAAAGCTATATCCCCATGTACTATGAGGACCTGACTCCCTTTGGCGCATATGCGGAGCTTCAGGGAAAAACCGCCTCCTCATTTACAGCGGAGGAGCTTCAGGCGGAGGGTGCTTTGACTCTGAAAATGACAGAATCCTCTCCGCTTCCCGCGGACCGTACCGATATTCAGGGCCAGCCGAACCAAACGTTTCGCTCCTCCTCCGCCACCACCACCATAAAGCTTTCCGACAGCCCCTTTACCGTTACCTGGACCTTTTCCGGTGTGCAGGAGCTGGGGCAAAGCTGCATTCTCACCCTGTATGATTGGGACGGGAAGCTTGCGGAAGGGGAAACTGTGGAAAAGCACGTGACCGCCGAATTCACCTTAAATCTTCAAAGCGCCGCTGCCGCGCCTTCGGAAAGCTATTTGAGCCGCGGCTTGCGAAAGATCACACCGGAGGAATGCCTGGAAACGGACAGAGCGCCGGAAAAGCTCTCCCAAGGCTGGTGCGTGGGAAAGATCGAAAGTGTCTCCGTAAAAATGAGCGACAGGGTCTCGGGAAATTCCTTTTATCGGATCGACCTGTTCGGCGAGCCTGGTCAAACTGCCCCTGGAGTTCAGGAACTGGCGCTGGAATATTGGCTGAACGGTTCCTTGCTGGGAACGCGGTCTCTGCAAAAAAGCGATACGTATGAGATAAGCGAGAAAGAGCGCACGCTTCTGAGAAAAGCCATCGGAAACCTTGACTGGTACGTTTCGGGGCTCGGCATTTACGCCGCGGAGGAGATCACAGAGGCTTCCCGTACAGGCCGGGCACGCCGCCATTTGATCGTGATATTCCCGATTTCGGAGGCCGACCTGGAATCCGGCGTGTTTCTGAAAAACGGAGTCCTCCGTTTTTCCCTGCGGGACAGCGCCGCCGACAAGCTGCTAATCGAGGATCTGGCAGAGGATCTGCGGCAGAATTACGAAACGCTGAAGGATGCTTATTCCGAAAATTAAATGCGTTCTGGTATAAGATGGGGAATGCAAAAAATCTGCTTGTAAACACGGAAAGCGTTTTATTCTCCCGTGTTGCGATTCTGCTGCAAAATAGGATATTTTTATGGGCCTATTCATGATTTTTTCTAACTTCCTAAAAATCGGCCTTGGCATTTAATGAAAAGTGAAGAATCAAACTCCTAGAAGGGGGAAATACTGACTTCACCCTTAAAGGGGCATGGAAGGTTTGACATTGCATTACGAGCAGGGGCCGCTGAAGCGGCCCCTGCTTATGCCTTGTCATTCTTGCGACCCGTAAATGGGTCGATATACTCCTTGAGTGTTATTTGATCTTTGGTATAATCTTCCTCCAACTGACTTTTGATGTATTCCCGAATCGCCTTTTCGTTCTTTCTCACCGTGTCTGCGTAGTACCCTCTACACCAGAAGCTCCGGCTTCCATACTTGTACTTTAGGTTTTTGCGTGCCTGTCAAATATCATTAGCGCACTCGGTGCGTCATGGATGCCAAGCGCACCAATGGGCAGATTTCCTTCAATGAGATCCTCAAGTTCCAAAAGAGCCTGTGAGCACTCAAGACCTGCGCCGCTAAAAGCAATGAAAAAGCCAAAAAGTTTCAATAGCTATTTGCGGCAAGGTGTGGTGATAGGGGACTGCTCGCCCTGCCAAACGGAGAAACAAAAATCAAACCGCAACCCGCTCTGAGGTGACAGTTGTTCCGGATCCGGTAATTGAATTGATCGTGACACCGCCCCCGGAGATCAAAAGTGCAAGTACAGAAATAAAAGAACCTGTTGTCGAGGTGGTGAAACCAACACCTGCCCCGGAGGCAGCACCCACGCCTGTACCAACCCCAGCATCGCTGCCAACACCTGTGCAGACGCCGATACCCGCACCGATTCCCGCTCCTACCACAGTTCCGGTGTCAGCACCCGCCACTCTGCAGCTCGTGCAAGCCGGTGACATGGTGTATGTTCCCGGCTTTGGCAGGCTGGAGAGCCAGGGGGAAGGCACTGCGATCCACGATGATAGGATATACGAAAACGGCAACAAGGTCGGCATTACGGACTGAGGAGGGAGAAACGCATGGCAAAACGCAGACCCTCCGGGGACGGCATAGTGCGAAAGCGGGAGGACGGCCGCCGGGAAGGCCGAGAATTGAAAAAATCAACCCTGTTGATTTGACAGACTTCTTAGCTTCGACTGCGGGATTGCATAATACGGTAGCTTTCCCCGAAGGTTATCCGTCTGCAGGAAAATGGTATATTGTAGTGACCCCAGTTTGGGGCCTTGCTTTCGAAAAAGACTTCGGAATCGGGAATGTACTGTTTTGTACGGCGTCCAGCGAAGAAATTATGCGTATTTGTGAATTTAGCCCCCAATTATCTGAATATGGTTCTTTTGCTCTCGTAAATGTAAATAGCGATACACTATATCATGCATTTGTCCAGGCAAAAAAACAAATTGAGCAAGCGGTAGATTTATTGGTTAACATTTTAAAAGATGACAGCTTATACAGCATTCACTCCATGGGTCAGCACCTGTTGAGCCGCAATAATGCAGTATTCGAACAAAAGGTTTCTATTCCTTCTTGAGATGTATTGTATAAAGGGTGGTTTCACCAGACCACTACATTACATTGACTGCGGTTCATTTGTGGCAAAATGGCACAGGCTGAAGGGGCGGTGATCGACCAGCAGAAGGGAACCGAAGCGGGAGCGTCCGGGGATGACCTGGGCGCTCCGTTCTCTTTGTCGGCCCTCTGCTAAAAGCGCACTTGCTCACCACTAGCCGATGGCTTGTGGTGGTACTGCCTACGGCAGCCGTGCGCCCTCCGGGGGCGGCTCCACTGGTGCAGTTTTTCCCTGCCCAGTATATACCAGCAGACGCCAACGGCGGCTTGTGCATCGGACGCAACTGCGTCGATGGGATGGGGGCTTGGGGGCCATCGGCCACCAACAAGCTGTGCCAGGTATATACCGGTGCATTGCTTGCCACTACTATCAGCGACTATAGGTGGGGTTGAATGTCATTCCCATTGGTGGTATACTTGGCTCGTGACAAATCGACAAATCCGTATTTGCAGAGGTGAAACTATGCGGGAAGATATTTTTGAGAATTTGCAGCATGAAATATATGATAGATGCCAAAAACCAACGAATAAGTTTGGATTGGGCTGCTATTATCACATTATTGCAGTCGTTAAAAATGCAGAAATTCTGGCAGAAAAATATGGGGCAGATAAGGAAATTGTCGTGATTGCGGCTTGGTTGCATGATATTGCTTCGATTACAGATTATAGTCTCTATGAACTTCACCATATCCATGGGGCAGAAATAGCGTATCGTATTCTAAAAGAATATGGTTATGATGACAGAAAGATTTCATTGGTACAAAAATGTATCAGAAATCACAGAGGCAGTGTCAGTTCGGAAAAAATCAGCCTTGAAGAATTATGTATTGCCGACGCCGATGCAATCTCACACTTTGACAGTGTGCCGAGTCTTTTATATTTAGCATACGTTCAAAAAGGTATGGGAATTGAAGAGGGCAAGACATTCGTAAAAGACAAGTTGACGAGAAGTTTTCAAAAACTATCTGCTGAAAGCAAAAAACGCTATCAGGATAAATTTAAAAAAGTGATGGAAGTTTTAGGTTGACAACTTCCAGTTTATCGGGGGCTTTCATCTTTTGGGTGAAAGCCTCCTTGACAAATGTTCTCTTGGGTATATATAGAAGAACCTTTTACTGGCGGAAAGCTTGTTTGTGATTATACAGAAATCGTTAAGCAGGAAAGATTACTTGTTCCGGAATCGTTTAGGAAAATTCAACATGAACTGAACAAAACAGAGTTGCTTTTGCTAAAAGCAAATGGAACAAATGATAAAGAATTAACCCCTTTGTTTAATTCACTGAAATGGATTAGGAGGGCATGGGATGCGGAGGATTTTGATGACAAGGTAATCTATTCAATTATTGCTTTGGAGTTTATTGTTTCAAAAGAACCAAACTCTCCCATGATGGAAAAAGCAATACGAAAAAAATGTAAAGGCGAGATTAGAAAAATTATTGGTGCAATGAAAAATCCTCCTATGGACAAAATTTTATATTCACAAAAGGTGTGCGACAAATTTGATCGGACATATACAGAAACGCCCTTTATGGAAAAACTCCGGAATCTGATTAATAGATTAGGAATTCCTGTGTCATTCGCTGAGATGGAATTGATTGCAAAGTGCAGAAAGCAGCGTAATGAAATTGTACATGGAGAAAATGATTCCAAACTTCCGACTGATGATATTTATAGGCTTTGTGAATGTATTGGGAGAATTGCCTTTTATAAACTGGTATCTTTGGGGGATCAATTATGAGTATCTTAGAAAAGAGTGAGCGAATAGGTCAAGAACTAAAAAATACTGTAGAGGGTCAACGCGCACTTGAACTTCATAAAGCCATTTTGCAATATCCTCAAGAAACCACTTTTGAGTTTTTTCGGTTAATTAATCGATATTATATTCAAGGACATTTTTTCTCCGCACAACACTCACTGGATATACTTAAGGGCAATGTAGACAACGAAGTGTTAGGTGCTCTCGTGAAGAATATTCTATCTATTAGCGAGATACACGATTTTGCTGTGGCGAATATCCCGATTGGGAAATTTGTCGAGGAAATAAGCAAGGTTGCTTTTGGTAACGAAGTTAAATATGAACTACCGAAGGATGTTTCTTTTACCCCAGAACTTATGAGGTTATCTAATTCTTTAACCGTTGAGTGTTTGAGAACAAATATCTTGCAGCGTTTTTTGACAGAGTATCACACTAAACCGGAGTTTATTGCAGCAATTCGAAGATTTGATGAGTTGAGAGGCGCGAAGCCGATAGTGCCTTACAGCAAAGAAGATAGGAAAATCCTCTGTGTTTTGAGAAAAGAATTTTGCGGAAAATGTGAGGTTGACCTCTTATATTCATTGGTTTCTATGATGTCGTATATCAAGGGTATGATTTTCGATGCTTTCTATGATAACATATTTGAAATACACGAAGAAACCGATATTATATCTCGGAAACATAAAGCTTTGACGAATTGTGTTTATAATAGACTTATTTTACACCCAGGCAAACGAACTATTGGCCCAAAGACAGGATGGATTCTGAAACTGCATAATTTAGACGGTAGTGTTACATACGGTCAAATATTTAAGAAAACCATGCATTGGACGAAAGAAGAATGTGCGGTGACAGTTTGCTCATTAACATACAACATACTATGAGACGAGATCGCAAATTCTGCGCCGCAATAAACAAAGAAAAAGCCCTCTGAAATCGTTGATTTCAGAGGGCTTTTGGTCCGAGTGACAGGATTTGAACCTGCGGCATCCTGCTCCCAAAGCAGGCGCGCTACCAGCTGCGCTACACCCGGATATTGAATTTTTCTGTTCTGCTGACTGTGGTCATTCCTGTGGTCAAAGTGATTTTCCTGTTCGGCTTCACTGTGGGAAGAGACTCCGCAAACATCGCCGTATCAAGGACTTCCGGGCTTCACCTGCGCCCCTCGTGGATAGCTCTACCCACGCTCCCAAATGTCGCGTGCTACCAGCTGCGCAACACCCGGATATTTTTTGCTTCAAAAAAGCGATTTGGCAGCGGGCAGGTTTTTGCCGCTTCGGCTTTTCTGAATATTCCTTGGGTATTATAGCGCACTTTCCCGCCGGGTGTCAACGGTAAAGTACGGGGGAATTCCTCTTCCCGCAAGCCAAAGCAAAACCCTCAACCGCTTTCCGGCGGCTGGGGGATTCTCCGCTCAACTTATCACTGCGCTTTATTTACAACAGATTACTTCTATTTCGCACAGCGCGTTTTTGGGCAGCTGTTTTACCGCCACACAGCTTCTGGCGGGCTTTCCGGTAAAATATTTCTCGTACACCGCGTTGAAAGCGGCAAAATCCGCCATGTCGCTGAGAAAGCAAAGGGTTTTGACCGCGTCGGTAAACTGATATCCGGCCTCCGCCAAAACTGCCCCCACGTTTTTGATGGACTGCTCCGCCTGGGCCGTAATGGACTCTCCCGCAAGCTCTCCTGTGGCGGGGTCTACCGGCAGTTGCCCGGAGGTGTAGAGAAAATTCCCCGCCTGAATCGCCTGGGAATAGGGGCCGATGGCCGCAGGCGCTTGCTCTGTTTGGATCACCTTGTTCATATTGATCTCTCCTTGTTTTGAAATTTTTCCAGCCTGGAGCGTGCCGCCTAAAATTCCTGTTTGGCGGCGTTTCATTGTTTTATAGCTTTATGATACACCGGAAAGAGGCCCTCCGTCAAGATTTCCATAGCTAGACGGCGCCTGGGATCACTTCAGCGTCTTCGTTTTCGGCACGAAGCTTTTCACATTGCCATAGCCCAGCTTACCGTAAAAATGCTCGTGCTGCTCATCGTTTACCGCGTCCAGCGAGATCATCGCCCCGCCCAACTCTCTGACCCGGCGCTCCAGCTCCCGCATCAGTTCTGTTCCCAGGCCCATGCCCTGCCTGCCATGGGCAATGACGATCTCCTCCAGATGATACAGCTTCAAATCGTCAAACTGCTTGAAATATCCCATGAGAAAACCCGCGACCGTCCCGTTCTCCTCCGCCAGAAGGCAGTAGGAACCCTCTATGGCCCATATCTGATGAATGCGCCGGTATGCGGTTTCCTCGGTCCAGCAGCCATCGTCATACACATTGTATTGCTCCAGATACATCGGAATAATTTTTCCGATATCCTCCTCTGTCATAACTTGATACAGCATACTATGATTTGCCTCCTTATGCTCTTCTGTTCGGAAGAAAAATTACTCCAGCTTTTCCAGCTCGTACCCTTCGGCGACCATGGAAAAATCCTCCCACAGCCCCTTCGTCACATACACCTGCCGGTCTGTCACAAAAATCGCCTCCGCCTGAAACTCCGCCAGCACCGGCAGGCTTTTTTTCAGGCCCAGCACAAAGCAGGCGGTGGAAAGCCCATCGCTCAGAACGCCCTCAGCGCTTTTCACCGTTACGCTGACAAGGCCGCTTTCGGCGGGATAGCCCGTGGCCGGGTCCAGCAGGTGGTGATAGGTTTTTCCCTGCTCCGTAAAGCATTTTTCATAGCTGCCGGAGGTGGAAACAAAGCCCTGCTGAAGCTTCAGCGTTCCCAAAGAGCCTCCGGCAGGATCCCGCACGGCAATGACCCAATCGGCGCCGAAGGGCTTTTCCCCGTATACGCCCACACTGCCCCCTACCGCCACAACGGCCCTGTCTACGCCGCTTTCCCGGTAGGCCTCCACCGCAGCGTCACAGGCCGCACCCTTTCCCACCGCGCCCAGATCCAGCGCCATTTCGTGATACCGCAGGGCTGCCATGCCGTCTCCCGGCAGAGCCACTCCGGAAAAGTCCACCTTGTCCCGAAATTTTTCGATCAGTGTGCTGTCCGGCAAATGGGGATTTTCATCGAAATCCCACAGGCGGCTGACCGGCGCGATGGTGATATCAAAGGCCCCGCCGCTTGCCCCACACACGGCAAGGGCAGAGGAAAGCACCTGCTCTGTACGGGGGTCTATTTTGATCAATTCCCTGCCCGCTTCCTCGTTCAGCCGGGCCGTATCGCTGTTCCCCACCCGCCAGGAGATCAGATTTTCCAGCTCTGCCACAGCGCTGGCGGCGGCTCGCGCCCCCTCTTCCCGATTCCCGCCATATACAGTCTGCTGTACATAGGAGCCCATGGAAAAGGTGGTCACAGTGTACCCCGAGTCCCCGGTCAGCACAAAAATTACGATCCCCGCCACAAGCGCAAGCGCCCCTGCCGCCAGCAGGCACCAAAACAGCCGCCTGCTCACCCGGTCAGAAATTCCCTTAAAAAAACTCATTGCGCTCTCCCGTCCTGTAAATGTTGGTATCATATGCGGGACAAATATAATTCTATAATATCATGCGCTCGTCTGAGCAGGACAATTTAATTTGTATAATATCCGCACGCTCTTTGCGGATATTATACCATAAGCACCGAAGGTGCGTTGGTATAATGTGTCCATCGCTCGTTTGAGCGAAGCGAAGAACTGAGCGGGACAATTTAATTTGTATAATATCCGCACGCTCTTTGCGGATATTATACCACAGAACATTTTGCATGTAAATGTCTGCGGTAAAATGGTTAGCCATATCATCGAATGCGCAAAAATGTATTTTTCTTGATTTTGCGAATTAGGCTGTTAAAGCCTGATTGACCGTTATGAGCAGGAATTAGATTCTGCAAACCTGCTGTGCGTATAGCTATCGCCAGAACCTTATTTTTCTTTGCGAATCTGCGAAATGAAAAAGTGCATCGTCTCAGAAAACCAAGGCAGTGCATCTTCTTTTGGCGTCAGAGCGGGAATTTCACGGAGAAGCCGCCTCTGAAAAAATGGTGTTCGTTCAATGCATGGTTATAAGAGGCACGTAAAAAATATTTTTGGTATTTTAGCGAATGGATTCGAACCTTTGACCTTCAGATTGCGAACCTGGCGCTCTACCAAGTGGTCCGTTAAGCATCTCCTTTGCCGGAGATATGAACCATCTGCGGTTAAGTTTCCGTCTCCTCCTGCGCAGCGGCGATCAGCTTATCAAAATCACTCTGATCGCCTTTTGGGTCAGCCAAACATTGTTGTCCTGCACACGGACTTCGATTCCTTCCTCACGGGCATCTTTCGTAAAGACGAGGAAATCCACCGTCTGTTACGGATCTGCAGCTTGTTTTCCAGCATTACGTGTCACCTTCTTTTTTCGTTATAGCATAGCGGGTGTTGAAATGGAATACTTTCTCCTGGTTGATATAAAAACGCCGTGAAATCAACGATTTCACGGCGTTTTGGGTGCTGAACCTGAAGGAGATCGACTAAAGACCGCGCTGTCAAGCGTTTTCGCCCTTGCCGGGCGCCAGCCCCGCCTGCGGATTACAGCCTTTACTCTGAAACGTTATCCGAGGAATCCATATCTTCATCGGAACCGGAAGTAAACATTTCCTCCGTGGTCTGCTGCGCCAGCTTCAGCTTTTCGGTAATTTCAGACAACGCATTGGTGGTCGCTTCCAGCGCATCGATCGCAGTTGCCATGCGCCCTGCCAAGTGATAATACATAGCTTTGTAATCTGGCATACAGATCCCTCCTAAGCAAATTTTTAATGATCGGCACTGTTCCATAAAACAGTGCCGATCATTGTTTGGTGGACCCGAAGGGGATCGAACCCTCGACCTCCAGATTGCGAACCTGGCGCTCTCCCAGTTGAGCTACGGGCCCATATGAAATTGAAAAACGAGCACGAACCCGAAAAGCTAACTAACTTCCCCGGAAAGCGCTTGCGCTCATTCCAGTTGAGTTAAGGGCCTATAGGTGCTGTCTTCTTTTGAAACAGCACCGTTATTTTATCACAAACCGGACAGGTTGTAAAGCCTTTTTATGAGTTTTTTGGTTCCGGTTTTTTAGAGGTTCTGAAAAGGTCGATATTCAGCCAGCGGCCGCGGTAGAGACGGACCATGAAAACAAGACCCCGGGCAGAAAGCTCGGCGGCCATTGCCAGCCACACGCCGGCAAGGCCCAGGGGGCCCACCAGCAGCAGGGAAAGGGCCACGCGTACGCCCCACATGGTGCCCAAGCTCAGAAGGAAGGGCACCTTGGAATCCCCAGCGCCCCGCAGTGCACCGGAGGCCACAATGGAAGCGCCGAATAGGGGCTCGGCAAAGGCCACGATACGAAGCACCTGGGTGCCAAGGGCAATGACCTCTGGATCAGAGGTAAATATGGTGATAAGCTGAGGGGCGAACACAAACAGCACCAGCCCGCCGATGGTCATAAGGCCCACACCCAGCCAGGAAATGAGCCTGGCAAACCGTTTTGCCAGTTCTTTTCGCCCGGCGCCCACGGACTGTCCCACCAAGGTGGTGGCCGCTGTGGCGATACCGTAAGCGGGCATATAGCTCAGGGATTCAGCAGTGACAGCCAAATGGTTTGCCGCCACCGCCACAGTGTTGATACCGGCGATCAGGGAAGTGATGATCACTTGGGCAAGGCTTGTCAGCGTGCGCTCCAGCGCCACAGGCAGGCCCAGCCGCCAAACAGTCAAAAGGCAGGACTTTTCAAAGGAATACCGGCGCTTCATGGTGATGCGCACCGGGGAGTTTTTCAAAAAAATCGTCAGCGTAAAGAGAATGCACACCGTCACATTGGAACAGGCGGAGGCAAAGGCCGCGCCGCCCACGCCCCAGCCCGCGCCCCACATGGGAAAGGAAGCGCCCAACAGGGAAACTGTTCTGGCGGGGTAGATGAACAGCGTGTTCAGGATCACATTCAACACATTGGTGAGAAGGTTCAGAAGCATGGGAGTTTTGGTATCTCCCGCACAGCGAAGAATGGAGCTGAACATGTTGGAGCCAAAGGTAAAGGGCATGGCGCAGGCCATAATGCGGAAATACAAAGAGGCGTCTCCCCGAATTTCCTTCTGGGCCCGGAGCATGGCGGGCAGGGGAAAGGAAAGCGCCACACCGATAGCGCCGATGAGCAGGCCGAAAAGGACCACAAACCGCAGCGCCTGCCAGGTGACGCTTTTGGCGTCCTCCTCCCGGCCGGCGCCTAAATGCTGAGCCACCTGCACGGAAAAGCCCACTGCCGCCGCGCCGAACAGACCGCCAAACAGCCAGGTGGTGCTGGCGGTAAGACCCACGGCGGCGGTGGCGGCGGAGCCTAAGGAGCCCACCATGGCCGTATCTACATATTGCACCAGCGTGATCATGATCTGCTCTAAAATAGCGGGCCAGGATAAGATCAGGATCGCGGCCAGTGTGTCCCTTGTACGGGGCATTCCATCAGAGGTCAGCAGTGAAGAAATTCTGTCGTTCATAGCTCGATATCAACGCAGGCCCGGCCGCCCGGCTCCCGCAGCTCCTTTACAAAGGCCCCGAACGCCACGTGAAGCGGGTGCTTTTGGTAAGCCTCCAGCTCCTCAAGAGAGCGGAAGGTGGAATCCAGAATATAATCATAATTGGAAGGAACGGAGCCGGAAGCTCCGAAGGAAACCGTCATTTCCAAAATCTCAGGGATCTTTCCCCGCATGGCCAGCATGCGTTCCTTTGCTTCCCGCAGGTTTTCCTCTTTCGTTTTTCCGTTGGCTGTTTCCTTAAATTTGAACAACACGATATGGCGTATCATTTTTCTTTCCTCCTCAAAAGGCACTGGCTCGACTATACTACTTTTCCCGCTTTTTTGCAAGTCGCGATCAAGATTTCACATTTCTCCAGGAAATGAGCTTTCCGGGAATTTCTTTGTCTTTATCAGTTTTCCGAGGCGCTTCTTCCTTCAAAAAACGCTTTATTGTAGAGATAGGCCGGGCTGGTGGGTTTATATTTCCCCGCCCTTCGGTTGTATTCCTCCGCCCCCGCAAAATCGCCCAACTGATACAGGCATAGACAGAGCTGCAAACAGGGCAGGTACCCATAGCAATCGGGAATGACAAAACCTCCGGCAGTATCGTTACGGGTGCAGTTCAGCGCCTGTTTGTACCAATAGGCGGCTGTGGAAAAATCGGAGCGCTCACAGAAAAACGCGCCCAGGTCACAGCAGACCTCCGCCCGGGGCGGGCCAAACCGCAGACTGCGAAGCAGGGCGGAAAAAGATTTTTCCGGCTGCCCTAACCGGCTGAAGCAGGCGGAAAGATCCCGGCAGGCCTCGATCTCGTTTTCCACCCAGCCTTTTCCGGAATCCAGAAACTCTTTGAGTACTACCGCCGCCTCGGGATCTCTGCCGTGGGCGGCCAGTTCTCTGGCATAATAAAACTGATCTCTGGGCCCGAGCACCCCCTTTTCCCGAAGCAGGCGCTCAAAAATGCGCAGGTTTCTGTCCGGATCGCCGGGGCCGGTTTTCCGGTGGGACACCGCTGTTTCATTGTAGATCACCTTTCCCGCCGGAACAATGGCCTCGTGGATCGCGCCCTGCCAGGCAAAGCCCGTTTCTCTCCGGATCAGCCTCTCCCGATAGTAAGTGAAGCTGGGGCTGCCGGTTTCATCAAAGGCAGTGTGATACCGCAGCATCACGATGTCCGTATCGGGGGAAAGGCTTTCCTTCAGGCGGCGGAACTTTTCCCGGTCCTCCGGCTCGATCACGTCGTCCGCGTCCAGCCACAGGCAGTACTCCATGGAAGCCTTGGAAAAGGAAAAATTCCGGGCGGCGGCAAAATCGTCCCGCCAGGGAAAACCGTACACCTGCTCCGTATAGCGCCGGGCGATCTCCACGGTGCGGTCCGTGCTGCCCGTATCCGCAATGACGATCTCGTCCACCAGATCCCGCACAGAATCCAAACAGCGGGGCAGATGTTTTTCTTCATTTTTTACGATCATACATAAGCTGACAGTGACCATAAGAGCCCTTCTTTCAGTGGATAAGAACCTGTATTCATAACCGAAGATGCCGGATGAGCGAGAATTTTTCGTGTTGTTCTAGGCGAATTTGGGCAGGCATACTGTCCGTATGGCAAGCAAATTTAACGATGAGCAACACGAAAAAGGCCGCTCAGACGGCGTTTGCAGGTTGTGAATACAGGTTCTAAGTACCGTGCGGTCTTGTATGACCGCACTTTTTTACTTCCGCTCCGGAAGGAGCCTTTTTCCGGTTTTCCTTTGCCATAGCCTAAATCAGGAAATTGCCAGGCCGCCGCTGGCATAGCCTGCCACAGTGTTTACCAGTGTCAGACCGGAGGCGGTAGCGGTAAACACCAGCATCAGTCGGGTTTCGGGTGTTACGGGAATGTTCAGTCCATCTGTAACGCCGGAGGACAGTGTGCCGGCGGAAATGACGCCTGTCAGGGCAGGAGTCAAGCTGACTGCTGCGCCGGGAACGGCGGTAAACACGTTGTCCGGTGTGACAGATCGATAAAGCTGGGCGGTAATCTGGATTGTAGAGCCTACCAGTGAAAGAGCGGCCGTTGTGCTGAAAAATGCACTTAGGCTGGTAATTATACCGTCTCTCGGCATGGAGAACGCAAAGTTGGTCAGTGTTCCCGCCGGATTTGTCAGGTTGATGGTGCCTCCGCTGATGGTAAGGCCGGGTGCGGAGCTGCCGAAGCCTACAAAGGCCGGTGTGCCCACCAGGCCGCCTGCAACGGTAGTCAGAGAAACAGGCAGTCCGGAAGCGAAGGGGATAATAGCAGCGCTTCCTGCTATGCCGGTGGGTCCAGTGGGTCCGGTCACGCCGTCAGCGCCTGTTGCGCCGGTGGGCCCGGTGGGTCCGGTCACGCCGTCAGCGCCTGTTGCGCCGGTGGGCCCGGTGGGTCCGGTCACGCCGTCAGCGCCTGTTGCGCCGGTAGGTCCAGTGGGTCCGGTCACGCCGTCAGCGCCTGTTGCGCCGGTGGGCCCGGTGGGTCCGGTCACGCCGTTTGTGCCCGCAGCGCCGGTAGGGCCGGTGGGTCCGGTCACGCCGTTTGTGCCCGCAGCGCCGGTGGGCCCGGTGGGTCCGGTCACGCCGTCAGCGCCCGTTGCGCCGGTGGGCCCGGTGGGTCCGGTCACGCCGTTTGTGCCCGCAGCGCCGGTGGGCCCGGTGGGTCCGGTCACGCCGTTTGTGCCCGCAGCGCCGGTGGGCCCGGTGGGTCCGGTCACGCCGTCAGCGCCTGTTGCGCCGGTAGGGCCGGTGGGTCCGGTCACGCCGTTTGTGCCCGCAGCGCCGGTAGGGCCGGGCTGGCCTTGAATACCTTGAACACCTTGAGGCCCGGTCGCGCCGGTATTACCGGGAACACCCTGAGGCCCCTGAAGGCCCTGCACCCCCTGAGGCCCGGCAGGGCCGGTATCACCCGGAATCCCCTGAGGGCCTTGAGGCCCCTGGGGCCCCGGCACAGGGCAGAATTGAGGGCAAGGGCAGGACGGGCAGCAAGGGTCTTCATGGCTGTCGCAGCACCCGCTGCCGCGATAGATCTTCATAGATAATGATCTCCTTCCATTTTATTCTGAAAAACTGTGGGAAAAAATTCTCACAGTCCAGAATATGCGGACAGGCTGGAAAAGTGAAAAGTACCGCGGCAAAATGGACCATTTTGCCGCGGTACTTTTCAGAGATCAGACGTCAGATGCTGGATCATGGTGGCGCCTTCGGCGCAATAAAGGAAGGGCAAGACAATGAGCAATGAAGGACAGAGTGATAAATTGTAGTTTAGCGAACTAGTTGTTAGCAGTCGTTAGAGAAGGACAAGCCCCCTCCTCTGTCATTCTGAGCCGTAGGCGAAGAATCTCGTCCTTAACCCCAGGGCAAAAGGGCAAAGAACGAGATTCTTCGCTTCGCTCAGAATGACAAGAGGGTGGTGTGCAGATAACCGCTAAATTCCAATTTACCTGCCCTTGCCCTTAAATTGCTCATTCCTCATTCCTAATTCCTAATTGCTCATTAATTATGCGCTCTTCTCTAACAACTAACAAGCTATTGAAATTGAGAATTGTACAAGCTGGCGTAAAAGCCGTTTTTTGCCATCAGCGCCGCATGGTTTCCCTGCTCCACGATATCGCCGTCTTTTACCACCAGAATGTGGTTGGCGTTTTGAATGGTGGAAAGCCGGTGGGCGATGACAAAGCAGGTTTTATCCTTCATCAGCTCCCGCATGGCGGCCTGAATGCGCATTTCCGTGCGGGTATCCACATTGGAGGTGGCCTCGTCCAGAATCAGCATTTTCGCGTCCAGCAGCATGGCCCTGGCAATGGTCAAAAGCTGTTTCTGGCCCTGGGAAATGTTCATACCGTTTTCGTCCAGCACCGTGTCATAGCCCTGGGGCAGGCCCATAATGTAGCGGTGGATATGGGCGGCCCTGGCGGCGGCCTCCACGTCCTCCCGGCGGGCGTTCTTTTTTCCGTAGGCCAGGTTCTCAAAGATGGTGCCGGTAAACAGCCAGGTGTCCTGCAGCACCATGGCGTAGGAAAGCCGCAGGCTTTTGCGGGTGATGCCTCGGATCTCTCTGCCGTCCAGGGAAATGGAGCCGGAATCCGGGTCGTAAAACCGCATCAGGAGATTGATGAGGGTGGTTTTTCCTGCCCCGGTAGGCCCTACAATGGCGATCAGTTCGCCGGGCGGGGCGTGTAGGCTCAGATCGTGAATGATGGTTTTCCCCGGCACATAGCCGAATTGCACATGCTTCATGGAAACGTCTCCCGTCACCTGGGAAAGAACCTGGGCGTCCGGGACATCGGCGGGCTCGGGCTCCTCGTCGATCAGCCGGAACACCCGCTCCGCCGCGGCGCAGGCGGACTGCAGCTCGCTGATGATATTGGCGATCTCGTTGATGGGCCCGGAAAATTTGCGGGAATACAGCACGAAGGAGGAAAGGTTTCCGATGGTGATGCGCTCCAGCAGGAACAGCACCGCCCCCAAAATGCTGACAAAGGCCAGGGAAAGGTTGTTGATCAGGTTCACGGAGGGGCCCATCATGCCGCCGTAATAATCGGCGTTGTAGTAGGCGTCCACCGCTTCCTTGTTCCGTTTGTCAAACCGGGAGATCATCACTTCCTCCCGGTGGTAGGCCTTTGTGGTTTTCTGCCCGGAGATCACCTCCTCCACAAAGCCGTTGAGCTCTCCCAGCATCATGGAGCGCTTGCGGAACAGCGGGCGCACCCGCTTTGTCATATACCGGGTAAATAAAATGGACATGGGAATGGTCACGGCAAAGACCAGCACCAGCAGGGGAGAAATGGCGATCATCATCACAAGAGAACCCAGCACGGTAATGACGCTGGCGGCAATTTGCAGCAGGTCGTTGGAAAGAGAGGCGTTTACCGTGTCGATATCATAGGAGATCCGGCTGACGATATCTCCGGTCTGGTGGGTGTCAAAATACCCTACCGGCAGTTCGGTGAGCCGGTCAAATACCTGCTTTCGCATTTGATAGACGATCTTCTGGCTCAGGTGGATCATCAAAATGGAGAGCAGGTAGGAAAGAGCGGAGGACAAGGCGTAAAAGCCGATCATCAGCGCGCAGAAAAGGAATACTGCGGGAAAATCGGCCTCCCCCGGCCCCATGCCGATGGCGTCGATAGCCCGGCCGGACAGATACGGCCCCAAAAGGGCCAGAAGATTGCTGGATATGGTGAGCAGGATCGCCCCCAGCGCCATCCATTTATGGGCATAAAGATAAGTCCAAAGGCGCAAAAGCACTTTTTTTCGATCCTTGGGCTTTTCGGAAAGTCCCCGGGGGCCTCTTCCGCTGCCCGGTCCTCTCGGCGGCATTACGCTCCCTCCTTTGCCATCTGAATTTTGGCGATCTCCCGGTAGATCTCACAGGAATCTATCAGTTCCTGGTGGGAGCCGTAGCCCAGGGCCCTTCCTTCCTCCAGCACCAAAATGTGGTCGGCATGGAGAAGGGAGCTGACCCGCTGGGCCACGATCACGGTGGTAACGCCGCCGTATTCTTCCCGCAGAGCCTGCCGGAGCGCGGCGTCCGTTTTATAGTCCAGAGCGGAGGAGGAATCGTCCAAAATCAAAATCTCGGGGGTTCCCGCCAGGGCCCTGGCAATGAGCAGCCGCTGTTTCTGGCCGCCGCTTAAATTGGTGCCCTTGGCGGTGAGCATATGCTGAAAGCCATCGGGCAGGGCGGAGATAAATTCCATAGCCTGGGCGCAGCGGGCGGCCTTTTCCACCTGCTCCCGGGGCAGTCCCCGCCCGAAATCGATATTTTCATAAATGGTGTCCGCAAAGAGCACATCGTTTTGAAAGGTCACGCCGAATTTGGTGTGAAGCTCCTCCGGGGGAATGGAAAAGACCGGCCGGCCGGAGAGGGAGATCAGGCCGCTGTCCGGGTCATAAAGCCGCATGAGCAGCGCCGCCAGGGTGGATTTTCCGCTGCCGGTGGCCCCAATGATTCCCAGGGTTTCCCCGGGCTTCAGGGCAAAGCTGATATCTTCTACGCTGGGCTCTTTTTTGGCATAGGAGAAGGTCACATGCTGAAATTCCACATGATATTCCGTTTTCGTCCGTTCGGCCTGAGAGGTGACCAGATCCGCCGGGGTGCTCAGCACCTCGGCAATGCGGTTTCCGGAGGCGATGCCCTTGGAGCCCATGACGAAAATGCGGGTAATGCCCATCATGGCGTTTAAGATAATGGTGAAATAGGTGAGAAACGCAATAATCTTTCCCGGCTGGGTCAGCCCCGCGTTGACCCGGAAGGCGCCGGTCAGAATCACGGCGGTCAGGCCGATGTTCAGAAAGAGGTTGACCAGGGGATTTGTGAGGGCCATGGTGATTCCGGCCTTTTTTTCCTGCTCCACTACCGCCTCATTCACCCCGGCAAAGCGCTCCTTTTCGTATTCGGTTTTCGACAGCGCCTTGATCACCCGAATGCCGGAAATATTTTCCCGCACCGTGCGCACCATGGAATCCACCTTTTTCTGCAATTCCTGATAGAGCGGGATCCCCCTTTTCGACACGCCGAACATCAGCCCGCCCAGAAAAGGCAGGGTGCAGATCAGTACCAGCGCCAGCACGGGATCCAGCGTCAGTGTAATGAGAACGCCGCCCAAAAGCAGAATGGGGGCGCGCACGCCCATGCGCTGAGACATGCCGATCATCTGGTGCACATTGTAAGTATCGCTGGTGAGGCGGGATTCCAGAGAGGGAATGGAATAGGCGTCTACCTGAGCGCAGGAAAGCAGGGAGATCTTTGAGAAGAGATCGTGCCGAATGACTTCGGTGGTGTGCTGGGCCACCCAGGCCGCCATACGGTTGGCGGCAATATTGGTGATCCAGGCCAGCAGTGCGGCCAGCACCATGCCGCCGCCCCACAGGGCGATCAGCCCCAGATCCTTTTGGGGCACCACCTCATCGATGATGCGGGAAAGCATCCAGGGCAGCAGCAGATCCATGACAGAGCCGATAAATTTAATGGTAAGCCCCAGGCTCATTCTGGGAACAAAGGGCTTTAAGTAGCGCAAAATCATTTTCATGTATGGCATCTCCCCACCTTTCAACCAATTCCGCATTCTACTCTATCATAAATTAGTTGAAAGTGCAACTATTTTTGCAAATCCGGGTATTTTGGCCTAAAAAAGCGAAGACAGAAAAATTTTTTCAGAAAGGTTGCGCAAAGGAAAAAAGAATTGTAAAATAAAACCAAACGGAAAAATGATTTGGGAGATCTTCCTCCGGTTTGACCGGAAGGAAGCGGATTTCTCCAAAGAAAGGCGGAAAAAACGATGGCAAGAACATTTCTCTGCACGAAAACGGAACCGGTGGTACAGACAAAGGCGGGAAAGCTGCGGGGCTTCCGGCTGGACAGCACCTACATCTTCCAGGGCGTGGAGTACGCCTGGGCGGAGCGCTTCCAGCCGCCGCAACCGGTAACGCCCTGGGAAGGGATCAAGGACGCCCTTTCCTATGGGTATGTCTGTCCGCTGCTGCACCAGGAAACACCCAACGGCGAGGTGATGGTGCCCCACCGCTACTGGCCCATGGACGAGCATTGCCAGAACCTGAATATCTGGACCCAGTCGCTTGATCCCAAAGCGAAAAGGCCCGTGCTGGTCTGGCTTCATGGCGGCGGCTTTTCCGCCGGCTCCGCCATTGAGCATATCGCCTATGACGGGGAAAACATGAGCCGCCGGGGCGACGTGGTGGTGGTCTCCGTAAACCACAGGCTGAACCTGCTGGGATATCTGGATCTGGAGCCCTTTGGAGAAAAATATAAGAATTCCTGCAACGCCGGCAATGCCGACCTGGTGGCCTCTTTGCGGTGGATCCGGGAAAATATTGAAAGCTTCGGCGGCGATCCCGACAACGTCACCCTGTTTGGGCAGTCCGGCGGCGGCATGAAGGTGTGGACCCTGATGCAGACCCCTTCCGCAGACGGTCTGTTCCACAAGGGCATTGTGCAAAGCGGCGTGATCGAGGGCTTCGGGGACGAGCAAAAGCCGGACGGCAGAAAAATCGTCACCGCCATGCTGCACGAGCTGGGGCTTACCGAGCAGGACGCCGCCCAGCTAGAAACGCTGCCCTACGCCTGCCTGGCGGAAGCCTATGAAAAGGTGGCTCCCGGCTTGCAGCGGCAGGGCGTCTATGTGGGAAACACCCCCGCCCCCAATGATTTTTATGTGGGAGACCCCAGAACCGTGGGCTTCACCGAGCATGCCAAAACCATTCCGGTCATGGTGGGGACCGTATTCGGCGAGTTTGCCTTCGCGCCGGGAATTCCTACTAAAAACGATTTGACGGAGGAGGAAAAGACCGCGCTGGTGGAAAAAAAATACAGCGATGGCGGCGGAGAGCTGATAAAGCTGTTCCGGCAGGCCTGGCCGGAAAAGGACCTTACCACCCTATTGACGCTGGATTCCATGTTCCGCGCTCCCTCTCAGGATTTTATCGAGAAAAAGGCTGCCCATCGGGAAAGCCCCACCTACTCTTATCTCTTCGCGTACGAGCCGCCCTATGACGGCGGAAAAACGGCCTGGCACTGTGCGGAGATCCCCTTTGTGTTCCACAACACCTGCCTGACGCCTGTGTTCAACGAGCCCGGCGTTACCGACAGGCTGGAGGACCAAATGTGCGACGCATGGCTCGCCTTCGCGAAAACCGGCGCTCCCGGCTGCCCCGCCTTACCGGATTGGCCCGCCTGCGAGCCCGGAAAAGAACAGGTCATGGTATTTGACCGGGAATGCTCCCTGCGGGAAAATTTCGATAAGGAGCTCGTGGCGCTTCACAAAAAGCTGGCGCCGCCCTTCTTCCTGATGGCGGAGGACGAGCCGATCCAGCATTGAACTTTTCGGGCCTTAGCGGTGCTTTGCACGGTGTTTTTTGTACAAAAAAGGGTGGAAGGCCTCTGCTTGAAATTGCGCTGCCCAGCTATGGACTTTTTGAAAAATAGTTGGTATAATAGGCATAAATTACCAGACACTTGAAAAGCGAGGAGCTTCAGGAGAAACATGGGGCGCATGTTTTTAGCGGTCCCAAGTGTTTCATGGAAGTGAAAGAAAGGGAAGTGTTCTACTATGGTGAAGCTGTTATTGAGCCTGCTGATGGTTTTGTGCCTGATCCTTCCGGTTTTTTCCGGCTGCGGCGGGAAAGATAACAAAAAAGAGAATTCCTCCAGCCCGGCTTCCTCTTCCTCTGTGGTTCGCGCCACGCCGTCTCCTGTACCGGTGCAGAAGGCGAAGGCGGTACGGGTCAAGGCGGACGATGGCCTGAATATCCGCTCCACTCCTTCTACAGATGGGGAAATTTTGGGCCTGGCGGAGAATAACAGCTTTCTTCCCTTGCTGGTGGATACCGCTTCAGACGGCTGGTATCAGGTGGAGTATGAAGGAAAAGCCGCCTATGTGTCTGCGGAATTCGCTGAGATCAAGGAAGTCACCTTAAGTGAGTACAACAAGCTGAAATCCGGCGGAGGGCTGTCCTCTGAAAGCTCGTCAAAGCCTGTGGACGATGATCCGGGCAAGCCTGTTTCCTCCCCCTCTTCGCAGGCGTCCTCTCAGGAGCCCTCCGGGAAAACGGAGTCTTCCAAGGGCGCGGGAGCGCATAATGAGGACGGCGAATAGAACAAAATAAAAACGGCGCCGCCTGGCTATGCGGGCGCTGTTTCCAAAGGTTTCCGGGCCGGAGCGGGCTTTCCGCTTTCGGCCTTTTCCTTGGCACAGAGTTACGGAAAGGAACGGAGAGGTTTATGAATATTTTAATAATAGGCGGCGGCCAGCTGGGCAGAAAAACGGCGGAAATTTTAGACGCGGCAGGGCACACGGTAGAGGTGCTGGACGAAAGCGGAGACAATCTGCCCCTGCTCAGCCCGGAATTCGGCGGCGTGACCTCCGTGGGCTTTCCGCTGGACATCAAAAATTTGCGGGAAACCGGCATTGAGGGCTGCGATGCGGTGGCGGTAGTCACGGCGGACGACAATTTGAATATCACGGTGGGTCAGATCGTCAAGGACTTTTTCAAAGTGCCACGGGTGATCGCCAGAATTTCCGATCCCCAGCGGGAAACCGTATTTGAAAGTTTTGGTCTGCAGACCGTATGCCCTACCAACATGGCTGGGGACAAGCTGGTGGCAGCGCTGACCGGCTCTCAACAGGGCGGACAGCTTACCTTCGGCACGGCCACGGTGTCCCTTCAGACGCGCAGGGTGGAGAAAAGGCTGTTTGGGCATACTACCGCGGAGCTGGAAGCACAGCCTGGGGAAGGCGTGTTCGGCGTGGTGAAGGAGGACGGCTCATTCCTGCTGCTGGAGCACGGCGGACAGCTTCCTCTGGACGCGGGAGATTCCGTGGTGTATAGCTGCAAGATCGATTGACGCCATTTGGCTCAGGGGAAAGGAGCTTCCTAATGAGAATGATCGTAATGGGTGGGGGAAAGATCGGCTGGAACCTGGCCCGCACTCTTTTGGAAAAAAGGTATGAGGTCAGCGTGATCGAAAAGGACAGAGCCCGCTGCCGAAAGCTGGCGGACGACCTGGACGCCACTATTTGCCGGGGAGACGGCACAAATATTTCCGTTCTGGAAGCGGCGGGGACCATGAAAGCTGATTGTTTCATGGCGGTAACCGGAGCGGATCAGGATAACCTGGTGGCTGCTCAGCTGGCCCGGAAATATTTTCACACGAAAAAGGTCATTGCCAGGGTAAATGATCCCCGGAACGTGGACACCTTTCGGCTTTTAGGTGTGGAAAATATCGTTTGCAGCGCGGAGATCCTGACCAGAATGATCGAGCAGGAGGCGGATCAGGCCCACATGCACCTGATCGCCACCTTAAACCAGGGAAAGGCCGGGATCTGCTCGATCACTCTTCCGGAAAATTCCGCCCTGGACGGCATTGCCCTGCGGGACATCAAATTCCCCGTGGGCTCGCTGGTCATTTCCCTCATCAGAAACGAAGAGTTGACGATCCCCAACGGCTCCACGGTGCTGCAAAAGGGAGACGAGCTGGTAGCTGTTGCCGGGGAAAAGGTTCAAAAGGCACTGGTAAAAGCGCTTTCTGCGGAAAGATAGAGAAAGCCGGAGAAACGCCCGCCGTCCAAGCCGTTTTTGCCCTGCGACAGGGAGAGCTTGCACGCGTATCTTATCGGTGCAGCTCTGAAATTTGCGCTTTGAGCTGTTTTGTAAAAAGAAAATTTTGGCGATAACACGGAATTTTCAAAAAACAACAAAAATAGTAATGATTCCTACTTTACAAACGGAAAACCCTGTGTTATACTTGGCCTTGTAAGGCAAAGAAAACACAAAGGAGGGGAAGCCGTGGCAAAGCGGGAAAATTTCAGCCAAAAGCGGGTAGCTATCTTGAACACGCTGCGGGGAACCACGGTGCATCCTACCGCGGAGTGGGTTTATACCACGCTGCAGCCCCAGTACCCGGACCTGAGTCTGGGTACTGTGTATCGGAATCTGAAGCGCTTCTGCGCGGAAGGACGGGCTGTCAGCGTAGGAGTCATCAACGGCCAGGAGCATTTTGACGGCACCGTGATGCCCCATGCCCATTTTATCTGTACGAAATGCGGCGCTGTACTGGACGTGCAGAAGGATTTCTTCGGCCCGGAGAAGCTGAGGCAGCTTTCCCAGCATACCGGACAGAGGATAGAAAGCGCCTGCGTGACCTTCCGGGGCGTTTGTGAAAGCTGTCAGAAAAAAGAGTCAGGCGAAATGCAGGCCGGGTTTCCGGCCCAATAAAAATATTTGGAGGTACTAAGTTATGAAAAAGTTTGTCTGCACCATTTGCGGCTATGTGTATGAAGGGGACGCCGCTCCCGAAAAGTGCCCTGTCTGCGGCGCCGCCGCGGAGAAGTTCAACGAGCAGTCCGGCGATATGAGCTGGGCCGCGGAGCATGTAGTGGGCGTTGCCAAGGGCGTGGACGAGAAGATCCTGCAGGGTCTGCGGGAAAACTTCCAGGGCGAGTGCACCGAGGTTGGTATGTATCTTGCCATGGCCCGTGTAGCCCATCGCGAGGGCTATCCTGAAATCGGCCTGTACTGGGAGAAGGCCGCCTGGGAAGAGGCCGAGCATGCCGCCAAGTTTGCCGAGCTTCTGGGCGAGGTGGTCACCGATTCCACCAAGAAGAACCTGGAGATGCGCGTAGAGGCCGAAAACGGCGCTACCATGGGCAAAACCGAGCTGGCCAAGCTGGCCAAGGCCCAGAATCTGGACGCGATCCATGATACCGTCCACGAGATGGCCCGGGACGAGGCTCGCCACGGCAAGGCCTTCAAGGGCCTGCTGGAGCGGTACTTTAAGTAAGAGATCCTCTGCTGATCCAGTGCTTTTTGAGAGGGAACAGGAAAGCCTGTTCTCTCTTTTTTTATGTTTGCTTGGAAATATACGGACGGAAACAATGGTTTGATAGTGGAAGCATTTGCAAACTTGATCATCAGCCCAAACTCTCTCCATAGGAAGTGAATTCATCATTTTACAATGATTCCTCTCTCTTTACCCGCTCGGTCAATGACGATTTTGTCACTATGCGATAGGAAAGCTCAGCCGCCACAGCACCTAGAACAAAAAGCAGAAGCAGGATCCCCACCGCTGGCATAGATATCGCAGAAAATTTCACGTCGAATACCTGCGCCAGCAGCGTGTTGGATAAAGCAGACCCAACTGCAAAGGCTGCAAGTCCAAACACCCCGCCCACGCTGTTTTCATACAGCAGCATCAAACGAAGCTGTGTGTGGGTCATACCCACCGTTTCCAGCATGGCGAACTCCCGCCGCCGCTGGACGGTAGAGGTAAGGGCGCTATTGACCATGTTCATCAGCCCAATCAAAAAGATGATCCCGCACAGGCTGTACCCTGTAAGTTGAATGGCACCAAGCCGTTCCTGCAATTCTATCATGCCGGTGAGTTTGCCTCCAACAAGATACTCGAACCTTGTGTCGCCAGAGCCCACGCCGCGCCTCTCCGTCAAGGCCTGTACCTCTTCCAGAAGTGCGTCCGACCTGCCCTCTTTTGCGTTCACAAGCACCTTGAATACCGCCGCGTCCGGGAACTCCCTCTCAAAGACGTTCTCGGGCAGCAGGAAAAACACTTGCTCCTCGCCGGCGGTATTCACCATGGGACTACTCTCGCAAATCTCCGCCAGCGCTGTCCAAAGGCCGGCAGACAGATCAGCGGGGGCAACTTCATATTTTCCTTTTAAGCTATCTGAGGAAAGCACCTCCCCGGAGGAAAACTGAAAATCCGGAAAGATCTGCTCCTCCTCTTTCGTGTAAACGCACAGCACGTGTCTGCCGTCGTACAGTTCCTCTCCGTCATAGCAAACCGGCTTGCGTCCGTTCTCCCGGGACACGACAATGTACTGGCAGAGCTCGTCGGGAATGGAGAGAACGGCGGTTTTTATTCTGCCGCTGTCAAGAATACTCTGGTATGCCTCCCGCACCTGCGCCCACTCATATTCTGTCTCTTGCGCCAGAAACGAGCGAAGCCTCTCTTCCAGGCTGGGAGAAATATCTGCCTCTACCTGTCCAAAACGCAGAAACTGCATTTCCTCCACGTTTTCAGAGTTGGCAAGGCTCTCAATCATATCCGGCTCCACCGCAATGAATTTTGAGATATGGGTCAGCGCCTCGGGGATAAGGCCAGTGTGGTTCCCGTCCGACAGCCCCAGCTCCACATCGAACATTCCAACTGGTTCGATGTTAGCAATAGCGTCCGTGAACCCGCCTACTATCACAAAAAGCAGCACGGACACCATCGCCGAAAGCGAAGTCACCAGCATTCGCCCCCGGCTTCGGCGCAGCCCCGCCATAGCAAGGCTCCTGGGGGAGGCAGGGGCCTCCCGGCGCTTTTCCTTTTTGGGCGCTTTGTTCTCCGGCTCAGCCGATACCGACTGTATGGGCGTCATTTTCTTGATACGCGTAAGGGGCCGCAGCGCCGAGAAGAACAGGGTAAACAGAGTAAGCCCCCCGCTGAGCAGAGCGATTATCGGGCTGAACCGGTAGGGCAGCACCTCCCCGCTCATGCTCATAAAGATAGGGGAGAGAAGCTTGAATCCGATAAAATACCCCGCTACCAGACCCACCGGCAGCGCCCCGCAGGCGATAAGCCCAGTCTGCGCGAGAGTCAGCTTTTTCATCTGCCAATGCGTCATTCCAATCACTTTCAGCAGCCCAAAGGCGCGCATATCCTGGGTCAGCGCGATGGAATAGATGTTGTAGATGAGCAGGAACGCCGCGAAAAACAGCACCCCTATCACCAGGAGTATCAGCAGGACGGTGCCCGGCTGGAGGAAGATGCCCAAATCCGCCCCTACATAGGCGTTGTTGATTTGCGTGCGCTGCTCCTCACCGGGGACCTCCCACGGGGACAACCGCTCCATGACCGCGTTCAATCGCTGGTCTATTCCAAAGCTGCTGTGAAAGTTCATCATGACGCTCAGTTCCAATTCCTCCGCCACGTGCTCTCCATACAGCGCCACCGCCGGGGACGGCCTATCTGCATAGCCGCGATAGAAACCGGAGACAATGTAGATTCTCTCCCTTGCCATCGGCTCCGCAGACTCCGCGCCCATAATGAAAAACCTGACCTTGTCGCCAATGGAAAGCGTAGGAAACGCTTCCCGGCAGAGCAGGATCTGATCCGCCGCTTGGGGAAACCGCCCCTCGGTCATTGTCATAAAAAGGTGCGGCAGAGCTTTCTCCCTGTCCACAAAAGCCACCCCAAACCCTTGCTCTGCGCTATTCGCCTCTGCCGGTTCCTCCCAAAGCACAGGAGCAAAGGATACCGAAAATGTCTCTGAAACCTCGGGGGCGCTTTGAATTTCCTCCCGTAAGGCTTCCCCGGAGATAGAATATCCGGTATCAACAATTAACGCATGGCAATCGGAGGTAAACGCCAACATTTTAGAAAGCTGTATGGAATCCAAAGTGCAGTGGACAAAGCTGATCACCGTCATGTACAGCACCGTGGTGAGCACCACCGCCACAGCCACGAAGCTGGCGCGAAGCCGGTGGGAGCTTATCTGCAAGCGTGCAAGTCGAAAAATCATATAGACCCCTCCCCGCTGTCAGACACGATGCGTCCGTCCTCAATACGGATGCGCCGGGAGGTCATTTGCGCCAGCTCCTCGTTATGAGTGATCATCACGATAGTCTGTGAGAGCTCCCTGTTTAGTTTCTCAAGAAGGAGCATAACTTCCAGGCTGGTTTTGCTGTCGAGGTTTCCGGTAGGCTCGTCCGCCAGGACAATGTGGGGCTTTGTAGCCAGCGCCCGGGCAATCGCCACCCGCTGCTGCTGTCCGCCGGAGAGCTGGGAGGGCATGGAGTAGCGCTTTTCGTAGATACCCAGGGTGGAAAGAAGCTGAGATATTCCCTCCAGGTCGGCTTTCATTTTGTCTAACCCCAGGGGAAGCACCACGTTTTCCCAGACATTCAGGCCGGGGATAAGGTTGTAGTTCTGGAACACGAAGCCAATATAGCGCCGCCTAAAGACTGTCAGCTTATCGGGCTTCAGGGAGTAGAGATCCGTGCCGTCGATGGTAACTTTGCCCTCGGTGGGGATATCGATGCCGCCAAGCAGATGCAGAAGCGTACTCTTGCCGCTGCCGCTGGAACCTACCACAGAGACGAACTCACCGCGCTCCACGGACAGGGTTACCCCGTCCAGGGCGCGCAGCGTGTTTTCACCGCTCCCATAAATCTTTGTCAGTCGATCCGTTTGTATCAGCATAATTTGTGCCCTTTCTTTGATTTTTGCCTATTATAGCAAACGAATCTTTCAGAGACGTAACGAAATCTTTCAGTTTTGAAAGATTCTCTATTCAGCGGGCAGAAAAATGCTGAACCGGCACCCTCCGCCCTCCCGGTTTTCGCAGAATACCCGGCCCCCTTGTGCCTGCACGATCATACGGCAGAGGGTAAGGCCGATTCCAACGCCGGAAGCATTCCGAGTCGTCTTACCACGATAAAACCGTTTCCAAATTTCTGGCAGTTCTTCCTCCGGTATGCCGGGGCCCTCGTCGAGAATATCCAGCCGGATATACCTGTCATACCGCTGGGCCGCAATCTCTATCTTCGAGCCCCCCGGCGCATATTTGACGGCGTTGTCAAGAATCGCGCCCATTGCTTCGGCGGTCCAGCGCGGGTCGAATACGGCGGTCAGGTCCTGAGGGATTTCCGCGGAGAGCGCTATGCTTTTGCTTCCAGCTTCGGGCACAACGGCTGATAGTGCCTGGGCCGCCAGAGTCTCTACAGAATTCTCAACTGGGTGCACGTTTTCCTCAATGAGCCCGCCCTCACAGCGGGAGAGTTTTACAAGCGCGTCCAGAAGAAAAACCAGCTTGTTCGTCTGCTGAACGATTGCCGTGGATTCGGGGGAGTCCGGCAACAGCTCGGCGTACATTTTAGCGGCAGTTAGGGGAGTTTTGCACTGGTGAGCAATGTCGGAGACCAGCGCCGCCAGGTTGCGGTAGCTCTCGGTAACGCGCCGGTCCCGCGTTTCCTCCTCACCGCGTTTCAGCCTGAGCTGCCGCGCAAGCGGTGCAATCTCCCTTTCTGAAACCGTGAAATTATCTTTACCCTCCAATGTCTTTTGCACATCGCCCAGCAGCCTTTGCCTCCGCATTTTTTCATACAGCGCAAAGGCCACGGCAATAAAGCCTGAAAGTGCCGCATAGCAGACAGTTGGCCAGATGCTGCCCACGTAAAGACCATTCACAATGCAAAACACCACGGTCAGAATGAGCCAAATAACGATGAAAAGCAATGTCATGTTCTGTCACCTACCCACATATATCCCAGTCCGTAAATGGTACTGATGCTTTTCTCACCCAGCCGCCTCCGCAAACGGCTGACTGTAACGGACAGCGCATTCTCGTTGAGCTCCTCACCGCCCTCCCAGAGAGCGTCGGTGAGCACCGCCCGAGACAGCACATTGCCCGCGTTTTTCACCAGTACCGCCAGCAGCTTGTATTCCGTGGAACCAAGAGATACTCTTGTGCCGTCTACAAAAAAATCCAACGATGTAAAATCGAACCGGTACCGCCGGTCTACATACAAATCGCTTCGCTTTTCTGTGCGCTCCAGCAGGGCGGCAATGCGTTCCCGAAGCACCATCAGGGAAAAGGGCTTTTTCACATAATCACAGGCACCGGCACGAAACGCTGCTACTTCGTCAATTTCCGAATCACGCACGGTAAGGAACATGACCGGGATTGATGTCCCCTGCATAAGCTTCCGGCAGAAGTCAATTCCATTTCCGTCGGGAAGATTACAGTCAAGAAGCATTAAATCAAAATGTTCTGCCTGTAAGTATCGTTTCGCAGATGCTAAATCTCCTGCACCTACTGTGCCCAAGATATCCGAAGAAAGCGACCTGCATAGACCTGCGCGGATAGTTTCGTCATCTTCAACGATTAGAATTCTTTTCATGTGCATTCTCTCCTTGCTCTGCGGCATCTTTTTCGTCCTTGTTTGTAGTTGGTTTGTGGTTTTTATATCTTTTGTCCATGGGTTTTTTCGCGTTCTTTGGTGTTAGCCAAACCCGGCTTAAATGCACAACACTCTCCATGCGGCTTTCCGAACAAAGAATTTGAATCCGGCGCTGGGAAATCCCCCATAGCTTTGCCGCTTCCTGTACCGTTATGTAGTCAAATATTTTCCGTTTCTCCATATAGCAGCCTATAGAGCATTATAATCGTTCAACCGAATAAAATCAACAAATTATCAGTGAGTATTGTAAATCAGTTGAAAAACCTTTGAATCCCATGGAAAGGTAACGAGTGAATAAAATATCCACGTGGATTTTACACAACAATGGAGGAACTAAATATAACTATCAATGCTGTCCATGAGAATACATCTGTGCCTATTCTATAGATTCTCTCTCTGGTGATGCAAGTTATGTGCTTTATTTTGTTGGTGACAGGCGAAGGGTTTTCTGATACAATGCTTATAGCGTTATTTGACAAGAGCAAATGGGTGTTACGGGAGGAAAGTGATGAACATGAAGCTGAGACAAAAATTTTGCGCGATTACATTGATGCTGTTGTTTCTTATGGCGGTGCCCAATGCCGCCTATGGAGAAACGGCCCCTCAGAATACGGTGGGGAAGCAGGAGGTTTACACCGAGGCGACAAAGTCAAATTCCGATACCTCAGGCGATGGCAGCCGGGAAAACCCCTACAACCGTTTTGAGGATGCCGTGGCCAATGTGGCGGACGGCGGAACGATCTATATCCTCAGCGGGGGGGCGTTTATCAATGTCCGGGAAGAGGCGGGGATCAGCCCTTATGTCATAGATAAGAATGTGACGGTGCGCTCTGCGGGAAGCGGCCAGGCGGCACTGACTGTCCGTGCCGCGGGTCTTGTGATGGGCGCTAACGTGACCTTTGAAAATGTCACCCTGGGCTTTGCCAACAAGTACCACAGCGGTATTTTCGCCAACGGCCATGCCCTTACGCTGAAAAATGTCGCACGTTCCGGTGGGAGCCGGCTCGTACATGTGTTTGCGGGCGGAGTAAAACTTCCCGGCGGCTGGGTGGGCGCTGCTCCCATAAGCGGCGGCTCTATCACGATTTCAGGGGAAAAAACGCATCTTGGAAATATTTATGCCGGGGGCATGAACGCGGGGCAGAATGGCAGCGTTGCCATCGGCATTACCGGCTCAAAAAATATAGAACTTGGAGATGTGTATGCTTGCGGCGCACAGGAGCCCGACCTGGATCTGGATAATATGTTTGACTTGACCGAACCGCCCGATCCCCAGTATGATCTCAGCCTTGCCGTAACTGGAGAGGTGGCGGTAAAGCTCAATAACGCTTTTGTGCGCGGAGTGGTAGGGCTTGGGGCAATGGGGGGCACTTCTGTGGAATTTTCCTCAGAATTTCCCAATACGTATCTTTCCCTGCTCGGAATAAAAAATCTTGCCGTGAAGTCCGGCGTGCTGGAGCCCATGCAGCTTACAAGCGAGAATAACGCCGGCTTTAGTGAAATTGCCGTCAGCCAGGGCGCGGCGCTGAATATTGCCGCCAACGAGGAGCCTGTTGTCACAGAGAAATTTTACGGCGGCGGCAAGCTTATTCTGGGAAGCAGTGAAAAGCTTACGGTTACAAAAGAGCTGACGGGCGCCACCGCTTTTGAGACCTCCGGCGGCTATAACGGGCATTCGGGCCGTGTGCAGACAGACCATGTCTATATCGAGGGGCCAGAAACCAGCTCGGGGACCTTTACCTTTGTTCCCGACCCTTCTCAGGCGGGTTGTACGATCACAAGCGAGCTTTCCGAAGGCAAAAAGCTTTGGAGCATCAAGGCGGGAGAGTCTTCTGTGCCCTATCTCACAAAGCTGGAATGTGTTTCGCCTGAAAAAACTGTTCGCCGCAATGACCTGAACAATGGAGTATCCTTTGATATGATCGCGCAAAGCGAGTCTGACGGTTTTCCGATCTTCACCTACCAGGTCAAGCTGGACGGCAAGCCGCAGGCATTTCAGGAGGATCCGGACAGCAATTCGGTGGAATCTGAAGAACTGAATCTCAGAATTTTTATGAGCTACCAAATGGGAAGTGCCGATGGATATGATCTCTGTATCGAATCCATCGATCTGTTTGGTGAGATCAAAAGCGGCGTTTACGAGATCACGGTTTCAGCGCCCTCCAAAGATGGAGAGCTTTCCGCTACCGCACGGCTGACCGTGCTTTCCGATTCCGGATCGTCCGGAGAGGGCGGCTCCAGCGGTGGTGATAACACCGGCGGAACAGGCGGCGGTTCTACCGGAGGCCCTTCCGGGGAGCAGCCCGGTGTTCCGGTTCCTCCCACCGAGCCGGAGCAACCGCCCGCGTCTCAGCAGTTTATCGATGTGAAGGCGGGCAGCTGGTATGAAGGCTCTGTGAGCTTTGTGGTCCAGCGCGGCCTTTTTGTAGGCGTGGGAGGCAATCGCTTTGACCCCCACGGCAAAACCAGCAGGGCCATGGTGATGGTAGTGATCGCGAAAATGGCTGGTCAGAATGTCAAAAACTATGATGAAGCCGTAAAGTGGGCCGTCAGCACGGGGGTTTCCGATGGGACCAACCGTCATAACAATGTTACGAGGGAGCAGTTGGTTGCCATGCTGTACCGTTATGCGGGCTCCCCTGAAGTAACGGGCAGCTCCGTCCGGCTGGAAGCCTTTGCCGACCATAAGCAGATCTCACGCTGGGCGGAAACAGCCATGGAATGGGCGGTGTCCACAGGTATTCTGCAGGGCCAGGGCGATATGCGCCTCACGCCCCGCGCCACCGCCACCCGCGCCGAAACAGCCGCGATCATGGAGCGCTTTGTAAAGCTTCAGAAACAGTAACTTAGGGCCAGGATGTGTTTTCTCACATCTGCGCCCCGGTAAGATCTAATTCCCATACAAAATCAGAACCACCGGCTCAAATAGAGCTGGTGGTTCTGATTTTTTGAGCTTTTTTAGAAAACCGCGTTTCTTTACAGCTTGATATAGATATTATAGTGCAAAAGCCAGTAATTCACCTGAATGAGGTAGGCAAGCAGCTGGGGGCCGGCCATCAACTGACCGAACCAGGGCTTGCCGTAGTCAAAATGCTCTGTCAGCAGAGAAGCGGCGGCTTCTTCGGACAGCAGCTTGTGAATGGGTTGAGAGCTGTCCCGGAGAATATAGCCCAGCCGCCGTTTGAGATCCTGCTCATAAGCGGGGTCATAGGTTTTGGGGTAGGGGCTTTTCCTGCGCTCCAGTACGTCCTCCGGCAGCAGGCCTCTGGCGGCGTCCCGCAGCAGACCCTTGGTTCTTCCCTCCGGGCATTTGAATTCCCAGGGCGTGTTGAACACATACTGGGCCAGGCGGTGATCCGCATAAGGCACCCGCACCTCCAGGCCGCTCCACATGCTGCAGCGGTCCTTTCTGTCCAGCAGGGTGGCCATGAACCACTTGATGTTCAAATAGGAGATCTGCCGCATTCTTCTCTGCTCCTCGGTTTCCCCGGGAACCACCGGCACGGCGTCCAGCGTTTCCTGAAGCCTTGCGCCCACGTATTCTTCCAATCCGGCGGCGGCCAGTACCTCCGGCTTTAAGAGGGAGGAACGGGTGGAAAGGTTATTGGACCAGGGGAAATGGGCGCCGTCAAACATCTCCCGGCGGTGGAACCAGGGATAGCCGCCGAAGATCTCATCGGCGCATTCCCCGCACAGGGCTACCACATGGCGTTTTTTGACCTGGCGGCAGAAATGCAGCAGAGAGCCGTCAATATCCGACATACCCGGCAGATCCTTGGCGATCACCCCTTCAAAAAGGGAATCCTCCAGCTGTTCGTTGGCGCAGAGCAGCGTGGTATGCCGGGTACCCAGCGCGGCGCTGACCTTCCGAGCCCAGCTTTCGTCCCGATCCGGCTGAAAAGAGGAGGGACGGAAGTTTTCCTCATTTCCCTCAAATTCAAAGGAATAGGTGGAAAGCTTTTCTCCCCGGCGCTCCAAAGCCCGGGCGGCAATGGCCGTCACCACGCTGGAATCCAGCCCGCCGGACAGGAAGGTGCACAAGGGTACATCGGAAATCATCTGCCGCTCTACCGTGTCGATCAAAAGCTCCCGCACCTTTTGCACGGTAGTATCGTAATCATCGGTGTGGGGAGAGGCCTGCAGGTCAAAGTACCGGCGGTCCCGGAAGCCTTCCCGGTCAAAAATTGCCGTGTGGCCGGGCTTTAATTCGGAAATGCCCTCAAATACTCCGCAGCCGGGAGTTCTGGCGGGGCCAAGGCCGAAGATCTCGCAGATCCCGCTTTTTCCCAGCACAGGGTTGACTCCCGGAAATTCAAAAAGCGCCTTCAGCTCCGAGCCGAAGGCCAGGCGGTCTCCCTGTATCGTATAGAACAGGGGCTTTACGCCGAAGCGGTCCCGGCAGAGAAAGGTGCGGCCGCGGGGAACGTCGTCCACGGCAAAAGCAAAGATGCCGTTCAGCTTTTCCGCACAGTCCTCCCCATAGCAAAGGTAGGCGTTCAGTACTACCTCGGTATCGCAGTTTGTCTGGAACGTATAACCACGGCCCAACAGGTCGTTCCGAAGCTCGGCGGCGTTATAGAGCTCTCCGTTATAGGCAATAGTAAATTCCCCGCCGTCCCGGTACACCGTCATAGGCTGGGCGCCGTTTTCCGGGTCGATGATCGCAAGCCTGGCGTGGCCCAGAGCACAGTGGGGCGACACGTGAGCGCCGCTGTCGTCCGGCCCCCGGTGGGAAACGCGCCGGGCCATTCGCCGGGCCAAGGCCATCCATAAGTACTTTTCTTCCATCAAGCTGTCGCTGTAATCGCTGAACCCAGCGAAACCACACATAGGCGAAACCCCCTTCTTCACCCTTTATTCTATGCGAAATCACAGAAATGTTGCGGGGGAAGAAAAAGAAAAGCTTTCCCGGCAAAATTTTCAGAAAGGGAGCGGCGAGGCGCTGCGGCCACTCGGGAACCCTCTTGGTATAGAAGGGCAATTTTCGACCCGACCGGCGGCTGCGGCGCCTCGCCGCCAAATTCCAATTTATGGACTAGTCCTCCCCTGTCATTCTGAGGAACGCAGAAAGCTATAGCTTTCTTGACGAAGAATCTCGACCTTGATTCTGGGGAAAAGGCTAAAGAGCGAGATTCTTCACCGCCTTCGGCGGTTCAGAATGACAGGTGGGAGGTGAGCGGCTTACTAACGGTCGGGTCAGAAACCAATTTCCCGTACCAAGCAGCTTCACGAGTGCCTGCGGCACCACAAGCGTTGTGACCAACGCTGCAAATTCCAATTTAGCGGGCTCTGCGTTTGAAGTTAATTGCTCATTCCTTATTGCTAATGGATCATTGCTCCTTTCCCTGCCCGCTTTCCTCAAACGCATCATAGAAAAAGGGCAAGGCAAACCATGGGGTTCGCCTTGCCCTCACCTTCTTGGTGAAATTTTATGCTCCGTGAGCCCTTTTATATACCCACTTATTCAGCGGCAGGATCGGCTACGGTATCCGGTTCCAGAGGAACCTCTGCCGTTACTTCCGGCGTACCTGCCGGAACACTGACGATAATTTTCTTTTTCCAGCTGCCTCTGGCATAGGCAAAGGAAGTCAGTAAAGCGCCAACGACCCAGGAAATCAGAAGAGACAAGTACAACGGTGTAGGAGCTCCGGATCCCATAGCTTCTCCGGCGGGACGAGTGAAAAACTCCAATCCATAAGCTACCGGAACACGTACCACTACTGTGGTGATCAGGGAGATCCACATGGGCGTCATGGTATCGCCCGCGCCGCGCATGACGCCGGAAAGGATCTGCGTGACCGCCATGGCGATATATCCTACCGCCAAGGTGAACATCATTTGTTGCCCCAGGTCAATGACCTCCACTGTTTTGGTGAACATTCCCATTAAGTATCTGCCAAAGATCAGAATCAACGCTACCAGCACTACCGAAACGGAAAGGCCCAGCTTCAGCCCTTTCTTCGTACCCTGCTCCACACGGTCAAGCCTTTTCGCGCCGATATTTTGCCCGGCATAGGTCGTCATGGCAGTACCAAAGGTGAAGTTCGGCATCATGGCAAAGCCGTCTACACGCATTACCACAGTGTTTGCCGCGATCACCGCCGTGCCGAAGGAATTGGTCAGAGACTGGATAACAAGCATGGCAAGAGAAAAAATTGCCTGGGTAATTCCGCTGGGCAGGCCCAGGCGGATCAGCTGATACAGCAAATGCTTTTGAGGAATCAGCATTTTCGGCGTGATAACCAGAATATCCTTCATGCGAAGCAGCCGGATCACACACAGCACTCCGGAAACGGCTTGAGAAATGATGGTTGCCCAGGCCGCGCCGTCTACGCCCATTTTGAAGCCCGCGACGAACAGAATATCAAGAACAATATTTAACCCGCAGGCCACCAGCAGGAATACCAGCGGCATAATGGAATCTCCCAAGCCCCGCAGAACACCGGAAATAATATTGTAAAAGCCGCTTCCCATGAAGCCCAGGAAAATGATGATCATATAGATACAGGAAGCCTCGTAAATATCACCGGGTGTTTCCAGCGCTGTCATAATGGGGTGCGTAATCAGCGGGCCTACCACCATAATGACCAGGGAGGTCACAAAGGTAGCGGTAATGGTAGTGCCCATGGTCGCGGAAAGCTTTTCTTTCTCCTTTGCCCCGAAGTACTGGGAAACCATAATGCTGGCCCCAACAGAAATTCCCATAAACAGCACCAGCAGCAGATTGATGATCGGCATGCTGGCGCCGATGGCGGCCAGGGCTTTATCTCCCACGTAATTTCCCACCACAATGGAATCCACCGTGCTGTACAGCTGCTGTGCCATGTTGCCGATCAGCAGCGGTACGGAAAATTTTACCAGGTTTGCCATGGGGCTGCCCTGGGTCATGTCCTGCGCGCCAAAAAGCGCGGAAAGCTTGCCCGCCATACTTTTTTCAACCTTCCTTCCCAAAACCATATCAGAATTTGTAAAACAACAAAAAACTATAAAAAATTGTATTTCCTTGCCCTGCCTCTAAGTCCTGAAAGCTTTTTCAGGATATTATATCATAAATTTCGTACATACCGAAGAAGTCCGGTGCTTTTCCGAAGGAAAAGAGAAACGCTGCGCGTTTCAGGGCTTCTTCTAGATAACGACGGCTTCTTGCCATCGTTATTATATCATATCCACTTGGCAATTTCTTTTGTGGGAAATCACAAAGTTCCCGGAAAAATTTTTGAATATATTTTCTAGTTTTTTGACTTTTGTTCTCAATGCTGTTTCTGGCTGTATCCAATAAAAAAGCTTCGGGAAAGCAGGGCATCCCGAAGCTTTTCTTTCATTTTGTATTCCGAAACACTCAGTTGATTCGAAGATAAAGGGCAAACATCTGCGCCATATCCGCTCTTGTGACCAGCCCGGCAGGGTCCAGAAGCCCGCCTTTTACCTTCAGATAACCGTTGGTGGCCGCCCAGAGCATGGCGTGGCGGGACTCTGCCGCCAGCATGTTGGAATCCCGGTAGGCATGGTGCCTTCCGGCATCGATCACCGTATCGTACCCCCTGGCGTGGGTGTAACGGTACAGGCACAGGGCGGCTTCCTCCCTGGTGATCAGCCGCCCGGGATCAAAGATCCCCTGCTGCAGCGGGAAAATATTCGTTCCCGCCGCCCAGGCCGCCGAATCAGCATACCAGGCTCCTTCTACGGCGTCAACGGGATACACGGGCTTTTTGCATTCCAAATGGAAATCGGAGCCATAGATCTCCAGCCGTTTTAATACGGAAACAAACATGGCGCGATCCGCCTTTTGCTCCGGGGCAAATCTTGTTCTGCTTACCCCCTGCAAAATGCCGTTGTTTGCCAGGAAAGCCACCGCCTCGGCATAGGCCGCCCCGGCAGGAACATCGAGAAACTCGGCGGGATCGATGCTGGGCAAATTAGGGCCTACCGGGTTTTTGCCCTCGGCAAAGGTGACTGCCACTGTGTTCTGTTCGCTGGCAGCCTCAAATTCATACCTTGTAATACCGCCCATGGACAGGCCGTTTATCACGACCTCTTCCACGTGATAGCCGCTGAAGGCGGTGATCAAAACCACCTTGCCCTGCTCCTCTATGGTAACAGAGCCGCCGTAATTGGTGGTGATCTTCGGGCGAAGGACCTCATCGGGAACAACGGGACGATCGTTGGGATCGTTCTGCTCGGCGCCGGAGAAGATCTGCCCGGGCTGCACAGTTACCGCTCTTCCCTGAGCGTTTAATACCGTAACGGGGGACGAGCTGTGGTTGACCAGCTGAGAGAGAGGGCCGGTCAAACGGATAGAACCGTTATAGCCCACAGGAGAGGCCTCCAGAGTCAAAGAAGAATCGTTTCTTACCTCAATGACGCCGGTACCGGAAAGAGGGCCCCGTAAAGCAAGGGAAGCGCCGGTTTGAATGGTAATACCCGTATTGGACATTACCGTGGCGCCGGGAACAGAGATCTGCCCCGCGATCGTCAGAGGCGCGGAAACGGTAAGATCCGTAAACTGGATCGGCAGGGTGATCGGCAGGGTCGCTCCGCTGGAAGTATAGGAGGTATCGCTGAGCAATGTAGTGCTCACAGCCGCGTTCAGAGTCAGCCGCTGCAGGGCAACTCCGTTGAAGGCGTTGGAAGCAAGGTCCGTCACTGTGGTGGGGAAGGTCATTTCCGTCAGGCTGGTACAGCCGGAAAAGGCCCTGGCGCCGATGGTTTTGATGGTTTTCGGCAGAGCGATCCCCCGCAGGGGAACTCCTTCCAGAGCGCCGGGAACAGAGTCTCCCACCGCGCCGCCGATCTCCGTTACGGTATAAAACCGCATATCGTCCGCGTCAAAGGCACGCTCCGGAATGGTGTATACATCGGTATACCCCTCATAGGACTGCATATTTTCATTTTGATACAACTTGACCATGTTGTCGCCGTCTTCCGGCCTGAGCCCGGTGATCACATAGGCAAAGGGCGGATTTCCGCTGGTAAAAAAGGCGCCCTTCATTCCGGCGGCGAAAGCCGAAAGCCCTGTCATAGGCAAGGCGGAAACCAGCAGCACGGCTGACAAAGCCATGCCGGCAAGCCTTGTAAAGCGCCCACGATTTGTCCGTTTCATAAAACAATTTCCTCCCATAGTGGTTTTAACGCGTTACGCAAAAGCAATTATCAGTTCATAGATAGATTTTAGTATAGCATAAAACTCCGTCGGGCACAATCCATTTTCCCATATTTTTCGACAAAATTTCAAAAAGGGCCTGTACTCATTGCCGTGTCCCTGTTTGGCATGGGAGAGTGGTTTCTGACCTGACCGCAGGGAAGCCGCGAAATTATAGTTTAGCGAACTGGTTGTTAGCTGTTAGTTGTTAGGAAGGGCGAGCCACCTCCTTTGCCATTTTGAGGAACGAAGTGGCGAAGAATCTCGTCCGTCATTCCCTGAGTAGAAGGGAAAAGGGCGAGATTCTTCACAAAGAAAGCAAAGTTTGCTTTGCTTTTTGTTCAGTGATGACAGGTGGGTAGTGTGCGGGCAACCGCCCAACTAACATTTATCTGCCCTTTGCCCTGAACTGCTCCTTCCTCATTGCTAATTTCTAAATCACCCTTACGCCCTTCTCCAGCATCTAAAATCCAGAATCCAGCGTCCAGACTCAGAGCACCACCCCATCGCTGCCGGATCTGGCGAAAAGGCGGCGGGCCTCGGCGCAGAGGCCCCGGTATTCCTCAGAGGAGAGGGCGGGGCTTTCAAACAGATCTCTGGCACAGACCTGAGCCTGCTTCAACACCCGCATATCGGTGGACATATCCGCGATCTTCAGCTGCGGCAGGCCGTGCTGGCGCTGGCCGAAAAAATCGCCGGGCCCCCGCAGCTTCAGGTCGGCTTCGGCGATCTGGAAGCCGTCGGAGGTGTCCCGGAACAGCCGCAGACGCTTGAGGGTATCCTCGTTTTGCGCGTCTGTCACCAGAATACAGGAGGAGCGGTGCTTGCCCCTGCCTACGCGGCCCCGCAGCTGGTGCAGCTGGGAAAGGCCGTATCGCTCGGCGTTTTCAATGAGCATGATCACGGCGTTGGGTACGTCTACCCCCACCTCTACCACGGTGGTGGAGACCAGAAGCTGTGTTTTCCCCCGGGAAAAGGAATCCATAATGCTTTCTTTTTCTGCCGCCTTCAGCTTCCCGTGAAGCACGCCGATGGAAACGCCGGGGAAGGAGGCCTGTACCAGCTCCGTGTATTGGGCCACGCTCATCATGCCGCTTTCGTCTTCTTCGATGAGGGGGCAGATAAGATAGCCCTGCCGTCCCTCCTCCAAATGCTTTTTCACATAGCCGAAGGCCCGCTGCCGCTTGGGGGAATCGATGAGATAGGTCTCTATTTTCTGTCTGCCCGGCGGCAGCTCGTCCAGCACGGAAATATCCAGGTCGCCGTATACCATCAGCGCCAGGGTGCGGGGAATGGGGGTGGCGCTCATGACCAGCAGATGGGGAGAAGCGCCCTTCTTTGCCAGGGCGGAGCGCTGGTTTACGCCGAAGCGGTGCTGTTCGTCCGTGATGACCAGCCCCAGGTTTTGAAAGCCTACCTGTTCTCCCAGCAGGGCATGGGTACCGATCACAAGATCGATCTCTCCCGCCTCCAGGGCGGCCAGAAGCTTTTTCCTTTCCGCCGCCTTGCTGGAGCCGGTCAAAAGAGCACAGCGAAGCCCGGCAGGCTCCAGTAAGGCAGAAAGAGAAGAAAAGTGCTGGGCCGCCAAAATTTCCGTGGGGGCCATCAAAGCGGCCTGAGCTCCGGACCGGATCACAGACCAGCACAGGGCGGCGGCCACGGCGGTTTTGCCGCTGCCAACGTCTCCCTGGATCAGCCGGTTCATGGGGGAGGGGCCCGCCATATCCTCAATGGCCTCTGTAATGGCCCGGGTCTGCGCGCCGGTCAGAGAGAAGGGCAGAAGGCGGGTAAAGTCTTCCGGGAACTGACGGGGAACAGGGTGCAGGTTTTCCGCCCGCCGCCCGCTTTTGATTTGCATCAGGCCCAGCTGCAACACCAGAAATTCCTCAAAGATCAGCCGGTGCTTCGCGGTGGAAAGCTCCTCTTCCGATCGGGGAAAATGAATGTGCTCCAACGCGTACCCCAGGTGGCACAGCCGGTATTTCTCCCGCAGGGAAAGGGGAAGAGGGTCCTTCACAGTTTCCGGCAGAAGCTTCAGGGCTTCCCGCACGGCGTTGGAAATTTGCCGGGAGGAAAGGCCCTGGGTGGCAGGATAAACCGGAACAATGGCAAGGTTTTTCGCCTCCGGCAGAAATTCCGGCGAAAGCATTTCCCGCCGGAGCAGGGTGCCCGTCATTTTTCCCCGGAACACATATTCCTCCCCGGCCTTCAGCAGGTTGGGAATGTAGCGGTTGTTGAAAAAGGTAAGGGCCAAATCGGACACGCCGTCTGTAACGATAGCCTTATACAGCAGCTTTCCGCCCCGCACTCGGTGCTCCGTGGGCCTGTTTACCACCGTGCCCCGCACCACCGCCACCTCGTTTAAGGGGGCGGATTGAATGGGGAGGGGCCGGCTCCAGTCCTCATAGGCCCGGGGGTACAGGCGCAGCAGGTCTCCCACAGTGGGCGCGCCCAGCTTACAAAACAGCCGCGCCCGCTTTTCCCCTACTCCCTTCAGGGTTTTGATATCCTTGTCAAACAGAGAGGGCATCGCCGCGCCTCCTTTTGAGAGAAATAAGGAACCTTTCTTGTACGGGGCTTCCGAAGAAAGGTTCCTTGTTTGAATAAATCAGTCAGCCGCCGATACAGAACGGCATTATTCCACCGAAATGATGAAGTAGTAAACCGGCTGGCCGCCGTTTACCAGGGTGATCTCCACATCGGCATGAAGCTTGGAGATCAGCGTGCGCCGGGCCTCCTCGGCCTGCTCCTCCGTGATCCCCTCGCCGTACACCAGGGTGATAAAGGAGGTGTGCTTTGTCACAAAGGAACGGGCGACCTTGACGCAGGCGGCCACGGGATCCTTTTCAATGTACTCCAGCTTGCCGTTGGTCATGCCCAGAATATCGCCCCGGCGAATGGTGTGCCCGCCGAACTCGGAATCTCTGGCGGCAAAGGTGACAAGGCCGGTATCCACATGCTCAATAGCGGCAAGCATGGCTTCCTGATTCGCTTCGGCGTCGGAATCCGGGTCAAAGGCCAGCATGGCGGAAAGGCCCTGGGGAATGGTTTTGGTGGGAACCACGATGATCTCCCGGTCTGTGGCCAGAGAAACGGCCTGTTCCGCCGCCAGAATGATATTTTTATTGTTGGGGAGCACAAACACTTTTTTGGCGGGAGTGGCAAGGGCGGCTTCCAGAATATCCTCCGTACTGGGGTTCATGGTCTGCCCGCCGCTGACCACTACCGAGCAGCCCAGCTCCTGAAACAGGCCCTTCAGGCCCTCGCCTGCCGCCACGGAGATAAAGCCCAGCTGTTCTACCGGCTCCTGACGGGCAAGGGCGGCTTTTTCCGGCTCCGCTTTTTGGGCCGCCGCGGCCTTCGCGGTCTCGTTCTGCTCCGCCGCCTTCCGATGCTGCTCCTTCATGTTTTCGATCTTCACCGTGAGAAGCTGACCGAATTGCAGGGCCATCTGTAAAGCGTCTCCGGGGTTTTCCGTGTGGACATGTACCTTAATGATCTCCTCATCGTCCACCACTACAACGCAGTCGCCGATGGTCTCCAAAAACAACCGCAGCTCCAGGGGATCCTTCTGGATCTCAGGATCACGGCCCACAATAAATTCGGTACAATAGGTGAAGGTGATCTCGCTGTCGAACTCGGCGGCCACATTGCGGAAAAATTCCGCCGTTTCCTGGGCCTTTTCCTCCGGAGTAAGGCCGGATTCGATCATCACACCGTCCCGGAACACGCTGAGCATGCCCTCAAAGATCAGGCACAGCCCCTGCCCGCCGGCGTCCACTACCCCGGCTTTTTTCAAAACAGGCAGCAGGTTGGGGGTGTCTTCCAAAGCTTCTCCCGCGCCGGCGCAGGCGGCTTCCCAAATTTTTACGGGATCGGCCCCTTCCTCCTGGGCTTCCAAAGCCTTTCTGCCCTGCTCGGCGGCTACCCGGGCCACGGTAAGAATGGTGCCCTCCGTGGGTTTCATCACAGCCTTATAAGCGGCGTCCACGCCCAGCTCCAGCGAATGGATCAGCTCCTCCGCGCCGATCTCCTCTTTTCCCTCCAGACCCTGGGAGATCCCCCGGAACAACAGGGAAAGAATGACGCCGGAGTTTCCTCTCGCTCCCCGCAGCATGGAGGAAGCGGCTTTTTTGGCGGTTTCCCCGGCGGAAGCGGTATCGGAAAGGGCTTCCAGTTCCTCGGCAGCGGCGCCGATGGTCATGGACATATTGGAGCCGGTATCGCCGTCCGGTACCGGGAAAATGTTCAGCTCATTTACCTGCTTTTTGTATTTTGCGATGTTATTTGAGCCGGAAATGATAGCGTTCTTCAGCTGATTGCCTGAGATCACGGAAAACACATCCTTACATAAGAATACGCCTGCCAGGGCCTGGCGCGTGTGCTGACATAGTTTTTTCTATTTTATCACAGTTGTTCGTAAAATACAACGCCTTCCCGGACGGTATTTTTGCGAATATATCGGTTTTCTGCCCGCGACGGTGAAAAAACGAGAGCTCTGAAAACGGGGAAGGCCCCCCGCGAAAGGAAAAGCCGCTGCCGCCTTATTTTCTTACGCCCTTTGCTTTGCCCCGTCACGCGGGGTCTCCCTTGCCGAGCTTCGCACCTAAGCGGAAGGCCGCTTCAAGATCCTGCGGAAACCGGATTTCCCGGCTTTCCTTTTTGTGCTCCTCGCGGAAGCCGCCCATGCTGAATTTTGAATAATCATCGACCTGAAGGGTATCACAGCACGGATAGACCTCCACACTGCCGTTCAGGGCCAGAAAGCCCCGCAGGCGTTCCTCCAGCTTCGCCTTGTACCGGCTGTCGTATGTGGGGCGGTCGGCGTTCATCGTGAGAATAACGCCCACGTTTACCCTGCCTGTGAAGTAATTGGAATAATCGTCATAGGAAAGCGCGGAGAAATGCAGCCGTTCCATGAGGGCATGAAGCTGGCTAGTGATATCTCCCAGATAGATGGGCGAGCCAACGATCAAGGCGTCCGCGGCAAAGATGCGGTCAAGCACCGGAGAAAGCTCGTCGTTCCAAAAGCAGTGGCAGCGCCGCGCGCCGCTGCGCTTGCAGGCCAGGCAGCTGCGGCAGCCGGTGAAGTTGAGATCATACAGATCGATGTACTCGGTTTCAGCCCCCACGGATTCCGCGCCCTTCCGGGCCGATTTCAGCAGCATGGCAGTGTTCCATTGTTTTCTTGGGCTTCCGTTCAAAATGATTGTTTTCATGGCATATTCTCCGTGAATTAGAATTTGCAGCGTGCCGGTGCACCCGCTCGGCGGCTGCGCCGCGGGCACTCGAGAACCCTCCTGGTGCGGGGGAGTAGTTTTCGACCCGACCATTAGTAAGCCGCTAAATTGAAATTTATCTGCCCTTTGCCTTCCCTTATTTGTAGAGGGGAAACAGACTGCTTTGCAGTCTGCGGGGACCGTCGAACGGTGAGCGCGTCCCGGTGGAGGGAAGGTCTCCAGTGGAGAACTCAGCTGTCGCTTCAGACATTGCTGAACGTGCCCCACCGGGGCACAGCAACCGAGCCGACAGGCGAGAACGGTGAAAGGGATAGTCACACGCAGAAAGTGCCATAGAATCGCTAGTTTTGACCCCCTCAGTCAGCCTATTGGCTGACAGCTCCCCTTACTCGCGTAAGTGGAGCCTAAGGGCATTAAACTATAATTTAACGGCGAGTCGCATATTTCACTTCTGTCATTCTGAGCCGCCAAAGGCGGTAAAGAATCTCGCCCCTCTCTAACGACTAACAACTAACCGCTAACGACTAGTTCGCTATACTATACATTTACCAGCTTACTTATGGTCGGGTCAGAAAGTAGTATTCTCCCGTACCAAGCGGGGACACGAGTGCCCGCGGCGGCTCGCCGCCAAACTATCATTTACCGGCTTACTGACGGTGGGTTCGGGAACCTTGCGGTTCAGGTCAGAGAAAGCCGCTCCACACCGGTACACAGGCCGGTTTTTTCATCGGCGGTAAACAGCGCGCAATCCATGTGGCAGGGGCCCTTTGCCGTTTCAAAGCGGGTGGGAAGCTTGGTGGTGAGCTTATGGATAATGCAGTCCGGCCTGACTCCCAGCACAGAGGTGATGGGGCCCGTCATGCCCACATCGGTAAGATACCCGGTGTGCCGGGGCAAAAGGCATTCATCAGCGGTCTGTACATGGGTGTGGGTGCCGAACAGGGCGGTGACCTTTCCATCGGCAAAAAAGCCCATGGCCCGTTTTTCTCCGGTGGCCTCGGCATGGAAATCCACCACGCAGAGCCGGGGCAGCCCGGGAGTTTTCAGCAGCTCCTCCAGGGTCTCAAAAGGGCAGCGCAGGCTTTCCAGATACACGGTGCCCATCAGGTCGATCACAGCCACCTGCACCCGGCCCAGGTCTACGATGCACAGCCCCCTGCCCGGCGTGGCGCCGGTGGGAAAATTGGCGGGACGCAGCAGCGTTTCTTCAGCATCGTACAGCTCATAGGCCTCTCTTCGCCGAAAGCTGTGGTTCCCGGTGGTTACCACGTCTACGCCGCTGTCCAGCAGATGGCGGTAGGAAACAGGGGTGATACCGTTGCCATCGGCAGAGTTTTCCCCGTTGGCGATCACCAGGTCTACAGCCTTCAGCTTTTTCAGAGCGGGCAGACGTTCCCGCAGGAACTCACAGCCCACCGAGCCTACCACATCGCCGATACAGAGGATATTCACAAAGATCACGTTCCTTTCCGGTGAAAAGTTTGCTTTCCTGTTTCGATGGCCCGCTGGATCTCCTTCTCCCAGCTGGAAGAAGGGGGCAGGGCCGCCATGGCGGGCTGAACTTCTTTCAAAAAGCCCGACACCTCCCGGTCGAGCCTGCCGTCACAGGAAAAGCCCAGCTTTTGCGCGGCGAGGGACGTCAATTCTGAAAACAACCCACAGGCGGTGAATAAAGCCCCTCGGAGCGCTTCTGTTTGGCAGGGAACATAGGTTTCCAAATAGCGTTCCCAAAGAGAGGAGGAAAGATACGGTGCAAGGCCGTCCCCGCCCTTTCCCGGGAAAACGGGAAAGCCCTGCTCCGCGCCGATGAGCCAGGCGGCCATCAGCCGCAGCATGGGACGGGAGCATTCCTCCAGCAGATGCTGGGCCAGAAGCAGCCTTTCCCTGCACAGCGCCTTGGAAACGTAAGGGGCTGTCCACCAGAATTCCACCCGGCATTCCTCAAAGAGCCGCTGGGAGGGCTTTGCAACGCTATGGGTAACGGCAGAGGGAGGAGGCAGCTCCGGCAGGAAACCGTCCTTATCCAGAAGGACGATGCTGAGCCGGTCGTCAAAGCAGTAGCCCCGGTAATTTTCTTTTTTGGCCACTGTGAGGTCAATGCGGTTTCCGTCCCGAAACTGCATGAGATAGGCGGCCTCCTCCGGAAGATGATCTCCGAAAAGCTCCGATTCGTCCGGGCGCTGCATGACAAGGATTTCCCCGAAAGCGGAGGAAATATCTCCCTCCTTATAGGGCGTGATATCCGTGACAAGATAAACAATGTCAAAATCCCGCAGCTGATCCAGCGACGCCACCGGGTCAGCCCGAGAGCCGTTTAAGATCACCCCGCGCACCCGCTGGTCCCGCAAGGCGTACTCCAGGATCAAATCATACATTTCCCGCTCGCTTCGCATGCTGTCAGCTCCTTTCGCCGTGTTAGATTACTGGATTCCGGACTCTGGAACCAGGTGGTGGCGGCGCTGCTTTGCAGCGCAGAAAGTTATAGTTTTCTTGAAAAGGGGTTCATATGGAAGGCGCAATGAGCAATGAAGGGCAAGGGTCCAAGAATTGTAACTAACGCTGATGAATTATAGTTTAGCAAATTAGTCATTAGCTGTTAGTAGTTAGTCGTTAGAGAAGAACAAGCTCCCTCTTTTGTCATTCTGAGGAACGAAGTGACGAAGAATCTCGCCCTTAATTCCGGAAAAAGGGCAAAGGACGAGATCCTTCGCCACCTTCGGTGACTCAGGATGACAATTTGAGGTGGCCCTTTTCCTTATTCTAACAACTAATTACTAACAGCTAACAACTAACACGCCCAATTCCAATTCAGCGAACTTTGCCCTTAAATTGCTCATTCCTCATTGCTAATTGCTCATTGTACAAAACCCAATTTACGTTTTGCCCTTCTCTAACAACTAATAACGAACCCCTAACAACTAACAAGAGGGACCGCACGTGAAGTACGTCCCCCTTGAAGATACGCTGCGAAAGCTTTATTTCGCGTAATCCACCGCGCGGCTTTCCCGGATCATGTTTACCTTGATCTGACCGGGATAATCCAAGTCGGCTTCGATCTTTTTACAAATATCCCTGGCAAGCAGGGTCATTTGTTCATCGCTGACCGCCTCGGGCTTTACCATAACGCGGATCTCACGGCCGGCCTGAATGGCATAGCAGTTTTCCACACCGTGGAAGGAGGCGGCCACCTCTTCCAGCTTTTCCAGGCGCTTGATGTAGTTTTCCAGGTTCTCCCGGCGCGCTCCGGGCCTGGCGGCGGAAATGGCGTCGGCGGCCTGTACCAGGCAGGCGATAATGGTCTTCGCCTCCACATCGCCATGATGGGCGGCGATGGCGTGCACCACTGTTTCATTTTCCTTATACCGCTTGGCAACGTCCACACCGATCTGAACGTGAGAGCCTTCCATCTCGTGATCCAGCGATTTGCCGATATCGTGGAGCAGACCGGCGCGCTTGGCAACGGTGGGGTCAAGCCCCAGCTCCGAAGCCATCAGCCCGGCCAGGAACGCCACCTCAATGGAGTGGTTCAGCACGTTCTGGCCATAGCTGGTGCGGTAACGCAGCCGCCCCAGCAGCTTGATGAGCTCATGGTGAATGCCGTTGACGCCCACTTCCATTACAGCGTGCTCGCCTTCGGACTTGATGGTGGCCTCCACCTCCCGGCGGGCTTTTTCCACGGTTTCCTCAATACGAGTGGGGTGAATACGCCCATCGGAGATCAGCTTCTCCAGAGCAATGCGGGCTACCTCCCGGCGAACCGGCTCGAAGCTTGACAGGGTAATGGCCTCCGGCGTGTCGTCAATGATCAGATCCACGCCGGTCAGGGTTTCAATGGCCCGGATATTCCGGCCCTCTCTGCCGATAATGCGGCCCTTCATTTCATCGTTGGGAAGGGGAACCACGCTGATGGCAGCCTCAGAAACCTGATCCGCCGCACAGCGCTGAATGGCCAGGGCAATGATCTCTCTGGCGGCGCTGTCGCTTTCCTCCTTGGTCTGCTGCTGGAACTCCATGACCTTGACGGCCTTTTCGTGCACCAGCTCGCTTTCCAGATTCTGAAGCAGATATTCCTTTGCCTGCTCCACAGTAAACGAGGAAATTTTCTCCAGCATGTCAAACTGGCTTTTCTTGACGGCCTCGGCTTCCTTCAGGCGTTCCTCGGCCTTCTTGTTTTTCTGATCTACCTGATCTTCCTTGCGCTCTACGTTTTCCAGCTTTTTTTCCAGGCTTTCCTCTTTCTGAAGGATCCGCCTTTCCTGATGCTGGATCTCCTTGCGCCGGTCGGCAAGCTCTTTTTCAGAATCATTGCGCAGACGATGGATCTCGTCCTTGCCCTCCAGTACGATCTCTTTTTTCTTTGCTTCCGCGGTTTTCACGGCATCGCCGATAATGCGCTTGGCCTCCTGCTCAGCGGAGCCAATGGCGGATTCCGCCTTGTTTTTCCGATAGGACATTCCCAGAAAAAACGCCAGGGCTCCTACCAAAGCGGCGGCAGCCACCGCAATAACGATGCACAGCCATAGTGGGATCTGCAATCAGGCACCTCCTTTTCTCATTTCTTGTTTCAAAGTCTCAAATGATTAAAATAAGAATGCCGGAGCCAGGAGATGATCGATCTCCCTGCCCCGTGAATGCAGACGGCCCTTGCTCCGCTATTTTTCTATGTTCTTTTTTAAGGCTTACGCTATTTCCGGTAGCCGCCATACCCTGACAACTCGTGGGTACAGGCCTGCTGCAAGCCGGAAAATAAAAAATGTATCCTAGTAAAAAGTGGTAAGGCGGAAGCGGGCAGAAAGAAAACGTTTCCCGAAACGCCTTATAAAAATGAAAAACAGAAGAAATCTATAAAAAGCACGAAGTGCATTCTGTGTATCATTGTAGCTCTAAAGGGCACCCGTTGTCAAGAAATTTGTAACATTTTATTCAGAAGTTAGTTACAAATCAGTTACAGAATCAGCCGTTTTCAGCGGGCAGACTGGAGAAATTCCCCTCTTGACAAGGCTTTTTCCCGGTGTTATGATGGTTTCAATATAAGAATTTGTATCGGTCTGACCACGAAGCCTGCCGAGACAAATTCCCCAAAACGCTGAGAAAAGGAAGTTCCGCTTCTGAAAATTTTGCCGTGAAGGGCTTTTGCCCCCAGAGAGTGAGCGCCGTTGGCTGGAAGCGCTCGCGGCGGCGCGGGAAGGCTCCCGTGGGAAACGGAATACCACCTTTGAGCGGCTGCCGAACGCCGGTTTTCCGTATCGAACGGCTTAAGGACAGACGGGTAGCGCCGTTATGGGCTGAAACGAGGAAGCGCTTTTGAAACGGGCGCTTTGAATCCGGGTGGAACCGCGGACGCAGGGAAAATTTTGAAGCCTTGTCGCCTGCCCCAGAATTTGCTGGGGCAGGCGTTTTTCTGTTCCGGCGGAAAGGAGTTTTCCACATGATCAAGATCGACCTGAAAGGACAAAGGAAGGAGTTTGAAAGCGGCGTTACCCCCGCCGAGGTGGCAAAGTCCATCGGCATGGGGCTCTTTAAGGCCGCCTGTGCCGCCCGTGTTGACGGCGAGGGAAAGGATCTGCGTACCCCTCTGACACAGGACTGCGCGCTGGAGATCCTCACCTTTGATGAGGCGGAGGGAAAGCACGCTTACTGGCACACCACCGCCCACATTATGGCCCAGGCGGTAAACCGGCTGTACCCCGGCACAAAATTCGCCATCGGCCCCGCCATTGAAAATGGCTTCTATTACGATTTCGACATGGATACCCCCCTGTCTTCGGAGGAACTTCCCAAAATTGAGGAAGAGATGAAGAAGATCATCAAGGAAAATCTGGAGCTGGAGAAATTTGAGCTGCCGGCGGAAGAAGCCAAACGGGAAATGGCCGGGCAGGAATACAAAGAGGAGCTGATCGACGAGCACTCCGGAAACGGGGAGAAGATCAGCTTCTACCGGCAGGGGGACTTTACGGATCTCTGCGCCGGCCCCCATCTGATGAGCACCGGCGGGGTAAAGGCCGTAAAGCTCACCTCTATCACCGGCGCTTACTGGCGGGGGGACGCCACGAAGAAAATGCTTACCCGCGTCTACGGTATTTCCTTCCCCAAGCAGTCGCAGCTGGACGAGTACCTGCAAATGCTGGAGGAAGCGAAAAAGCGGGATCACCGCAAGCTGGGCAAGGAGCTGGGCCTCTTTATGCTGCGGGACGAGGGCCCCGGCTTCCCCTTCTTCCTGCCCAAGGGCATGGTGCTGAAAAACACTCTGATCGATTACTGGAGACAAGTCCATAAGAAATACGGCTACTTGGAGATCTCCACGCCCATCATGCTGAACCGCCAGCTTTGGGAGCGCAGCGGCCACTGGGAGCACTATAAGGACAACATGTACACCACGGTCATTGACGAAACCAACTTCGGCATCAAGCCCATGAACTGCCCGGGCGGTATGCTGGTGTATGCCAGCGAGCCCCATTCCTATCGGGAGCTGCCCCTGCGGGTAGGGGAGCTGGGCCTGGTACACCGCCATGAGCTTTCCGGCACCCTTCACGGCCTGTTCCGGGTGCGCTGCTTTACCCAGGACGACGCCCATATTTTTATGACCCGGGAGCAGATGCAGGAGGTCATTCAGGAAACGGTGGGCTTGTTTGACGAGGTGTACTCCACCTTTGGCCTCAGCTATACCATTGAGCTTTCCACCATGCCGGAGGATCATATCGGCGAGGTGGAGGAATGGGAGCGCAACCAGGAGATCCTGAAAAGCGCCATTACGGCCATGGGCAAGGATTACGTGATCAACGAAGGCGACGGCGCCTTCTACGGCCCCAAGCTGGATTTCCACATTGCGGATTCCCTGGGGCGCACCTGGCAGTGCGGCACGATCCAGCTGGACAGCCAGCTGCCGGAGCGCTTCGAGCTGGAATATGTGGGCGCGGACGGAGAAAAGCACCGCCCGGTGATGATCCACCGTGTAGTGCTGGGCTCCATCGAGCGGTTTATCGGGGTGATCACCGAGCATTTCGCCGGGAAATTCCCCCTGTGGCTTTCTCCCGTGCAGGCCGTGATCCTGCCTATTTCCGAGCGCCACCACGAATATGCCCAAAGTCTGAAGGCACAGCTGGAGGCCGCTGGGCTGCGGGTGGAATGCGATACGAGAAATGAGAAGATCGGCTATAAGATCCGGGAAGCCCAGCTGCAGCAGACCCCCTATATGCTGGTGGTGGGCGATAAAGAGGCGGAGAGCAGCACCATTTCTCCCCGCCATCGGAAGGACGGCGACCTGGGCGCCATGTCGGTAGAGGAGTTTATCGCGAAAACCCAGGCGGAGATCGCCTCCCGGGAGATCAAGTGAGCAGCGAAGCCGCGGGAAAGCGGCTGTATGTGCTGGCGGAACTGGATCAAAGAACCCAGACCGAGGGGATAAGGCTCTACAGCCGCCTGACCGCCGCCGGGTTTTCGGGCAGGCAGACGCCCGGGCCCCCTTATCACATTACCTTGGAAGCTTTCCCTGTGAAGAGGAGGGGAAGGTGCTGTCCGCCGTGCAAAAAGCGTCGGGGGAGACAGAGCCCATTTCCCTTACGTTCAGTCATATCGGGGTGTTCGGCGGAGGAAACGTGCTGTTTCTCGCGCCGGACTGTACCCGGGAGCTGCCAGCCAGACGGCGCGAATTTGAACCACGGTTTTGCCGGGCGTATTTTCGCCCGCCCGTTGTTAGAAATGCAACGCTTTTGCCTAGGTCGGACAAAAATCCACCACGGCAAAACTTCTTCGAACTGAAAACTGGTGAGATGTTGTCGATTTTCAGCGCAAAAAGCTTGCTTCGCAAGCTCCGGACGACGGCAGGCAAATGTTCCGCTTGCGGAACATTTGCGCCTTTGCCTAGGACGATAAACTGAAAAGCGGCAATATATCGCTTGTGGCAGCTTGCTGCCGCTATTCAGCGGGTTCAAATTTGCGCCGTCTGGCTAGACTGCAGGGAGCGGTTTGGAAGCTCGGAAAACTGGACGCCCCATGCCACGCTGTATCTGGAGGACGCGCCGGAGGTCTGCCGGGCCCTGCTCCTTGTACTGAAGGAGTTTTCCCAGTTTCAGGGCAGAATAGAGGCGCTTTTGCTCTACGAGTTTTTCCCGACCCGATTCCTCGGCCGGTTCCCGCTGAAGGGAATTCAATAATTGTTTTCACAAAAAGTGCCGCTGCAAAACATGTTTTGCAGCGGCACTTTTTTAGATGCTGAATGCTGGACGGCGGCGCATAGCAATGAGCAACGAGGAGTAAGGGCACCAGCGTTGTAACTAACGCTGGTAAATTATAACTTAGCAGATAGTCCCCTCTTGTCATTCTGAGGAACGAAGTGACGAAGAATCTCGTCCTTAATTCCAGAGCAAAAGGGCAAAGGACGAGATTCTTCACCGAGAAAGCAAGGCTGCCTTGCTTTCTGTTCAGTAATGACAGGTGGAAGGTAAGCGGGCAACCGCTAAATTCCAATTTATCATACTGTTCCTTTTGCCCTTAATTGCTCATTTCACATTTCTCATTTAGAAAGGTCGGCCCTCACAGCGAATGGCTATTTGTCGGCTTCGTATTCCAGAAGATCTCCCGGCTGGCATTGCAGGACTTCGCAAATTGCCTCCAGGGTGGAAAAGCGGATGGCTGTTACCCGGTTGTTTTTGAGCTTGGAAAGGTTCACGTTGGAAATGCCCACTTTTTCCGCCAGCTGATTCAGAGAAATTTTCCGCTCTACCATCATTCTGTCCAGCCGCAGTACGATCCTGCCCATCGCTTACACCAGCCCGTCCATATCGTTTTGCATTTGCATGCCCAGGGCGAATACCTGAGACAGGCACAGCATCAGAATTCCCATGACGATCCCCATCATATCCACGCTGGATTCCACCAGCTCCGGCCCAATCACCAGTGTGGCAATGGTGCTGAAAACCAGTTGCACCATGGTGATGGAAATAAAGAAAATGCCGATCTCCCGCATCATGCGCACATTATCCTTTTGAAAGGGCGTTTTCCCCTGGGAAAATTTTGTCAGCCCCTGGGTGGTGCGCAAAATCAGGTTGACATTGCGGAATACCCAGGCCATCAGTTCCAGGGTCATGGCGCCGCAAAGGAGAAAAAGGATCATAGCGGCGCTATTTAAGGAGCCGTCCTCGTTGCCGATCACCAGGGCCAGGGAAAAGCCGTGTACGCTGACAGCCTCTCCGGGAACCACGCCGCCCTTGACCAGAACGCCGGGAAAGAAATTTTTATCCAGCAGGAACAGGACGAAACCAACGATCATCGTCACCGCGCCGATGTCATAGCCAATTTCCAAAAGCTTGGAAAGCACGGTGGCGGCCTTGGTCAAACGATCTTTTTTCTGTGTTGCCATAAAGAGGCACCTCCCAATCGGTTTGTGCCTTCAGTATAATCTGGAAATTATCGTTTGTCAATAGAATTTTAATGTTTATCGATAATATTTTTTCGACAAACATTGCTTCCGAATTTCCACGAGCAATATTTTTGACCTTACGGAGCCACCTTTACCGCCCGGGTGGCCCAGAAGGTGGGAACATTGTGCTCATGAAGCTTTCCCTCGCCGTTGGTATCCTCATAGACATGGGTGAGGGTGAGCCCGGCCTCCAGTTGGCCGCCGATCTGCTCCTCCAGGGTATGGGAAAACTGCACGCCTTCGTTTCCCTTTTGCAGAGACGCCAGCTGCTCCGGGTTTTTCAGGGGATCGAAGGGCAGGCTCCAGGTCAGGGTGGTTTCCGTTTCGTCAAACAGGTAATTGATCCCGTTATCCAGGCCGCTGAGCAAAGCGCCGCCGGGCTTCAAAACTCGGGCGCACTCCCGGAAAATGGGGCGCACTTCCCGGACATAGCAGTTGGATACCGGGTGAAAGATCAAATCGAATTCTCCGTCCGCAAAGGGCAGGGGCTTTGTCATATCCGCCCGAATCATGCGGATCTCATAGCCCTCTCGCCGGGCCACCTCCCGTTCGCTTTCCAGCTGCTCCGGGGTGTAGTCCAGCACGGTGCAGTCCGCGCCCAGGGCGGCAAAAATGGGCATTTGCTGCCCGCCGCCGGAGGCAAGGCCCAGCACCCTTTTTCCCCGCAGCTCTCCGAACCAGCTGTGGGGAACGGGCTTTGTGGGGGTAAGCAGTACGTCCCAACGGCCTTCTTTTGCCCGCAGGAAGGTCTCGTGGGAAATGGGAACACCCCATACCCAGCCTTCCCGGCACCAGTCACCAATAGCTTTCGCGTTGATATCCTGATAGTTCATTTCTCAGGTTCCTTTCTGTACGAGCTTTTCCGCCAGCAGGATCGGTTCACGGTTCTCCGTGGTATAGGGCTTCCAGCAGGGCAGGGAGCCGCCATTGGGGTCGCCGGTTTTTACAAAATTTGCCCAGTAGGCGGACATCACCCGGGAAAGCTCTCTGTCACACTCCTCCCAGGGCCGCCAGCAGCGGGGATAGGTCTCAAACACATACCACAGCTCGCTGGAATGGAAGGCCCCCGCGTTGTCGCCGGGAAGCTTGCGGTCAAAGAAATAGAAATAGGCGGGGGTGCGGCCCAGCTTCAACTGGTTTTCGCAGAAGCGCGCGCCGCTTTCCTGAAGCAGCGTATCTCCGCCGATATCGTCTCCGGTAGAGCCGATCATGTAAGAAATATCGTGTATTTTTCCGGCCTCCGCCAGGGCGTCGGTAGAAGTGGGCAGCAGCCAGCCGTCCTGATGGGGCGTCCAGCCCAGGCCCTCTCCGTTTACCGCGTAGGCCGCTTCCATCAGGGTGTTTGCCGGGACTTCCCGCAGATCTTTTATGGTTTTTACCTGTAAATGCTCCATAAGTTTTTCAGAAATATCCCAAAGCTGTTCCTTGTTTGGTGTTTCAAATACCGCCCTGAGCCCGCCGCCGCTTTGCAGAATAGCGCCTCGCAGCATGCCTCTGGAAAGGGGGGAGGAAATGATGGACTGCACGCTCATGCAGCCCGCCGATTGTCCGGCAATGGTGATTTTTTCCGGATCGCCACCGAAAGCGGCAATGTTTTCCCGGATCCACTTTAAGGCAAAGATCTGATCCAGAATGCCGTAATTTCCGGAAACGTGCTCTTCCGTTTCTCGCTCCAGCTCCGGGTGGGCAAAGAAGCCGAAAACGTTGACCCGGTAGTTGATGGTGCAGAGGATCACGCCCTTCTTGGCAAAGCCTTCCCCGTCAAATTCCTTTTCACTGCCCCACCCGTGCAGAAAAGCGCCGCCATGGATCCAGAACAGCACAGGAAGGCCGCTTTCCGGGGTGGAGTCAGCCGGCACCCAAAGGTTCAGGCGCAGACAGTCCTCTCCGCATTCCGGCACGAAGGAATCGTAAAATTCTTTCGCATAAAAGCCCATTTTTGTCGGATCGGCCTGGGGGCAGCGGTTGGGGAATTCCTGACAGGGAAGGATCCCCTCCCAGGGCGCGTGCTCCTGAGGGCGGCGAAAGCGCAGCTCTCCCACAGGGGGCTGCGCATAGGGAATTCCCTGGAATAGGACGGTTTTTCCGTCCTCGCTTCGAAGGCCTTCCACAAGTCCCTGCTTTGTTTTGACAACAGCGTTCATAGTGACTCCTCCTTTTTAGGGTGTGTTTTCTCCATTTTTCTCCCGCTCCGGGGGAAGCATGGTCAGCCGCTTTTGTACCTCCTCCGGCGGTGTTTCGGTTTTTCCCAGCTCCGGCCAGGCGGTGATCCCGTCCTGCTTTTTGCGGGGAATGATATGAAAATGCAGGTGGGGCACAGACTGCTCCGCGCTTTCCCCGCTGGCGTTCAACAGATTTACGCCCTCGTAGCCGCAGCTTTGCACATAATGCTCCGCAATGAGCTTTGCTGTCTCCATGAGATGAGAGCAGGTCTCCATGTCGCAGTCCATCAGGGTCTTTGCGTGCCGTTTGGGGATCACCAGGGTGTGGCCCTCCGCGTCTCCGGCAATATCCAGAAATGCCAGGGTGTATTCGTCCTCATAGATCTTCCGGCAGGGCGCTTTCCCCGCCGCGATCTGGCAGAAAATACAGTCCGGCTCCGAATCGGATTTTTCAGGCTCCGCTTCGGAAAGGGGAATGGGATCCAGCAGACCCGCGCCCTCCTCGCTGGGAGGAGGAAGCTCGTTTTCCTTCAGCCGGGGAATGAACTTGGGGGCAAATTTTCCCTTTCCTCGGCCCATGATATACAGCATGCCGATGAGGGAGAACAGTACCGCGCCGACGAAGTTCACCAGGAGATCCTTCATGGTATCGTGCAGTCCGATATCCAGATAGCCCGCCCAGGGCTCTCCGTTTATCACAACGCTTTCAATGGGAACGGTAACGGCGGCGTTTCTGCCCTCCGGGTTCAGCATTACGGAGGTGACAGCGGAAATCACGGTGTCCTTCTGCATATCCATGTGGAAGAAGCAGTCCATGCCGTATTCGAAAAATTCCCACAGCACGCCGATAGTCATGGAAAAGCAGAAGGCCACTACCGCCACAAAAGCGGGAGACAGCCGCACCTTGAATTTCCGGGAACGGTTCAGAATATCCACCATGGCAATGCCGATGGCGGCCATCAGGAAGCCGTTCAGGGTATGGAGCATGGTGTCCCAAAAGGGAAAAATCAAATAGTATTCCTGGATTTCCCCCAGAATCTCCGCCGAGAAGATGAACAGAAGAATGATCACCTCCAGCGTATTGGGAACATCGATGTGCAGCCGGCGCTCCACGAAGCTGGGAACGGTGAACAGCAGCAGGGTAAGGGCGCAGAGGAATACATCGTAATATTCCCGATTGAAGATCTGAAGCACCATCACGGCGATCACCAGCGCTCGCAGGACCACATAGGCCGCAAACAGCACCGGGTGTTCCTTGATTTCCTGCTTCATTTTCCTTTTGTTCTCCGCCGACCGAAGCTTTTTTTCCGCTTTTGTCAGCTTTTGCTTCTTTTCCTTTTTCATGGTTACTCTGATTTCCTTTTTGAATTCAAAAGTAAATAGGCTGGTAAATTGTAGTTTAGCGCTCTTAGGCTCCACTTGAGGCAAGGGGAGCTGTCACGGCGAAGCCGTGACTGAGGGGATTGAAACTGGCGGTTTTATCTCACTTTCTGCGTGTGACTATCCCTTCCACCGAGTTTCACCTGTCGGTTCGGTTGCTGTGCCCCAGTGGGGCACGTTCAGCAATGTCTGAAGCGACAGCCGAGTTCTCCACTGGAGACCTTCCCCCCACCGGGACGCGCTCACCCGTCCGGCGGTCCCCGCAGACTGCGAAGCAGTCTGTTTCCCCTCTATAAATAAGGGGAGGCAAAGGGCAGCTAAATCCCAATTTAGCGCTCTGCTTACGGTCGGGTCAAAAACTATTTTCCCGCACCAAGTACGGACACGAGTGGCCGCGGCGCCTCGCCGCCTAATTCAGTTTTTCAGGCTCTGCAGGGGCGCCGGGATCTTGCCGCCCCGGTGAATGAATTCCGCGGGGGAGGCGGGGTTTACCGCCATGATGGGCCCCCGGCCCAAAAGGCCGCCGAAATCCAGCTCGTCTCCGGCTTTCCTGCCCACGGCAGGGATCAACCGGACGGCGGTAGTTTTGGAGTTCACCATGCCGATGGCCATTTCGTCCGCGATGATGCCGGAAATGATCTCAGGGGAGGTGTCTCCGGGAATGGCGATCATATCAAGGCCCACGGAGCACACCGCCGTCATGGCCTCCAGCTTTGTCAGGGTAAGGCAGCCGCTGCGGGCAGCCTCAATCATGCCCGCGTCCTCGGTGACGGGGATAAACGCGCCGGAAAGCCCGCCCACGCTGGAGGAGGCCATGACGCCGCCCTTCTTTACCGCGTCGTTTAACAGAGCCAGGGCCGCCGTGGTGCCGTGAGCGCCGCACTGGGCAAGCCCCATGCCCTCTAGAATATAGGCCACGCTGTCGCCGATGGCGGGGGTGGGGGCCAGGGACAGATCCACAATGCCGAAGGGAACGCACAGCCGCCGGGAAGCCTCCTGGGCCACCAGCTGTCCCATACGGGTGATCTTAAAGGCCGTGCGCTTGATGAGCTCGGCGATCTCTGTCAGGCTGCGGCCCTCGCCGGATTTTGCGATGGCGGCCCGTACCACGCCGGGGCCGGAAACGCCTACGTTTATCACACAGTCCGGCTCACCGGGGCCGTGGAACGCGCCCGCCATAAAGGGATTGTCTTCCGGGGCGTTGCAGAACACCACCAGCTTGGCGGCGCCGATACATTCCCGGTCGGCAGTACGCTCAGCGGTTTCCTTGACGATGCGGCCCATTTTTTCCACAGCGTCCATATTGATCCCGGCCTTGGTGGAGCCCACGTTGACGGAGGAACAGACAAGCTCCGTTTCGGAAAGCGCCTGGGGAATGCTCTCCAAAAGGGCATAGTCCCCGGGGCCGAAGCCCTTTTGCACCAGGGCGGAATATCCGCCGATAAAGTTTACCCCCACCTCCCGGGCGGCTTTGTCCAGGGCCTTGGCGAAATGAATGGGGGAAGCGCCGGGGCAGACCCCGGAGATCATGGCGATGGGCGTTACGGAAATGCGCTTGTTGATGATGGGGATCCCATACTGGCGGCTGATGTCCTCCCCGGTGCTGACCAGGTGCTCCGCGTAACGGCAGATCTTATCGTAGACCTTTCGCACCGCCTTGTCGATCTCGGAATCCGCGCAGTCCAAAAGGGAAATTCCCATAGTGATGGTGCGCACGTCAAGATTTTCGTTGTCGATCATATTGATCGTTTCCAGAATTTCATTGGTATTCAAGATAAGACCACCTTTTTTAGATGCTGGATGCTAGATGCTGGGCGTTGGTGGCGCTGCTGTGCAGCGCAATGTAAAGAAAAGTAAATGATAGTTTAGTGCACACTCTTGGCTCCCCTGAAAGGGGAGCTGTCGCGGCGAAGCCGTGACTGAGGGGTTCTGGCTGGGAAGATGTAAAACGCAGATTTTATATGGCTTTTCAGTGAGCTGGAACCCCTCCGACGGTCTTGCGGCCGCCACCTCCCCTTTCAGGGGAGGCAAGGGTTACTGCTATTTGCCAGCCCTACAAACCTCAATTCATCAAATAAAAAAGACAAAAAGGAAAATTCCCATGAGTAGAATAAGTCGACGTTTTCCGGTTCCACGAAAGCGGAATCGTTCTCCTGCGGAGAACGAAGGAAAACTCCCAAGAACAGAATAAGTGGACGTTTTCCGGTTCCGCGAAAGCGGAATCGTTCTCCTGCGGAGAACGAAGGAAAACTCCCAAGAATCTAAAACGCCGAAGGCGTTTTAGATTTTGTGCATAGAATTAAAAATATCCTCATGCATCACGTGGATCTTCAGATTCAGGCTTTCCCCCAGGGCGTCGAATTGATCCGCCAGCTCCGCCACCTGGGCGGTGGCGCGGGTGATATCCACCAGCATGACCATGACGAACATATCCTGTAAAACGGACTGGGTGACTTCCAGCACGTTTACGCCGTGCTTTTCACACTGGGCGGCAACCTTTGCCAGAATTCCCACCATGTCTTTTCCAATCACTGTGATAACGGCCTTTGTGGTTTTTTCCATAAATGCTCCATCCTTTCCCGGAGCACGGCCCCGGAAGTATCTGATTATCTGCGAAAAGAAATCCGGTTTCCATTATAAGGCACCGGAAGATGGTTGTCAAAGAAATCCTGAAGCTTTCCCGTGAAATCGATTTTTTCCTTTTCTTTTGTCCCTGTTTATGCTATACTGAAATTCAATTTTAACTTTCCCATGGGAAGGGAGGCGGGGATCATGGAACATCGGTATGCAAGCGACTGCCACAACCATTCGGCCTGCTCGCCGGACGGGAAGGACACGGTGGAGCGCATGTGCCGGCAGGCCGCGGAGCTGGGGCTTTACGCCTATACCTTGACAGATCATTGTGAATGCCAGGAATATGAAAGCCGCTATAGGCCCAGGGTGCGAAAAGCCTGGGGGGAAATGGAGCGGGCACGGGACAGCTTTTCCGGAAAGTTTCGGTTTTACCGGGGCATCGAGCTGGGCCAGCCCAATCAGGATCTTCCGGCGGCGGAACAGGCACTTTCCCAGGGGGAATACGATTTTGTCATTGGCTCTATCCACAATATTCGGGGCTTTGAGGACTTCTTTTTTCTGGACTATACCAGGGAAGGGCCGGAGTTTATCGACCGGCTGCTTTCCGCCTACTGGCAGGAGCTTTTAGAGGTGATCCGCTGGGGCGGATTTGATTCCCTGGGCCATTTGACTTATCCGCTGCGGTATATTGTGGGGGATCACGGGATCCCGGTGGAGCTTACACAGCACCGGGAGCAGATCGACGGGGTCTTTCGGGCGCTGATCTGGGCTGAAAAAGCGCTGGAAGTGAACACCTCGGGTCTGCGGCAGAAAATAGGCCGTACCCTGCCGGATCTGCCCTTACTTGCCCGATATCATGAGCTGGGAGGCAGGCTTGTTACCCTGGGCTCCGACGCCCACCGGGCGGAGGATCTGGGAAAAGGCGTCGATGAGGGCATGGAGCTGCTGAAGCAGGCGGGCTTTAGGGAATTTGCCGTTTATGAAAAGCGGAAGCCCACTCTGCTGCCGCTGGAATAGCCAGACAGCGCGAATTTGAACCACGGTTTTGCCGTCTGGCTAAAGGAGGAAAAGCCAATGGGTGTTTTTCAGGTAGAGCTTAAAAGAGTGGTGGACGACAGCTACGAGATCGAGATCGGCTTCGGGCTGGAGGAAAAGCTGGTATCGGATCTGCGAAACGGGCTTTTGGGGGACAGAAAAAAGCTGGCCCTGATCACAGACAGCAACGTGAAGGGCTTATACGGAGAGCGGCTGTGGGAGATGCTGCTGGAGGCGGGCTTTCAGGCGGAGCTTTTTGTGTTTGAAGCCGGGGAACGGCAAAAAACCAGGGAAACAAAGGCCCGGCTGGAGGATGAGCTGCTGGCCGCCGGCTGCCGCCGGGACTGCGGGATCATCGCCGTCGGCGGCGGCGTGGTCACGGACCTGGCCGGCTTTTTGGCGGGCACCTTCGCCAGGGGAGTTCCCTTTGTGAATTACGCCACCACCCTGCTTTCGGCGGCGGACGCCTCCGTAGGCGGAAAAACGGCGGTGGATACGCCTTTGGCCACCAACCTGATCGGCCTTTTCAACCAGCCGAAAAAGGTATATCTCGATGTGAACGCCTGGAGGACCCTGCCCAAAAGGCAAATTTCCAGCGGCCTGGCGGAAACCATCAAGCACGCCTGTATTGCCAGCCTCGGCTTTTTTGAGTATCTGGAGGAGCATATGGAGAAGCTTCTTGCCTGCGGCCGGTCGGCCTGCGCCCATATTGCGGAGGAAAACTGCCGGATCAAATATCAGGTGGTCATGCGGGACGAGCGGGAAAGCGGGCTGCGGGAAGTGTTGAACCTGGGGCATACTGTGGGAAGAGCCATTGAAACGGTAAGCGGCTATGAGCTGCTTCACGGAGAGGCAGTTTCTATCGGCCTTGCGGCGGAAGCGGCGCTGGCGGAAAAAATGGGCTTTCTCACCGAGGAGGAGCGGCAAAGGCTGCTGGCCCTGCTGAAGCGGGCCGGGCTTCCCACCGGGATCCCCTCGAAGATCGACCGGGAGGCCCTGGTGCAAAAGCTTTACACCGATAAAAAGGTGCGAAACGGCAGGCTTCGGTTCGTACTGCAAAAGGGCTTGGGAGATGTGGTGGAATTTTCTCCCGGCGTATTTTCCACTCCCGTGGAGGAACAAACAGCGCGGGAGATCATAGCTTCACTCGACTACATAGCATTTTAGCGGAAAGGTGGAAGATCAAATGAAAACAGACCGTCTTTTAGAGCTTTTACGGGAGGACGCGCAGCTTACCCCCGCCCAGCTGGCCGTGATGCTGGGGGAAAAGGAGGAGGACGTAAGAAAAACCATTGCGGCGCTGGAAAAGGACGGCGTGATCCGGGGCTATCATGCTTTGGTGAACTGGGAAAGAACCGAGATCCACCGGGCCACGGCCCTGATCGAGCTGCGGGTCACCCCCCAGAAGGACACAGGCTTTGACGAGATCGCCGGAAAAGTGATGAATTTCCCGGAGGTGGAAAGCGTGTATCTCATGTCCGGCGGGTATGACCTGGCAGTGACAGTGACAGGGGAAACCATGTCCGATATCGCCATGTTCGTTTCCCGGCGGCTGGCCCCCATTGGCGGCGTGCTCTCCACCGCCACCCATTTTGTGCTGACGAAATACAAGGACGGCGGCGTGATCTTCCACAGCGATTACGAGGAAAGAGACGAGAGGGGGAGCAATCTTTGTGATTGATTTTGAGTCCCTCTTAAATCCCACCGCGAAAAGCATCAAGCCCTCCGGGATCCGAAGGTTCTTCGATATTGCCCATGAAATGGAGGACGTGATCTCCCTTTCCGTGGGCGAACCCGATTTTCACACCCCTTGGCATATTCGGGAGGCGGGCATTGAGTCTCTGGAAAAGGGGCGTACCCGCTATACCCCCAACCGGGGCTTTATCCGTCTGCGGGAAGCCATCAGCGGCTTTCTTTCCCGCCATTATCAGGTGCAGTACGCGCCGGAAAGCGAGGTGCTGGTAACGGTGGGCGGGTCGGAAGCCATTGACCTGTGTATCCGCAGCCTGATCTCCCCCGGCGAGGAGGTGCTGATCCCGGAGCCCAGCTTCGTCTGCTATGTGCCCATCACGCAAATGGCGGGCGGCGTTCCCGTGATCATTGAGACCAAGGCGGAAAATGAGTTTCGCTTGACCGAAGAGGAGCTGGAGGAAAAGATCACGGAAAAAACAAAGCTTCTGGTGCTGCCCTACCCCAACAACCCCACTGGCGCGGTGATGCGCCGGGAGGATCTGGAAGCGGTGGCCCGGGTGGTGGAGCGCCACAACCTTTTGGTGCTTTCCGATGAAATTTACGCTTCCCTTACCTATGGGAACGCCCCTCACGTTTCCTTCGCCTCCCTGCCGGGTATGCGGGAGCGCACGGTTCTGGTCAACGGCTTTTCCAAGTCCCATTCCATGACAGGCTGGCGCCTGGGCTATGCCGCCGGGCCCAAGGAGATCATCGGCGTAATGACAAAGCTGCATCAGTTTGCCATTATGAGCGCCCCCACCACCAGCCAGTATGCCGCCATTGAGGCCATGGAAAACGGGGACGAGGATATTGAATACATGCGGGGACAGTACGATATGCGCCGCAGGCTCATTTTGGACGGCTTACATCAAATGGGCCTCAGCTGCTTTGAACCGGAGGGGGCCTTTTATGTGTTTCCTTCCATTCAGTCTACCGGGCTCACCTCTCAGGAATTCTGTGAAAAGCTGATTTATTCCCACCATGTGGCGGTGATCCCCGGCGATGCTTTCGGTGCCTGCGGCGAGGGCTTTGTGCGCATTTCTTATTCCTATTCCATCAAGCACATTACGGAAGCGCTGGAACGTATGGAAGCGTTTCTGAAAGAGCTGTGAGAGAGCGGGTGGCGCTGGCCCGGTGCGAAACCTACCGGGCGGAGGAATTGGAGCCGCTGATCCACGGCATGTTTGAAACGCTGGGCATTTATGATGAGCTGAAGCCCGGTATGACGGCGGTGCTGAAGCCCAATCTTGTCATGCGCGCAAAGCCGGAGGAGGCGGTGGCCACCCACCCGGCTTTTGTGGCGGCGGTGGGGAAATGCGTGAAAAAGGCCGGGGCAGGGGTGCTCATTGCCGAAAGCCCCGGCGGGCCCTATGCCCCCGGGCTGATGAAGGCCCATTTTAAGGCCTGCGGCTATACGGAAATGGCGGAGCAAAACGGGTTTTCCCTGTATACCGATTGTAAAAGCAGAGAGGTCTCCCTGCCGGAGGGCTCCGTCTGCCGGCGGCTTTCCGTGGTGGAGCCCTTTTTGGACGCGGAGTACCTCATTGACCTGGCCAAGCTGAAAACTCATTCCATGGTAGGTTTTTCCGGGGCGGTCAAAAATCTGTTCGGCGTGGTGCCCGGCCTGCAAAAGCCGGAGCTGCACTGCCGGTTCCCGGAAAAAGAGGAATTTTCCCAAATGCTGGTGGATCTCTGCGGGCTGATTTCCCCTGACCTCGCGTTTCTCGATGGGATCTGGGCCATGGAGGGGGACGGGCCCACCGGCGGCTCCCGCCGGGAACTTGGGGCGGTGGCGGCCTCGAAAAATCCCTATGCGGCGGACGTGTGCGCCGCTTATTTAGCGGGCATCGAGCCCGCCTCCGTGCTAATGCTGCTCTATGGAAGCCAGCGGGGGTTTGGACCCATTTCCCTGGAGGAGCTGGAGCTTGTGGGGGACGACCCGGAGACCCTGCGGTTGGCGGACTTCAAGCAGGCAAGGGCTTCCAGCACGGACTTCATCGATAAGCTGCCGAAGCTGCTGCGTCCCCTGGCAAAAAAGCTTGCCACGCCTTATCCGAGGATCGATAAAAAGGGCTGTGTGGGCTGTGGAAAATGCGCGGAAAGCTGCCCTCAGCATACCATTGCGCTCAAAAACGGAAAAGCGGAGATCGACTATAAAAACTGCATTCATTGCTTCTGCTGCCACGAAATGTGCCCCCGGCATGTGATCGGCGTGCGAAGGCTGGGTGCGTTCAGGCTGTGAAAAGGTATGAAACTGAAAGCGTATGGAAAAATCAATCTGACCCTGGATATTACCGGAAAGCGGGAGGACGGCTTTCACCTGCTGGATACGGTGATGCAAAGTGTTTCCGTCTGGGACGAGGTGGAGTTGACCCCCGGCGGTAAGGGTGAAATTCGCCTGCGGTGCGACCGGGAATATCTTCCCACCGATACGAAAAACACAGCTTACCGGGCGGCTTCTCTCTTTTTTCGCCACTGCGGGCTCAAGCAGGAGGGCCTGACGATCTCCTTACGAAAGAACATTCCCACCCGGGCCGGTATGGGCGGCGGCAGCGCCGATGCGGCGGCGGTGCTTTTCGGGCTGAATCGGCTTTATGAAACAAAGCTGGAGCCTTCTGCTTTATTGGAGCTTGGGGCCGGGGTGGGGGCCGATGTGCCCTTCTGCATACAGGGGGGGACCTGCCGCTGTACAGGCACCGGAGAGCTTTTGGAGCCGGCTTCTCCCATGCCGGACTGCTTTCTGGTGATCTGTAAGCCCCCCGCCGGCATGAGCACGCCCCGGGCTTACGCGCTGTTAGACCAGTATCCCCTTTCCGGCGGCAGAGCTACCCCCAAAATGCTGCAAGCCCTGGAGGCGGGAGAGCTGCGGCAGATCGGCAGGGCGCTTTCCAACCGTTTTGACGAAACCATGAAGCTTTCCCAGGTACGAACAGTCAAAAAGCTCATGCTGTCCGCCGGGGCCCTGGGCGCGATGATGACAGGCAGCGGCTCCGCTGTTTACGGTATTTTTGATCAGGTGGAAAAAGCAAAAAGCTGCATGCGCCTTCTGGAGCGCAAGGGTGAAGTATTTCTTTCCAGACCCCGTCCCCGGGGCGTGGAGGAAGGGTAAAAAAGCTCCGCCGCAAAATGACACATTTTGCGGCGGAGCTTTTTAGATATTAGATACTGGATTCTAGATGCTGGACAGCGGTGGTACCGCTATGTTCAATGAGCAATGAGAAATTAGCAATGAGAAATGAAGGGCATGGCCGGGTGATAAATTATAGTTTAACACGCAGTTCCCACCTGTCATTCTGAGGAACGAAGTGACGAAGAATCTCGTCCTTAATTTTCCGGATAAAAGGGGAAAGGACGAGATCCTTCGCTTCGCTCAGGATGACAGGAGAGAGGTGAGCGAATAACCGGTAAATTCCAATTTAGCGAACTAAGTTCTTGCCCTTTATAATTGCTCATTCCTAATTCCTAATGTCCCTTTTTTCTCCGGCAGCGAAGAAGAACGGCGGCGGCAAGCAGGAAGATGCCGCCCAGCAGCAGGGCGGGACGAAGGCCGGGGAGATAGTCCTGCCCTCCCGGGGCGGTACAGAGAGCCTCCAGTCCCCATTCGCCCATGCGCTCCCGCCCGGTCATGGCGCAGAAGATAAAATACAGGACCGGGACCAGATAAGCGGCGGGCAGGTTTTCCCACAGGGCATAGCATGTGGCTCCCAGTCCGCCTAAAAACAGAGAAGCGCAAACGGCTTCGCACCACAGTCCGGAGGGGATCTCGCAATGAAGAAATCCCAGAACCAGCAGCGTTCCGGCGGGAAGGGCCAGCAGAAGAAGACAGGCGCAGGCCGCCCGCACGGTGAAAATCAGGGCAAGAGGGGTGCTTCGCATGCGGAGTACGTCCAGGGTATTCTGCTCCTGCTCCGGCAGAAACAGCGGTGTCAACAGCAGGATCCCGGTAAGGGGAAGGAAGATCAGGAAAAAGGACATGGTTTGGCCTTTCTCCCAATAGCAGGGCCACATCACAAGAAAAGCCCCGGTCAGCAGCAGAAGGGAAAGCAAAAGGTGGGGAGGCAGATTATTCCTCACACAGGTTTTTGCGATGGATAAAGCGCGTTTTGAAAGCGTCAAAGCCGAACCACCTGCCTTTCCGTTTTTGTTCCAAAACCAGGGCCGAAAGCCCCACAAGGGCCAGGGCTACGGCGGTATAAAGCAGTCTGTTGGTCAAAAGCTCTCCAAAATTCTGTTGAAAAGTGGAGGCCCCCATAATGTTATTGTGCCGGGGCATCAGAAGAAAATCTCCATAGCCGCCGCTCATTTGCCGTATGCCCCGGTTCAGGTCCAGAAACCAGAGGGCCAAAATCGCGGCAAGGCCCAAGGGCGTATCGGTAAGCTCTGTAATAACAAGGCCCAAGGAGCAGGAAAACAGCACGGTGGGCAGGATCCACCCCAGGGTGTATTTGCAGTAGGCCAGCGGGTCAATGGAAAGCCCGCTGTACAGCAGGGCGCTGCGAACGGTATCGATCCCCATTAGCAGGAGCACCGGGGCCATGGAGAGCAGCACCGCGGCGCCGTACCGGGTCAGGGTAAGCCTCAGGGAGGAGACCCGCCGGGTAAAGATCAGTTCCCGCATACGGGCCCGGCGGTCCCGCAGCCCCTCCGAAACCATAAGAAAGGCTGGAAGAAAAGCGCAGAAAATCGTCATGTAGTCGGAAAACAGCCTGGCGTGGGCCCCGGTATAGCGGTCGATCTCCCGTGCCTCCTCATATTCCCGCAGGGCCTCCTCATAGGTCTTTCCCCGGTAGGCGAAGGCGGAAAGGCGATCCTCCCGATAGTCGCTTCCCCCGCCCAGCAGATCGTCCGCCTGGTTCATCAGCTCCCGAAACCGGGCATAGGAAAGCCCCTCTGCGGGAGTAAGGCCGTGGTCGGACTCCTGCTGCTGGGCGCTCAAGGTGCCGTCCTCGTTCATGGTGACGGTCATGCCGCCCTGGGCGTCGGGGTCGTTTTCCATGGCCAGAACAGTTTCCTGATCCGTGCCGGAAAGCTGGGAAAGCAGCTCCGCCATTTTGCCCTGATCCTCCTCGCCCAGCCGAACGTTGCGAAGAAAGCCCCAGGGGTAGGTCACATAACGGTTGGAGGCAAATTCTGAAAGCAGGCTGTTCAGCGCCCCCGGCATCACAAGGGCCGGGTCGTCGGTGTGAACAAGGCCGTATTCTGTAAGTCCCGGCTGGGGCTCTGTGAGCTTTTTGTCCTCGTCCAAATACCCGCCAAGCTGGCTCTGGTAGAAGATCAGCAGGGTGAGAAACAGCAGCAGAAAGGGAATGGAACGGGCTCCCTTTTTCAGCTCCTTCCAAAACATGCCGAGCCCTCCTTTCCGCTGTGGATACAGGCAAGATACGCCCGCTCCATATTGGGTTCTCCGGTGGTTTCCAAAAGCTCGCTGACCGTGCCGGTATAGCGGAGCCTGCCGCCGTCCAGAATGGCCAGGTTTTCACAGGCCTCCTCAATATCGCTAACGATATGGGTGGAGAGCAGCACCGTTTTTTCCCGGGCAAGCTCCTGAAACAGCTGCCGGAACCGCACCCGCTCCTCCGGGTCCAGCCCGGCGGTGGGCTCGTCGGCAATGATGATCTGGGGGTCGTGGAGCAGTGCCTGGGCAATTCCCAGGCGGCGCTTCATACCGCCGGAAAGGGCTTTGATCTTTTTCCCGGCCTGCTCTGTCAGGTTCACCTGCTCCAAAAGCAGCTTGATCCGCCTGTGCCGCAGGGATTTTTCCATACCGGAAAGCACCCCCAGATAATCCAGGGCCTCAAAGACGGACATGGAAGGGTACAGGGAAAATTCCTGGGGCAAATAGCCTGTGATCTCCCGGATCTTTCCGGCCTGAGAAACGGAGATCCCGTTTACGGTGATCTCCCCGCTTTTGGGGGTAAGCAGCGTGCAAAGGGTTTTCATCAAAGTGGTTTTCCCCGCCCCGTTTCTCCCCAGCAGACCGAACATACCCTGGGGAATCGTAAAGCTCACGTCACAGAGCGCTTCCTTTTTTCCATAGCTCTGGTATAAATGGGAGATCACAATTTCCCGATCCATAAAAAAACACTTCCTTTTTCTGAGGTTTTCCCCAGAATACAGGAAGTGTTTCACATTTTTTTCAACCCGGATACAGAATCTAAGCCGCCGGGTGCGGGAGAAGTGTAAAAAGGGATTTCAGGTTTTGTGCGGCAGACAGGAAAAGTTCAGTTTGACAACATAGATAGATACAGTTTTATGCATAATTTTTGATAAAAATTCTTAAAATTTTATGATATTTTTATTGACTTTATATCTAACTTAAGATATACTTAAAAAAGGGAACTAAATTTTATATCATAAAAAAGAGTTGTCATCATGTTTGCAAAAAGAGTAAAGTCAATATGCAGCGCAGTCCTTATTCTGTCTGTTTTCCTTCTTTCTTTTTCTATGCCGGCCGGCGCGGCGGAAGAAACCAAATTTTCTGCTTTTGGAATGGTCGGATACAGAACAGATTGTCAGCGCGTCACGTGCCAGGAGCGCTGAAAGCAAAATCGTATATCCGGGCGTATTAGAGTACTATATTGATAATGGCGGATCTACTCTTTTGACCGAACAAGGGCAAACGGTGCTTCGGAAGGATCTGGCCAACACCTTTGAGGAAAGAAGAAGCCCGGAACATATCAACGAGGAAGTAAAAACCGCGCTGAAAGAAAGCTTGTCAGACGGAAAAAGGAGAATCGGAGCGATCAATACCCAGGGCGGCTATATGGACGACCCCTGCGCGTACGCAAAGAATGTATACGGCGGTACCTTTTGGGGCGTAAACTGGAAAAATACCTGGGAAAGCTATGCCCATTTCGCGATTATGACCGACTTTGCCAAAAACGAGCCGAACTGTTGCCCTACTGCTATTACCAACCTGATCAAAATGTACGGAGAAAAATATAATAAAACTACAATTAGAAATGCCACAGATAAAAGTGTTTACAGCAAGGTGATGGCGGCAAACGATGGGTATTATAATCCAACCGGGGTGATAGAAGAAACAGCTGGGGGTACAGGATTTTTTTGGGCTGGAAGATTTATTAAAGATTCTTTTAAACAATATGGGATAAATACGGTTGATACATTTGATGCAGGCCAACTAAATTATCAAAAAACAATCACTTTATTTGATTCTCCTAACAAATTGATGTTGATCGGTATACCATACAGCGAAACAAAACATCCATATGGAAGCCATGCCGTTATTGGATATGCCTACAACCGTGTCTGTAACAGTGCCGGAATTTACCGTGCCTTTATCAAAATTTCTGATGGCAGAAACGTAAATAGAAAGGGAAGATATGTTGAGATAGATTCCGTTGCTTTCGGCGGCAAATTTTGGGAAATCACATTTTAAACAGAGGCGATCACTGTGAAAAAGAAGCTCCTAATCATATCCCTTTTCGCTATTTTAGGCATCCTGCTGGCTTTCGGAGCTTACCGGATCGACATTCTGATAAACGGAGAAAGGCTTCCCATTAGCAATGAGATTCCACAAATGATAGAAGTTTTTCCACCAATAGGAAGCGAGAAATCCCATACAGTTCTGAAAATAGAAAGCGATGAAGAAGAGATTCGGGAGATTGTATCGTTGTTTCGCAAAATCAGATATAAAACCTGTGAGCAAAGCGGCCATGAAACAGATTCGTACGCGTTGTATTTCCGCTATGCTCACTATGGAATATCGCTCAGGCTGTTTCCTGACGCAGTAGCGATCTGGGGAGACGAGAATCTTCTTTATACCGTAACAGACGCAGAACTTTTGCAAAGAAAAGCAGAACAGCTGGATCAGCTTGTTTGGCCTGCGGACGTGGAGGGATAGAAAGCACAATGAAAAAGCGAATCCTGATAATCGGGCTTTTACTTATTACGTGCGCGCTGCTTGTTTTCGGAGCCTATCGGATCGATATTTTGCTAAACGGGGAAAGGCTTCCGATCAGCAATGAAATTCCAAAAAAGGTGGAATTCTCAAGATCGGACATAGAAAATCACGAGTACGCCATTTTGGAAATAGAAAATAATGAAGAAAAAATCCGGGAAATCATATCATTTCTGAAAAACATCAGATATGAGAATTGTGAACCCAGCGGACGCGACAGCGATCAGATCTATTCCATAAAGCTTCACTATGCGCACTATCTCGCTTTCCTTGTGGTGTTTCCTGATGGTATCAAGATATGGGGAGACGCAGACAACACGATACTTTACTATGCGAAAGACCCCGAAAAGCTGCAGGAAGAAGCCGCGCGGCTGGATCGGCTGATTCTCGGGGAATAAGTCTGCTTTGCGGTTACCGGAGGTGTACACGCCATGAAAAAACGATTCCTGATAAGCTGTGCTGTCCTTCTCGCGGGGGTTCTTCTCGTTGCCGCGCTTTTTGTGGGTGACAGGCTCCTGAATGGTGACAAGCTTGAGCTGAGAAGGGAGCTCCCCGTAGCAGTGAACTTCAGCTTTATGGAGTCTCAGGGAGATCTGCACGAATTCACGCTGGAGGAGGACCGGGAGATGATCGGGGAATTTATTTCCTACCTGAGGGAATTCCGGTACGACGACTATTTTGAAATGCCCTTTATTCTGGGCTGGTCAGGCGACAACTTCGGCCTGACCTACAGTGACGGCGAGTATTGGCATATTGCGCTGGTGGCCGAAAAGGGATTTCAGATACAGCGGGGAAGCGGAAAGGATATCCTGTACTACGCTAAGGACGACGAGGAATTCCGCTCCAAAAGCGAGTATTTTCTTGAGAAATTTTCCGAGGGCGAAAAGCGGGAGAATCAGGAAAACTGAAATGCTTTCCCGGAGGTGAAAAACGAAAAACCACGGCTTCAAAGTGGAAATAAAACGAAAAACCCGGGGACACCGGCCGCATATAAACGGCAAACGGTGTTCCCGGATTTTTTGAGAGGGGCTTTTCCTGGAAAATGGCATTGCCTGCCGCTAAAAATCAAAAGAAAATTCCCGGTGGTTTTGAAAGCCGTCCTCATAGATGCTGGTCAGATACTGTGCGGTAAAGCCGCCCTCTGTTTGCAGGGCCTGGTACAGGGTATCGTCCCACAGGTCTTGTGTTACATGGCCGCTAAAGTAGGCGGTGTTGATATCGGCGAAAAAGCGGCCCAGCTCCGGGTCTGCTTTTCCGTTTTCATCGGCGGTAAGCTGGGCGCAGTGCTGCCAGTGGTAATCGTAGGCGTAGTCTGAAAAGGGGGATTCTACAGGGATCGCGCGGTAATGGGCTGTTTTTCCTTCCAGGGAAAGCTCCCCGTATTGCAGGGGCCACATCAAAAGGGAAGAGGTGGCGATATCCCAAAGCCCCGCTTGGCTTTTGACCGTATGCTGAATGTGCATGTGGCCGCTGAGGTTGCAGAGCACGCCGTATTTCTCATACAGCTCCAGCAGCTTGGAGCCGTTGTGGATCGCATAGCCGAAATCGAAAAGATCGCTGTGAGCGATCAGGTTTTGGTGGCTTATCGCCACCACCCGGCTTCCCTGTCTTGCCGCCAGGATCAGCTGTTCCTCCGCCCACCGAAGGGTTTCCTCTTTTACGGCGCCGCCGCACCCCGGTGAATTTACATCTATCATCAGCGCGCGAAGCTGGGGCGTGATCTGAAACACATAGCTCAGAGAAGTTTCGTCCCGGCTGAGAGCGTCTTCAAAGCCGAAAGCGCTGTAGAGCTCCGAGAACTCCGCTGCGGTCACGCTGTCTACCAGGGTGTAGTGATCTCCCTGAAAGCTGGCGGCGTTTCGATTTTCCAGGTCGTGATTTCCTGGAATGGCCAGCACCGGGATCCCCGCCTCTTTGATTTTGGAAAGCTTTTCGATCAGCGCCTCATGGCTCTTTCGGGCGCCGTTAAAGGTCAGATCCCCGGAAAGGAGCAGGGCGTCCGGCGGGGTGGAGATCACCTGCTCCACAAAGGCGTCAGTGATCTCCTCGCAATGCTCCATTGCTTTGCCGTCCCCGTTTTCCAGAACTAAACGAAAGTATTCCCCATGGTCGGTAAGCTCTGGGGAAAGATAGTGGAGGTCTGTTGCCGTGACCAGCCTGGCAGTAACCGGAGGCAGAGGCTTTTTCCAAAACAGCAGAACGCAGACCCCCGCCGCTATGAGCAGCAGGAGACCCCCGAAAATACATAGCTTTTTCTTCATTTAAGAATCTCCTCACAAGCCTGCGTTGATATGGCGCAGTTTTTTCTTTTAGATACAATATGAGCCCGGTTCCTCACCAAAGGCAGTTCGGGCTCCGCATGCTTCAGATTTCCAGCATGGTGATGACGTTCCGGGGGCAGGCTTCGGCGCACTTGCCGCAGCCGGTGCATTTTTGGGGATCTACCCGGGCCAGGTTGTCCTGTACGGTAATGGCCCCGTCCTCGCAGGTTTTTTCGCATTTTTTGCAGCCGATGCAGCCGATTTTACACACCTGCATGGTATCCCTGCCCTTGTCGCAGTTGGAGCAGCGCACCACCGCCTGCCGCTTCAGGGGGACAAATTTGATCAGACCCTTTGGGCAGGCCTCCACGCATTTGGAACAGCCCCTGCATTTTTGGGGGTCGATCCTTGCCACGCCGTTGCACACGCTGACCGCGCCGTATTCGCAGGCCCGCACACAGTCTCCCATGCCCATGCAGCCGTACCGGCAGCTGGAGATCCCCCCGGCCAGGAAGGTGGAAGCGGAGCAGCTTTCAATGCCGTCATAGATCATTTTATCGGTGGTGTTGTCATAGCTGCCCATGCAGTGCACCAGGGCGGTTTTATATTCCACGGAAACATCGCCAGAGCCTAAAAGCTCCGCGCATTTTTGGGCTGTTTCCTCCCCGCCGGGCGAGCAGAGGCCGGGTTTTGCCTCTCCCTTGCTCATGGCGGCGGCATAACCGGAGCAGCCGGAAAAGCCGCAGGCGCCGCAGTTGGCTCCCGGTAATATTTCTTCCAGAGCCTCGGCGGTTTCATCCTTCGGTACCGCCAGAAGAATGGAGGCCACCGCCAGAACGACCCCGGCCAGCAGGCCGATGATCCCCACGATCAAAATGGGAGTGATAAAATTCATAGTTGTTTCTCCTTTTCTGAAAGGAAGTTGCCGGTCAGAACACAAGGGCCGATCGCCGGAAAGCTACAGCAGCCGATCGACCACGCCGCCGAATCCAAGGAAGGAAACGGCCACCAGAGAGGCCGCTACCAGGGTAATGGGCAGGCCCCGGAAGGTCTCCGGAATATCACACTCTTCCAGACGCTCCCGCACTCCGGCAAACAGCACCATCGCCACCAGGAAGCCCACGCCGGAGCCGAAGGCGTTTACCAAAGACTGCAAATAGCCGAAGGAGGGATCCGCCGCGCCCTTTTCCAGAACCAGCATGGTCACGCCCAGCACGGCGCAGTTGGTGGTGATCAGCGGAAGATAAATGCCCAGGGAATTGTAAAGCGGCGGCATGAATTTCCGCAGCACGGTTTCCAGCAGCTGCACCAGGGCGGCGATCACCAGAATAAATACCACGGTCTGTAAATAGCCCAGATCTCCCGGCACCAGAAGGTACGTGTAAAGCGGCCAGGTGACGGCGGTGGCGATCACCATGACCACCGTGACAGCGCAGCTCATGCCAAGGGCGGTGTCAAGCTTTTTGGAAACGCCCAAAAACGGGCAGATGCCCAAAAATTTATTGAGCACATAATTTTCGGTGAGAATGGCGGCCAGGAAAATAGCCACCAGGGTTTTGATGGTTTGTCCGTCCATTATTCAGCCGCCTCCCAGTTTTCCATATTTTTCGTACAAGTTTCCTTTTCCGTGAGCTTTGAGCAGGAGGCGGCCAGAGGGCAGCCTGCGCAGCCCACTCCCTCCGGAGCTTTTCCCTCTTTGGAAAGCTTTCCGGCCAGCGCCACCAGCATGCCAAACACAAAGAAGCCGCCGGGGGGCAGAAGAAAAATGATCACGGGCTCCATGAAATGGGAAAGAATGGGAATGCCAAATACTGTACCTGCGCCCAAAAGCTCCCGGATCGTCCCCATGCACAGCATGGCGGCGGTAAAGCCCACGCCCATGCCGAGGCCGTCCAGAATGGAGGGAAGCACCTTGTTTTTGCTGGCAAACATCTCCGCCCGGCCAAGAATGATACAGTTTACCACGATCAGGGGCAAAAACACGCCCAAGGCCGTGTCCAGCGCGGGGGAAAAGGCCTTGATAAAAAGCTGAACAATGGTGACGAAGCCCGCGATGATGGTGATAAAGGCGGGAATGCGAACCTTACCCGGGATCACGTTCCGCAAAAGGGAAATGGCGGCGTTGGAGCACACCAGCACAAAGGTGGTGGCGGCCCCCATGCCGATGGCGTTTCCGGCGGCGGTGGTCACCGCCAGAGTGGCGCAGCAGCCCAGCACCAGCCGAAGCACCGGATTTTCCCGGATAATTCCCTTGGTGAATTCCATTCGGAGAGAACCGCTTTTTTTAGTTGCCATCGTAGTCGCCTCCTCCGAATATGTTGTGGTAGGTATCCACCGCCTGATTGACGGCGTTCGTCACAGCCGTGCTGGTAATGGTGGCCCCGGTTATGGCCTCTATCTGTCCCTCCGCCGGGGTCTGGTATTTCACAAGCTGAAGGCAGGTATCCGGCACAGGCTGCCGGTACTGAGCCCGGAAGCTCTCTTTTTCGGCGTTGGCCCCAAGGCCGGGGGTCTCGCCGTGGCTTAAGATCATCACGCCGGTAATGGCGCCCTCCGCGCTGATGCCGGTCATCACGCGCACGTCGCCGCCATAGCCCTTGGCGGTGGTCTCAAACACATAGCCAACCGTTTCATTTCCGGATTTTCCGATATAATATTCGTCCGGGCTTCCGGCATTGGCGGCTTCAAAAGAATCCGCGCCCTGCAATACGACCTTTCTGGATTCCTCGGCCTTTTGCAGCTGCTGCTGCGCGATCTTATCCTTTGTCAGGAGGTTTGTTCCCATGAGAGCCGCCGATACCACAACGCAGATGATAAGCAGTACCGCCGTGGGGACGAAAACGCTTTTGAAATCAAGCTTCACTGGGGGAGCCCTCCTTTTTCTTTTGTTCCTTTTCCTTGCCGAAGGGCCTGGGCCTGCTGATCCGCTCGATCAGCGGGGTAAGGATATTCATCAGAACGATGGAGTAGGAAACGCCTTCGGGCAGGGATCCGAACTCCCGGATTACCATGGTAAGGGCCCCGCAGCCAACGGCAAAGATCAGGCGGCCCTTAAAATACAGGGGGCTGGTGGTGTAGTCCGTGGCCATAAAGAACGCGCCCAGCATCAGGCCGCCGGAAAGCAGATCGATCAGCGGGTTTCTGCCGAAGAGGGCGGAAAACGCCGCCGCGGTGGCAAGGTAGGTCACCGGGATCACCGGGCTGATGACTTTTCTGACGATCAGGTACAGCCCGCCCAGCAGAATGGCCAGGGCGCAGGTCTCGCCCAGGCAGCCGCCGTGGGTTCCCAGAAAAAGCTCCAAAACCGTCGGAGAGCCTTCGCCGCCGTTCTGCCAGAAGGAAACCAGAGGCGTGGCGGTGGTAACTGCGTCGGCATTGGCGGAATAATCAAAGGCTGCCGTCCAGTGGGTCATGCGGGCGGGGAAGGAATTCATCAAAATGATCCGGGCGGTCAAGGCGGGGTTTACAAAGTTCTGCCCAATGCCGCCGAACATCTGCTTTACCACCACAATGGCCACCACACTGCCGAATACGGCAATCAACGGGTTGATGGTCACGGGCAGATTCAGCGCCAGCAAAATACCGGTGACCACGCAGGAGAGGTCACTCACGGTCTGGGGGCGCTTCATAATGTGCCGGGACAGGTACTCGCTCAAAATGCAGGAGGCCACACAGGTGAGGATCACCGCCATGGCCCGAAGGCCGAAGATCACCACAGAGGCGATCATGGCGGGGGTAAGGGCAAGGATCACGTCCAGCATGATATTCTGGGTAGTGCGCTTTCCATGAAAATGGGGAGAGGAGGAAACGATCAGCTTATCCATGATTCTTTTGCCCCGCTTTCTTTACATAGTTTTTTCCCAGCCGGATGGCCTGTACCAGCCGCCTTCCGGCGGGACAGGCAAAGGCGCAGCTGCCACATTCCATGCAGGCCATCAGGTCCAATTCCCGCAGGGCCTCGATATCCTTCTTTTCCACAGCTTTTTCCAGCTTTGTGGGAACAAGCCCCATGGGGCAGGCCTCCACGCATTTGCCGCAGCGGATGCAGCTTGTGGGTTCCAAAGAGGCAGCCTCCTGGGCGGCGAAGGCCAGAATAGCGTTGTTCTGCTTTAAGATGGGGAGCTCATCGGAGGTAACGGCAATGCCCATCATGGGGCCGCCCATCAAGAGCTTTTTGGGCTCCGACCGGTAGCCTCCGCAAAATTCAATCACGTCCCGAATGGGGGTTCCCACGGGAACGATCACGTTTTTCGGCTCCTTGACCGCGGAGCCGTCAATGGTGACCCGCTTTTGGGTCAGGGGCATGCCGGTGCGCATGTAGCTTGCCAGGAAGGAAATGGAGGCGATATTCATCACCAGACACCCCGCATCGGCAGGCAGCTTTCCCATGGGGATCTGCCGCCCGGTGCAGGCCTGTACCAGAACCTTTTCCGCCCCCTGTGGGTATCGGCTGCGCAGAGGAAACACCCGCACCTCGTCGAGAGGATCCATTTCCTGATTGTCCGCGATCTCCCGCAGCTTTTCAATGACATCGGGCTTGTTATCCTCTACGGCGACAAACACCCGGTGCACATCTAAAATATCCTTTACCTTGTAAATGCCGTCCAGCACATTTTTCCCGTTTTCCAGGGCTTCCCGGTGGTCGGCGGTTACATAGGGCTCGCACTCCGCCGCATTTACGATCAGGGTATCGATGGTTTTCTCCTTCGGCACATTTAATTTTACGTGGGCGGGAAAGCCCGCGCCGCCCAACCCCACCAGCCCAGCGGAGCGCGCCGCCTGAGCCAGCTCTTCCCGGTCCCGAATGGCGGCAGGCGGGTAAATATTGGGATCCCGCTCCATTTTTCCATCGGAGTCGATCACCACGGCGGCGGTCATCTGCCCGCCGGTGAGCATCACGCTGGTGATCTCCGCCACCGTGCCGGAAACAGAGGCGTGAATGGGGGCGGACACGTAGGCGTCGCTGTCGCCGACCACCTGCCCCAAATAGACATGGTCGCCCTTTTGCACCATGGGGGTGCAGGGCGCGCCGATATGCTGTTGCATGGGCAGGATCACCCTGCTGGGGGGAGGCAGTACGGCGGAAGGAAGCTCCCAGGTGTTTTTGCAATGAGAAACCGCCGCTCCGCCATGAGTGCGGAAGGGGTGTTTCGGAAATACCAGTGCCATAAGCGTGAAACCGCCTTTCTGTATGCGGCTTTCGCAATTTGTCGAAAGCCGCCGCATATTTTCTTATTTTACTAGGAAATCGTTGTTCTTGCAACAGGGATTTTTTTGTAATGCATTTTCCTCTCCAAATCAAAGGACTTTTTAAGTGTTTGGCGCGGCAAAACGCAATGGAAAATTAGAAATGAGGAATGAGCAATTAGCAATGAAGGGTAAGGCGGAGAGATAAATTATAGTTTAACGCCCGTAGGCTCCCCTTGCGCGAGTAAGGGGAGCTGTCAGCCGAAGGCTGACTGAGGGGATCAAAACTAGCGGTTCTATGCCGCTTTCTGCGGGTAACGATCCCTTCCACCGCCTGTCGGCGATCCCCGCAGACTGCGAAGCAGTCTGTTTTCCCTCTATAAATAAGGGGAGGCAAAGGGGAGCTAAATTATAGTTTAGTACATAGTTCCCTCTACTGTCATTCTGAGCCGCAGGCGAAGAATCTCGCCCTTAATTCTTGGTAAAAGGTTAAGGACGAGATCCTTCGCCACCTTCGGGGGCTCAGGATGACAACTTGAGAGCCCTTTTCTCTTTTCTAACAACTAACTACTCACGGCTAACAACTAACACACTAAATTCCAATTTATTTGCTTACCAATGGTCGGGTCAGTGATTAACTTCCCGCACCAAGCAGCTTCACAAGTGGCCGCGGTGCCTCACCTCTAAATTCCAATTTACAAGCGTTGATTACAACGCTTGTGTCCTTGACCTTTCTAATTGCTCATTCCTCACTGCTCATTTCATATTCCCTTCTCTTAACATTATGAAGCCGCAGAGTCTTCCATGAAACAGAAAACCCCCGTGGAAGCCGCATACTGCGGCGATCCACGGGGGTTTCTGTACATTTGTACTTTTTACTTTTTCAACTCCGCCCGGCGCATGAGCAGCCAGGTGAAGAGGCTGAACACGCCGAAGAGGATCAGGCAGCTTACCCCGGCGTTCCAGGGGGCGCCGAAGGCCAGGTGGAAGAAGCTGAACAGCGCTTTTCCCAGCACCGGCCAAAGGGGCCACTGGGGGTAATGGTCGTACAGCTCAAAAACGCCCGGCAGCCCTACAAGGAGCAGGAGAGCGCTGCCAATGCCGATCAGAAGCTTTCCCAGCTTGTTCAGGCGGTAGAACAGCGTGCTGATAAAATATCCCAGTGCCCCAAAGGCCAGAAGCAGGCAAAAGCTGAAGGGCACCGCCGCAAAAGCGACCAGTACCGGGGATAGGCCGGAAAGGGCGGAAGAGAATACGGTTTCCAGCAGGGAAAACGATTCCGTTTGAACGCCGGGCAGCAGGCCCGCCAGCCGTAAAAGCAGGGTAGAGGCCTCGTCGATCATTGCCATAATCAGGCAAAGCGCAGCGGAGGCGCACAGCCTGCCGAAGAAAAGGTTCCGGCGGGAAACGCCGTTTTGCAGGGCCATGGAAAAGCTTTCCCGGAAGGAGCAAATACCGGCAACCAGGAGAAAGATGCAGGAAATGGCCGAGATCCCGCTGGAGCTGGTGATCACCAGCCCGCCGTTTCCGGCGCTGACCAGTGTAAGGGGGATCGATACGAGATAAGCAAGAACCTGCATGCCCACCAAAATGAGATAATAGACCAGCAGATCCTTTTTATGGGAAAAAAGCTGATATCGGAAAGAAGAATAAATTTGCATAAAGAGGCCCTCCTCAGGAATTTGTCAGCAGAATGAAAAGCTTTTGCAGGTCTACGCCGGAAAACTCCAGCTCCGGCCCGGCCGCCGCTTTGTCCGGCAGGCCCTCCACACAGGCGGAGCGCAGGCCGCCGATGGCCTCCACGTCCAGTACCTTCCGGCCCTTTATGTAATCCTCCACCGCCTGGGCGCCGCCGGATACCGTATAGACTCCGGCGGTGAGCTCCTCCCGGGGACAGGCCCGCAGAAGCGCTCCTTCCTTGAGGATCACCACGTCCTCAATAAACCGGGCGGCCTCTTCGATCAAATGGGTGGAGATCACAGCGGTAAAGGGCTTTTCCGCGTATTTCGCCAAAAGGATATGGTAAAAAAGCTCTCTGTGGTTGGCGTCCAGCCCCAGCACCGGTTCGTCCAGCAGCACATAGGGAACGTTGACGGAAAGCGCCAGCACCAGCTTAAAAATGGAAAGGTACCCGGTGGAAAGCCCTTTGACCCTTGCTTTCAAATTCAGCTGAAAGCTGTCCGCCAGCTTCCGGGCAAAATCCTCGTCAAAGGCGGGATAAAAATTCCGGGTCCAGCGGAAGGCCTCTGTTACCCGCATGGCCTCCGGATAGCAGGTTTTTTCGCTCATCAGGTAAAGCTTTGCCTGGGCGGCGTCGTTTTCCGCGGCGGGGGTTCCGTCAATGGTAACGCCCCCGGCGTCGGGAAAGATCCGGTTGGAAATAATATTCAGCAGGGTGGATTTTCCCGCCCCGTTTCTCCCCAGCAGGCCGCAGAGCTTTCCTTCGCCGAAGCTCAGGGAAACATTTTTCAGAGCCTGGGTCTGCTGAAAGCTTTTGGAAACATTTTCTACAAGAATGCTCATAAAGATACCCCTTTCTTTTCTGCTGTGTACCGGTCAGCCTTCTCGCCGGAAAATTCGCTTTGCACGATTTCGGAAAGCTCCTCGGCGGTCAGCTCAAGCCGATGAGCCTCGGCGACCATTGCCGCTACAAAATTTGGCGTAAAGCTTTGAAGACGTTTTTGCCGCACACGCTCCCGGGCGCCGGGGGAAACGAACATGCCCACGCCCCGTTTTTTATACAGGATCTGCTCCTCCACCAAAAGATTTACGCCCTTCAGGGCTGTGGCGGGGTTGATGGTGTACCGCAGGGAAAATTCCGTGATCGACGGGATCTGCCCCTCCTCCGGGAAGCCTCCGGTGAGAACAGCGTCCTCGATCCCTTCGGCGATCTGCTGGAAAATAGGCTTTTCCGAGTCAAACTTCAGCTCCATAGCCTTCCTCCTATCTGGTTAGTTAGTCAAGTAAATAACCAGTGAACAGGATATCAAAAAGGAACGCCCCTGTCAACCCCCTGTAAGAAAAATTTTTTGCGAGGGGGCGTTTTAGTTGTTAGCTGTTAGAGAAGGGCAAGTTCTCTCTTTTGTCATTCTGAGGAACAAAGTGACGAAGAATCTCGTTCTTAATCTCTATACAAAGAACCAAAGGATGAGATCCTTCACTTCGTTCAGGATGACAGAAAGAGGGCTTTCCTTTTCTAACAACTAACGGGGCAAATCCAATTTATTGAACTGTCTACCAATCTGTCATTCTGAGCCGTAGGCGAAGAATCTCTCCCTTGCCCTTCCAGAAGAGCGCGGCATTTCCGAAAAATAAAAAAGCCGCCGCGAAGCGGCGGCGGTGGAGCTTAAGAAAGGTCAGAGGAATTGGAGCCTGTGGAGGAATCGTTCCAGGTGGAGTTGCTTTCCAGCCTGCTGCTGTTGTCGTCATAGCGTGAGGAAAGGCCATCATCGTTCCGGGAAGAGAGGTCGTCCCGGTCGAGACGGGAGCTGTTCAGACCGGAATTTCTGGAAGTGTCGTTCCGGTCAGATTCCAGGCGGCTTCCGGTTTCGCTCATATCCTCTCCGGCCTTGGAGATGGCGTCTCCGGCTTTGGAAGCGGCGTTGGAAACTACATTGCCAGGCTTGTTGCCGCAGCCCGCCAGGAGAAGGGCCAGAAGCATGCACAGCAGGGGTACAAGAAGTTTATTTTTTATCATGGAGAAAACATCCTTTCTTTTTTTAGAAGCTGCGTTCCCCGGTGGGGACCGCAAATTCTTGATTTTCGCTATGGCTTAGAATCTCCAGCCAAAGCAAAAAAATACCCCTTCCGCCGGATTTGAAAAAATTTTTTCAAAATGATAAAATATTCTTAAGAATGTTGTAAGGTTGTGAGAGTATGATATGGACCGTGACGCTGAATCCCGCCATGGACTGCTACCTGTTCCCGGAGCGCTTTGAAAAGGGTGCGATCAATTCCTATGATAGATGCTGCTTCCGTCCCGGCGGCAAGGGTGTGAACGTATCTTTGCTGCTGACCTCGCTGGGCGTGGAAAATACCGCCCTGGGCATCGGCGCCGGCGCTTCCGGCCGGGAGATCGAAGCGCTGCTTCGGCAGGCGGGCTGCAAAACAGATTTTCTGTTTTTGAAGGAAGGGGCCTCCCGCGTGAACCTGAAGATCCGTACCCCGGAAGGGGAGGAAACGGACTTGAACGGAGCAGGGCCGGAGATCTCTGAGGAAGCCCTGGAACGGCTGGGAGAAAAGCTTTTCGCCCTTCAGCCCGGGGACGGGCTGGTGCTGGCGGGCAGTATTCCGCCGTCTCTTCCCACAGGCAGCTACGTGCGGCTTTTAAGGCGCGCCGGAGAGAAAGAGCTTTTTACTGTGGTGGACGCCGCCGGGGAAGCGCTGCTTGCGGCTTTGCCCTGCCGCCCATTTTTGGTCAAGCCCAATCTGGAGGAGCTGGGGGCGCTGTTCGGCACGGAGCTTCGGGAGCTGTCCGCTGTCATAGAAAGCGCTTTGGCCTTACAGGAAAAGGGCGCCCGGAATGTGGCGGTTTCTCTGGGAGAAAGGGGAGCGCTGCTGGTCTGTGAGGACGGCAGGCGGCTGTTCTGCCGGGCGGCGAAAGGGGAAGCGGTTTCCTCCGTGGGCGCGGGAGATTCCATGGTGGCGGGCTTTCTCTATGGCTGGCAGCTGCACAATACACTGGAAGGCGCTTTGCGCTGGGGCGTGTGTGCCGGTTCGGCCACAGCCTTTTCCCAAGGGATCGCCTCCGGGGAGGCCGTGCGGCGGCTCTATCCCGAAACAGGCAATATTCATGTTCTCTGAAAAGCGTGCACCGCTGAGATTTCAGTTGACAGAGAAGCGGTTTCCACGTACAATGTTATATAGTTGATTGCAAAAGATATCAGGTTAGTTCAGGGGCAAGCTTGGCCCGGTTTACTTTTTTAGAATAGGAAAGTGGTCATCACGATGAAACAGACTGGCAGCAGGCCCGTGGAGGAGGAATTTCGCTCCTCACAGATCTATAAGACCCTGAAAAGCTCCGGAATTCCCGTAGCGGATAAGATCGCCCAGGGGTTGGGAAAAGCCGCCGAGGGGCTGGACAGCGCCCTGGGCAGCATCGCGCCTGCGGTAAAGCGAAGCGTGGGTGTGCAAAACGGGTCGCCGCAAAGCCATACTCAAAGCACAGCCCCCACAGGAGGACAGCCTTTTTCCGGACAGCGGGCGGGGCAAACACCACCTCCCGGCCGAACCGCTCAGACCGCGGGGGTTCAGGGAAAAGGATATCCATACCAGTATCAGTACACATATCCCGCCGGAACCAACAAAACGGCTCCGGGGCGGCAGGCAGCTCCCGGGCAGCCTGTTCCGGGGCAGGCTGCGTACCCCGGCAGAAAGCCCGCGGGGGTCAATCGGGCCCCGGCCCCGCAAATGCCGGCCATGAAGCTGGTGCGCAAGGGGAGCCCGGCGAAATTTTACATTACCGGCGCCGCTGCGCTGCTTTACGCGCTGAATTTTCCATTGTACGAGGTCTCCCACTTTATCGTGTTCGGGCTGGTGCTTGCGGGGGTGTTTCTCCTTTCCGGTAAGCTGTTCCGGGGAAAGAAGGAATTTGTTCCCATCGAGCCGGTAAAGCCGAAGGAGAAGGAAGCACCCAAGCAGGAGGAAAAGCCCTCGCAGACCGGGAACCCGGAGGTGGATAAGATCATCGATGAGGGCAGGGAGTATTTGAAAAAGCTCCGGGCCGCCAACAACGCCATTCCGGACGAAAGCCTTTCCGAGTGCATTGACAGAATGGAAAGAGCTTCCGCCGATATTTTCCGCTTTGTGGCGGATCACCCGGAAAAGGCCCCGCAGATCAGGAAATTCATGAATTACTATCTACCCACCACCCTGAAGCTTTTAAGTAGCTATCAGCGGCTTTCCTCTCAGTCCGTGCGGGGAGAAAACATCACCTCTACCATGTTCAATATCGCCGGTATGATGCACACGGTGGCGGCCGCCTTTGAAAAGCAGCTGGATTCCCTGTTTACCGATGAGGCCATGGACGTTTCTGCGGATATTTCCGTATTCGAGACTCTCCTGAAGCAGGAGGGCTTTGTGGAGGAGCAAAAAGAGGAGAAAAAGCAGTAATGCTTTGAGGACACGCTCAATTATAATAAGGACCGCGCAGCAGCGGCCCTGAAACCATCAGAAAGGATGCTGTCACATGGATAATGAGATCAAGCTGACCCTGGAGGCCGAAGAGCCCCAGGCCCCCGCCCTCACGCTGAACCCGGAGGAAACCGCCAAGGAGACCGCGGTGGAGCCTGTTGTGCTGGACGAATCCGCCTTGACCCCTGAGGAGCAGAAGGCTGTAAACGAATTTGCCGAGAAGATCGACCTGACGAACAGCACCCTGGTGCTGCAGTACGGCTCTGCCGCCCAGAAGAAGATCGCCTCCTTCTCCGATACGGCTCTGGATAAGGTGCGCACCAAGGATCTGGGGGAGATCGGCGATGAGATCTCCAGCCTGGTGGTGGAGCTGAAGGGCTTCGATATCGACGAGGAGGAGAAAAAGGGTCTGTTCGGGTGGTTCAAAAATACCGGCAATAAAATCACCGCCATGAAGGCCCGGTACGACAGCGCCGAAACCAATGTGGATAAAATTGCCGCGGCCCTGGAAAATCATCAGGTTCAGCTGATGAAGGACGTGGTAATGCTGGATAAGCTCTATGAAATGAATCTGAACTATCACAAGGAGCTTTCCATGTACATCATTGCCGGCAAGAAAAAGCTTCAGCAGGAGCGGGCCACCCGGCTGGTGGAGCTGCAGAACAAGGCAAAGCAGAGCGGCCTGGCGGAGGACGCCCAGGCGGCTAACGATTTTGCCCAGCTGTGCGATAATTTTGAAAAGAAACTGCACGACCTGGAGCTGACCCGCATGGTAAGCGTGCAGATGTCTCCCCAGATCCGTCTGGTGCAGAACAACGATAAGCTGATGACGGAAAAGATCCAGTCCACCCTGGTGAACACGATCCCCCTGTGGAAAAGCCAAATGGTGCTGGCTCTGGGCGTGGCCCATTCCGCCCAGGCGGTAAGAGCCCAGCGGGAGGTATCGGATATGACCAACCAGCTGCTGCGCAAGAATGCGGAGAAGCTGAAGATGAGCACTATCGAAACCGCCAAGGAATCCGAGCGGGGCGTGGTGGATATGGAGACCCTGCGTATCACCAACCAGTCCCTGATCCAAACCCTGGACGAGGTGGTAAAGATCCAGGACGAGGGCAGGGCAAAGCGCCGGGCCGCCGAGCAGGAGATTGGCAAGCTGGAAGGCGAATTGAAGCAGAAGCTTTTGGATATTCACCAGTGAAGTTAGTTGTTAGAGGACGGTCAAGGGCGCAAGGCTAAAGGTATCCTTCTTGTCATTCTGAGCCGAAGGCGAAGAATCTCGTCCTTTAGCCAGTAGTTATTTAGAAAAGACCACTGCATTGTGTTTTATGGGTTTTACCCTAAAGGAGCTTTGGAAGCCATGAAAAAGAAAAATGTGATCGGCGCTTTGGTAATGGCGGGAATGATCCTGGTTTCCGTTCCCTTCGGCGCCAACCGTTCTCTGAACCGTCTGCGGGAAGAAACGCGGGACGAGGCCTATTATTATGACAGCACCGGGTATGCTATTTACGAAGGGCTGGAGAAGCAGCAGGCAGCGGCCCGAAACCTTATCACCGTGGCGGAGCGCTATGTGGAAAGCAATCCGGGGCTGGATCCGTATCTCGATGAGCTCACGTACCGTGCGGATTTCTGCGAGAAATTTTACGATCCCGGAGATCCGAAAGAGGTGGAATCCTACGGTCTGCTGGTGGAAGCCGCCCAGGGGCTTTCCGGGCAGCTGGAGGGGATCAGGCTGAACGAAAAGGACGAAAAATACCCCCGGCAGCTGATTGCCGAAATAGAATCCGAGCAGGATAAGCTGGAGCGCAGCAGCTATAATGACGAGGCCAGGGAATTTAACGAGACCCTCACAAGGTTCCCCGCAAGCCTGCTGGGAGAGCTCACCGGAGTGAAAGAACTGGGCGTTTTCGGGCAATAAGGGCAACACCGCACAAAGATTGTGCGCAAGTTGTACAGTCAGATTTTTCGTCAGAGTGCACAGATTGAGTGCAGCCAATCTTGCGATTGACAAACGAGAGCTGCGTGCTATGGCGGAAAATATGCAAGCAAATTGTGTACAAAGGCCTCTGGCCGGTCTTTGTGCGGTGTTGCCTAAGGTTTTTTACAGCCGGCAATGTCCGGCTGTCTGTTTTCAGAAAGGGAGAATCGCCATGACAAGAAAGACCCGCGTACCGCATATTCTCAAAAGCTTTGCCGCGCTCTGCTTCACAGCGCTGCTTTTGTGCTCCTTGTCCATTCCCGCCCTGGCCGCTGTGCCGGATCGGCCCCAGAACCAGTACGTGCTGGACGAGGCCGGGGTGCTGGATAGCGCCACGGAGCGGGAGATCATTTCCAAAAACCAGAAACTTTTTGAGAAAACCGGCGCGGAGATCGTCATTGTCGCTGTGGATTTTTTGGGCGGCCAGGAGATCGATGATTATGTGTTTGAGCTGTTTAACTCCTGGGGCGTTGGCTCAGAGCAGCGGAATAACGGCATTTTGCTGGTAATGGCCATCGGTGAGGACAATTATTACGCCCAGGCGGGCTATGGAATAGAGGATTATTTCGACAGCAGACTGCAAAGCCTGCTGGACGAATATCTGGAGCCGGATTTCGCCGCCCGGGATTACGATGCCGGCGCGAAAAAATTTTTCGACGCGGTATATACCGAGCTGGAAACCTATTCCTATGACGACAGCTATGATGATCAGGAATACGGCCAGGGCGGCGCCAATACGGACAATTATGATTACGAGTACGAAAGCGGCTACCGTGCTTCCGATTTTGTCTTTACGGTTCTCCGGTTTGTATTCCGGATCGTGTTGGTGATCATTGTCATTGTGGTGATCCTCGCTGTGATCCGGGCGCTTTCCGGCGGCGGAGGAGGCCCCGGCAATCCCGGCGGTGGTGGAGGCGGAGGCGGCTTCTGGCGCGGCATGTTCTGGGGGAATATGCTGGGCAGCAGACGGCGCAGAGGCTGGTATGCGCCTCCGCCGCCTCCTCCCCCCGGCGGCTTTGGTCCCGGCCCCCGGCCCCCCAGAAATGGCGGCGGTTTTGGAGGCTTTGGCGGGTTCTCCGGCGGAGGGCGTTCCGGGGGTTTCGGCGGTTCCCGCGGCGGTTTTTCCGGCGGCGGTCGCTCCGGTGGCTTCTCCCGTGGCGGCGGCTCTCGCGGAGGCGGCGCAGGCAGAAGATAAGCGGCTGCACGCACAGTGACGAACGATGGCGGCGCTGTCATGCGGCACCATGAAAAGCAAGGATCCATCAACAGGGATTTTTGCTTTCCTCGAAAGGGGATCCCATATTCTATCAGAGAAAAACAGGCCGAATTTGAAACAGGAAAGGATGAGTTACATGAAGCAATGCTTTCACTGCGGGGCCAATGTACCGGAGGAAGCGGTAAGCTGCCAGAACTGTGGAACGGTTTTGCCCCCAGAGACGCCGCCTGCTTCCCAATCCGCAGGGCCCGCCATGCCGCAGCCTGTCCCGCCGCCCTTTTATTCAGCGCCTCAGCCCCGTGCCGGGGCGCCCTGGTACCCCAGCCTGCCCGCTCCTGTGCCTCAGCTGCGCAGAGTCTTTTCCTGGGCAGACGTGTGTACCATTTTGGGCTTTGCCTCCTCGGTGATCGGCTATTTCTGGGCCAGTCTGGTATTACTGCCGCTGGGCCTGGTGACCTCCCTCATTGGCTTTAAGGGAAATAAAACACGGGCCCTTGCCGTGGCGGGAATCGTGGTTTCCGCCATTGGTCTTTTGATCAAGCTGATGATGATCCTGAACGATGCCAGTTGGCTGCCCTATTGGATCACCAACGGCATTTGGTGAGGAAGTTGTTAGCCGTTAGTTGTTAGTTGTTAGAGAAAGGCAAGGGCGAAGCTTTTTTCCTTAAGAAATGGCAAAGGGCAGGCTTGTCCTTTCTTCACGGCGCAATAGCTGAGCGCGGCTGACGGTTGATCACCGCATGTTCCATCATATTTTACATGATCCTCTAAGGATAGGGGATCATAAAGGAGAGAAACAGTGCCTGCTGTTTTTCTCCTTTGTTTTTCCGGGAAAAGCTTGAAAATGCCATGAGAAACAGTTGCGGCAAAAGGAAAATATTGCTACAATAAAGTAAAGGTTATTTGAAAAATCGTAAACGCCGTCTTTTTGCCCAATGCGGACGGATTTTTGCGTTGGAAATCTCAGACGGGCATCAGCCCGTCTTGTGGTCCTCCGCCTTGAAACCGTCTCGCCTTGTACAAAATCCGGCATTTTCTCTGTTTTCAAACAACCCCTAGCCGAACGGTTAAATTCGCACCGACTGGCTAAGAAAAGCAGACCTGAAAAGCGAGGAAGATCTGTGTGAAAAAGCTGCTTTGTTATATGAAAGGGTATCGAAAGGAATGTGTGCTTTCGCCGGCCTTCAAGCTGCTGGAGGCTTCCTTTGAGCTCCTGGTGCCTCTGGTGATGGCGGCGGTGATCGACACCGGCATTAAAAATGGAGACAGGCCCTATATTATCCACATGTGCCTTCTGATGGTGGCGCTGGGCGTGATCGGCCTTTGCTGTACCCTGGTGGCCCAGTATTTTGCCGCCAAGGCCGCGGTGGGTTTTTCCTCCCGGCTGCGCCAAGCGCTGTTTGCCCGTATCCAGAAGTTGAGCTATTCCCAGCTGGACCGGGCGGGTACCTCTACGCTGATCACCCGTATGACAAGCGATATAAACCAGGTGCAGAACGGTGTGAACCTTACCCTGCGCCTGCTTTTGCGCTCTCCCTTTGTGGTGTTCGGCGCTATGCTTATGGCCTTTACTATTGACTGGAAGGCCGCCCTGGTGTTCGCGGTAGTGATCCCGCTGCTGTTTCTGGTGGTTTTTTGGATCATGCTCTGGACCATGCCCCGGTACAAGCGGGTGCAGGCGGGGCTGGACCGGGTGCTGGGCGTAGCCCGGGAAAACCTGACCGGCGTTCGGGTGATCCGCGCTTTCGGCAGGGAAGAGGCGGAGATTCGGCGGTTTGACGAGGAAAACGAGAGCCTTACCCGCATGCAGACCTTTGTGGGAAAGGTTTCCGCACTGATGAATCCTTTGACCTATATTTTAATCAATCTGGCCACCATGGCGGTGATCTGGGTGGGAGGTCTGCGGGCAAATACCGGGGCCGTCACCCAGGGCCAGGTGGTGGCCCTGGTCAATTACATGGCGCAGATCCTGGTAGAGCTCATCAAGCTTGCCAATTTGATCATCAACATTGCCAAGGCCCTGGCCTGCGCGGGCAGGGTGGAGGCGGTGCTGGAGCTGCCTGTGGGAATGGAACTTCCCCGGCAGGGAGAAACGGGGAAACGCCCCGGCGCCCTGGCCTTTGAAGATGTGAGCCTTACTTACGGCGGCGCGGGGGCGGAGTCCCTTTCCCATATCAGCTTTTCCGCAGAGCCCGGCCAGGTAGTGGGGATTATCGGCGGCACAGGCAGCGGGAAAACCAGTCTGGTGAATTTGATCCCCCGGTTTTACGACTGTACCTCCGGCAGGGTGTTGGTCAGCGGAACAGATGTAAGGGAATGGGACCCGGAAGCTCTCAGAAGCCGGGTGGGGGTGGTGCCTCAGAAGGCGGTGCTTTTCTCCGGTACGATCCGGGAAAACCTGTTATGGGGCAAGGAGGACGCCTCGGAGGAAGAGCTTTGGCAGGCGCTGGAGACTGCTCAGGCGAAAGATTTTGTAAAGCAGAAAAAACAGGGCCTGGACGAGCCGGTGGCTCAGGGGGGAAGAAATTTCTCCGGCGGCCAGCGGCAGAGGCTCACCATTGCCAGGGCCCTGGCGCGAAAGCCCGATTTTCTGATTCTGGACGACAGCGCCAGCGCTTTGGATTACGCCACTGATCTGAAGCTGCGCACCGCCATTGCCGATTTGCCCAACAGCCCCACGGTGCTGCTGGTTTCCCAGAGGGCGGCCTCTGTGCGGCAGGCCGATGTGATCGTCGTGCTGGACGACGGTGAAGCGGTAGGCGTGGGAACCCACGATGAGCTGCTGGAAAGCTGTCAGGTCTACCGGGAGATCTATGAATCCCAATTCCAAAAAGAAAAATCGTGAGCGTCTGACTAGGGTTTGATCTTACGGAGAAAGAGTGGTCGAAGCAATGAGCAGGCAGGTGGAAAAAGCAAAAAAAGGCACGCTGAAAAAGGTGCTTTCCTATCTTCGCCGGTATTGGTTTTTTATGGCGCTGTCCGTTTTGCTGGCGGCGGCTTCCGTGGCGGCGTCTCTCTATATCCCGATCCTTACCGGCAGCGCGGTGGACTTGATCCTCGGTCCCGGGCAGGTGGATTTTTCCGGGATCTTCCGGATCCTTGTGAAAATCGGCATTGCCATCGGTGTGGCGGCCCTGTGCCAGTGGACCATGAACGTAAGCAATAACCATGTGGCCTACCGTGTGGTACGGGATATTCGGCAGGACGCCTTCCGCAGGCTGCAAAAGCTGCCGCTGCGCTATCTGGATTCCCACCCGGCGGGGGAGGTAGTCAGCCGCATGGTGGCTGATGTGGATCAGTTTGCCGATGGGCTGCTCATGGGTTTTACTCAGCTGTTTACCGGGGTGCTGACCATTCTCGGCACGCTGTTTTTCATGTTTTCCGTGAATGTGGGCATTTCTCTGGTGGTGGTGCTGGTCACCCCCGTTTCTCTGTTTGTGGCGGCCTTTATCGCCAAGCGCACCTATGATATGTTCCGGCTGCAATCCCAGGTGCGGGGGGAACAGACAGGCTTTGTAGAGGAAATGGTGGGAGAGCAGAAGGTGGTGCAGGCCTTCGGCAGGGAGAAGAAGGCGCTGGAGCAGTTTGACGAGGTCAACGAGCGGCTGCGCAAATGCTCTCTGCGGGCCATTTTCTTTTCCTCCATTACCAACCCCTCCACCCGGTTTGTCAATTCCCTGGTGTATACGGGAGTGGGCCTGGTAGGGGCGCTTTCCGTGGTGGGCGGCGGCCTTACCGTAGGCCAGCTTTCCTGCTTTTTGAGCTATGCGAATCAATACACCAAGCCCTTTAATGAAATTTCCGGTGTGGTGACAGAGCTGCAAAACGCCTTGGCCTGCGCGGGCAGAGTGTTCGAGCTCATAGAAGAGGAGCCTCAGCTTCCGGACAGCCCGAATGCGGTACAGCTGGAGCATGTGGAGGGCCGGGTCTCCATCGAGGACGTGTTCTTTGCCTATCAAAAGGGTCAGCGGCTCATCGAGCATTTCAATTTAGAGGTAAAGCCCGGCCAGCGGGTAGCCCTGGTGGGTCCCACCGGCTGCGGCAAAACTACCGTCATCAACCTTCTGATGCGGTTTTATGATGTGGATTCCGGCGTGATCCGGGTGGAGGGCACGGATATCCGGGAGGTCACCCGGAACAGCCTGCGGAAAAACTACGGCATGGTGTTGCAGGATACCTGGCTCAAGCAGGGAACGATCCGGGAAAATATCGCCTACGGCAAGCCGGAGGCCACCCTGGAGGAGGTGGTGGAGGCGGCCAAAGCCGCCCATGCCCACAGCTTCATTAAGCGCCTGCCCCAGGGATACGATACCGTCATCGGCGAGGACGGCGGCGCCATCAGCCAGGGACAAAAGCAGCTTTTGTGCATTGCCCGGGTGATGCTCTGCCTGCCGCCCATGCTGATTCTGGACGAGGCCACCTCCTCCATTGATACCCGCACCGAAGCCCGCATTCAAAAGGCCTTTGCCAAAATGATGCAGGGCCGCACCAGCTTCATCGTGGCCCACCGCCTTTCCACCATTCAGGACGCCGATGTGATCCTGGTCATGCGGGACGGCCATATCATCGAGCAGGGAAGCCATCAGGCACTGCTGGCCCAGGGCGGCTTCTACGCCGAACTCTACAACAGCCAGTTCGCGGCGGGGTGATGTAAGATTTAAGGTGTGGGCAGAGTTTGATAAATTGGAATTTAGCGGTTACCCGCCCATTTTCTATTTTGTCATTACTGAACAGAAAGCAAGGCAGCCTTGCTTTCTCGGTGAAGAATCCCGTCCTTTGTTCTTTTGCCCTGGAATCAAGGGCGAGATTCTTCGCCAAGAAAGCTATCGCTTTCTGCGTTCCCCAGAATGACAAAAAAGAGAACTTTCCCTTTGCCCTTCTACACAGAGAATGAAGGACGAGATTCTTCGCCTACGGCTCAGAATGACAGTGAGGGGCTCTCCTCTAACAACTAACAGCTAACGATGAACAACTATTACCCCGAAAGGAGCCGGTCAATATGGAACCTGTGAAAAAGGACGGAATGGAGGGGCTGTATCAAGCACTTCTTCAGCGGGCGGCGGAGGCCAGGGAAACGGCGTACTGCCCCTATTCCGGCTTTGCGGTGGGGGCGGCGCTGCTGTGCGCGGACGGTACGGTGTATTCCGGCTGCAATATTGAGTGCGCTTCCCTTTCGCCGGGAAGCTGCGCGGAGCGCACCGCTTTTTTTCGGGCGGTAGGAGACGGAAAGCGGGAGTTTCTCGCCATTGCCATAGCGGGCGGCCCGGCCCATGAGCCGCCCAGGGAGCTTTGCCCGCCCTGCGGCGTGTGCAGGCAGGTCATGCGGGAGTTCTGCGGGCCGGATTTTGAGATCCTTCTCACAGACGGAACAAACCAAAAGCGGTATACCCTGGCGGAGCTGCTGCCCGTTTCCTTTGGGCCGGAGCAGCTGGGAGAGCGGGAAAAGTGTTGAAGCCTGTTTCCCTTGTTTGTGGGAACAAGCTCCGGAAAAGGAGGCGGTTTTGTGCGCATGGTGGATATCATTCACAAAAAACGGGAGGGCGGTGAACTGACGGAGCAGGAGCTTGTCTTTTTTGTCCGAGGCTTTTCCGAAGGGAAGATCCCCGATTACCAGGCCTCCGCCTTTTTGATGGCGGTTCTTTTTCGCGGCATGACCCGCCGGGAAACGGCCTGCCTCACTTTGGAAATGGCCCATTCCGGAGAGATGGCGGAGCTTTCCGCCATCGACGGGGTGAAGGTGGATAAGCACTCCACCGGGGGAGTGGGAGATAAAACCACCCTGATCTGCGGGCCCATTGCCGCGGCCTGCGGGGTGAAGATCGCCAAAATGAGCGGCCGGGGGCTGGGGCATACCGGCGGCACGGTGGATAAGCTGGAAAGCATTCCCGGATTTCGCACGGAGCTGCCCCGGGAGGAATTTTTCTCCGTTGTAAACCGCACCGGAATGGCTCTGATCGGCCAGTCCGGAAATCTTTGCCCGGCGGATAAAAAGCTTTACGCCCTGCGGGACGTGACCGGCACGGTGGAAAGCCTGCCGCTGATCGCCTCCAGCATCATGTCAAAAAAGCTGGCCGCCGGAGCGGATGCTATTTTGCTGGATGTAAAAATGGGCTCCGGCGCGTTTTTGAAAAGTCGGAAAGATGCCCGTGCTCTGGCGGAGGAAATGGTGCGTATTGGCCAGAGCGCGGGGCGGAAGACCCTTGCCCTGATCACGGATATGGATCTGCCGCTGGGCAGGAAGATCGGCAACGCCCTGGAGGTACAGGAGGCCTGTGAGGTTCTGCGGGGAACGGGAGAAAAGCGGATTTCCGCTTTGTGCTTGGAGCTTGCGGCAAACATGATCTATCTGGGCCGGCAGGCGGAATCCCCGGAGGAAGCCCGGGAAAAGGCGAAGCAGGCGGTAAGCTCCGGCGCGGCCTTTGAGAAGCTCTGCGAAACGGCGGAGGCTCAGGGCGGGGACAGTTCCTTCCTGCGGGAACCGGAAAAGCTTTCACTCTCTCCTGTAAGGAAAGAGGTGCGTGCACCCGAAACGGGCTGGATCACCGCACTGAACGCGGAGGAATGCGGGCTTGCCGCCATGGAACTGGGGGCCGGCCGGGAAACAAAGGAAAGCAAAATCGACCTCGGCGCGGGGATCTCCCTTCTCAAAACAAAGGGAGATCCCGTCATAGCCGGGGAGCCCCTTGCCCTGCTGTACAGTGAAAGCGAGGAAAAGTGCCGCCGAGGCGAGGAACGCCTGCTTTCCGCGCTGCGGTTGGGCCCCGCGCGGCCCAAGGAAGAGCCCCTGATTTTAGAGCGGATCGAGGCGGAATAACGCCTGCCTAGGCCGGGACCTCAAGCGGCTGACCTTTTGACTGAATGAAACAAGAAACAGGAGACATGGAAATATGCCTCCTGTTTTTTGCTTTATTCGGAAAAGAAAATTACAGATCGGATCTGATATTCAGATATGGAACGCAAAGCCGAACCGTAGTCCCTTCTCCTCGCTTGCTTTGATAGGTCAGGCCGTATTCTCCGCCGTAATACAGCTTGATCCTTTCCATCACATTTTTGATGCCGTAACCGCTGGAAGAGCCGCAAGTAAATAAAATCTATGGGGTCAATGCTTTGGGCGGTGCGAACGTTACTTATGATGTTACCGGTTTTGATGATATCCTCTACGACTACATCAATGGAAACCCCATTGCCCGGCAGGTGGTGGATACTAACGATGCAGTTGCCAAGAACGGAACGGATACCCATTCCCACTATAAGGATCTGCCGAAAGAAACGGTACGGCGCTTTAACTGGCTGTACAAAAACGATGGCCCGGAAGCGGCATATGAGTACATTGATACGGTAACAGATAAGGACTACACCGGGATTCAGGCGCTGCTTTATGGAGCCATGAAGGGAACGGGAACCGTATCTATTGCGGAAACACTGGGATCCGGCGCGGCGTTTCTCTTGAACGATGATGAACTGAAGAAGAAATTGAGCGAAGAGCATGTAAAGTTCGAACAGGATTTGGCAGGCGCCAGAGAGCAGCACCCGGTTATGGCAACGGCCGGTGAGGTGGGCGGGAACCTTATGATGCTTTCAACGCTCAGCTCCGGGATAGGCACGGCAGGGAAAGCGCTTGGAGCAGGGAAAGCCGCAACGACCTTTGCCGGGAGAGCAGTAAACAGCGCGGCTACCTTTATGGCGGCGGACGCCGTGAGAAACGCGGGCGCGGTATCTACCGGGAACATGAGCCCGGAAGAGTATGGAAAATCTGTGGCGATATCCGGAGCGCAGGGGCTGGCCGGGGGATTGGCGGAAGGGCTTGTGAATACCGGGATCAGCACAGCCCTGACCAAATCAGGGCTGATGACTCCCTTCATGGAGTTTGTCCGGCAGACAAGCAGCGGCTTTGCGGCGGCAAGCGCAAACATCGGTACTGGGTACGCGCTGCGAGAGGAAAAGCCTACGAAAGAGCAGATGGCAACGGATTTTGTTACAGCCTTTCTGTTCTCTGTGATTCGTGGGGCAATCTCGACAAGCCAGACCACACAGGCAGACAAGGCAAGGCTGGAAAACTCTGTGGGCGCTATCGGCCAGAAATATGAGCAAATGGCACAGAGTTGGCAAACTATGAGCCCGGCGGAGCGCGCGGCCATGGCCGGGGAGATCATAGACCAGACAAGGCAGCTGCAAGGGGCTATGAACAGTACCTATATAGCGGGACAGCAGGAAACCGTGAACCAGCTGAACGCGGCCTTGGATTATATTTGCACCGGTATGGAAAGCTATGTGTCCGGCATACAGCCGTATGGAAAAACAGAGGGAAGAAATACCGGGACGAGGAAGGAAATCTGGCCTTTGAATCCATCATGGAACGCGTACTCTGGGATTCCTTTGGCGACGCGGCGGGTATAGTGACCTTCGGCGGGGAGATCGCCGATGTGATTGAAAGCAAAATTACAGGCGGCAAATGGTACGGGATAGAAATCCCGGGCGGAGAGCAGCTGGACGATGTAATTGATTCCGTAGGAGGAGCCGGAAACACGATTGAAAAATTCATTGCGGACAGCTTCGATGTGGTCTCAAACGGTGGAGACTGGGGAGAGTATGTTCGGAGAAATGCTGGGGACTACCTGGGCGCCGTGAAGGAGATTCTGGAAAAGGCATCTATGTATTTAGGTGGGTTCCCCATGGAGAACATAGAAAAGTATCTGCTTGGTTCCCTGCCGGAAGAAATCAAGGCTCAAGCTGAAGGCGTTTTTGACACGCCGGCGAAAACTGACCTGAAAGGTTTATCCGGCGGAGCGCTGGAAGCGAGAACGGAATATCTCTTCGGGGTGCGTAATGTGCAGATCGATGAGGGCACAGCGGAAAAGCTCTCCGAACTATACCACGCACAGCTTACTGATGCCATACCGGCAGATACCCCTTCTAAGGTGACGGTGGGCGAAGAGGAAAGAGCGCTGACCGCATACCAGAAGCAAATCTATGATAGAGTGTGGGGCGGTATCGTGCAGGACTGTCTGGATCCTCTGGCAGGTTCGGGGAGCTTTCAGAAAGCGGAGCCGGAAGTACAGGCTAAGATGCTGAAGAAGCTCTACAGCTATGCTGACGCAAAAGCAAAATCCGTATTGTACGATGATTTCGCACTTGATAAGCAGTACCAAAATGCGGAGCGGATCACTGAAGCTGGCGGAACAGCCGATCAATGGGCCGCGTGGACGGCGGAAAGCTCCGGCATGAAAGCAGAGAAGAAATATCTTCTGCTGGCCGATGAGGACTTCTCGGACGAAGTGAAGAAAGCCATGGTTGGAAACGAGATCGGCACGGAGCTGAAAACGGAATCCGGAGAAGATAGTCAGTACGCCAAGATGCTGAAGCTGCTGGAAAGCGGAATGGATATGACGGATTACCTTTTGCTGAAAGCCCAGGGTTCTGACGCCGTAAATAAGCTTGGCAAATTTTTAGATGAGGGAATGGAGGCGGACAGCGCCCACGATATCGCGCAGGCTTTAGACGACCTGGAGGACGACGCCGCGACTGTGGAAAAGTATATGGCTATCGCTGAAACGCCGTACCCGGAAGAGGTCAAAAGCCAGGCCCTGAAAGCAATAATGAGTGACAGCGCATATGCCAAGTACCAGCGGGTAGTGAAAAGTAAAATAAGTACGTATACATACTGTAAGTTCCTGCGGGACGTTGGAAAATATTCCGGGGAAGGAAAGCAGGAAAAGGTATGGGCGTATATCAACGCTTTGCCATTATCTCTCGCTCAGAAGGACACGTTACACCTGAGTATGTATAAAGAAAGCTCTTTGAAGAAAGCGCCGTGGCATTGATAGAAGAAACCGGAGGGCTTGATTCATATTTGACTTGTCTGTTGACTTGTCTATCTCAAAAAAACCGCCTGTTTTGGGCTGCTTTAGTGCGAATTTAGAAAAAAGAAAAGCCGCATTGAGTGCCGAAAATGGCTCTACAATGCGGCTTTTCGTGTGGAGCGGGCGAAGGGAATCGACCGGCGGTTTGCACCGCCGCTAACTCGCCCACCTCAAGCCGACGGCTTGAGGTGCCGGGCTCGTCGCTATGGCCTAAAAACATTCCGCCGGAATGTTTTCTGCACGGCCATACCCTCCCGGGTTCGATTCCTATCAAGCTTACAAAAATTTTGTGAAGTGGATACGAAAAAGATATTTTTGCCTAATTGTGGGTGTATCTGAACCCACAAGCCTTTCTGCTCTAAATGCATAATGAGGTGAGCAATTTCGTTTTCTATTCAATCGAAGTTTTATCTGGTAGCCTGCAAAGCCCTACGATGAATTTTTGTGTTAACTAAAAAACTTAATCAAGCACCTTGCAACACAATAAATAGTTTTCACGATTAATCCTAATGCTCACGCGGGATTTCAAGACTTAAATTTTTTCTTTCGCTGTCAAAATTGATTGAATCTATTTCAATTCGGTCTCTGTACAACAATTCCCAGGATATCTGGACTTTGTGCTGCCCCGGTCTCACAAAGTTCACAAACTCGTCTAATATGAAAACCTGCTTCGACAATGTGATTTAGGTATGTGCTTACTGGACGGTGAAAATATAATATATCGGATTCATAGTCTGATCGTCCCTTTGTTGAGAATGGAACAGAATAGCAACTTTCTCGAATATATGAGAACGAATTGTCGTATAGATGTTTTTTTGTCCAAAAGATAGGATGCGGAATGACAGCAATAAGTTTTCCACCAGGGTTCAACGCATTGTAAACGATTGGAAAGAAACGGGCAAGATTCGGCATATTATTAAGTACCATTACAGCTAATGCTATATCGTAGCTCGTTTCAAAAGCATTTTGATACAAATCTCTGCATTCAAAAGAAAGTGAGGGATATTTTTTCTGCGCATAGGCTATAGAACATGACGAAATGTCAATGCCAGTTACCGATGCGCCGATCGTTTCATAAACTGCATTGGTCAGATATCCGCAACCGCAGCCAATATCCAATACTCGCTGGCTACAATTAGTAGATAGACGAATCTCAGATAAAACCCAAGGCTTAATAACCTGGGTATAGGTCAAATCAGTTTCCTGTTCCAAATCCTCTGCACGAGTCTTTAAATTCCGATCCCAAAGATCGGCAATCTGCTGATTAATCAAGGCATCCATATCAGGTATCCTCCAATAACGTTATAAGCATGGCAATCACGCGCTCATTGAACAATTCGGAAAACTGCACACTCTGCCCAGAATCCTTGCTCTTTTCACGGAAAATGATATTGGAATAATGACCCATAGGAGCTAGGCATGAGAAACTATATTCCTGGATTAACGATTCTTTTGCATGAATACCCCCGTGGGGAGTCCTTGTTTACAGTCTCAATGGGAACACCAACAATTTCATTGGTCTGTAACGCAATGTCAAGTTTTTCAATGGTGTTCTGGTCGAAGAAACGGATCGAACGTTCCACAACAAAAAGATCGTCATCATTCAAAAACATACGAAATGCATTCTCTTTGTATAATCGCTGCGTAACATATTTAACATGCTTAGCAAGCTGTGAACGAAACTCAGCTGCCGGCAGGCCATACTCCCCGTCTTTATAGATGAAATCACACAATTGCTTGCGGATATTATCATCGTAGAAATTTCGACTCATAAAGTTTTGAAATTCAAAAATAGTTTTCCACCAAGGCTTGAGGAACTTCCGGGACTGGTATCTGTCAACAAGCGAATACGTTCGTTTAATCTGCTTAGCAAGTTTCCCGCAATCCTCTTCAGATGGATTATGCCATGGTACGAACCGCTCACAATGGCGTTCTGCTTTCTTTCCATATTTGCTCCAACTAAAGTGCTTGCATTGTTTTCTGCCGCCTGGAGGCACAACTAAATCAGCCCTTTCCTCCTCGATTGCCGCTTCAATACCTATGGAAATATAATCAGTGTTCCGGTTCTGCTTTGAGGCAATGTAAATTACATTGACCAGGGATATCCAGTCACTATCTGAGCGGTTGCCCTCGACCACAGCGTCAGAAGAGAACAGGTATGGCTTGAGGACTAAACCCTGTCGACTGACTGGAAACTCAGCGAGTCCCATTTGGACAAAGCTAAATTCTGTTGGGAAGAGGGAAGGGTACATAATCTTATAGAAAGCGCGAGCATTGTGATCCATTCGACGTTGTATATAGGAGAATATAAAATCTGAAAAAACGGCGGTGTGATGATTATAGACATACATATATAGGTTATCTCGGGCTTCAATCATATTTTGAAGAACTGGTACCGCTTTGCTGGTGAAAACCAGAGAATACTGCTCTGAAAGGTGCATATTCCGAAACAGTCTATCTGTATCAATGGTTGGTACACCAATGCCAGTAAAAAGGGAATCACGCATGATATAGTCGAGCTTGTCCATATCAAAGATAGTGGAGTTGATCAGTCGAATAGCGGCATTTTTCTCCATACTATCTTGAAGAAGTCTGCTGGTTTTAACGTCATATTCAATTCCAAGGATGCAACGTAGAAGCAACTCAAGATCGACCCGGATTTTTCCGTCGCTACCCTCAGTACCTTTTTTATTGTCAATCGAAACTGCTTTAAACATGTCATAGAAGCTCTCCAGTACAACGATACAAGAAAGGTGCTCATGGACAGCACCTTTATCAGGCTTTTTATCGTATTTCTTTTCCTGGAAGCGTTGATCCAACTCGCTGCCGCCTAAAAAATGATGGACATCCTTACGAAGCCTACGCCACACCTCAAGCGGGTCGAACTGTGTCTCACCAAGGTGGGAGAATGGACAATGACCTACGTCGTGCAGAAGGGCCGCAAGAGTCACGTTGAAACGAATGAAATCAGAGATTGGGGGATCATTGGTAGAATACTTTCTACCATTTGTAAGAAAACCATTTTCATTGAGACTATCAATTGCACGACGAGTGAGTTCCATGACACCGAGTGAGTGCTCGAAACGGGTATGACGTGCTGCTGGATAAACCTGCTGACAGGTCAACTGGCGAATATCCTTTAACCGTTGAAAGGGCGCTTTGTCGATAATCTCAAGTTCAAATTTAGTTAGGCGAACGTAGCCGTGAGTAAGATCACGGATAATCTTCTTGGGTGTGAAATACTGATCCCACTCCTCCTTTTGAGTGCTTTTTATTTTTTGGAAATTCTTATCGTCTTTGGGAGAGTACACCATAGATGAACACCGCCTATTTATTTAAGTTTAAATAGCTTGTATATCCTGTCTTGTATTGTATACACCATATCAACAAGCTGAGCAGATTTGAATCCATATATCAATAAGTTAAATGTGCGATTTCGTATATACTCCAAATCGCCTATTTTGAGCAGCGATTTTTCACTTAGCCTCTTGGCATACTCATCCCTCGTTATAGCGTATGCCCATAGTCGTTCGGATTGACTTGCTCGTTCCATTCTTCATCATCCTCAATATTCCGATTGGAATTTCTGCACCGCTTTGATTTCATTTCTTCCACAGCCATGTAAGTGGCATGGTCGATAATGCCAAACGTGTACTTATAGTTGTTTAGTAGCTTATTCAGTACATCACGGCTCCACACAGTTCTTCCGGATGGAGAAGGAATACCTTGCTTGCGCAAATGCTCTTGAATTTTCTCCAAACTGTTTCCTGACAGGTATAGGCCAAATATCTCCCGCACAATTTTGGCCTCCGGCTCAACTGTTTCTACTCTCTTGTTCTTGTCGCGTCGAAAGCCATAGCATACTTTGCCGAAGATTTTTGATTCCAATGGAGACAACTTCACGATTATCTTCCTTTCTTAATATTATAGTGGATTGCTCGAGCATTTTCAAGTAGAACCTATAAATTAGTGGAATTGATTTCGCTTTTTTCTTCTATTGAACATGATTATTAATGGATTATTAGGCGTTTCTTGCAGATGAGAACAAAAAAGCGTGGATTATGACGCTATCCACACTTTTTGTTTCTGCAATAGAACTTTAGAGTATAAAAAGGGAGGCAAAAGCCTTTAAAATGCTTTTGTCTCCTTTTGGAGCGGGCGAAGGGAATCGAACCCTCGTATTCAGCTTGGGAAGCTGATGTTCTGCCATTGAACTACGCCCGCAAAAATATCTTTATCTATTATAGCGGCTGGAAGAAAAAAAGTCAATGGCAAATCAGAAGAATCCTAAGTGTCCTTTATGGAAAATGTCCCTGTGAAAATTTATGGATTTTGCGGTATTGGCGATATGGCAAAAGTGTAGTATAATGTTGGCAAAGAGCAGAGGCGGTTACGGTTTCAGCCTGATTTTGCGCATACTCAAGAGGGCTCCAAAGAGCGCGCGGATAAGCGGCACCCCCTGTCGGCGGTGTAATACAGGCGCGTTTATGCCATCCGGCAGGCCTTTTAACATGGTGCGGGTTTTCTTACTCCGATGCTTTTTTGCATTGAGGCGGTAGAGGCCAACACGGACCGCGCCGCATACCGCATTTGAAAAAGTTTTCTTTATTTCGTATTCTTTTCTCTCTGCTTAAGTCTCAGAACATGGCTGTTTTGCATGAAATGAGACAGTATAGAAAAATTTTTTCATAATATCGAGAACGATTCTCATGTTTTAGATTTTTATTCACACAAATTGACGATTTGTGTCAAATCTATGGAAATTTTGTCGAAAGTGCTTTATACTAAAGCATACCGCTTTCGGGAATACTGGTCAAGAAGGAGCGTCAAATCAGACGTGGCCTTTTGATTTTTGCAGGGAGGAAGCTTGAAGTATGGAATTTTTATCTTTTGAAGAAGAACATTTTTTGGGGAACAGGCTGCGGGAGCTGCGGCTGTCCTTTGGCTTTAAGCAGGAGGATATCGCGCGGGCGCTGAATGTCAGCCGTTCCACCTATTCGTACTATGAAATAGGCACCACCAGGCCGGATCCCGCTGTTTTGGGAAAGCTGGCTCAGTATTACAGCGTGCCTGTCTCCATGTTTTATGAGAAGGATATTTCGGTAAAGGAAGCGCTGTATGATTCCGCCGGAAGGCGCCGCCGTACTTCCCGCACCGCTTCCAGAAATCCGCAGAAGGTGGGAGAGCTTTTGCCCATGGAGCGTTCTTTGGTTTTGTTCCTCCGGGTAAACGGCATTGAGCCCGAGGACGTTTTGGAAAAGCTGGAGGCCCATGTGGAGCGGGAGCGCCAGGCTGCCCGGAAGGAAAAAGGAAAAGAGAAGAAGTAAACTGGCTTTTAGCGGCGGGAAAAATTTCCGCTTTTCCAGAATTCGACATATTTCGCCATACGAGTGAGATAAACTAAAAAGACAGTAATTTTCATATTTGGAAGGATAAGCCGTGCTTCGCGGATTATCTATATATGTTTGCGCTTGTAGCTCAGTTGGATAGAGTATTAGACTCCGACTCTAAGGGCCGCTGGTTCGAATCCAGTCAAGCGCGCCAAAAAGCGGGAAAGTTCGTATTGAACTTTCCCGCTTTACAATATATCCGATATGAGGTGTTTGCTCATGAAAAGCATTATTATCGTCGGCCCCTCAAGGGCCGGGAAAACCACTTTGGCGAAAAGGCTCCACGAAGAGTTGGGCTACTTTGTCATCAGCCTGGATAAACTCGTTGCTACGTTCCATGCGGCATACCCACAGTTGGACATTCGCCTGAACTGGAACAGAGATAGAACAACAGAAAACATAGCGCCGTTTATCGGTCACTTTTTGGGCCTGTTTTCGTCTGATACAGGATTTGCGGGAGAGTTAAATCTCCGTGCACACAATGTAAAAGACAATGCTTTTGTGCTGGAAGGCGGGTACTTTGATTTTGAAAAAATTACCTCTATCCTGAAAGAATATGGGATGATTGAATTGAATGACCGCTTTATTTTGATCGGATTAGTACAGGGCCAAAAGACGGTTGATAAGTATGTAAATGACTTCAAAAAGTACGACACAGAAGACGATTGGACGTACAATTTGAGTGAGGACGAATTGAGAGATTATGTTACCCAAGACGCTATTCCATTTAACAGGGTTATGACAGATTACCTGGTAAAGTATGGCTTTACAATCTACGATACGTCAACGAATCGGGAATCCGTTTTTGATAAAATCATAAAAGACATATCAAAGAGTTGAAGAGGAATGTAAAAATGGAATCCAAATTTTTCAGAGCAAAGAAGATTTACGGCAATGTGACTCTGATTGCCGGTCTGGGCGGCGAGCAAGTCACAAACCGCAGGTGTTTTCTATGCTTTTAACGTGCGGTCTGCGCTGAAATATCTGTTTTGTAGTAGTGACACATAAAAAAAGCTTCTGCCGATGATGTAGAAAGGAAAACGCCCCAAAAGGCATGGAGGAAATGAGGGCAAGGGAAAAGGGGCGGACAGTAGAAAAACGGTAAAGGAAAAAGAGAGAGGATAGGAAAGAAGGAAAGCAAATAAGAAAATGAAACAAGCAAAATAGAAAAGTAACCAAAAGAAGGGATAAAGAAGAGCATCAAAACAGGGGCAAAGGATAGGAAAGCTCAGAAGTAGAAGAAGGAAGAAAAAATATGTTTTTAGAGGAGAGCACCTATGCAAGTGACAGAACGTACCAACGCGATGTGACACGTGGCTGGTAACATAGGGCTTCGCCCGCATATGAAATACCCCCGGCTTCGCCGGGGAATTTTTATGCTTGACAAGATTCGAAAGGCCGCTAAGAAGATGTGCCAGTGGGGCGTGCTCACCCTATCAGTGGTCCAACTGGTTGCTTTTCTTATTCAGGGGGGCAAGGAAGGCTCTTCTGTTCGTTAGTTGGGATAAATTATAATTTAACGAATTAATTGTTAGAGAATGGCAAGTTCTCTCTTTTGTCATTCTGAGGAGTATAGCGATGAAGAATCTCGCCCTTCATTCCCTGAGCAGAAGGGCAAAGGACGAGATTCTTCACTTCGTTCAGAATGACAAGGATAATCGCTAAATTATAGTTTAACGTCCTTAGGCTCCACTTGCGCGAGTAAGGGGTGCTGGTCTCCGGTGGAGACCAGCACCGACCAGAGCGAAGCGGAGAAAGCAGTCACGGCTGTGCCGTGACTGAGGGAATTCTAACTAGCGATTCTATGGCACTTTCTGCGTGTGACTATCCCTTCCACCGTTCTCGCCTGTCGGCTCGGTTGCTGTGCCCCGGTGGGGCACGCCCAGCAACGGTCTCACCTGTCGGTTCGGTCGGTGCAGAACAATGCGCCAAGAAAGCCATGGCTTTCTGCGCTTTGCACCCGAAGCGGAGAAAGCTGTCACGGCTCTGCCGTGACTGAGGGGATTAAAACTGGCGGTTTTATCCCACTTTCTACGTGTGACTATCCCTTCCACCTTTCTCGCCTGTCGGCTTGGTTGCTGTGTGCCGGTGGCACACGTCCAGCAACGACCGAGTTGACAAACGAGAACGGGTCAGAGCGGTTGCTGTGCCCCAGTGGGGCACGTTCAGCAATGTCTGAAGCGACAGCTGAGTTCTCCACTGGAGACCTTCCCCCCACCGGGACGCGCTCGCCGTTCGGCGCTCCCCGCAGATTGCGGAGCAGTCTGTTTCCCCTCTATAAATAAGAGGAGGCAAAGGGCAGCTAAATTATAGTTTGCGGCGAGGCGCCGCAGCCACTTGTGTCCCCACTTAGTGCGGAAGTTTGGTTTCTGACCCGACCGGAAGATAAGATGACAAATTGTAGTTTAGTACATAGTTCCCTCTACTGTCATTCTGAGCCGCAGGCGAAGAATCTCGCCCTTAATTCTTGGTAAAAGGTTAAGGACGAGATCCTTCGCCACCTTCGGGGGCTCAGGATGACAACTTGAGAGCCCTTTTCTCTTTTCTAACAACTAACTACTCACGGCTAACAACTAACACACTAAATTCCAATTTATTTGCTTACCAATGGTCGGGTCAGTGATTAACTTCCCGCACCAAGCAGCTTCACAAGTGGCCGCGGTGCCTCACCTCTAAATTCCAATTTATCGGGCGTTGGGTACAACCGGGCGCTGCTTGTAGAGCTTGGGCTCTTACCTCTTTATTGCCAATTCTCATTTCACATTGCTTTTCTATAAAAATGTCAAGCTTTCCTGTATTTTCCAAAACGGGAAAGGAATTTTCTTAAAGGGGCGCGGAAAATTTTGAAATATCTCTTTCCGCTTGCCCATAGTTGTGGTATACTAGGCACGGGATAACAAGCCTTGAACACTAAATATTGAATATTCTGTCGAATTTTCACGATCTGGAAAGGCGCTTTTTTATGGCGAATATTTTAGATTATCTGCGGGAGGTCACGGAGAGCTTTTCGGAAAAGCCCTTTTGTGAAGTGGACAGCCTGATCCTTTCTCAGCTTTCCTATCTGAACTTTGCCGGGCTGGTTCCCGGCCCGGAGAAGGGAGGCTTTGTTCCGCTGGGAGACCTGGCAGGAGAAGCCGCCATTACTTCTCTAACAAAGCATGACAGGGTACCGGAGCTGGACGGAGAACTGGTGCGCCGGGCCGTCGGAAATCCCCGGTTCCAAGACCTGAAGGTGGGGGGATATGTAAATATCATCGACCGGGAGGCGGAGGAACAGTTTTCCGCCGTCACTTTTTTGCTGAAGGACTTTGCCTATGCGGCCTACCGGGGCACGGACGCCTCCTATGTAGCCTGGAAAGAGGATTTTAATCTGGCTTTTCTCAGCCCGGTTCCCTCCCAACTGGCAGGGGCGGCCTATTTGAACTGGGCTGCCGAAACCCTTGCTTGTCCCTTGCGGGCGGGGGGCCATTCCAAGGGCGGAAATATTGCCGTTTACGCCTCGCTGTTTTGTGCGCCGGAAACCCGTAAACGCATTACGGATTTTTACAGCCATGACGGCCCCGGTTTTCCTGAGGGGGTTTTGCAAAGCCAGGAATTTGTCGAAATGAAGGATCGGCTGCATAAAACGATCCCCCAGTCCTCTCTAGTGGGGCTTTTATTGCAGCACCAGGAAACCTGCCGGATCGTCCGCAGCAACCAGTTCTGGATCCTGCAGCACGATCCCTTTTCCTGGCAGGTCAAAGATGGCGGTTTTGAAGCGGCGGAAAACCTCTCCTACGGGGCAAGGTTTTTGGATCAAAGCCTGAACGCCTGGATTGCTTCCCTTTCCCCAAAGGAGCTTTCCGATTTTGCCGACGCCCTGTACCGGGTGCTGCGGGCTTTGCCGGGGGAATCCTTTTCCGATGCCCCGGAGCAGTGGTGGAAGGCCGCCTGGGAGACCCTGAACGGCCTGCGCGGGCTGGATAAGGACACCTACGCCTGCATTCTTCGCACCGTAAGCTCTCTGTTTTCCATGGCCCGAAACAACCTGACTTTGCCTGCGTTTTCCCTGCCGGGCTTCAAGCTGCCGGAAATTCCGGCTCCAAAGAAAGCCGCGGCTTTCCCTTCGCCCTTTGCGGAAGCGTTTTTACAAAAGCTGCCTTTCCGTTTAGACACTAGACGCTGGCCGGTAGATACAATGAGCAATGAGGAATGAACAATGAGCAATTCAGTCAGGGAGAAAACAAGAAATTTAACAGAGTAAATAATAGTTTACAGTGCTCTTGGATCCTGCTTGTTTATAATAGGAAGGAGCAGGGCAAACCGAGTTGACAAACGAGACCGTTCCCACGCCGGAATGCGCTTGCCCTGGCAGCGCTTCCACAGACAGCAAATAGTCTGTGACTATAGCTTTTCATTGCTAATTGCTAATGGCTTTTCCCGAAGGCCGTTTCTCAGGTTTGAAAAAGATACATAAGGAGATGTCCTGTTCATGAAATCAGTTTCTGTTCGCCGCAAGCCCCTTCAAAAGCTTTGTTTTTTCTTTTCCTGCCTGCTCTGCGTGCTTTTGCTCGTTTCCTGTTTTTCCCTTCCGGCTTTGGGAGCGGAAGAGGCAGAAAATGTTCCGTTGCCCGAAGCTCCGGAAGCAGCAGAGCAGCAGCCGGGAGAGGCTTCTACAGAATTGCCGGAGGCTCCCGATTTCGGGGACGAGCTTCCCGAAAACAGCTCTCTTCCTTTGGAAACGGAGGAGCCTGGGGAAGCCGAAGCCCCTGAAACCGTTACCCTTACCTTCAAGCTGGGCTCCTTCGGTACAGAAACGGTGCTGGTAGAAAAGGGACAATACCCCCAGCTGCCGGAGGCTCCCCAGCTTCCCGCCGCACGGTTTGCGGGTTGGTTCGATAAAAACGGCCAGTTGGTTTATCCCGACTCCTTTCCGGCGGAGGAGGACGCCGTTTATATTGCCCGCTGGGAGCGGCAGGTATCGGAGCTTTTGAATACCGATACCCATTTTGCCTACATCAGGGGCCACGAAAACGGTATGTTCAAGCCGGACGCGGGCGTTACCCGGGCTGAAGCCGCCCAGATGTTTTACGCCCTGCTGCGGGAGCGGGGTTGGGAGAAAAAATCCTTTTCCGACGTAAACGGCCAATGGTATGCCGAGGCGGTGGGCGTTATGGCAGGTCTGGGGATCTTACAGGGTTATCCGGACGGCACCTTCCGGCCCGGCAAAAAGATCACCCGGGCGGAGTTTGTGACCATCGCCGTAAGCTGTGACGCCCTGGCAGAGGGCGAGCTTTCCTTTTCCGATGTTTCCAAAAGCTCCTGGGCCGCCCCCTATATTGCCACCGCTGCCGCGAAGGGGTGGATCTCCGGTTTTCACGACGGCACCTTCCGGCCGGAAAAGGGCATCACCCGGGCGGAGGCCGTCACGGTGCTGAACAAGATGCTGGGCCGCTGCCCGGACGAGACCGTGAGGGAGAAAACAGACGCGAAAAATTTCTATGACCTTTTCCCGGAGCATTGGGCTTATGAGAACATTCTGGAAGCCGCCACAGATCACTCCCATGTTTCCTACGGCGTTTCCGGAGAAATTTGGACGGACTATACACAGGATACGGAATATCCGGAAAAAAGCCGCTGGGTGAAGGATGGCTCCACCCTGTATTATCTGGACGCCTCCACCCGGAAATTTCTGCGGGGAGAGCAGACCATCGATGGCAAAAAGTATCTCTTCCGCTCCGATACCGGGGCCGCCTATACCGGCTTTCGCAAGAACGGCTCCTGGCGCAGGTACTATAAAAACGGCCTGATGGTGGAGGATATCTCCGGCCTGGGCGTAGTAAAGGGCCCGTATTTTATCAAGGTCTATAAAAATTCCAATTATCTTATCATTTTCGCCAAGGACAGCAGCGGCGCTTATAACACGCCGGTGCGGGCCATGAGGACCTCCTGCGGCTACGGTACCCCTACCGGCACCTTTTACACGCCGGACCGGTACCGCTGGCTGCAAATGGTAGGAGATACCTGGGCCCAGTGGTGTACCCAGATCCAGGGGAATTACCTGTTCCATTCCGTACCAAACTGGACCCAGAGCAATATGGATCTGGAGGTAGACGAGTATAATCACCTGGGCGAGACCCGTTCCTTGGGCTGTATTCGCTTAAACTGCCGGGACGCCAAATGGATCTTCGACAACTGCGCCTTGGGTACCAAGGTACAGATCACCACCTCGGAAGGCTCTGGCCCCCTGAAAAAGCCCGCCGGGCTTCAGATCCCCTCCTGGCACAGCTGGGATCCCACCGACCCCACCGCCGCCTGGCGGTGCAGGCAGAACGGCTGCCACTGAACTGCCGCAGAGATTAGAACAGCGAGGTGCAGAGCTTATGATCCTTTTCCTGATCCTGCTGGCGGGGACTGTTTTATGGAAAAGCAAAGCGGCAAAAAAGGGCGAGTTTTTTCTGGATTATATGGATAAGGAGCGCACCACGGCCATAAACGGCATATTTGCCTTGCTTATCTTTCTCAGCCACGCAAGCGGGTACCTAAAGCTTACCGGGCCTCTTGACGCGCCGTATCTTTCCATTCGGATTTACCTTGACCAGGCTATCGTTGTTCCCTTCTTTTTTTATTCCGGCTACGGTATAATGGAATCTATTAAGCGCCGGGGCATGTCTTATGTGAAGGGGATCCCCTTCCGCCGTTTTTTTCGGGTGTTTTCCCATATGTGTCTGGCGGTTTTACTCTACGCGGCTGTGAACCTGATATTGGGGAAAAAGCTGAAGTCCCTGGACGTTTTGCTGGCGTTTCCCGGCTGGACGAGCATCGGCAACAGCGGCTGGTATGTGTTTGCCATTCTTTCCCTTTATCTGATCGTATTTGTCTCCTTCCTGCTTTCCAGGGGAAACGTGTATTTCGGCGCGGCGCTCACCATGGCGCTTTCCATTTTGTTTGTTTTCTGGCAGATGCGCATCGACAGGGACCCCTGGACCTATAATACCGTGATCCTTTTCCCGGCAGGCATGCTTTTTTCCCTGGGAAAGCCCCTTTTTGAAAGAGTCATGGCCAAAAACGATGCTCTTGCTTGTACGGCCTTTGCCGGTTTGCTGGTGGTTTATCTGTTCTTCGACGCCAGACGAAATGCGGGGATCAAATGCTATAGCCTGTGGGCGATTTTTTTCATGCTGCTGATCGTTACCCTCACCTTGAAATTCTCGGTGGGCAACCATATTTTGCGGTGGTTTGGTTCCCATGTGTTCAGTTTCTATATTCTGCAAAGGATCCCCTTTATGATCCTGAGCCATTTTGGCTGCCAGAACCGCCCTCTCCTTTTTACGGCGGTGAGCTTTTTCTTCACCGTGGCCCTTGCCGCCCTGTTCGATTTCGCCACCGGGAAGCTGGATAATTTGCTTTATTCCAGGCAAAGCGCCCGTCCCCAAACAGGCGGCGCGGAATAACACGCTTTGCGGCTTGACAACATACAAGTGAAAGCCGCGACCGCGTTTTTCATTCCACCCCAAAAAAGGGCGCTTCTTTAAGGGAAGCGCCCTTTTTACTGATTCCTCCTGCTTTTTGTTTGTCAAAGCAGTTTCCCGTCAACCGTCAGTTGATGTAGACTGCCTTCCAGGCCCTCCTTCATGCGCTTGTCGAAAATCTCCACTTGGGCTGAAATGTCTTGTTCCAACCGGTTTTTCCATGCAGTTCCCCCCCAGTGCTTTATTTCTCCTGTCGGGCTGTCAATTTGTTTCCAGCTCCGCCAGCCAGGCGGCAACGAAATCCTTGCAGTCGGCCGCTTCTCCGCTGCCGAGGGAAAGCCCCTCGGTAACGACCGCATCCGGCTCCATTTCTCGGATCGTTTCCACCGTGCCGGAAAGCCCGCTTCCGCCGCTGGTCACAAAGGGGCATATGGTTTTTCCGGAAAGATCGGCGGCGTCCAGATAGCTGTAAAGGATCATAGGCATATCGCCCCACCAGATGGGGCAGCCGAAATAGACCGTATTTACGCCGCTGAGATCGGGCAGTTCTCCGGAAATAGTGGGTCGGGCAGATTCCCGCTGCTCCTGACCGGCAATTTCCAGCAGCTCATTATAGTCTGTCGTGTAAGGCGTTTCCGGTTCGAGTTTGAACACTGGTGCTCCGGTTTGACCGGCGATTTCCAGCGCCACCTGCTCCGTGTTGCCCGACCAGGAGAAATATACTACCAGAGACCGATCGTGTTCCGGCTCTCCCGGTTCCATGCTGGGATCGGGCTCTGTTGTGGGCGTGGCTTCCGGAGAAGGAGCGGCTTCCGGTGTAGGAGACGGAGCAGGCTCTGAGGCGCTGCTGATCGCAGTGCTGCTTCGGGACAGAGAAGAAGCTTCTCCGCCGCAGGCGGTGAGGCAAAGCAGAAGGGCAATGGCAAATAGCCCGGTAAAGAATCGTTTCATTTCTTTTCCTCCGTTTTTGTCAAGGGAAATTAGGGCAGGCGCAGCTCATCGATCCAACCCTGAACGGCGGATTGCGGCGCGCTGCCGCTGAAGCGCCGCCCGGTTTCTCAGGCTGCGTCAGGTGCCAGAGCGTGCAGGTTCGCGGCGCTGGAGCCCATGGGGCTGCTGGCGGAGGTGCAGAACGGCACAATGGTTTTTCCCGCAAGCTCATAGCTTTCCAGAAAGGTGCTGATGATTTTCGGGGCCTGCCCATGCCAGATAGGGTAGCCAAGAAATACCACGTCGTATTGCCCCGGATCCACAGCCTGACCGGAAATAGCGGGGCGGGCGGTTGGGTCGTTCTGCTCCCGGCTGGTACGGCTGGAGGCGTTGCTGTAATCCAGATCGGCAGCGGTGTAGGGAATTTGAGGAACGATTTCATAAAGCTCGGCTTCCGGCAGAGCGGTTTGGAGATGCCCGGCAATTCTCTCCGTGCTGCCGGTACAGGAAAAATACGCGATCAGGGTTTTTCCCCGGATGGGGGTGGGATCCGGCTGACCGGCCGTTTTTATAGTGATGGCTCCCTGTAAGCCGCCGATCAGGCTTTGTCCGGAAACCGCTTTGCCCAGCTCGAACAGCGAGCTGTTTTCCTGAAAATCACCATAGAACAAAACCACATCGCCCCAGGGAGCATAGTAAGCCAACGTGCCTGCCCCGCCCTTCGCCAGGGGCATGCCAGTGGTGTCCAGCCTTTGCGCCGGATAAAATATCTTTTCGTTGGTGCTGTAATTTTCCACCGAAATCGTCATGGGAAGCTGCTCGTAAAGGGAATTGGCGGCGGTGCTGTCATTCAACTCATAAATCACTTCGCTGCCGCCGCGCCGCACGGAAATTTTCCGGGCCTGCGGCGTGGGCGCCGGGTCGGGCACGGGTGTGGGATCAGTTCCGGGTCCAGGGCCAGGCTCAGGCGTTTCTGTTTCACTTTGTACCCAGCGGGCCAGCATGGAGGCCATTTCTCCGCGGGTGGCAAGCCCCTTTGGATCGAAGCAGTTATTTCCTTTTCCGCTGATGATGTTTTTCTCCCGGGCCCAGTTCACGGCAGATACCGCATAGCTTGAAATCTGCGCCGCGTCCGTAAAGTTTTGCGTCTGCCCCGCGGCAGGCCGCCCTTCGGCGCGCCAGAGAAAAGCGGCCAGCTGTTCCCTGGTTACCGGATCGGCAGGGCCGAAGCGCTCATTCCCATATCCGGCGATCAGCCCGGTGGAAAAGCCCCAGTCCACGGCGTTTTTGTAGTAGGCATTCAGGGGAACATCGGAAAAACCGGCAGCAGCAGCGGTGGCAGGGCTTCCGGCCCGGCGGTACAGCACCGCCGCCAGCATGGCGCGGCTGGCAGTGCCGTTGGGAGCAAACCGCCCGCTCTCCACACCGCTCATTAAGCCGTTTTCCCGGCAGAAGGTCACCGCATCGGCATACCAGCTGTTTGCGGGCACATCGGAAAATTCGGCGTTCGCCGCCCGGCAGGGCAGGCCCAATGTAAGCAGTATTACCGCTGTCAGAATGCGGGAAAAGATCTTTTTGAATGAAAAAGAGGCAAGCCGTTTCATAAATTTCCTCCTCTGTATTTGACTGCCCCCATTATAATTGCGGCTTTTTGGAATGTCCAATACTTCTTATTTGTCTATTTCTATGCCTAAAAAGCATAGAAAATTTTACAGGCCTCCCCGGCTTTGCCCTTATCGAGGGAAGCTGCCATTGTGTTTTGCGATGTTATTCTTTTAGGCTTCCTTCAAAAATGGAAGCTTCGGAAAAGCGCAATTCTTTTTTCTGTGTTCGCGTTCAGTCCGTCATTCCTGAGAAATCCTTTTTCTACCATCTTTTCCAATGACTAACCGCTTGCAACGAATCAGAAAAGAACGAGATTCTTCGCCTTCGGCTCAGAATGACAGATGGGGGCCTTGCCCTTGTCGAAGGAAACTGTTATTGTGTTTTGAGATGTTATTCTTTTAGGCTTCCTTCGAAAACGGAAGCTTCGAAAAAGCGCTATTCTTTTTCTGTGTTCGCGTCCAAAAGCCGCTGGATTCCGGCTTCTGTGTAGGAGAGCAGCTTTCCGTACCGCCGCGCCAGATCTTCCCGAAGCGTCTCATAGCGTCCGGTGGAAACGGCGTTCTCCTTTTCCTCTTTTAAGGAAAGATATTCCTGCAAGGCAGAGCTTTCCTGGTAGAAGATCACGTTATATTTTCCCTGATTCAGCGAAAGGGGAAACAAGTCGGTCAAAAAGGCATGGTCTTCCACAGAATACCGAACGCCGTATTTTTCACAGAGCCGATCAAATTCCGGTAAAAAAGCATCGCGCTCCTGCCGGGAATCGCAGGGGTGGGAAAGGGCGATCCGCTTTACCCCGGCGCGCACCATTTCGCAGAAACAGTCTGCTGCACCGAGATGATAAGAAAAACGGTCCAGTTTCATAGGGACAGTTCCTCCATTTTTTGAATTTGCGGCAGGAAAAGAAAGATACTTTGCAGAAGAATACGCAGGCCGTGATCCCATGCGACGGCAGAAAGAAATTTTTCAGGGCAGCGAGAATCGCCCTCAAAAAATCTTTTGCTCCTGATGTTTAGAACACATTATCGTCAGGAAAATGCTCCATGATTTCGGAAACGGAACATTCCAGGATATTACACAGCTTGTCAATGGTGTTGACTTCCACATTCATATTGTGGCGAAGCCGGTAAATTTGACCCCTGCTCATGTTGTAACGGGTATACAGGCAGTACTCAGAAATGTCTTTTGCTGCCATTGTTTGCCAGAGTTTGTCATACTTTATCATATTTGCGCACCTGTTGTCGAGCGGTTTTTCTTGCTTTTTCTCCATTATGCGATTAGTATGGAGAAAGATGTAGTGCCCGTATACGGTGGTTAATATGTGCGGAATTTTCAGATAATATGCGAAAAATCGGGTCAGCATAAAAACAGGTTAATTCCAAAAATCAAAGCAAAGTGATTTTTACATTTTTTGTTTTTACTTTATTACATTCCTAGCCCGAAAACCCGTGAATTTTTCCACCCTTCGGAAATGAAAGGAGAATGGCCGTAATATGAGCTATGACAAAATGTATTACACAGTATTTAACGCCGTTACAGACGCGCTGGAGGTAGCTGAAAAAATGCCGGACAGCCCGGAAAAGAAGGAATTGCTTCACATTCTTTCCCTGAGCCAGCAGACCAGCGAGGACATTTATGTCTCAGAAGTATAGTTTAACACTAATATCTTTGCTTGACAAAGGGAAAGAATGTATTTTTGGGTGAAAAATTTCCTCTTAGCGGGATTTTTCCTGCCAAAGGAAAAAATTTTTCAAACAGCCCCGGGCTTGTTTGAAAATAGAGGAAGCCCCGGATAAATCAGAAAAATGAAATGTTCGCCAGCCGCACAAGGTTACTCTTGTGTTGGCTGGCTGTTTTGTTGAAGAGGCCTTTGCTTGCGTGAAGTACCATGTGGACATTTCCGGTTTGCCCAATGAAGCTTAAGGAAGCACTGATTAAATCTGTAAGCTAGTTGCGTGCCAAGCCGCCAGGCGCGATTTATTCAGTGGTTCCTTAAGGCTGCCCCGCGCAATTCATGGCTATCTCCTGAAACGGCGTCTTACGGGAAATTTTTTCAGCAAAGCATAGAAGATCTGCCGCCGGGTATCAGTGCGCCCCCGTGCAGACCTTCCGCGCTCTGCCGAAAAAGTTCCTTTTGTGCTATGCTGCTTAGAATTATGTAGCGCTTTCTTAAAAGTTATCATCGTAATTTGTCGAATAATAATATATTTTGTAAGATTTTGAAATATTTCTATTTTTTCTGTTGACTATTTTTGAATCGTGTTCTATATTAAATATATAGGCCTGACTTATTCTATAAAAAGGAGAGAATTTATATGAAGCTGAAAAGATTGATTTCCGTCTCTCTGGCCGCCGCTTTGCTGGCGTGCGCCCTGACCGTTCCCGCAAGCGCGAATACGGTAGACAGGGATTACGCGTTTTATGACATTGCCGCATCTTCCTGGGTGAATACGGCTACTGCGAAGAAAGACACCGCTTCCGAGGTGTACGCGGCTCCCACAGATTCCCCCAATGGAACCACCCTGGTTAGAACATACTGCTATGTCGGGGAAAGTGCAGTGAATAAAACGACTAGGGGCACAGTGTCCTTGATAAGCGGCAACAGATATGCTATCAATAATTATGTCTATGAAGACGGCAATAAGTACAACGGCCAAGTCACCATGTGGCTTAGTATGAGTCCGGCGGCCGGCCGCGGAAGGCTGCGGGGCGTCTGGAGCCCGGACTACACGGAGGAGAGCGGCGTGATCCACGTTTAACGCTCCGTTGAAGCTCGTGCCGGCAGAGACAGTACAAACTCCTGCCGGTATCAATAAGGCAGTGCCGCACAAGTCACAGGTCAGGCCTGAAGCGCCGGTTTCCTCGCGTGTTTTTCGTTATGGCGCGTGGCTTTTGCCGCGTAATACAACACTTGGACCTGTGCGGCGCCGCCTTACCTATTTTTTGGGAGGCATTCTTAATGAAAAAAAATAAAATCTGGCTTATGCCACTGTCCCTTTGCCTGCTGCTCTGTTCCTGCGCGCCCATGCGCTCCAACAGCCAGCTGGCGGCTTCTTCCCTGGCGCCCTCAAGCGCCCTTTCCTCCGCTGTGGAGAAAAATGCAGGGTCCGAGGCTTCTTCCGAAATTTCTTCCGGTTCTTCCGCCGCGGAGCCCGTTTCTGCCGGAGAGCTGGGAACCGTGCAGATAGATCCCAGAGACGTGGGAACGTTCAAATATCATGTTTTGAAAATGCGGTACGGGGAAAACCTGGAGGAGCTGGGGATTTCTCAGGAAAAAACCGCTGATTGGGATCCTGAGGTGCAGGACAGCGGCGTGGTGCTGCTGACCATGAAGCTGGAAAATGTGGATTATCCCATGGACGAGCCAGGACTGGCGGAGGACGGCTATATTCTGGTCAACAGCCTGAACCTGTATCCCACAGAGGCGATCGACCAGAACAAAACGCCGGAGCATATCGTAGATGGGGCTTTGGATTACAGCAACGTGCCGGTTTACTTTGACCGGGCGCCTCAGAAAGAGAAAAGGTATTTTGCGCTTCCCATGCCGGAGCCGGGGCAGAGCTCGGAGGAATTTCAGGTGGCCTGGGCGCTGAGCGCCCAATACGCCGGGCTGTTTCAGGAGGACAAGCTGGAGCTGGTGCTGACAGCTGCGCCTTTAGAATACGGCACCAACGAGGTTTGCCGGGCAAAGCTCCGCTATGCTGACGCGGTGCAGGGGGAAGAGTAGCGTGAAGCGGGTATTTTGGATAGAACTGCACAAGGCCTTACACAGCTGGTTTTTTCTGGCGGCAGTCTGCTGCGGCGGGCTTTTTGCCATTCTCAGCTTCGTTGACCGGGTCAGCCAGTACTATTCCGGCACCGGATTTCTTGGCATGGTGGACGCGGCAGAACAGATGGGATATGTCAAGTACCCTATCGTACCCGATACTATTGTTTATAATCAATGGCTGGGCGGAGAGGGGCTTTCCTTGGGCTACACTTTGTTTTTTACCCTGCTGCCCCTGCTGGCGGTTTTGCCCTACGGGTATTCCTTTTCCGAGGAGCTGCGGGGCGGGTACTTGAAAATGGTCGTTCCCAAGTGCGGAAGAAGGCGCTATTTCCTGGCAAAGGCCGGGGCTTCCTTTCTATCCGGCGGGCTGGCGGTGACCATTCCGCTGGCGGCAAGCTTATTCTTTTGTTTTTTGATCTTTCCGGCGGCAAAGCCCAATGTGATCTACGATCAGTATTTTCCCTTCACTCATTCCAGTATGCTGGCGGGGCTTGTATATTCCCACCCCTTGCTTTACATGCTGCTTTACCTGGGGATCGATTTTGTGTTTGCCGGGCTTTTCGCCTGTCTTTCCATCAGCTCCGTGTTTTTCTTTCGGCAGCGGCTGGCTTCTGTGGTGCTTCCGTTCCTCTTTGTGCTGGGGTGTGATATGCTGCGGAGCTTCGGCACGTATGTCAGCTATGTGGAGATCTCTCCCATGAGGCTGATGCACGCGGTACCGACGGCAAATTTCATCAAAGCGCCGGTGCTTTTGGGCTGGCTGTGCCTGTTCGTGCTGCTGACCCTGCCGTTGATCCTGTACCGGGGGTGCAAGCATGAGATTTTTTAACCTGTTTCGGTATGACCTGCGGCGGGGCAGGCTGTTCAGCCCCGGCAGGCTGTTTGCCGTGGTGTCTCTATTTTCGTTTCTGTTTCTCTGCTTTTGTGTGGATGTGTTTCAGGGCTTCTATTTTGAGCTGAAAAGCTTCTGGGAGATCAATTCCCTTTCGCTTTCCTTTGGGGACGTTTTGCTCGGTAAAACCGGGGGGATCCTTCCCCAAAACGCGCAAAGCCAGTCGTTTTTGTTTCCCACGGAATGGCTGGCGATCCAAATGCTGCTGTGCTATTTTACATTGGGGTATTTTCGGGAGGATTTCACCCGTGGCGGAGTGCAGGTGATCCCCCGCATGGGCAGCAAAACCGTGTGGTGGCTTTCAAAATGCCTGTGGAATATCTGCTCGGTCACCCTCTATTACTGCCTGGGGTATGGAACGCTGCTGTTTTTGACCGTTCTGACGGGGAAATCACCGAGCTTTACGCTGAACTCCTCTGTTTTTGAATTTTACTTTTCCTGCCCGCTGCCTGCCGCCAATGCTTCCCAGGGAGAGCTTTTTCTGGCCCTCTGCGTTCTGCCCTGGCTGACCGCCGTAGCGGTAAACCTGGTGCAGATGGCCCTTACGATCGTTCTGAAGCCGGCGCTCGCCTATCTTGCCACCGGCTGCTGGCTGGTGGTGGGCGTCTACTATGCCCATGCCTTTGTGCTTCCGAATTATTCGTTGTCTGTCAGAAGCGGGGCGGTGGGCGTTTACGGCTTTCAAAGCACGCTGGGGATCGCGCTCTGTTTGGGAACGGGCCTTCTGGCTGTGGCGGCGGGGCTTTTTGGGCTTCGCAGGAAGGATATGATAGACAGCCAGACGGCCTTTAGTTAAGGAGGATCTTCTGTGAAAATTTCACTCTGTCATGTGACAAAACGCTTTGGCCCCACCGCAGTGATCGACGATGTGTCTCTGGAGCTTCACGGCGGCCGGGTGTACGGTTTTCAGGGAATCAACGGTTCCGGGAAAACCATGCTGATGCGCCTGATTGCGGGGCTTATCTATCCCTCGGAGGGAACCGTTACGGTAAACGGCACGGTTCTGAGCGGGGAAAACAGCTTTCCGGAAAGCATGGGGCTTTTGATCGAGAGCCCTTCCTTCCTTGGCGGTTATACCGGGCTTCGCAATTTGGAGCTTCTGGCAGGAATCCGGAAGCAGATCGGAAAAAAGGAAGTGGAAGCCGCCATAGAGCGGGTGGGGCTGGATCCGGCCGATCCTAAGAAATACAGGAAATATTCCCTGGGAATGAAGCAGCGCCTGGGAATTGCCTGCGCCATTATGGAAAAGCCGGAGCTGCTTATTTTGGACGAGCCGGTAAACGCGCTGGACGAAGACGGGATCGCTTTGGTGCGGGAGATCGTAGCGCGGGAAAAGGAGCGGGGCGCCTGCGTGCTGCTTTCCTGCCATGATTTTGAGGAGCTTTCTTATATGTCCGATGAAATTTATAAGCTGGTTGCCGGAAAGCTGACCCGCAGGATGGTAAAGGAGCAGACCGGCGAATTTCGCGAGGAACAGCTATGAGAAGGCGGGTTTTTTCGGTCATTTTCTGTGTGATACTGGCCCTGGCGGCAGGGGTGCGGATTTACCAGGTGAACACAGCCGACTATTATCGGTATTTTCCGGTGCGGAAATTTTACGGCAGGGGAGAGCAGGTTCCCTTAAATAACGATCATTATTACTTTACCAGGCGTGATTGGAGCGGCTATACGGTAGAGGTAACGGACGCCAGGATCGAGAAAACAGAGGCTTTCCTGGCGGAGCGTCACGCGCCGGAGGGGTTTCTCGCGCAAAACGGCTATGTGCAGAATAACCATCACGCCTATGATTATCTGTGCATCGTGACCGCGGTGTTCCGCTATGACGGAACGGACAGCCTGGAAAAGGACCCTGTCAGCCTGGCGGAATTCAAGCTGCTGGGGCCGGACTACACCCTGGCCTCCGTCCCTGAGCTGAATGGGCTTCCCGCATTCAATTCCTCTATGAAAGGGAACAGCAGGTTTGTGATCACCTCCGGAAAGCCCTTCACCGTTGAGATCCCGTTTTTTATCAGCACGGGCTTTGAAACTGACATGAGCGTAGAGTATTTCCAAAAAAGTGACCCGCAGTTACTGGTGACGTATTATCCGGAGGAAAGCTGCATCGCTGTTTTTTCAGAAGACGCACCGTAAGAGTTGTACCATTGTCAGTGCCCTTCCTTTTCTTCTCTCCTTTGGGGCGTGTTTTCGGCTGCCGCTGAGGGCGGAGCCTCCTTTTTGAAAAGTTTTCCCGGGAAGTATGCGGGAAAACTTTTCTTTTGCGCTGTTTTGTGCTATACTAAGCGCTGATTGCGAGATACTGAAGAGTAGAAAAGAAGCGCGGGCGCAAAGCGGCCGCTCACAGAAAGGCTGTGAGAACCGGGCGGCGCGGCCTGGATCGCTCGCCGATCGGAAGCGCAAAAGGAAAGGAACGTGTAAGAATGGGAAGCAGAGAAAATTTGAGGAATGTGGCGATCATCGCCCACGTAGACCATGGAAAGACCACGCTGGTGGATCAGCTTTTACGGCAAAGCGGCGTGTTCCGGGCCAATGAGGCCGTGGCCGAGCGCGTGATGGATTCCGGCGATCTGGAGCGGGAAAGAGGGATCACGATCCTGTCGAAAAACACCGCCGTGATGTATCAGGATACCAAAATCAATATTGTGGATACTCCCGGCCACGCCGATTTCGGCGGCGAGGTGGAACGGGTGCTGATGATGGTAGACGGCGTTCTGCTTTTGGTGGACGCCTTCGAGGGCTGTATGCCCCAAACCAGATTTGTGCTGAAAAAGGCCCTGGGCCTGGGGAAAAAGCCCGTGGTGGTGCTGAATAAGATCGACCGTCCCGGCGCGCGGCCCGCCGAGGTGGTGGACGAGGTACTGGATCTCTTTATCGAGCTGGGCGCCAACGACGACCAGCTGGATTTCCCGGTGGTGTACGCCTCCGCCCGAGACGGCTACGCCACGTTGGACCCCAACGAGCCCGGCACGGATATGACCCCCCTGTTCGAGATGATCATCAAGGAAGTGCCGGCTCCCCAGGGGGATCTGGAGGGGCCCACCCAGGTGCTGTTTTCCAATATCGATTATGACGACTATGTGGGCCGCATCGGCATCGGCCGGGTAGAGCGGGGCAGCGTTCGTGTGGGAGAAACCGTTACCATCTGCGGCGGCGCCGAAGATGTGCGCAAAAACGCCAAGGTCACAAAGCTGTATCAGTTTGAGGGATTGAAGCGTGTGGAGGCGCAGTCCGCAGAGCTGGGAGATATCATCGCCGTTTCCGGCATTGCCGATTTGAATATCGGCCAGACCGCCTGTGCGGTGGACTGCGTGGAGCCACTGCCCTTTGTGAAGATCGACGAGCCCACGGTTTCCATGATGTTCCTGGTGAATAATTCCCCCTTTGCCGGGCGGGAAGGAAAATATGTGACCTCCCGGAACCTGCGGGACAGGCTCTTTAAGGAGGTGGAGACCAATGTGGCCATGCGGGTGGAGGAGACGGAAACCACCGATTCCTTCAAGGTTTCCGGCAGAGGCGAACTGCACCTTTCCATTTTGATCGAGCAAATGCGCCGGCAGGGTTATGAATTCCAGGTGTCCCCGCCCAATGTGATCTATAAGGAAAAGGACGGCCAGCGCCTGGAGCCCATGGAGCTTTTGATGATCGAGGTGCCGGATAACTATGTAGGTGCCGTTATGGAAAAAATCGGTTCCCGGAAAGCGGAGCTTCTGAACATGGGCAGCAGGGATTCCGGCTCCACCCACCTGGAATTTAAGATCCCCGCCAGGGGCCTGATGGGCTATCGTTCGGAATTTTTGACCGATACCAACGGCAACGGGATCATGAACCATGTGTTTGACAGCTACGAGCCCTATAAAGGCGATATCCAGCAGCGTACCCAGGGCTCCATCATTGCCCATGAAACGGGAGAATCCACCGCTTACGGCCTGTTCTATGCCCAGGACCGCGGACGTATGTTTATTGGGCCGGGCGTGGAGGTCTATGAAGGCATGATCGTGGGGGCCAACCCCAAAAATGAAGACATCACCGTGAATGTGTGCAAGAAAAAGCACGCCACCAACACCCGCTCCTCCGGCGCGGACGAGGCCTTGAAGCTGACGCCCCATTCCGTGCTGAGCCTGGAGCAGTGCCTGGAATTCATTGCCGACGACGAGCTGGTGGAGGTCACCCCGGAAAGCGTGCGAATGCGCAAGACGGTTCTTTCCAAGGAGCTTCGCATGAAGCAGGCCAGTAAGAAAAAATAAGAACTTGTACCGATCGGGTACATGTGTGGATTTTCCAGCGGAATTCATCGGGAAGGAGGGCTTTTTGCTTTGGAGCTTGTGATTCTGGATCTGGAATGGAACGCGGCCTACAGCAGGCGTACCAAGGGCTATATCAATGAGATCATTGAATTCGGTGCGGTGAAATGCGGGCCGGATCTAAAGCGGAAAAGCACCTTTTCCTGCTTTGTAAAGCCCCAGGTAAGCAAGCACATCAGCACGCTGGTCTCCAATTTGACCAGCATTACCGACGATACCCTGACCGATGGCATGAGCTTTATGGGCGCTGTCAGCAAATTCCGAAAATGGGCTGGGGACTGTATCGTCATGACCTGGGGCACCTCGGATATTTTGACCCTGATCGAAAATTGCCGTTATTTCAGCGGCAGCGGCGAGGTACCGTTTTTGTCTCAATACTGCGATTTGCAGCGGTATGCTCAAGTGCAGATGGGAACCGGCACGGCGGAGCAGCTGGGGCTTTCCAGGGCGGCGGAGCTTTTGGGCCTGGATATTTCCGGTATGGAGCACCACAGGGCGCTGGACGACAGCCTGATGGCGCTGAAGATCCTTCGGCGGATCTATTGCCAGGAAACGCTGCCGGAGTTTACAGACCCCTGTAACGAGGAGTTTTACAGGCGGATCACCTTTAAGACCACCTATATCTGCGATTTGCACAGCCCTTTGGTGCAGAAAAGCCATTTGCGCTTTCCCTGCCCCCGCTGCGGGGGAGAAAGCGCCCGCACCAGTCGCTGGGCGTTGAAAAACAGGGGCTTTCGGGCGGAATTTCGCTGCGGCGCCTGCGGGCACCTGTTTGCCGGAAGGCTTACCATTAAACAGAAATACGAGGGACTTACCGTGAATAAAAAAACCTATCCCCTGCCGGAGATCGAAGCGCCCCGAAAGGCTTCCCCTGGCCCTCTCGGAAACATGCGCCTGGAGCTTGTGGAGCATACCGGAGTGCTGCGGTTCCCGGGTCTGAAAGACTGCAAAACGGCAAACGCCGTGTTTTCCACCAGGCTGGGCGGCGTAAGTGAACAGGAATTTGCCGCCATGAACCTGGGCTTCAGCCGGGGAGATACGGAAGAGAATGTGGCGGAAAATTACCGCATTTTTTGCCGGGCTGCCGGGTTTGACAGTGAGTCTCTGGTGGCCGGAAGCCAGGATCACCACGTCAATATCCGCCGGGTAGGCGCGGCTCAGCGGGGGATCGGCATCTGGAAGGAAAAGGATATGGAAAGTATCGACGGTCTGTGTACCGACGAAACGGGCGTTACTTTGGTGATCTACTGCGCGGACTGTGTTCCTCTGTATTTTATCGATGAAGCCCACCACGCCATCGGCCTGGCCCACGCAGGCTGGCGGGGAACGGCGGCGGGCATGGCAAAGGTAATGGCAGAGCGGCTTACGGCGGAATTCAGCACCCGGCCTGAGGAGCTGCGGGCCGCGATCGGCCCTTCTATTTGTAAAGACTGCTTTGAGGTGGACGAACCGGTGGCCGCAGAATTTTTGAAGTTGCCCCATTCGAAGCTGTTCGTTTCCGGCCCGGAGGAAAACGGGAAATACCATGTGGACCTGTGGGAATGCAACCGCCAATTCATGCTGGCCGCGGGGCTCCTGCCGGAGCATATCACAGTGGGAGAGGTCTGCACCATGTGCGAAAGCGACTTGCTGTTCTCCCACCGAAAAACCCGCGGCCGCCGCGGCAGCAACTGCGCCATGCTGGGGCTGGTGAATAATTAGTGATTAGCAATTAGTAATTAGCAATTTTAAGGGCAAGGGAAAATTTGATAAATTGAAATTTAGCAGTTACTCACTCACCCTCCATCTGTCATTCTGAGCGAAGCGAAGAATCTCGTCTTTTGTCCTTTCCCTAGAAATTAAGGGCGAGATTCTTCGTCGCTATGCTCCTCAGAATGACAAAAAGGGGGAACTCGTTCTTCTCTAACAACTAGTTCGCTAAACTACAATTTACCGGACAGTGACCTTGCCCTTCATTGCTCATTTCTCATTGCCTCTGCTGTTCAGTATCTAACAACAACTAACGATTATAGGAAACATAGGATATAAAATGGAACCAGAAAATTTGTCCCTGTTGTCCGGCATGGGGGAAAGCTGCCGGCTTTGTCCCCGGCAGTGCGGGGCCAAAAGAAGGGAAAGCGGAAAAGGCTTTTGCAAAAGCGGCAATGAGCTGCACATCGCCCGGGCGGCCCTTCACTTCTGGGAGGAACCGCCCATCAGCGGAAAAAACGGCTCCGGCGCGGTGTTTTTTACCGGGTGTCCCCTGGGCTGCGTGTATTGCCAGAACCGGGAGATCAGTAAGCAGGCGGCCCCGCCGGGGAAGACGGTTTCCCCGGCTGAGCTGAGCCAGCTGTTTTTTGACCTGATCCGGCAGGGGGCTCACAATATCAACCTGGTCACCCCCACCCACTTTATGCCCCTGATTCGGGAAGCGCTGCTTTACCGCCCCCTGCCGGTTCCGGTGATATATAATACCTCCGGCTATGAAACGGTGGATTCCCTGCGGGCGCTGGAGGGGCTGGTGGATAGTTACCTGCCTGATTTTAAATACGCCGAGCCGGAACTGGCCAAGGCGCTTTCCCGGGCTCCCGATTATCCTGAAACTGCCCTTGCCGCAATTCGTGAAATGGTGCGGCAGGCAGGCGCTCCCGTTTACGGAGAGGACGGTATGCTGCAAAGGGGCGTGCTGATCCGTCATTTGATTTTGCCGGGGCACACCAGAAATTCCATTGCCGTATTGGAAAAGATCGCCCAGGAATTTCCGGGGATCCCCGTAAGCCTTATGGCGCAGTACACTCCACCCCGGGAATTCCCGGAGGGAAAAGACTTTCCGGAGCTTACCAGAACCATCACCGCGAGAGAGCTGAACAAGGTACAGGACAAGCTGTTCCAGCTGGGGCTGGAGGGCTTTGTGCAGTCCAGAAAAGCCCAGGGTAACGAGTATTTGCCGGATTTTCATCAGCTTTTGTGAAAGGGCAATTAGAAATGAGCAATTATTTAGAAGAGGCTGGTTTGCTAAGTTGGAATTTGCAGCGTTGGTTACAACGCTTGTGCCGCTGCACCAACTCGTGAAGTTGCTTGTTGCAAGCGGACAGCTTCCGGCCCGACCACAACCAGGCTGATAAATTGGAATTTAGCGGTTATCTACTCACCTCCCTCCTGTCATTCCTGAACAGAAAGCAAGGCGCGCCTTGCTTTCTCGGTGAAGAATCTCGTTCTTTGCCTTTTTGCCCTGGAATTAAGGACGAGATTCTTCGTCACTTCGTTCCTCAGAATGACAGTGGGGAACTGAGTGCCAAACTATAATTTACTAGTTACCTCCGGTCGGGTCAGAAATTGTTTTTCTGCACCAAGTGGGAACACGAGTGCCTGCAGCGCAGCTGCAAACTATAATTTACCGCCCCGTCCCTGCCTTTAAATTGCTCATTGTATCCATCCTTGCGCGGAAGTGTGCCGTCACCGTCCAGCATCCAGCGTCTAAAAATCCAGTATCCAAATTGACCGCCCAAAGGAGGAGTTCTATGAAAAGCATCAAATTGTATCAGGTTTCTTCGCTGGAAAAGGTTTTTCCCAGTGAAAAAATTTCCGGTGAACGCGGGAAATTTGCAGAGTATTCCCGGGCCAGCGCTTTGCGGGGGGAAGAGCTTGCCTATCAGATCGTTCTGAGAAAAGAGGGCTGGGGGAAGGAGGAAGTTCGCTGGTCTGTGTCCTCTCCGCTGGGGGACGCGGTGCGGGTCTTTCAGGTGAAAAGCGTTCCCTGCGAGCTGGCGGCTTACCCTGAGGAAGACGCCCACGACAGCGATTATCTCACGCTGGATTCCGGCCTGTTCCCCGACGTGCTATATCCCATGGGGGAGAACACGCTGGAAATCAACAGCTTCCTGAATACCACCCTGTGGGTGGAGCTTGCCGTACCGGAGGACTGCCCCGCCGGGGAATATCCCATTTGCTTTACGGCGGAGGGGGAAGAGGGCAGGGTGGAGTGTACCTTTACGCTTACCGTGGTCGCCGCCCGGCTGCCGCCTCAGAAGCTTTTATTCACCCAGTGGTTCCATGTGGACTGTCTGGCGGAGCAGTATCATGTGCCCGTGTATTCCGAACGCCATTGGGAGATCATCGGCGCGTATTTGAAGGAAGCGGCGAAAGCAGGCATGAACACGGTGCTTACCCCGGTGCTCACGCCGCCTTTGGATACCGCCATCGGCACGGAGCGCCTGTGTGTACAGCTGGCAGAGATCGAAAAGCAGGGGGATACTTACCGCTTTGATCTGTCCCGGCTCCGGCGCTTTGTGGAGCTGGCCCTGGAATGCGGGATCACTCATTTTGAAATAAACCATCTGTTTACCCAGTGGGGCGCGAAATTTACCCCGGCGGTGTATGCCACGGAGCAAGGAGAAAGAAAGCGGATCTTCGGCTGGGACAAAAAGGCGGATTCCCCGGAATACACGGCCTTTTTGCGTCAGCTGCTGCCTGCCGTGAACCGGTTGTTCCAAAGCATGGGGCTGAAGGACAGGCTGCTGTTTCACGTTTCCGATGAGCCGGGAAAAGGCGCGCTGGAACACTACAGCCGGGCCAAGGCCATGATCCGGCAGCTGGTAGGAGACTGCCCGGTGATCGACGCTCTGTCCGACCCGGAATTTTACGACCAGGGCCTGGTGGGGCAGCCCGTGGCGGCCACCAACCATATTGAGCCCTTCCTGGAGCGGCAGGTGCCGGAGCTGTGGGCCTACTATTGCTGCGGGCAAAGCGTGAAGGTGGGGAACAGGTTTCTCGCCATGCCCTCCTACCGGAACAGGATCCTGGGCGTGCAGCTTTATAAATACCGGATCAAGGGCTTTTTGCACTGGGGCTATAATTTTTGGCATTCCCAGGAATCCAAAAGCCGGATCGACCCCTTCCGCGTAACAGATGCCGGCGGAGCCTTCCCCGGCGGGGACGCGTTTTCCGTTTATCCCGGTGAGAACGGCGCGCCCCTGCCCTCCCTGCGGCTGAAGATCTTCCACCACGCCCTTCAGGACCTGCGGGCCCTGGAGCTGCTGGAAGCCCTGACCGACCGGGAGACTGTGGAAAGCACCGTAAAGGATTTTGAAGCCATCACCTTCTCAGAATATCCCCGAAATTCCCAATATCTTTTGGAGCTGCGGGAGGCGGTCAACCAAAAGATCGGAGAAGCGCGGGTGGCGGGTAACTAATAGTTTAGCGAACTAGTTGTTAGCTGTTAGTTGTTAGTCGTTAGAGAAGAACAAGTATCCTCCTTTGTCATTCTGAGGAACAAAGTGACGAAGAATCTCGTCCTTAATTCCAGAGAAAAAGGACAAAGGACGAGATTCTTCACCGAGAAAGCAAGGCGCGCCTTGCTTTCTGTTCAGTAATGACAGACGGAAAGTAAGCGGTAGAGCGATAAATTCCAATTTATTAAATTTTGCCCTTGACCTTCCTAATCGCTCATTGCTCATTCCTCATTATTTCGCCTTCCCGCACGCCACTTTAAGAAAAAGGAGTTGTCAGCATGGAAAAACTGATCACGGAGCTATTTGATTTTATTGAGAGCAGCCCTACCGCCTTTCATACGGTGGAAACGACACGAAGGCTGCTGACCGGCGCAGGGTTTACCGAGCTCTCCGAAACAGAGCCCTGGAAGCTTTCCCCCGGAAAAGGATATTTTACCACGCGGAATATGAGCTCTGTTATTGCCTTTCACTTTCCCAAAAAGGATTTTCACGGCTTTTCCGTTGTTGCGCCCCATGGAGATTCTCCCTGCTTTAAGATAAAGGGCAGCCCGGAAATGAAGGTGGAGGAGCATTACGTGAAGCTGAACACCGAGGTATACGGCGGCATGGCCCTGAACCTGTGGACGGACCGCCCCCTTTCCGTGGCGGGGCGGCTGACCCTGCGCACGGAGAAGGGCGTAAAAGCCCTGCTGACCGACCTGAAGCGGGATCTGCTGTTGATTCCGGGCCTGGCCATTCACATGAACCGGGAGGCGAATTCCGGCTCGAAAATCGACCCCCAGAAGGATACCCTGCCGCTGCTGGGCGGCAGCGAGGCGGAGCTGCTTTCCCTGCTGGCGGAGCAGGCCGGAGTGGATAAAGAGGAGATCCTTTCCCATGATCTGTACCTGTACCACCGTGCAAGGGGTACCGTGTTCGGCGCGGCGGAGGAATTTATTGCCGCCCCCAAGCTGGACGACCTGGAATGTGTATTTTCCGCCGTTACCGCCTTTCTGCAAAGTGATAATCCGGAAAATTGCAGGATCTGCGCCATCTTTGACAATGAGGAAACCGGCAGCATGACCCGCCAGGGCGCGGGCGCCACCTTCCTTTCCGATGTGATCTCCCGTATCTGCAAGGCGGCGGGCAAGGACGAGGAGCAGCGGCAGCTGGCCATTCAAAACGGCATGCTGCTTTCGGCAGACAACGCCCATGCGGTGCACCCCAACTATCCCGAAAAGGCAGATCCCACCAGCCGGTGCTATCTGAATGAGGGGATCGTGATCAAGCACAGCTCGCATTATGCCACCGACGGCGTGACAGCGGGGCTTTTTCACCGGATCTGTGAAAGGGCGGAGGTGCCCACCCAGGAATTTTACAACCATTCCTCCAATCCCGGCGGCGGTACTCTGGGGCTGATCTCCGGCGCTCAGGTCGCCATTCCCACGGTGGATATCGGCCTGCCCCAGCTTGGTATGCATTCCCCCTATGAAACGGCGGGAAGAGCGGACGTGGCTCACATGGTAAATGCCATGACAGCATTTTTTAATACCGTTATCGCGGCGGGAGAAGACAACAGCTGGAGCTTAAATGGCAGAGGAGGCAGACAATGAAGGAGCTTATCGTCGAGAATTCTCCCATGGTATTTTATCAAAGCGGGAACGAGCATGGAGAGCCGGTGCTGTTTCTCCACGCCGCCTTTGCCGACCATACCATGTTCCGGGCGCAGGTCAAATATTTTGAGAAGGACTATCAGGTGCTGACGGCGGATCTTCTGGGCCACGGAAAATCTGTAAAGGCCCGAAAAGGGGACGGCATTGCGAAAACGGCGGACTGGATTGCCGAAGCCATGGATGCGGCGGGCATCGAAAAAATACATCTGGCCGGCGTTTCACTGGGCGCGGTGCTGGCGCAGGATTTCGCGAACCGGTATCCCGGCAGGGTGCGCTCCCTGGCCTGCTTCGGCGGATATGACATCAACCATTTTGACCCGGAGCTGCAGAAGGAGAACGGCGCGGCGCAGATGGGAATGATGCTGAAGGCTGTTTTTTCCATCAAATGGTTTGCCAAAGCCAACCGGAAGATATCCGCGGTTACTCCCCGGGCGCAGCGGGAGTTTTACGAGATGAATCTTCGGTTTCCCAAAAGCTCTTTCCGCTACCTCGCTTCCCTGGGGAGTCTGGTTAACCGGCAGCAGACAGAGCCCAGGGAGTACCCCCTGCTGATCGGCTGCGGGGAATTGGATATTCCCATGGAGCAAAAGGCGGTGGAGCAGTGGAAGCAAAGGGAACCGGACTGCGAGACGGTTCTTTTCAGCGGTGCGGGTCACCTTGTCAATTTGGATGCGCCTCAGGCGTTTCAGGAATCCTTGGAGCGCTTCTGGACTATGGAAAGAAAGCGGGGATAAGTGATGAACGCGGAAATTATTTCAGTGGGAACAGAGCTGCTTTTGGGGCAGGTGGTGAATACCGACGCCGCCATTGTGGCCCGGGAGCTTTCCGCCCTGGGCGTCAGCCTTCTGCATTCCTCCGTGGTGGGGGATAACCCCCAGCGGCTGCGGGAGGCGGTGGAAACAGCCATTTCCCGCAGTGATCTGCTGATCATGACCGGGGGCCTGGGGCCCACCACCGATGATCTTACCAAGGAGACCACGGCGGCAGCCGCCGGAAAAAAGCTGGCGCTTCACGAGGAAAGCCTCAGGCGGATCGAGAATTATTTCAACGAAAGCCATGTCAGCGAGAACCAGGCGAAGCAGGCCTGGCTGCCGGAGGGCTGCTTCGTGCTGCAAAACGACAACGGCACCGCCCCCGGCTGTGTTTTCACAGCGGAAAACGGCTGTATCGTCATCATGCTGCCCGGCCCGCCCTCCGAGCTGGAGCCCATGCTGAAGAACTATGCCGTCCCCTATTTGAAGCAGGGCCAGGAGGCGGTGATCGTTTCTCACAACGTCCACATTTACGGCAGGGGCGAGGCCCCGGTGGCCCAGCTGATGGACGATAAAATGAACGGGGAGAACCCCACCCTTGCCCCCTATGCCAAGGAGGGGGAATGCTTTCTGCGGGTGACCGCCAAGGCAAGGGACGAAAAAGCGGCGGACCAGCTGTGCGCCCCCTTGATCCAGGAGATCAAGTCCCGCCTGGGAGACTATGTGTACAGTGTGGATATCGAGTCCCTGGAGGAGCTGGTGGTAAAGCTCCTGAGGGAACAGGGAAAAACCCTTGCCACGGCGGAGTCCTGCACCGGCGGGCTGCTGGCGAAACGGATCACCGATATCCCCGGCTCCTCCGCTGTGTTCCACATGGGTTGCGTTACCTACGCAAATGAGGCAAAGGAAGCCCTGCTGTTTGTTCCTCATGAGGTTTTAGAGGCCTACGGAGCGGTCAGCGAGGAAACGGCCCGGGCCATGGCGGAGGGAATTGTAAAGCGCTCTGGCAGCGATTTGGGCATTGGGATTACCGGGATCGCCGGGCCGGACGGCGGTACGGCGGAAAAGCCCGTGGGGCTGATCTATATTGCGCTCAGCAACGGAAGCGATACCTGGGTGGCGAAGCGCGCTCCCATCGGACGGACGAAAAGCCGGGAGTGGCACCGCCACTGTGCCGCGTCTCAGGCGCTGGATATGGCCCGCCGGTATCTTTCCGGCCTGCCGGTGCTGCCGGAGAAATAATGGGCGGCGGGATCATTGGGCGGTTTGCCCCTTCTCCCAGCGGCAGGCTGCATCTTGGAAACCTTTTCTGCTCGCTTCTCGCCTGGCTTTCGGCAAAGGCCAAGGGCGGGGAAGTGGTTTTGCGCATTGAGGACCTGGACCGGGAGCGCAGCCGCCCGGAATACGCGGAGCAGCTGGAACAGGACCTTGCCTTTTTGGGGCTTACCTGGGACAGGGGCGGCGAAGCCGGAGGGCCGGAGTATTTTCAGGCAAACCGCACCGCTTATTATGAGGCCCTTCTGGCCTGTCTGAGGGAAAAGGGCCCGGTATATCCCTGCTTTTGTAGCAGGGCGGAGCTTCACGCCGCCAACGCCCCTCACGCCTCCGATGGGGAAGCGGTCTATTCCGGAAAATGCCGGGGACTTTCTGCGGCGGAAGCGGAGAGTCTTTCAAAAACCCGCTCTCCTGCCTTGCGGCTGCGGGTGCCGGAGGAAACTATTGTGTTTCAGGACGGGCATTACGGCCGGGTCTGCCAAGCTCTGGAACAAGACTGCGGCGATTTTATCCTTCGGCGCTCTGACGGTACCTTTGCCTATCAGCTGGCGGTGGTGGGAGACGACGCCGCCATGGGCATCACGGAGGTGGTGCGGGGCAGAGACCTTCTTTCCTCCACACCGAGGCAGATCTACCTTTACCGGCTCCTGGGCTTTCCAGTGCCGGAATTCTTTCACACCCCCCTGCTGCTGGGGCCGGACGGCCGCAGGCTTTCCAAGCGGGACCGGGCCGACAGCCTGGACGCCCTGCGGGAGCAGGGCCTTTCCGCAGAAGAGATCATCGGCCGCCTGGCCTTTCTGGCCGGACTCCTGGACAGGCCGGAGCCCGCCTCCCCCAAAGAGCTGATCCCCATTTTCTCTTGGGATAAGGTGCCGAAGGAGGACGTGAGATGGGAAATTAGGAATGAGAAATTAGGAATGAGGAATGAAAGGTCAGGGGCACAGGTGTTGTAACCAACACCAGCGTTGTAACCAACACAAGCGTTGTAACCAACGCTGGTAAATTGGAATTTAGCAAACAAGTTGTTAGTCGTTAGTAGTTAGTTGTTAGAAAGGGAAACGGCCCCTGTCTGTCATTCTGAACGAAGTGAAGAATCTCGCTCTTTAGCCCTTCATTTAGAGTATTAAGGACGAGATTCTTCGTCACTTCGTTCCTCAGAATGACAGTGGGGAACTGTTCGATAAATTGGAATTTAACTGACTAACGAATAGCACTAACCCCTTGCCTTTCTCGCCTGTTGGCTCGGTTGCTGTGCCCCGGTGGGGCACGCCCAGCAACGGTCTCACCTGTCGGTTCGGTCGGTGCAGAACAATGCGCCAAGAAAGCCATGGCTTTCTGCGCTTTGCACCCGAAGCGACAGCTGAGAACGGTTCGCACCAGCGGTCTCGCCTGTCGGCTCGGTTGCTGTGTGCCGGTGGCACACGTCCAGCAACGACCGAGTTGACAAACGAGAATGGGTCAGAGCGGTTGCTGTGCCCCAGTGGGGCACGTTCAGCAATGTCTGAAGCGACAGCTGAGTTCTCCACTGGAGACCTTCCCCCCACCGGGACGCGCTCACCCCTGAACAGGGGAAGAAGGTTGCTTTGCAACCTTCTGGGACCGCCGATAGGCGGTGGAGAGGTTCCAGATCGCTGAAAACCCGCATAAAACCTACCTTTTCTACCATGCAGTCGGAACCCCTCAGTCACGGCTACGCCGTGACAGCTTTCTCCGCTTCGCTCCGGTCGGTGCTGGTCTCCACCGGAGACCAGCACCCCTTTCAGGGGAGCCAAGAGTAGCTACTAAACTATCATTTAACAATTTCCTTCCGGTCGGGCCGGAAACTAACCGTCCATGCTCGGCGGGGACACGAGTGCCCGCGGCGCCTCGCCGCAAACTATCATTTAGCGTGTTAGTTGTTAGAAAGAGGAAAAGGCCTCTCTTTGTCATTCTGAACGAAGTGAAGAATCTCGTCCTTTGTTCTTTTCTCCTGGAAGGAAGGACGAGATTCTTCGTCGCCATACTCCTCAGAATGACAAAAGAGAGAACTCGTCCTTTTCTAACGACTAACAGCTAACAACTAATGCGGCACCCTTGCTTTGCCGTAATTTTTTCGCTGATTTTTTCATAACCACTGGATTTTTGAAAGGCTATATGTTATAATTTTAACAAAATATCGCCTGCGGGCGGATCGGAGGAATTTTTGTGCTGTTACAGGACAAGGTTGCTATCGTTACCGGGGGAAGCCGGGGGATCGGCTTTGCGATTGTCAAGGAGTATTTGAAAAACGGCGCTATTGTGGTGCTGTGCGGTTCCCGCCGGGAAACCGCTGAAAAGGCGGTACAGGAGCTGAAGGCCGAAAACGCTCAGTGGCGGGTGGAGGGTATTTGGCCCGATCTGACGGATTACGATTCCGTAAAGGCCGCTTTTGACAAGGTGGCGGAAAAGTACGGGCGCATTGATATTCTGGCGAATAACGCCGGCGTGTCCGCCTCTGAGCCCATTTCCGCCTACACGCCTGAAATGTTCCAGAAAACCATGGATCTGAATGTAAAGGCCGTGTTCAACTGCACCCGCGCGGTGGTGGACCAAATGACCGAACAGGGCAGCGGCTCCATCATCAATACCAGCAGCATGGTAAGTCTTTACGGTCAGCCCGCCGGGGTGGCTTATCCCACCAGCAAGTTTGCCGTAAACGGCATGACTCTTTCCCTGGCCCGTGAGCTTGGCCCCAAGGGGATTCGCGTCAACGCCGTTGCCCCCGGCATCACCAATACCGATATGATGAAGGCGGTACCGGAAAATATTATAAACGCCATGGTGGCCCAGGTTCCCCTGCGCCGGATCGGCGAGCCGGAGGAAGTGGCGAATGCCTTTGTATTCCTGGCAAGCGAGATGGCAAGCTATATTACCGGCGTGGTGCTGAGTGTGGACGGCCTGGCCCGTTCCTGAGAAAAAGCGAGAAAAAGGCGGGGGCGCTTCCAAGGAGGCGCTCCGCTTTTAGGTTACCCGGCGCTAAAATGAGATTTTACAAAAATTTACTTTTCTTTTTTGGGAAATCCGCTTATAATGAATGCTAAGCCATGTCTGCAAAGTCATATTGCCGGGCGGCGGAAAGTATTCCGAAAAAGCGCAAAGGGGAATTTGTGCTGTTCGGCTGGGAAATTTAGAACCTGTATTCATAACCGAAGATGCCGGAAGAGCGAGAAATTTTCGTGTTGCTCTAGGCAAATTTGGGCAGGCATACTGTCGTATGGCAAGCAAATTTAACGACGAGTAGCGCGAAAAAGTCCGCTCAGACGGCGTTTGCAGGTTGTGAATACAGGTTCTTATAAGATAGAGGAAGAAAGGAGCTTCAAACTATGAAAGCTTTTTTAAAAAAATTTTACCGTGCTCTCTGTGGCCTTTTAATCCTGGCGGTTGCGGTTTCTCTTGTGGGCTGCGCTTCCGATTCCGGAGAAAATTCTTCCGGAGTCCCGGCGGAGCCCAAGGTAGTGCGCATCAATACCACCGCGGACCCGGACAGCCTGGATCCCTGGCAGTCCGCCGCCTCGGATACAGAGGCTATTTTTCACAATGTGTTTGAGGGCCTTTGCCTGTATGACAGCGCCGGAAACATCATTCCGGGCCTGGCGGAAAGCTGGGAGATCAGCGAGGACGGCAAGACTTACACTTTCCATCTGCGGAAGGACGTGACCTTTCACAACGGAAAGAAATTCACCTCCGCCGATGTGCTGTACAGCTACAACCAGCTGACAGGGCTTTCCGGCGGAGAACCTCTCACCAAGAAGTTCAGCATGATCGAAAGCATAGAAGCGCCGGACGAAGCCACCTTTGTGGCGCATCTCAGCGCTCCCTCTGCGGCTTTTCTTTCTCTCACTGTGATGGCGGTGCTGCCGGAGGGCTATGAGGAACAGGCCGTAACTCCCGTGGGAACCGGCCCCTTCCGCTTTGTGGAATACACCCCTTCTCAGAGGATCGTATTGGAAAAGAACGAGGATTATTACGACAAAGGTGAGGGCGACGCTCCCGGCAGAATGGCTCAGGTGGACAGAGTGGAGGTCTATATCATGGACGATAGCGCCGCTGTGGTTTCCGCATTGCGCTCCGGTCAGTTGGATATCGCCGCCATTCTGGACGCGGAGGACGCCAAGGTGCTGGAGGGAGAATTCGATATTTACAATTCCCCGCAGAATATGGTGCAGAGCCTGTTTTTGAACCATGAGGTAGCGCCCTTTGACGATGCGCGGGTGCGCAAGGCCGTCAGCTATGCCGTAAACCGCCAGGAGATCGTGGACGGTGTGTTCGGCGGGTATGCCACTGCCCTTCCCAGCAATTTCAGCCCCGTGATGGCAGCCTACTACAACAGCGATTTGGAAGGGACCTATGAATACAACGTGGAACAGGCAAAGGCCCTTTTGAAGGAAGCAGGGCTTGAGAATGGATTTTTTATGACCATTACCGTGCCCGCCAATTACCAAAAGCATATCGATACCGCCCAGGTGATCGCCCAGCAGCTTTCCGCCGTAGGGATCGATGCCAAGATCGAGCTGATCGAGTGGGCCAGTTGGCTGGAGGACGTGTACAAGAACGCCAACTATCAGTCCACCATCGTGGGCCTCAGCGGCAAGCTGGATCCCGATTCTGTGCTGGGCCGCTACGAAAGCACCTACGCCAGCAACTTCTTCCACTTTGCCAATGAAGAATACGATGAATTGATCACCGCTGCCAGAGTGGAGCTGGATCAGGAAAAGCGGGCGGAGGAATACAAGCGCTGCCAGGAGATCCTCACGGAGGAAGCGGCAGCGGTCTACCTGACAGACCCCAACCTGATCGTTGCCTGCCGCAAGGACCTGAAGGGCTTCACCTTCTATCCTGTGACCTTCTATGATTTCAGCACACTGCGGTATGAGTAAGGGCAGCGTGCCGCTGCACCCACTCGTGAGGCTGCTTGGTGCAAACGGACAGTTTCCAGCCCGACCACAATCAGGCAGATAAATTGGAATTTAGCGGTTATCTACTCACCTCCCTCCTGTCATTCTGAACGAAGTGAAGAATCTCGTTCTTTTCCTTTTTGCCCTGGAATTAAGGACGAGATTCTTCGTCACTTCGTTCCTCAGAATGACAGTGGGGAACTGAGTGCCAAACTATAATTTACTAGTTACCTCCGGTTGGGTCAGAAATTGTTTTTCTGCACCAAGTGGGAACACGAGTGCCTGCAGCGCAGCTGCAAACTACAGTTTGTCGCTCTTATCCGGCATCCAGAATCAAATCTCTAAAAGGTGGTGCAAGCATGGCGTATTATGCCCGAAAAACAGCGGGGTTTCTTGTGACTCTGCTATTGGTTTCGCTTGTTACCTTCGCGGTGTTCCAGATCCTTCCCGGGGACCCTGCCACGGCCATTTTAGGCGTGGACGCGGACCCGGTGCAGGTCGAGCAGCTGCGCAAAGAGATCGGCGCCGATCAGCCTCTTCCCCAGCGGTTTCTCAGCTGGGCGGGCGGGGTGCTGCGGGGAGATCTGGGCACCTCCTATCAGTACCGGCAGCCGGTGGCAAAGCTGATTTCCGGCGGCCTTTCCGTCACTGTTTCACTGGCGGTGTTTTCTCTGATCCTGACAGCGCTGATCGGAATTCCAACGGGACTGTGGCTGGCCCGTCACGGGAAAAAGCTGTATGCCGCCCCTGTCACCTTTCTTTCTCAGCTGGGGCTTTCCGTACCGGCATTTTGCATGAGCATCGTCCTCATTGAAATTTTTTCCGTACAGCTGAGGTGGCTGCCCTCCCTGGGCTTTACGCCCTGGACGCAAAGCCCGGTCAAATGCCTGCAAAGCCTGCTGCTGCCCGCCATTGCCATTTCCTTTGGTTCCTCCGCCGTGCTGATCCGCTATGTGCGGGCCAGTGTTTCCCGGCAGGAGGGAGAGGATTATGTACGCACCGCCAAAAGCAAAGGGGCGGCCCCCGGCAGAGTCATGTGGGGCCATGTGCTGCGCAATTCCCTGATCCCGGTGCTCACCATTTTCGGCATGATCGTCACCGATGTGCTGGGGGGCAGCATTATCATTGAAAACGTGTTTTCCCTGCCCGGTATCGGCAGGCTGATCTCCACTTCTATCGCCACAAGGGATCTGCCCCTCATTCAAGGACTGGTGCTGTATTTGGCGGGGATCGTGGTGGTGTGCAATTTTGCAGTGGACCTGCTGTATTCGGTGATCGATCCCCGGATCCGGCTAAAGTGAAAAGGAGGGAGGGCCCTTGAGATTTTCAGAGCTGTGGAAGCGGTGCTGGCACAGAAAAAGCTTTGTGGCCGGGGCCTGCATGGTGGCCCTGATGCTTCTTTTGATGCTGGCGGGTTTTTTCTGGATGCCCTATGATCCCGACGCCATGGAGCTGACAAACAAATTGCAGTTTTTTTCAGCCGCCCACCCTTTGGGAACTGACCAGTTCGGGCGGGATATTTTAAGCAGAATGATGGAAGGCGCGCGCTATTCCTTTTTGATCGGCGCTCTGGCGGTGGCGGCCGGGTTTGTGACCGGCGGCCTGATCGGGATGCTCTCCGGCTATTACGGCGGCAGGCTGGACGAGCTTGTGATGAAGCTCATCGATGTGCAGATGGCCTTCCCCGGCGTGCTGCTTGCCTTAATGCTCATCGCCGTGTTTGGCGTGGGCCTGGGAAATATGGCCCTGGCCTTGGGGATCATGGCCATTCCCAGGTTTTCGAGGATCACCAGAAGCGGCTTTCTCAAATACCGGGAGGCGGAATTTGTAAAGGCCGCCAGAGTGCGGGGCGCGGGAGACGGCAGAATTCTGTTCCGGCATATCCTGCCCCATGTGGCGCCGGATCTGATCGTTACCTGTTCTCTGAGCTTTGCCGGGGCGGTCATGAGCGAAGCGGGGCTCAGCTATCTGGGCCTGGGCATTCAGCCCCCTACGCCAAGCTTCGGAAAAATGCTCAGCGAGGCTCAGGCCAGTATTCTTCAGGCGGGGTGGTATGTGCTGGTGCCCGCTGTTGCCATTACCCTGCTGGTCATGGGCTTTAACCTGATGGGAGACGGCTTGCAGGAGGTGATCGGCCATGACTAGAAAACCTCCGGTGCTTAGCAAGCCCCCTGTGCTTGCCGTGGAAAAGCTGACGGTGGAATTTCCGGCGGGGCGTTCCGCCGGTTACTGCCCTGCCGTGAAGGAAGTGAGTCTTCAGGTGGAGCCGGGAGAGCTGGTAGGGCTGGTGGGGGAATCCGGCTGCGGCAAAACCGTGACCGCCCTGACCATCGCCGGCCTGCAGCCGGAAAACGCCAGGCTCTCCCACGGGAAAATACGCTTTCAGGGAACGGAGCTTTTCAGCCTGAGCGAGGAACAGCGAAGCCGCCTTCGCGGGAAAGAGCTTTCCATGATCTTTCAGGAGCCCATGACTGCCCTGAACCCCCTGATGAAGGTGGGCAGTCAGATCGCGGAAGCCGCCCGGATCCATGGGGCTTCCCGGCAGGAGGCAAAGGAAAAGGCTCTTTCTATGATGGAGCAGGTGGGCCTGCCGGACGTCCGGCGGCTCTATGAGGAATATCCCCACCGGCTTTCCGGCGGCATGCGCCAGCGGGTGATGATCGCCATGGCTCTTTTGAACCGCCCGTCCCTGCTTCTTGCGGACGAGCCCACCACCGCTCTGGACGTGACGATCCAGGCCCAGATCCTGGAGCTGATCCGGCGCATGAACCGGGAAATGGGCACGGCGGTGCTGCTGATCTCTCACGACCTGGGCGTGATCCGGCGCATGTGCCGCCGGGTGTATATCCTGTATGCCGGGTGGGTGGTGGAAAGCGGCCCGGTAGAGCAGGTGCTTTCTCAGCCGATCCACCCCTATACCAAGGGGCTGGTGGCGTCTCTTCCCTCTCTTTCCAAGCGGGGGGAGAAGCTGCGCCCTATTCCCGGTACGGTTCCGCCCCTGGAGGAGCGAGGCGGGGAGGGCTGTCCCTTTTATAACCGCTGCGAAAGGAGAAGGCCCCAATGCCAAAAGGGCTCTTCCCCCAGGCTGGAGAAAAACGGGCGCATGGCGCTTTGCGTTGACGCGAAGGAGGAATGGGGCCTGTGAAGAAGGAAACCGGAATCCCCTTTTTACAGATCAAGGGGCTGACGAAGGAATTTCGGCAGGGGAAAAACCGTGTGGTGGCGGTATCTGACCTGAGCCTGGAAATAGAACGGGGCGAAATTTTCGGCCTGGTGGGGGAATCCGGCTGCGGAAAATCCACCCTGGGGCAAATGCTGGTGCATCTATTGGAGCCTACCTCCGGGGAGATCCTGCTGGAAGGGGAAGATGTGACCCGCCCTTCCAAAAAACGGTTTCGGGAGCTGTGCCGCCGCACGCAGATCGTCTTTCAGGACCCCTATTCCTCCATCGATACGGGAAAAACCATCGGGTGGCTTTTAGAGGAGCCGCTGAAGATCCACAAGCTGGGAAAAACCAAAGAGGAACGGCGAGAAAAGGCCCTTCACATGCTGAAGGCGGTGGGGCTGGAGGAGGGCTGCCTGGAGCGCTGGCCCGATGAGCTTTCCGGCGGACAGCGCCAGCGGGTGGCCATTGCCCTGGCCCTGATCCTGGAGCCGGATTTCGTGGTGTGCGACGAGCCTGTTTCCGCCTTGGACGTTTCCGTGCAGGCCCAGGTTTTGAACCTGCTGTCGGAGCTGCGGGAAGCCTTTGGGCTTACGTATCTGTTCATCTCTCACGACCTGCATGTGGTTTCCTATTTGTCCGACCGCATCGGCGTTATGTACCTGGGAAACCTGGTGGAGCTGGGGGAAAGCGGCGCCCTTTCCCGCCGCCCCCTGCACCCTTATACCCAGGCCCTGTTTTCCGCGGCCCTGGCCGCGGAAGGCGAAGGGGAGCAGGCGCTTCTTTCCGGAGATCCCCCCAGCCCGGCAAACCCACCCTCTGGCTGCCCCTTTCATACCCGCTGCCCGGAGTGCATGGAGCGCTGCAAAACGGAAAAGCCCGCCCTTCGGGAAATTGAGCCGGGAAGATTCTGCGCATGCCATGCCAGATACTAGATGCTGGATTCTAGATGTTAGATGGAGAAGGAAACTTAGAGGTTAGTTGTTTAGAAAGGACTTCGGATTTTGGAAAGAGATTCTGAAACCTTTGGGGATCCAGAAAATACCGAAAACCTGGGTTATAATTAAAAAGCGTTGAAAGAATTAAAAATGATTATGAACTGATTTAAAAATGAATTGCTTTTTGAAAATTTTTATGCTATGCTGTCTTTGGTGCTACCGATAAACGGCAAGCGGTTAGTTCCCCCTGCTTTTTCAAGGGGGCGCTTCTTAGTCCCCTGATCTTATGAAAGGGGGGGCTGTCAAATGGTTACATATTCCGATCTCATTCAGACGGGTATTTTGATCGTTGGCATTATTGCCCTGTTCCTTCAGGCCAATAAAAAGAAGTAACCGCCCCATAGCTTCCCGGCTCAGGCGGTTACTTCTTAACCAAATGTAGGGGTGCTAACCGTTTGTCCGGTAGCATCCTTGCTTTTATATTCAGTATAGTTCAATTCCGCCAAAATGTCAACTTGCTTTTTACCGCGAACTGAAACGCATTAGTAACAAAAAAGCGGGAATCCCTGAAAAACGAAGAGTCCCGCCTTTCGCGTATTTATGATATGCCACCCTCTCATAAAGAATGACACTACACGCAGGACATGGCATCCCTGTTACCTCCGACAAAGCTGTTTTGTGCCGAATGCCATATTAACGGTAGCGGCTACCAAAAATGACGGAGGGTAACACAATGAGTGAATTGAAACCGAGAATCCATGATGAAGTAAACGGACTTGATTATGTCCTTGCTGTGGATTACTACATCCCGGCTATCGAACTGCCGTGGGTCGATGACCGCCCCATCGGAAAGTGGGGACGGATGCACCGGGCTTACTTGGAAAAAACAAATCCGCTTCTGCTCAACCACCTGATTTTGATGGGCAAACTGCACTCCTACCTTGCCGACCTCAATGAGCAGGCGCAGAATCGTTGCCAGCTTATCGTCAAGCAGATGGCCGCTACCGAGGGCGTGACCGAGGACTTGAAGCGGCGGTCGCAGTGGGAGTGGATCAAAGCTATGAACAGTATTGTCGGCCGAGCCGAGGAAATCATCAGGAGTGAGATAATCAACGCCTAACTGCTTCAAAGCCTCGGCAAATGCGCCAGTAGGAGACTGTGAACACCATGAGGAAACTTGTTATAAGGCAAGTCTCCTCATGGTGTTTTATTCGTTACAAATGAGCAGAATATCCGAAAACACGAGAAAAATTGCCGGGGACTCTGGAAATTGGTCGTGTTATGTGGTATAGTAGATTATGGAATTGTTTAACTACTCAAGCGCAAGTAAGTGCCTCTACCCGATTGCTGTTGAACAACATAGCGAATTTGATTTTGATAATATGAAATCAAAGGAAGATTGTGAGGGATTTTATGGCAAGCAGTAACAATAGTAAAATAATAAGCAAGGCAAGTCCTCACACCATCATGAAATTCAAACTGGTAGAGGAGTACATAAAAGCATGGGCGCAAAAACTGATGCTGAATAGCTCTTGTTATGGATTGGTGTTTATCGACTGTATGTGTAATAGTGGTGTTTACACATATAACGGCGAAACTGTCGAAGGGACACCAGTTCGGGCCGCTAAGGCCCTTCTTGACGTTGCCCACACCTATCCTCAGAAACAAGTTCAGATATATTTGAACGATAATTCCCAAGAGAAAGTGGACGAACTAAAAAAGCATCTTCCCGTTGACGAAGGAAATTTCAAAATCATTGTAACAGCTAAAGACCGGGATGAACTTTTAGAAACGATAGGCCCTCAGCTGTATGGCCGTCAGCATCTGCACTATTTTCTGTTTTATGATCCGTATGATGCGTCTATCAACTGGCCTGTGCTTATCCCGTTTTTGAGGAATTGGGGCGAGGTCATGATTAACCACATGGTTTCGGATACAATACGGGCAATCACGCAGGTAAGGCGGGAAGCTACAAAGGAAAAATACGCAAATACCTATCTTACTGACTTTGAGAAATTAATTCCATTTGGCAGCGAGAAAAAGGCATACGAAGAACGAGTGGAAGAAATCATACAAGTGCTAAAAGGACAACGCAGGTATTTTGTGGGGGCATTTCCATTCTACAATACGCAAAATTCTCAACTGTACAGCTTAATTCATTGCACCAGCAATATCGAAGGTTTCAAGCTATACAAACAGGTAGCATGGAAAACGTTTGGAGGGAAGTCATCAACGAAAGATACACATGGTGATCAACTCCAATTAACTTTTGATTTTAATAACGATGGTTTCTTTGCTCCGGCAACAGATGAGTCGTGCTTTTTTGTGACAGATATTGCCAAGTATCTTCAAAAATCATTTGTGGGACAGTCAAATGTGCCGCTTGATTCATTATGGCGTCTATTGGATTATCATCCTATTTTTCCCTCTGAAGGGTTCAGGAAAGAAATTCGAGACGAATTGAAAAACACATATGGAGCGACATTTAGCCAAATCATAAATCCAACAACAGGGAAAAAGCAAACCGTCGTTTCATTCTTGAAAGGAAACATGGTCTATGAGTGAGGTGGCTGGTTACATAGGAAGAAAGACCATGCTCTATAAAACTGGAGTTGAGTATGGAGACTATACAATGAATTTTGTGCTGGGCTGTTCGCATGGTTGCCTGTTTCCTTGCTACGCCTTTTTACAGAAAAAGCGTTTTGGGCAAATAAAGGATTATGCAGACTGGTGCAGTCCGAGGCTTGTGTCGAATACGCTGGAACTTCTTGACAACGAAATTCCGAGATTAAAGGGAAAGATTGTGTCCGTACAACTGTGTTTCACAACTGACCCTTTCATGTATGGATACCAAGAGATTGCGGACATGGCAATCGCATCAATCAAAAAGCTGAATGCTGCCGGAATTAAATGCACAGTCCTAACAAAAGGAATCCTTCCCATATTGCTGGCCGAGTTCTCAGGCAAAAATGAGTATGGCATAACACTTATCTCATTGGATGAAGAATATCGAAAGAAAATGGAACCAGGTGCAGCACCCTATAAAGATCGATTGGAAGCATTGAAAGCACTGCATGATGCTGGATGTAAGACGTGGATAAGTATGGAGCCATATCCAACTCCAAATATGGCGGAGCAAGATTTGCATGAGTTGCTGGAGGCCGTGAGTTTCGTTGACCGTATCATTTTTGGACGAACAAATTACAATAAGACCGCAAGCTCCTATGAGGGACACAGGGCCTTTTATAACAAATGTGCAGCGGAGGTCATTTCCTTCTGTGAGGAACATGGCATTCAGTATCACATAAAGGAAAAGACGATAACAGAAGAATGAGGTGCAAGCGATGGCACTTTTACAGGATTTAATCCGGCAGATAGATGACCCGGTACTCCGTGAGCGGATTCTGCAAGAAACTGATAAACTAATCGAGCAGAAAAAGTTCGGCCTTGTGTTTGAGGAACATCTGCCGGAATGTACTCCGCTTTATAATATGCCGATTCAAGTTGGTTCCAAGGTTGCACTGAAAACCGGGTATGTCAGCGACATCTACACGGTTCTGCATATTGATGGTGAAAGTGCGATCTGTGACCGCAGAGAAACGCATGAGCAGAGAACATTCAGGCTTGACGAGATTGTAGTTGTTGCGGAATTTGGTGAGCCAATTTACCCGACACTTACGCCGATTGATACGGTCGAGAATGCGCCGGACAGCAATCTGTGGCACACGCTGATTGAGGCGGATAATTACCACGCCCTTCAGTTACTGGAATATCTCTATGCTGGAAAAGTGGACTGCATCTACATTGATCCGCCCTATAATGGCCGTCAGAAAGACTGGAAATATAACAATGACTATGTTGATCCGGGGGATCAGTATCAGCATAGTAAATGGCTTTCTATGATGAAGAAACGCCTCTATTTGGCGAAAAAACTGCTAAATCCGAAGGACTCGGTTTTAATTGTTACCATTGATGAAAAAGAATATCTGCATCTTGGCTGCCTGCTGGAGGAAATATTTTCGGACGCCAGAATTCAGATGATTTCTGCAATGACGAATAAAAAGGGGTCTACAAGGCCGGGGCAGTTTTCCAGGGCGGGGGAATATTTCTTTTACATTTTCATGGGAAATCACTCAATTGAACAAGTTAATGACAATATGTTATTGTCTAAAGATGAAGATGACGAATCAGAGCAGACTATAACAATATGGAATAGCTTGCTCCGTCGAGGTACGGCAGCACTTCGTTCTGACAGACCAAATTTGTTTTATCCCATTTATGTAGATAAGGAAACTCATAGGATTTTGTATGTTGGAGATTCACTTGCTTTGGAAGAAAACCGCAACAATATTCCTTGGCCATCAACACTTCCTGACAGTGCCGTTATCTGCTGGCCGTTGAGAAAAAATAATGTCGAGGGGCGGTGGCAAGTAGGACAAGATACATTAAGAAAGCGAATGGCGGAACATCGTGTTAAGGCCGGCCAATTTAACGCGACTACTCAGCAATGTAGTATTGTCATGTTGAAAGACAAACAGATGGAACAGATTGAAGATGGCCTTTTAGAAATTATCGGAATAGATGACTCGGAAGCTTATATGGTGAGGCAAAAAACTGGAGATTTTGACTCGGCTCAAAATCCTCGAACAATATGGGTACGGGATAGACACGATGCAAGTGTTTATGGCTCTACAATGTTACGAAATATTATTGGTGGTCAAAAATTCACTTTTCCAAAGTCGCTTTATGCCGTACATGATTGTATAAATTTCTCATTGAAAGGCAAGCCTCACGCTCTTATCCTTGACTTCTTTTCTGGCTCTGGTACAACGCTCCATGCGGTCAATCTTCTCAATGCTGAAGACGATGGACATCGCCGTTGTATTATGGTCACAAATAATGAGGTCTCAGCAGATGAAGCAACGACTCTAACCGCACAAGGCTACCAACCTGGGGATGAAGAATGGGAGAAACTCGGCATTGCGCGATATGTGAACTGGCCGCGCACAGTGTGCAGCATTGAAGGGCACGATATAAACGGTAACCCGTTGAAGGGCAATTATATTGGTAGCGACATTCCCATGGCAGACGGGTTCAAGGCCAATGCCGCCTTTTTTAAGCTCAGTTTTCTTGATAAGACATCTGTTGTGCTCGGAAAACAGTTTGCGGAGTTACTGCCTGTCCTCTGGATGAAGGGCGGAGCAATCGGAAGATGCCCGGCTTTGAATACAGAGGAACTGCCGCCTATGTTGCTCATGCCAGAAAACAAAATGGCGGTTCTGATTGATGAAACTTACTATTCTGAGTTTGATGATGAGATTCGCAAGCACTTGGAAATTCAAACGGTATTCATTGTGACGGATTCGGAGACGGCCTACCGTGAGATGATTCGTAACTATGACGGGAAGGACTGCTATCAGCTTTACAGGGATTATTTGGACAATTTCCGCATTAACACGGGGAGATAAACATGAAAGTAGAATTATTTCCATTTCAAAAACGGGCGCTTGCCGACATTCGCTTGAAAACAGCAGAAGCCCTCGGCAGTTACCATAGAACACACGCTCCGCAAGTGGTTTCCTTTACGGCTCCCACGGGTGCGGGCAAAACGATTATTATGGCATCCCTAATTGAAAGCATTTTCTTTGGGGATGAATCCTATATGGAACAGCAGAACGCCATTGTAATTTGGTTGTCGGACTCGCCGCAGCTGAATGAGCAGTCCAAGCAAAAAATCGATGCCAAAGCAGATAAAATCCGTCTTGGACAGTGCGTGACGGTCAGTGAGGATTCTTTTGATATGGAATTCTTCGAGGATGGACATATTTACTTCTTGAACACGCAGAAGCTGTCAAAGACATCTAAACTTACAAAAAACGGAGATGGACGCACATACACGATTTGGCAGACCATTGCGAATACTGCAAGGAAAAAGAGCGACCATCTCTACTTTATTATTGATGAAGCGCATCGTGGGATGCAAGGCAAAGAGGCCGGCAAAGCAACAACCATCATGCAAAAGTTCTTGAAAGGGAGCGAAGAAGATCATATACCTCCAATGCCAGTGGTAATCGGAATGTCTGCCACCACCCAGCGTTTTAATGCTCTGGTAGAAGGAACCTCCTCAACTATACACAAGTCCATTGTCACAGCGGATGAGGTGCGGGCGTCTGGCCTGCTGAAAGACCGCATTGTGATTACTTACCCGGAAGAAAGCAGCGTAAACAAGGATATGGCCATCTTGCAAGCCGCCGCTGATGATTGGCAAGAAAAATGGCAACATTGGACACAGTATTGCCAAGAACAGCACTATGCCTATGTAAACCCTGTTTTTGTTATACAGGTATTGAACGGTAGCAATGGTAAACTTACAGATACAGATTTACAGGACTGCTTGCAGAAAATCGAGGAGCGTACTGGTTTTCGGTTCGATGCCGGACAAGTTGTGCATACGTTCGGTGAAAAGGGGACAATTACGATAGGCGGTCTGGATGTGCGCTATGTAGAACCATCGGATATCTCCGAGGACAGGAATATCCGTGTAGTATTTTTTAAGGAGAATCTTTCCACTGGGTGGGACTGCCCAAGGGCAGAAACTATGATGTCTTTCAAGCACGCCAGCGATGCCACCTACATTGCACAGTTGCTCGGCAGAATGGTCAGAACGCCGATGCAAATGCACATCACAGTAGATGAAGTATTGAATGATGTTCATCTGTTTTTGCCGTATTTTGATGAGGAAACAGTAAAAGATGTCGTAGATGCTTTGCAAAGTGCAGAGGGCGGGGATATTCCAACAGATGTGTATGGGGAGACACCCAATCAAAGGCGATACGATACTTTGACGGTCAGACCTGGTGGAAAAAGGCCAAACAACAATGTGCCTGGACAACTTACACTTGATATTCTGGGTGGCACAACAGAACAAGATGGAGCTACTATAACAGATTCCCAAAATCAAGGTGAAACAGCAGCAGAAAAAACTGTTGGTGAAACAAGTTCTTCAACATTGAATATAGCTGAGAGTCCTTATCGTGATTCAACAGTTGAACCTTCTTCCGATACACAAGCTACTGGTGCTATACCAGTAGCCGACAATGGAATATCGGCTCCAGCGGCAGAACCTTCTACAGAAGATACGAGTGCAGATGGCGCAAATCAAACAATCCCAGTTGATTTGTTTGACCGCGAAGAGATCATGAAATTTATCAATGATGCGAGTCTTCTCTCCTACAATGTTAGAGCTGTGCGAATTAATAATTACTTGACCTCGCTTTTCAAAATGGCACACCTGCTTACTATGTCTGGTCTGCATCGCTTGGCAATCAGAGAAGTGCAATCCGAGATTGCAGATATGATTCACGACTATGTGGAAAATTTGAAAACCCGTAGCGAATACGATGAACTTGTGTTACAGGTCAAGCAGTTCAAGCTGGCAACACAAATTTTTGATGCATTTGGGGAAACAGTTGACAACTACTATGTACATAACCTTTTCACAACTACGGACACAGATGTGGACAGGCAGTTCCGTATTGCGGAAAATAAACTCGGCAATGAGGGCATCGGAAATGTCTATGGAAATAAATACATGGATGAGGATGATCCCGGCAGATTTAAGGTGGATGTTATTCTGTTTGTTGCCGACGAAGATAGCATGAATAAACTGCACGCCTATGCTCAGCAGCGATTCCACCGCTTGAACGATGATTACCGCCGCCGCATTGCAACGAGTGTTGATGAGAAAGTACGCAGGCAATATGATACCATCGTGTCTGATGGAGATGTGGTAAGCAAACACAATTTCCGCTTACCGGAAACAATTCAGGTTCCACACGAAGCAGGTGGAAAAGCGTATCGAGACCATTTATTTGTCAGCGATGCAACAGGAATTGCTATATTAAAGCTAAACACATGGGAAATCGGGACACTTGAAGAAGAACAGGCGCAGGATGACTTTGTCTGTTTTATTCGTAATCCCTCCAGAGGTGCATGGTCTCTTTGCATCCCTTACGAAATGGATGGGGAAATGAAACCCGCATATCCGGACTTTATCATTGTGCGCAGAGACCCTGTTTCAAAATATGTCATTGACATTTTAGAACCTCACCGTCCAGACCTCGATGATAATCTTGGTAAGGCAAAAGGATTTGCAGAATATGCAAGACAAAATCCCGGACTTGGCAGAATCCAACTAATTCGTCAGATGAAACAGGCGTCAGGGACCTATAAATTCAAGCGATTGGATATGTCGAAAAGTGCCATTAGGGATAAAGTTTCTCATGCACAGAACAGCGAAGAACTTAATCATCTCTTTGACACTGATGGATTTTTTATGTAATGAATGATGAAGATATTTGTATAAGCAAGTTTTACTCGGCAGAGTTATCCGCGTCGGGAAAACGAACACATAGCCAGCCCGGTAAGAGACTATCACCAAAGTGGCAAGCAGTGCATTTGTTCCCACAAATGCCCAAAACAGCTTTCCGGCGTGACCGCCAGAAAGCTGTTTTTGCTTGTTGGTGGCACGGCCCCCAAACCCCTTTTCGCAGAATTTCATTCTGCGGCTACGCACCGTTCCGGCGCTTTTTCTCCCATTCCCGGCGGAGATTTTTTATAAAACGGCGAGGCTGGCTTACCAGCATGATCACAAACTGCCCCATAAAGGAAAACGGCATTTTTCAAAAATCCGTCAGGCTCGCAGAGCCGCAGCCAGCGTGAAACGCTGTTCAAAGGGCTTGGGATGCTTCCCAACAAGCAAAACCTGCGGTTTCCGGCATCGCCGGGAACCGTGGTTTTGAGCGTTTGTATATACAAACGCCCTGCTTGCCCAGTAGCGAAAGTCTGTGCTGTCCGCCAGCTCTCGACAAAATTTTTCCCAACGGCATTGACAGGAACATCCGTTTGTGCTACCATAATGTGGAACTGAATACTGCACATATTTTTCACGCAGATACATAGACCGAACCACAGCGTTTTTGCTGGGGTCGGTCTTATTGTATCTGCTTTTTTTGTTTTTGAAAGGAGGCCAGACAATGAAGAAAATCAAAACGGAGAAAGTCAGGCGCAAGCGGGGCAGGCCCAAACTGGACGCCCGTATCACCGAGGAATACGCCCCCAGCAGGCGGCAAGCGCTGAACAAGATGTATATGTATGAGGGCGTCCATCTATTATCGGTAGCGGATACCGAAATCCCAAACAGTGAGGTTTTATGGCAGGCGGACAGAACAGCCGTCACTGTAAAATCGCGGGATGGCATTCTGGAACAGCTCGGCAGAATGGCGGTGCAGGACAAGCTGGGCCGTACCGATTGCGTCTATCTCGCCAGCCTTGCCATCGCCGCCGTTCAAGCCGGGTATACCACACGAGAGGTGGAGGTTGCCCTGCGGGAGATCCGCATGGCGGCGAAGTCCAGCATGAAAAATCCAGACAGCGAGGCGCTTTATTGTGCGCTGGGCAACACCGTGGACATTCTGCGGAGGATGGGAGGTATCGCATGAAAACGGAAAAACGGCCAGTGGAAATCACAGTGGCGGGGGAACTCCCAGGCTTTGAATACAGCGGGCGCCGGGGCGTGTTTTTGAACCTGGGGCTTGATGTGGAAATGGACGGAGTGACCTATCACCTGTCCAGCAGCTTTGCGGAAAAAGCGGAAATGGGCGAGGTCATTGACACAGCAGAACTGGAGCGGGACGGGCGGCGGACGGCGTAAAAATTTACGATGTCCGTCAGAAAACTATTGCTTTACAGTGCTAAAGCGGCTATAATGGGAGCAGGTAACAGATGCTATGTTCCTGCGTCCAGGGAGGTAAAAAAATAAGATGCAGGAAAACTACAATGTTGGAATTTATTGCAGGCTCAGCCGGGACGATGAGAGGACCGGGGAGTCCGTATCCATCGAAAACCAAAAAATCATGCTCAGCCGCTATGTGCAGGAGCAGGGCTGGAACCTCTACGCCGCCTACTGTGACGATGGCGTTTCGGGTACGACCTTCGACCGGCCTATGTTCAATCAGATGATTGCCGACGCCAGGGCAGGGAAAATCAATCTGATATTGTGCAAAGACCTCAGTCGCCTCGGCAGAGACTACATCGAGGCTGGCCGGTATACGGACATCGTGTTCCCTTCGATGGGCTGCCGGTTCATCGCTCTCAATGACGGCGTGGACACCATCCACAAGAACAATGAGATGCTGGTCATTTTGAAGAACGTCATGAACGATCTCTACGCACGCGACACCAGCAGCAAAATCCGGGCGGTGAAGCAGTCCACATTTCGGACGGGAAAGTATGTCGGGTGCTACGCTCCCATCGGCTACCGAAAATCCTCGGCGGACAAGCACATCCTTGAAATCGACCCGGTGACCGCGCCTGTTGTTCTTCGCATTTTCGATATGCGTTTGCAGGGGGACAGCTTTCGGAAAATCGCCCGTACGCTGAATGAGGAGGGCGTACCCTCGCCCCGCGGTTTCTACTACATGGCGGAGGGCAGGCCGAACCTGCGGGGCGAGACACCCTACTGGAACGATGTGACGGTCAAGACCATTCTGCGGAATGAGGTCTACCTCGGCCACATGGTGCAGAACAAGACCGGCACCGTTTCCTACAAGGTTCACAAGCAGGTCAGCAAGCCGAAAGAGGACTGGATCAAGGTGGAGCATACCCATGAGCCGCTTGTTTCCCAGGAGGTCTGGGATGCCGTTCAAAGGCTGGACAATCACCCCTCCAAGGGGCGCTCCGGCAGCGATGGGGAAATCTCCCTGTTCGCCGGCGTCCTCTACTGTGCGGACTGTGGAGGTTCTATGCGGTATCAAAGGGATTACCGCAGCCGGAAGCGCCACGCCGATGGGCATTTTGGCGGGTTTCAAGCTTACTCATGTAACCGCTATATGAGCGGCGGCAAAGCGGCCTGTACCTCGCACTACATCAACTGCAAGGTGCTGACGAAGCTGCTCTTGCTGGACATCCACGCCAAGGCAATGCTGGCGCAGAACAGCCCCGCCGCCCTCAAGGAGAAAATCCTTGCCCAGAAGAACGCCGCCAGCGTGGAGCAGACAAAGGCGCTCCGGGCAACGCTGGCGGCGGTGGACAAGCGGCTGGCCGAGTTGGAAAAGCTGGTGGTGTCGGCCTACGAGGACAAGGTGAAGGGTGTCATGCCGGAGGCGCTGTGTGTCCAGCTGATGAACCGCTACGAGGACGAACGCCGGGGCAAGCTGGAACAGCGGACGCAGCTCACCGCCCAGCTGGAGGCCACGCAGGAGGACGAGCAGGCCACCGACGAATGGCTGAACCTGATCCGGGACTACTCCCAGCTTGAGGAACTGGACCGCCCTACGCTTTTGCGGCTCGTGAAACGCATCGAGGTCGGCGAGAAGTACGAAATCGCTGGGGAAACCCACCGGGACATCAAAATCTACTACAACTTTGTCGGCTATGTGGAACTCTGAAATCTATCCTTCTTTATGCGAGGTTATCTAACTGTAAATTTTGTACACACCGAAGAACTGGTTCCCTGCCCCTTGCGAAAAATCCGTTTTTCCCGTATACTATACCCTGTGTTCTTATGCGATAGAGTTAGGATGAAAACAGTATGGCGATTTTAACTGTAAATCATATTACCCAAAGCTTCGGGGAAACCGTGATCCTGGAAGGCATTACCTTTGAAATGCAGAAGGGAGAGCGCATTGGTCTGGTGGGAGTAAACGGCAGCGGAAAAACCACGCTGTTTAAGGTGCTTACCGGGGAATACACGCCCGATACCGGCTCGGTGGTCTTTTCCAAAGAAACGGCGCCGGGCTACATGGAGCAGCACGTTTGCCGGGACTTCCACAAAACGGCCCTGGAAGAAGTGATGACGGTGTTTGCCCCCCTGCTTCAAATGGAGCGGGAGCTGGAGGACTTAAACGCTCTGCTTTCTCAAAATCCGCCGGAAGAGGAACTGCAAAGGCTGATCCTGCGCCAGACAGAGCTCAACGACCGCTTTGTGGACGGCGGCGGCCTGACCTGTCGGGCCAGGGCCAGAAGCACCCTGATGGGGCTGGGCTTTACGGAAGAACAGCTCACAAACCGGGTAGGCGTTTTAAGCGGCGGGCAAAAGGCAAAGCTGCAGCTTGCCAAAATGCTTTTGGGCGGGGCAAACCTGCTGCTGCTGGACGAGCCCACCAACCATCTGGATATCAATTCCGTAGAGTGGCTGGAGGATTTTCTGAAAAATTACGGCGGCTCTTACATTGTGATCTCCCATGACCGCTATTTTTTGGATAAGGTGACCTCCCGCACTTTGGAGCTGCAGGGAACGCGGTTGGACTCTTATAAGGGAAATTACACCCGGTATCTGGTCTTGAAGGAAGAAAAGCGCCTTGCCATGGAGCGGGTGTATGAGAATACCCAGAAGGAGATCCACCGCATCGAGGGGATCATCGAGCAGCAGCGCAGGTGGAATCAGGAGCGAAACTATGTGACCATTGCCAGCAAGCAGAAGGCCATCGACAGGCTGGAGGCCACCCTGGAAAAGCCGGAGCAGGATCCGGAGGCCATTCGGTTTCGGTTTCACGCCAGCCGCCGCAGCGGAGACGATGTGCTGACAGCCGAAGACCTTTCCCTGTCCTTTGACGGCGGCGCGCCGCTGTTCCGGCAGGTGAATTTGGAGATCAAGCGGGGAGAGAAAATCTTCCTCATCGGGCCTAACGGGTGCGGAAAAACCTCGCTGTTTAAGATCCTTCTAGGCCAGTACCGGCAGGATAGCGGCTTGGTGCGTATCGGCGCCGGGGTGGATCTGGGCTATTACGAGCAGTCCCAGCTGAGCCTGCACGATGAAAAAACCGTGATCGATGAGATCTGGGACCTTCACCCCCGCATGAACCAGACCGAGGTGCGCAGCGCGCTGGCGGTGTTCCTGTTCAAGGGGGAAGACGTGTACAAGCCCGTCAGCGGCCTTTCCGGCGGCGAGCGGGCCAGGGTGCTGCTGTTAAAGCTCATGCTTTCCAAGGCGAATTTTCTGCTGCTGGACGAGCCCACCAACCACCTGGACATCGGCTCCTGCGAAGCGCTGGAAAACGCCCTTTCCGACTATGATGGCACGCTGTTTGTGGTGTCTCACGACCGTTACCTCATCAATAAGCTGGCAGACAAGGTCTACGTGCTCAGCCAAAACGGAGCCGCGCTGTACCATGGCAATTACGATTATTATCTGGAAAAGCGGGAAGCGGAGCTTATCAGGGAGGAAAAAAAGGCGGAACCCAAGGTGAACCTTTATAAGCTTCGAAAAGAGCGGGAAGCCGAACTGCGAAAAAAACGCGCCGCCCTTTCCCGGCTGGAGCAGGAGATCGAGGAAAACGACAAGGCCCTCCAGGCGCTGGAAGAAAAGCTGGAGGATCCCACTGTCGCCACTGATTACGAGGCCATCACGGAAGCCACCGGGCAGATCGCCGCGCTCCACGAAAAGGCGGAGGCGCTTCTCACGGAATGGAGCACCCTTTCGGAAGAGCTTTTAGATGTGGAGGAAGAGCAGAAGGACCATGAGAAATGAGGCAGCACGGCGCCGTGCAGAAGCTGATAAATTGGAATTTACGGGTGCACCGCTTACTTCTCACCTGTCATTACTGAACAGAAAGCAAGGAAACCTTGCTTTCTCGGTGAAGAATCTCGTCCTTTGCTCTTTTGCCCTGGAATTAAGGACGAGATTCTTCGTCACTTCGTTCCTCAGAATGACAGTGGGGAACTGTGTGCTAAACTACAATTTATCCAGCACCGCTTGTGCCCTTGCCCTTTTTCTAACAACTAACATCTAACAACTAGTTTCAAAGCAACGCGAGGTTTCCAGAATGAAGGTAAAATTTATTACGCTGGGCTGCAAGGTGAATCAATATGAATCGGAGGCCATGCTGGAGCTTTTGCTGCGGGAGGGCTTTCAGGAGGCGGCGGACGGCGAGGAAGCGGACGTGGTGGTGGTGAATTCCTGCACCGTTACCGCAACGGGAGATCAGAAGGCGCGGCAGGCGCTGCGCAGGGCAAAAAAGCAAAATCCCGGCGCTGTGGCGGTGCTGACGGGCTGCTGGCCCCAGGCCTTTCCCGGGGAGGCGGCGGAATTTCAGGAGGCAGATATTGTGCTGGGCACGAAAAACCGCGCCGCTTTGCTGCCCCATATTCTGAGCTATTTCTCCCACAAGCAGCGGATCGTGGACATCGCGCCCCATGAAGCCGGGGAAAAGTTTGAAGCCATGCGGGTGTCCTCCTTCCACGGGCGCACCAGGGCTTTTCTGAAAATAGAAGACGGCTGCAACCGCTTCTGTTCTTACTGCATCATTCCCTATGCCAGGGGCCGGGTGCGCTCCAAGCCTCTTTCGGAGATCCGGGCGGAGGTGAGGTCCCTTGCCGCCCACGATTACCGGGAGGTGGTGCTGACCGGGATCAACCTGCCGGCTTACGGGCAGGACTTGGGCCTGCACCTCTGCGACGCGGTGGAGGCGGCCTGCGAAGAGCCGGAGATCCGGCGGGTGCGGCTGGGCTCTCTGGAGCCGGAGCAGCTGACCGAGGAGGTCATTGCCCGCTTGCAGCGCCAGAAAAAGCTGTGTCCTCAATTTCACCTTTCCCTGCAAAGCGGCTGCGATGAGACCCTTCGCCGCATGAACCGCCATTACACTACTGCGGAATACCGACAGATTGTAAAAAATCTTCGGGCGGCCTTTCCCGGCTGTGCTATCACCACGGATATCATGGTGGGCTTTGCCGGGGAAACCGAAGAGGAGTTTCAGACTTCCCTGAATTTTGCGAAAGAGATCGCCTTTGCGAAGGTTCACGTGTTCGCTTATTCCCGCAGGCCCGGCACAAAAGCCTATACCGCGCCGGATCAGGTGCCGGAAAAAGTAAAGGAGGAGCGAAGCCGTGTGATGATCGCCGTCACCCTTGCTACTCAGCGAGCTTTCCTAAGGGCTCAGGTGGGAAATACCGAAGAAGTACTCTTCGAGCAGGCGGCGGATAAAAACGTGTACGAGGGCTACACCGGAAATTATACTCTCGTGCGGGCCGTTTCCCCCATGCCCCTGCACGGCCAGCTGCTTCCCGTACAGATCACAGAAGCGGGAGAAGGCTTTTGCCTTGGGGAGATCAGACGCTAGATGCTGGAGAAGGGCGTAAGGGCGATATAGAATGAACAGTGAGAAATGAGCAATGAGCAATTAAGGGCAAGGGCGTTAGTTCGGTAAGTTGAAATTTAGCGGTGAGGCACCGCGGCCACTCGTGAAGCTGCTTGGTGCGGGAAGTTAATCACTGGCCCGACCGTTAGTAAGCAGATAAATTGGAATTTGGTGGTGAGCCACTCACCTCCCACCTGTCATTCTGAACGAAGTGAAGAATCTCACCCTTTTCCCCAGAATCATGGTCGAGATTCTTCGTCACTTCGTTCCTCAGAATGACAGGAGGGAGCTGTTCGCTAAACTATAATTTAGCGGTGTCCCTGCGGTCGGGTCAGAAATCATTTTCCCGCACCAAGTAGGGATACGAGTACCAGCGGCGGTTCGCCATTAAACTATCATTTACCCGCCTCTTACATACTTTTCTCCCGCCACTCTGAAAAATGCCCAATTCTAAACCTTCTTGTCAATTCTCCTTAAAATTTCAAAATTTCACTTGTAAACTTAGTGAAAATATGAGATGATAGGAGCAGGAAAAAACCGGGGCAGAGAAAAGCCCGGCGAATCAGGAGGGGGCGCCTTTTATGGCGAAAGCAAACGACAGAAAATTTACCAAAACCGAGAAAAGCTGGATCCTGTACGACTGGGCCAATTCCGTATACGCCACCAATATGCTGGCGGCCATTTTCCCGCTGTATTTTGCCAGCGTCTGTCAGGCAAACGGCGCGGATAATCTGGTGCTCTGGTCCTACGGTACCTCTGCCGCCACCTTCCTGGTAGCGATCCTGGCGCCTATTCTGGGGGCCTTGGGAGACCACAAGGGCCACAAGAAAAAACTATTTGCCGGGTTTTTATTCCTGGGCGTGGCCTTTACCCTGTTCAACGCCTTTACTGGGGACTACCGCCTGCTGCTGGTGGGCTATGTGGTGTCCCACATTGGATTTTCCGGCTCCTGCCTGTTTTACGACGCTTTTCTTACCGATGTTACCACCCTGGAGCGCATGGATCGTGTTTCCTCCTGGGGCTATGCCATGGGCTATATCGGCGGCAGCACCATTCCTTTTTTGATCTCCATTGTCATTTTGGTTATGATGGGCATGGATAACCCCCTGGCTTTCCGGCTGGTGATCGTGCTTACCAGCGTCTGGTGGCTGGTGTTCAGCATTCCCGCCCTGAAAAACGTGAAGCAGCTGCATTACATAGAGCCCCGGAAAAACCTGGTGCGCTCCACCTTTTCCAACCTGTGGCGCACGGCGAAGGATATTTTTTCCCACAAGGGGATCTTCCTGTTCCTGGTGGCCTATTTCTTCTATATCGATGGCGTGAACACCGTGATCTCCATTTCCACCTCCTACGGCTCCAAGCTGGGGCTTGACACCGTAAGCATGATTCTGGCGCTTTTGGTCACGCAGATCGTGGCGGTGCCCTTCTCCATTCTGTTCGGCAGACTGGCGGGAAAGCTGGGCTCTGTGAATATCCTGTGCGGGGCCATCGCGGTGTATTTCTGCATTTGTGTGGTGGGCTTCTTTATGGGCTTCAACATCGAGCAGCACCCCGGAGACGCTTCCGCCCTGAGCCTTTCTCTGACCCTGTTCTGGTGCATGGCGTTTCTGGTGGGCACCGTGCAGGGCGGCATTCAGGCCATTTCCCGTTCCTATTTCGGCAAGCTGGTTCCCGCTGAGCGTTCCAATGAGTATTTCGGCTTCTTTGATATTTTCGGCAAGTTCGCCGCCGTGATCGGCCCCCTGCTGGTGGCCTTCTTCACCCAGCTGACCGGGCGGGATTCCATCGGCGTCATCAGCCTTGCGCTGCTGTTCCTCGTGGGCTTTTTCATTCTCTTTACCGGCCGGAAGAAGCTCTTTTCCGAGCAGGTTGCCCGGCCTGAAAGCGGGGAATAAGCCATGCGGTTTCGGCGGGAAGGGGCTGTGATGAGCGTGGACCTGCACGGGGTCTATTTGGAGGACGCCCGGGAGCTGCTGCTGAACTGGCTGGACCATGCTCAGCCCGGCGTCACGGAGCTGCGGGTGATCCATGGCTCCAACCGGGGCACCGTGCTGCGGGATATGGTGCGGGAGGAGCTTTCTCACCCCAAAATCAAAGCAAAACTCCCCACCCTGAACCCCGGCGAGACCCGGCTGATTTTGAAGTAGCCGGATATCCTTTTTCGCCGCTTATGATCCTGCCGGGCGGGGCGGGTTTCGCAAGCCGGACAAGCCGCTTTCTTACCGCGGCGCATCAAGCTGAAAAAATGAATCGGCCCATTGCGGGAATTACTCCTGCAATGGGCCGTTTTCTCTGCTGTTTTAGAAGAGCTGATAGGGATTTCTAATAGCTGAGTCAACGCAAATGCGCAAAGTGCATAAAAATTTATTCAACTTAGAAAAAATTACTTGACAATATTCTTTGTTCGGCATAAAATGAAAGTTAAGGTAGAATCATTTTACATGATTAGGAGGGGAGGGAAAAGAATCAAAGGGTCAAAGGGCTGACAGGCGTTGAAGCCCAAGAGCATGTATGAATGCTTCGGCGCAGAATCTCAATGGGTTCCACACGTTTTCCGGATTTTGAAAAACCAGATGCTTTCCCGGGCTTATTGTGTCTATGCCGATAGCCTGGCACGAGGAAAAGAGGTAACAAAATGAAAAAGAAATTGCGTAACCGGTTCGTTTCGCTTTTCCTGGCAGTGGTTTTCGTGCTGTGCGCTTCCGTTCCCGCCGGCGCGGTATCGCCGGTGCAGGGGTGGATCACGGACAGCGACCTGTTTATCGGGGAGGAAGCGGCAAAATACATTGCGGAATTTTTTGTGCGGGACATGATAGAAACCGGCGCCACCTGCTGGAATTCGGAAACCGCTGTCACAAAGCTTGTTCCCCTGTATGATGAGACCGGGGAAAACGTGGTGAGCTACACCGCGGAGCGGACCCAGGGCTATCTTGTAATCTCCGCCTATGCGGACGTGCCCAATATCATTTTGGAATGGGCGGACGAAGCGGAACCGATTTATGAGGAACTGCCTCTTCAGGAAAATTCTAAAATCATTTACGCCGGTGGCTTGGACTATTTTGCAGATCAAGGTGGTAACACAGTAGTCAGTGTTGATGGAACAGCTATACCCAAACAAAAGCTGTCCTGCGGATTGATGGAGCTGCGCAGCCCAGATAATATTCCTGCGAAGTTGGCGGAAGCCATTTCGGAGACTAAGCAAGCTGTTTCTGCCGGAGAGGCTGGGATTTCTCCACTTTCCAACAAATATGGGGAAGATATTATTGACGTATATGAATATGCGACAAATACGTATGGTGGGACATGGAAATATAGTAACCATGCAAATCATTGGGATGAACATGCCAGTTCCGCTAGAGTTAGTTTATTTGAAAACTATAAAGGGGTTCATTACTATAATCACTGCGGACCTGTAGCAATTACAAATATTTTATCAATGTACGGAAAGAAATATGGAAATTCCTCACTTATTAACAAATCTTATGCGGAAATATTTGAAAAAGTGCTTGCGGCAAGTAAAACTGCTTCTCCAAACTATTACATAAATGACCCTAATGGAGGAACAAAAGGCGAAACTGCAAATAAGTTTATCGAAGCCTCTTTCCGGCAGTTTGGCATAGCACCAGGGACAAAAATGAAAACTTTCGGACCATATGAAATAACCTATGAAAATATAGTAAATGCAACCACAGCGGATCGTCTGATGTATGTAATGCTGGTTGGCCATGAATGTTATGGAACACATCATTTAGTTGCCTATGCCTATAATCGTATTTATAATACACAAAACAGTAACTTAAAGAAAGTTTTCTTAAAGGTATGTGATGGTCATGTGGTTACTCCGCGATATATTGACGCAAGTCAATTATTTTCACAATATAATACAACTCCTTATTGGGAGGTAAAATTTTATGGATAATTCAAGGTAAAGCAAGGAGCAGTAACATGCAGCAAATGGAAACTACCAAAAAGCATTTAATCTTTTTTCTTTCTATCACCGTTCTTTTTGCCATCGGGCTTTCATTGATCGCCTGTACAGGCACCCCTTTCTCACAAGAGTCCCCCTTGGAGCCCGGGCAGCTATTTCGCTTTCGTAAAGAAGCCGTGACGGGCCTTACCTTAAGGAGCGGCGCTTCCAACAAAAGGGAGCTTAACGGGGAAGAGCTTGCAAAAGCGCTGTCCTGCCTGGAAAGCTTTCGGTATCAGTCCGTGGTCTATGAAGAACCGGTAGGAGGAAAAAACGAGTACAGCTTTTTCCTGCAAAGCGTTTCCGAAAGGGCTCCCTCCGCTTATTCCGCGGTAGTTACCTTTCGGGAAAACGGGATTCGGATAGGCGGTTACTGGTACCTGAGCGAGCAGGATTCTTTACGGGAACTGATGGAGCTTCTGTAATGACCGGAAAGGAACGCGCTGATGAAACTTTTAGAAGCAAAGAAAGCCGGAAAAAAGCAGATGATCTTTACCCTTTATTTTCTCTTGGCACTGGCGGCGGTATGCCTGGTGATCTCCGGCTGTGTCCGGCTGTGGAGCAAAAATCAAATGGAGCCCGGCCAGATATTCCGCCTTTCCAGGAACAAGGTTTCCACCATAGAGCTTGTGGAGCGCCGAAGCGGAAAAAAGACAGTCGTTCAAGATGAGGAAACGCTGGCCTGGGCTATAGATGCCCTCAATGCTTACAGATATTCCTATGTCTTTTTCTTTGACAAAGAACGGGCAGACCTGGAGGACGGCTTTGAGCTCCGGATTCATAACGGCTGGCAATGGGAAAGCTATATTTTTGCCAGGGAAGGTTTCCTGATTGATGGACTCTGGTACGGAGGAGACAGCATAACGCTGTCCGAGCTCAGTAGCCTTGTGACCTCTTAAGGCAATGCTGTACAAGTTACGGCTAACGTATAGAATTGTGTGGTGTATCTTGTTGGTACAAGTTCTAAAAGGAGGCGCCAGCCTGGAAGAGCAGAAGGGAAAGAAAAAGAATAGCAAAAAGCGGAAAATTCCGCTTTTCCTGATCATTATGTTCCTGGGAGTAAGCCTTTTCGCGCTGGGAAGAATGGTCTATGCAAAATACGTGGTTCCCAGGCCGGTGGAGTTTACTACCTTTTCTCCATTTGAAAGAAGAATTTTTGACCTGGACGCGTCAGAAATAGCAGCAATTCGTTTTTTTAGCTGGGAGCGAGTCTATAGTAACGGAACCCGGAGAGCACCGTTTTACACCTTCGATACAAAAGAAGAAATTGAGACTTTTGTAGAGTACCTCAATTCTTTTCGATATACCCATACAGCGCCCGGTCCGGATCCTGTCAATTTGGGAAAGGAAGGTCTACCTGCTTGCAGATTCTTGGCAGAAACGAAGAACGGAGAAAATTTCCACTGCAGTTTCGAGCAAAACCGCGTTTACATCGGCGAGGTGTGGTACTACGGCGATCCAGGCTTTTTCCAAAAGCTGATGGATTTAGAGAAGTAGTGTCAAAAGAAGACTCCTCCTCTCCTTTTTGCTTGCTTTCAATTTCCCGATTCGGTGAGTGTTTATCCTGAGAGAGTTGTATAAGGAGTAAAGAAAACATCAGTATATTGAACTCATCTTCTAACCAGGAGGAATCGGCATGGAAGAGCAGAAGGCGGAGAAAAGGAGCGGCAAAAAACGGAAAATTCCGCTTTTCCTGATCATCATGTTCCTGGGAGTAAGCCTTTTTGCACTGGGGAAGATGGTCTATGTAAAATACGTGATTCCTCGGCCAGTGGAGGTTACCATTTTTGCACCTTTTGAGAGAAGAATTTTTGACCTGAACGCGTCAGAAATAGAAATCATCGGGTTGACCGGCAGTGTACGTATCACTAGTTATGGAGATCATCTACCTCCCTTATATTGTGATCTTGAAGGGAAAGAAGAAATTAAAGATATGGTAGACTACCTCAATTCCTTTCGATACACGCATACAGAACCCGGCCCGGATTTCCGAAATCTGGGAAAGGGCGGCCATACTTATTGCAGTCTGGCTATGAGGAAACAAACAGGAGAAACCTTTGGCTGCCATATTGAGGAAGACCGTGTTTGTATCGGAGAAGTATGGTATTACGGTGACCCGGATTTTTTCCAAAAGCTGCTGGAGCTGGTAAACTAAGTGGAAAAGGAGAGGGAAGTTCTCTCTTTTTCTCTTTTCAGTGAGTGCTTTTCCTGTGAGCATTGTATAAAGGAGAAAGGGGGGATCCACTATGAAAAAGCAAAAAAATGACAGAAGTCGCACTGCTCTTTTCCTTCTTCCGCCGCTCCTCCTCCTGATCGCCGGAATCGCGGAGGTGTTGTTCTTTTCTTCTGTTCGCTCGGAAGAACCGCCGCTGGAACCGGGACAGGCCTTTCGGTTTCAGACCCGAGATGTACAAAAAATCGGGCTTTGTCTCTGTTCTAACGAGGGGGTAACTGTAAAAGAAGTCTCTCTGGAAACTCCGGAACAGATCGGCAGAATAGTCGATGCCTTAAACGGCTTTCGCTACCGGAAAAGCAAATTTATCAATCTAATGGATCCTCAGGCATCTTCTGAGACGCCTTCTTTACAAAAAAACTATGTCGCTATTGATTTGATTTTTACTTCCGGTAAGTCTTGCGGGTGTTTTCCACGTGAAAATGGGGAACTCCGGTTACGGGATATTCGGCGCAGGTTTATCGGAGATACCTCGGCCCTGCTTTCTGTTTGTCACGAGTTTCTGGAGGAAGGGGGAAGTCAATATGGAACAGAGGGCTAAAAAGCGCTGGAAAAAGTGGGTACAGCTTGGCGCTTATGTCCTGCTCCTGGGACTTGGGCTTTTCTTCCTTTTCGATTATGGACGCTGTAGCCTCAAGCAGCTGCAAATGGAACCGGGACAGCTTTTTTGCCTTTCCGAGGAAGAGTTGATTCGGATTTCCCTGATCGACCCCGAAAGCGGGATCGAAATGAACCGCTATCCCGGCGAGGACAGGACAAAGCGGGCGATCGAAGTGTTGAACGAGTATCGCTACAGCTACATTCTACCGGAGGAAGCCATCACCAATATGGATTATGGCATTGCCGGTACCGTGGAGATTCACACCCGGTACCGGACAGAGACCTATCGCTTTTCTACCCGGGGCGTTCTGAAGAACGGGTTCTGGTATTGCGGAGATGCCCGCTTGATCGGCTTTATTCCCTCAGTGCTGTCTACTCCCGAGCTTGTACCTCCCTCTTCTCCGGGCCCCACCGGGATTCCGGACTTTCCTCTTCCGGGACAGGAAGAATGAAGCGGTTTTCTCCTTGAAATTGACCACTTCTGATCAAAAATTCGTCTTTTCCTCTATTTTCAAGCAAACCCTAGCGGTATTTTGCCGCTATTTCTTCACTGCTCTCTGAAAAAAGCGACTGAGCGATCTTCTGGACATTTTCAACAGGGAGTTCGGCCAGACTGCCTCTGTCTTTTTTTAAGCATATCTCAAATCCTCTCACAATGCGCTCCGCAGCTAATCCATGCCCATTGCCTGTTTTTGTTACATCGGCCTGACTCACGAAACGCTTCAGCATTTTCCGCTCTCTGGAATAAATCAATTCTACCAGCTTGGCGCGGTATTCCAGTTCCTCGCTTGTGATGCCCTTATAGCGGGCTTGGTCCATGGCATGCTGAGCTTCGTGTTTCAGAAGGGACACTTGGAAATCTTCTGACTCCAGATCATAAGCGGCTCTGACGCAGTGAATCAAGCCATCGCCATTGGACCAGCCGCCAGTGCCCGTTTCGCCAAAGGAAATGTAGTCCAGCCAGCTTTTCATAATGAACCCGTCCAGAAATTTAACAGCGTAGTCCTGCTTGCCCTCCGGCAGCTCCACCTTATAATGTCTCAGTTCCTCGACCTTCCATATATACGGACCGTAGTATCCACTGGTTCGTCCTGTCAGAGCGTAAAATGACTTCCGGTGGAACGCCGTTTCTGCCATTTCCTCCAGCTTGTCCAGCGAAGCATCGGACGCTGTTTGAAACAGTTCTGCCAACCGTTCCCGCAGCCGTTGCGCAGTTTCTTCGGCAGGCAGCTCCAAATAAAAGACCTCCCGGTAATACTTCTGATAGATCAAGAGGATTTCGTTCAGTTCCGTATCTACATCGTAAGTCAGGTAGTGTTCTTTTTGATACAAGTCCACACCCTTTTGATAGAGTGCTGCCGTTTCCGGGAACTGTTTCCAATACGTCATTGCTGCCCGAAGGTTTCCCTTTATAAGCATTTCACGTAGGGTCTCCTTCTCAAATTTTTTCATAGCGCAAACCCTCCAAACCCATATTTCTCATGAACCAAGTATACCGCCAATATGAATGACAGTCAACTCTCATTGATAGGCCCTGGTAGTAGTAGCAAGCAATACCCCGGTATATACACGGCGCAGCTTGTTGAGGGCCAATAAGGGAAAGGGAGTGCCCAAGGTTATCCTCGGACGCTCTCGTTTCGGTTCCCTTCTGCTGGTCGATCACAGCCTTTAGCCTGTGACATTCTGTCATAAATGAGCTGCCAGTCGTGTTGTATAAGAATTACAGAGCTTATCTTCTAACCAGGAGGCGCCGGCATGGAAAAGCAGAAGGGGGAGAAAAAGCCTTGCGGGCCGCCGGAAAAAAGTGTATGATGAGAAACATCAGAGACGTGAAAGGGGACGGGTTTCGTGGAACAGCAGGCAAGGCAAAAGGCGCTGGAGATCATGGAGCAAAGGTTCGGGTGCGATGCTTTGATCGCTTTGGCTACAACGGCGGGGGAAGTTCCCTTTGTACGGGCGGTCAACAGCTACTATGAAGACGGCTCCTTTTATGTTATCACCCATGCGGGATCCAGGAAAATGCGACAGCTGGAGCAAAATCCCCGTGCCGCCATTTGCGGAGACTGGTTCACGGGCCATGCCCTGGGGGAAAGCCTGGGGTGGCTTCGCCTGCCGGAGAACGCGGAGCTGGCGGATAAGCTGCGGGCGGTGTTTGCCGAGTGGTACGATAACGGCCACGTGGACGAAAGCGATGAAAACACGGTGATCCTTCGGCTGCGCCTGACAGACGGCACGCTGGCGGATCACGGTACATGGTATCAGATAGACTTTACCGAATAGGAAATTTCACACTTGGAGCTTGTACCGATGGGAGAAAACTGTACGCATATCTTGTCGGAGTTGCCTTTATGTTATCCGGCAGGAAGGGAGGACTTTCTTTTGAAAACCGGGATCAGCACGGCTTGCTTGTACCCCATGGAAACGGAGCAGGCCCTTGCCCTTCTTCTTTCCTTGGGCTACCGGCGGTTCGAGGTGTTCTTAAATGCCTTTGAAGAGCTGGAAAAGCCTTTCCTTCGGGAGCTGAAGCGGAGGGCGGAGGAATACGGCGCTTCCTTTTGCTCTGTTCACCCCTTTACCAGCCCCATGGAAAGCCTGCTGCTGTTCGGGGAATATTCCCGGCGCACCGAGGAGGGGTTCCGGCTGTATGGTCGGTATGCGGAAGCGGCGGCCTATCTGGGCGGGAAATATGTGGTGCTCCACGGCCAGCGTCAGGGTGCGGGGCCCCTTTCCGAAGAAGCCTATTGGGAGCGGTTCGGGCAGCTGACCCGTTTCCTTGCCTCTTCCGGAGCGAGGCCCGCCCAGGAAAATGTGCGGGATCACAGAAGCAGCGATCCTGATTTTATCAAAGGCATGAGGGAGTATTTGCAGGAAGACTGCGCTTTTGTGCTGGACGTGAAGCAATGCGTTCAATCAGGCTGTACCCCAAAGGAAATGGCGGAAGCCATGGGAAACAGGCTTGCCCACGTTCATCTCAGCGATCACAAGCCCGGCGCGCCCTGCCTGCTGCCCGGCGCGGGAGCGTTTGATTTTTCCTCCTTCCGAAAGACGCTGGAAGGAATTTCCTATCAGGAAACGATTGTGACAGAGGTGTACCGGCGGAATTTTTCTCAGCCGGAGGAGCTGGAAGCGGCCCGCCTGATGGTGGAAAGCTGCTTTTCAGACGACTTTTTTTCCTGAATTTCTTGCTTTTTCCACATGTGGTAGTGTATAATACTAACAATAACAGTATGTATGAGTATTCAGGAGGTGCCAGACTGTGAAATGTCCATTCTGCGGCTATACGGAAAGCCGTGTGATCGATTCCCGCCCCACCGATGAAGGGGAGCGGATCCGCCGCCGCCGGGAGTGCCTGAAATGCGGCAAGCGCTTTACCACCTATGAGATCATCGAAAGCGTACCGATCGTGGTGATCAAAAAGGATAAATCCCGGGAAACCTTTGACCGCAATAAGCTTTTGGGCGGCCTCTTGCGCGCCTGCGAGAAGCGGCCCGTATCGGTGGATACCCTGGAACGCATTGTAGATGAGATCGAGAACCTGCTCCAGAATTCCCTGGATCGGGAGGTTTCTTCCCAGCGGATCGGCACCTATGCCATGGAAAAGCTGAAGACGGTAGACGAGGTGGCCTATGTCCGTTTCGCCTCCGTGTACCGCCAGTTCAAGGATATCAACAGCTTCATGGAAGAGCTGAGCAAGATCATCAGCAGCAAAAGGGAGCTGTAAGGAAAAACTGACGCGCCGTCTGGCCAGTCCTTGTTTGACCAACCGCAAATAACGTTTTCTTTATCCAATGGGGGCGTTTTCTGTGTTGGAAGCCTTTGCCAGGCGGCAGCCTGTTTTGCAGCTTTCGCCTGGAAGCTGTCTTCCCTTATACAAAAACCGTCATTTTCTCCGGTTTCAAACAGGCCCTGGTAAAAAGCCCGGCCGAAAACAGAATCACAAAGAGGGGCTGCTGCAAAATAGCGCATTTTGCAGCAGCCCCTTTTCCTCTGAAAATCTCTTTGCCAAAGAGGCGCAGAATAAGAGCTTGTACCGATAGGATACGTGTACGGATTTTTGAGCTATTGTGCCAGATAATAATAGGCTACGGAAGAAAAGATGTCCCGGCGGTAAAAAGTGATAAAGCCTTCGTCGGGAATTCTGTCCCAGTTCCATTCCTTCTGATAAAGGTGGGTCATAAACCCTCCCAGATCATAGGCCAGTGGAATCAGCTCCGCTCCCTGCTCCGCCAGGGCTTTGACCGCCGCTTTCGGAGCGCCGCCAATGGCTTGCAGCTCCACCCGGCAGCCCTTTTCAAAAAAGATGGGGTCCGGGGTGTGGAAGCGGTAGAAGGACGCGCTTTCCCCGCTGATGCCGGCACAGCCCTGACAAGAGGTAAAGAACCTGCCCTGGCCCCAGGCGGTACCGATATAATCCTCCGTTCCGGTTCCTACCAGGGAGGGCGTGGCTTCCCCGTTGAGATAGATCTTTACCTCGCCCTCTCCCCACCAGGAATCCCCATAGTCCCGGCTGGGAGCAATGGTCACGTTCATTCCCAAAAAGCGGCCCTTTCCCAAAACCTCCGGCAGAATGGAAACATCTCTTCCCAAAGGATTTTTTACGGGGGGCGTATAGCTTGTGTGGAAATAAAGTGCGCTGTCCGAAACAGCCTCTTTTGTCAGAGCCACATCGAAAAACAGATGGCCGTTATCCTGTGCGGAGCGGTTCTCCAGCACCAGCTTTCCATGCTTGCGGAAGGGCATGGGAAGAGTACACAGGAAGGAGCGGCCCTCCGGAGAAGCGAAATACCGGTTTTCAAAGGCGGTCATGGAACCTCCCAGGCAAAAGAACTCACCGATGGGAACGCAGACAGAAGGCTCGGCTTCGTGGTCCCAATAAGCGCAGAGAAAAATTTCGGAAAGCATTTGAGGGCTTCGGTCCTCCAAAGTAAACCAGATCCGGCGGATCACGCCGGGGCCGTCCACATCACAGAGAATTTTTTCCTCTCCCGCGGGGAAGTATTCAAAGGGATGCCCCTTTGCGCCGTGATTTTCCCGCCCCCCTGCGCCGGGCAGGCCCGTGGGGTTCTCAAAGCTCACCCACACAGGGGTGCTGTTTTGATACTCAAAAAGCTCCATATTGTCATCCTTTCACGGCACCGATGGCGATGCCTTTTACAAAATAGCGCTGGAAGAAGGGATACGTGGCCAAAACCGGCAAAGCCCCCAGAACAGCCACAGCCATTCGGATCCCCACCTCCGGCATGGGGCCCATGGAAACTCCTGAGGTGGCGGCTTTTTTGAGCATTTCCGTTTTGGCCAGCATACGGTTCAGAATGACCTGAATACTGAACAGGCGGTCGTCCGTAATATAATAAAGCCCGTTCAACCAGTCGTTCCAATAGGCAAGCCCCGCCAAAAGGGCCAGGGTAGCTACAATGGGCAGCGACATGGGGATCACGATCTGCAGAAGCAGGCGAAACTCTCCCGCCCCGTCGATCCGGGCTGCCTCGATCACGGCGTCGGGGATATTGGCGCTGATATAGGTGCGCATCATGATCACATTGAAGACATTCAGCAGAAGTCCCGGCACCAAAAGGGCAAAAATCGTGTTTTTGATATGAAAGCTCTGGGTCCACATGATATAAGTCGGCACAAGGCCGCCGTTAAAGAGCATGGTAAAGAAAAGAAAAAAGGCAAACAGATTTCGCTTGGGCAGATCCTTTCGGGAAAGGGGATAGGCCAGCATGACGGTTAAAAACAAATTCAGCAGCGTGCCTGAGGCCGTGACCACGGCGGAAATCAGATAGCCGCGGGTAATGGCGGTGGAATCGACCAGAAGATAGCGGTAAGCGTCTAAGCTGAGCTCCTCGGGAAAAAAGGAATAGCCCGTGCGGATCAGGCTGGTTTCACTGGTGACGGAGGAAACGATCAAAAGCAGAAAGGGGAGAAGGCAAAAAAGCGTCAACAGGATCATAACGGTATGGGCAAAAATCTGAAAGCCCCTGTTTTTTTCTACCATGAATACACACTCCCTTCCTAAAACAGCGCGCTTTCGGGATCTATCCTTCGCACGACCAGGTTTGCCGTAACGACCAACACAAAGCCCACAAAGGATTGGTACAGTCCCGCCGCCGCCGTCATCCCCAAATTGGTGGACGTCATCAGGCCGCGATACACATAGGTGTCGATGGTATTGGTCACATCCATAAGAGTCCCCTGGTTCATGGGAACCTGGTAGAACAGACCGAAATCGGAATAAAATATTTTGCTGATGCTCATCAGGGTCAAAATGACAAGGGTGGTTTTCAGCCCGGGCAGCGTGATGTGCTTGATCTGCTGCCAGCGGCTGGCGCCGTCTATGACAGCAGCTTCATACAGCTCCCGGTCGATCCCCAGCAGGGTGGCGTAAAACAAAATGCAGTTGTACCCCAGTCCCTTCCAAAGATTGACGATCACCAGGATCACCGGCCAGTATTGAGGCGAGGAATACCAGGAAATGGGGCTTTTCCCCAACGGCTTTAGAATTCCGTTATTGAGAAACCCGTTTTCCGTGTTTAAGAAAGCGTAAACCAAATAGCTGACAATGACGATAGAAATGAGAAACGGGATCAGGATAACAGTCTGGTAAAGCTTTTTTGCCAGCTTTGCCCGGATCTCATTCAGTAAGATCGCCACTCCGACGGCCAAAACCGTTCCCAGTAAAATGAAGACCAGATTATAGCAAATGGTATTGCGGGTGATTACCCAGGCGTCCTTTGTGGTAAAAAGGAATTTGAAGTTTTTGAAGCCGACATTGGGGCTGTGATAAATTCCCGTCTTAAAATGATACTGCTTAAAGGCCAGCACGATCCCGGTCATGGGGATATAGTTGTTGATGATCAAATAGGCGCAGCCGGGCAGCATCATGAGATAAAGGGGAAGATACCGAAAAAGCTTCGAGGAATGCTTCGTTTTTCTTCTCATGGCTTTCTCCCTTCATTGAATTTAAGGCAACACCGCACAAAGATTGTGCGCAAGTTGTGCAGTCAGATTTTTCGTCAGAGTGCACAGATTGAGTGCAGCCAATCTTTGCGATTGGCAAACGAAAGCTGTGTGCTATGACGGAAAATATGCAAGCAAATTGTGTACAAAGGCCTCTGGCCGGTCTTTGTGCGGGGTTGCCTTAATAAGAAAGGCGGAAGTGCCCCGCACCTCCGCCTTGATTTGTCAAGCTATTCCTGGGAAGCAAGCCAGGTATCCAGCTGTTTTTGCTTTTCGGCGATGATGGTATCGAGTCCGGCGTCCTTCAGCTCGCGATTCATCTGAGCCAGGGTCTCGTCCGGATCCAAAATTCCGCTTTCCAGGCCGGTTTGGTACTTGGTGACAACATTCTGACAGGCGGTGATCTCGTTTAACACTGAAGAATTGTCCCAAACAAAACCCTTGGCGGGAGACGCGGCGGCGGTAGCGTTAAATTCGCTGAGCTGATCCCAGATATCCAGATCGTCTCCGTTCCAAATGGCGCCCACCTGCTGATTGGGCCAGGCCCAGCCAAGCACGGAATAGCCGGTGTTTTCCGTGGTGACGCCATCGGCGTAATCCACCACATTGTTTTCCTTGTCGATCCATTGATAGTGCTTCCCCTCCAGGCCATAGATAAAGGCGTTGGAAATGTCGGCGTTGGTATACATCAAATTCAGTACCTGCATGGCCTTTTCCGGGTTTTCACAGCTGGCCGCAATGGAATAGGGACACGCTACCATGGTCGTTGTGGAGAAGGGCTCTACGATCTGGCTTTGCACCAAATCGGCGCTGGCCTCGCGGCTGGCCTGCAGTACCGCGCCGGGCTTTGAGGTAACAAAACCGGCGAAGCCTGTACCGGCGCCCAAATGCTGTTCGATGGACGAGGTGTTGCTGGAAGCGTCCGGCATGATCAGCCCCTCCTGAGCCCAGCGGTGCATCCGGTCGGCAAATTCCTTATACTCTGCGGTTTCATAGAGATTTACCACCGTGGTATCGCCTTTGGTGGCGTCAACGATAACGCCCAGGCCGTCTCCCAGGTCGTCCACCGGGATCATGTGGATGATGGAGCCGCCGCCGTTGCTGACCAGCGGGTAAACATCGGGCAGCTCGGCTTTGACCTTGCGAAGGACCTCCTCCACATCGTCCATGGTGTGAATGGTTGTGGGGTCGATCCCCAGCTGATCCACATATTTCTTGCTCATCTGAAGCGCTTTGCTTTGGGCTTTATCCTTGTTCATGGGAACGCCGTAGATCTCGCCGTTAAAGGTAACGCATTTCCAGTCGGCCTCGCTGATCATCCCCAGGGTTTCCTGGCCGTATTCCTCCAGGAGCCCCGTCATGGGAAGGAGCTGTCCGTTGGCCACCAGGCTGGAAAGCGGAGAGATCCAGGAAAAAACTCCAAGGATATCCATTTTTTCTCCGGAGGTAAGGGCCAAATTGATCTGTTCGGAGGTGATGCCCGGAATGATTTGAACCTCCGCGCCTACCAGGTCGCGGGTCAGGCTGCTGATGTAAGCGGAAACCTCCTCGCAGTCCTCCGTTTTGGCGCTGTGGATATTCATTACGTTTACAACATAGGGCTCTTCCTCCGGCTCCTTCGACTGGGACACGCTGCTCGGCGTGCTATCCCCGGAGCCTTGTGTATCGGGCGCGGAAGAGCTTGGACGGGTTCCGCCGTCACAGCCTGAAAAAACCGCAAGCAGCAGTAAGACAGCCAGGAGACCGGCGAATGTTCGTTTCATCTTCATATGGTTCTCTCTCCTTTTTTGCAGCAGGCAGCCCTGCGTTTCTGGGTTTTATTGTAAAGGAGTCGGAGCCGGTGAGGCCACCAAAAAAGCGACCTCCGTTATTGACTTTTGGGATATTCACCGGCCAATGGCCGCCAATGCTGTTGAAAATCCTACCTGATTTGTTGCTTTTCTGATCTCAAAGCACCACTGGAGGGCCGGGCGGCAAAAAAGCAGAAAAGTTTTTCCGCATTTCTTTTCACGCATTCAGGCCCTTCGCTCTTCCTCCGGCGTGAGCCCCATCGCCTTTTTATAGCTTTGAGAGAAATGAGAAAAATTGCTGTAGCCCACCCGCAGGGAAATGGTACTGATCGGCAGGGCGGTGCTGCGCAGCAAGCTTTTCGCCAGCTTCATTTTTTCCAAAATGATAAATTTTTTCAGGGAGAGACCCGTTTCCTTTTTGAAGACCCGCGACAGATAATCGGGGTTTAAAAACACGTGGCGGGCAATTTCCGCGCAGTTTATTTCCTTGTCGATATGATCGTAAATATATTGGATCGCGCGGTCGATCTGCTTTTGGTTCTCCTCCGTGGGATCTTCCAGAAAATAGGGGATCACATGATCTACCAGGTTTTTCACACCGTCCACCGATTCATAGGCCGTCAGATATTGGTCCAAAAGCTCAGAGGAGGAAAGAATTTCCTGAAAGTGGATCTGTCTTTGATCCGCGGCCACTGAAAACATGCGGATCAGGCCCTGATAAAAGTATTTGAGATCCCTGGCGGTCAGCCGGTTTTCCCCGGCGTTTTTTTCCAGCCAGAGGTGAATTTCCTCCCGAACCGGGAGAACGTTGCCGCCGGTCAGAAAATGCTCCCACCGCTTCAGCTGGCTCTCAAAAGACACGGGAGATTCCGCGCCGGACGCTTCTCCCACAAAGAAAAGACCGCCGGACAACAAAATGTTGTCTTTTTTCCGTGCCTGCAGCTTTTCCGCCCCGCCCGCCAGGGAGCTGCCCGGCTCAAGCTCCGTCCAATAGCAGGCGGCCGATAAGCCCAGCTCCCGCTGAGAAACCGTGAGAAACGCCGCAAGCTGATTTTGGACGGTTTCCTGCCGGTAGGGGCTCCCCTCCGGAGGGGAGGCAAGAAGATAAAAATCATCCTGAGCGCGAACCAGCAAAAGGGAATACCGGTAAGTATGGAAAAGCTCCGTAAGAATATTATCCAAAGCGTAGCGCAAAACCTCTTCCTCCCAGGGCGCTGTGCCCTTCTCCCAAGAGAGCGGCTGTAAAAGCCCGCAGGCGGATTTTTGCCCGCCGGAGAAAGGGATCCCGCACTGCCCCGCCCGGGCGCGCAAATCGGAAAGCTTGTTTTCCCGGTTCAAAAGGCAGTCCTGGAATATTCCGTCCAGCAGCGCAGAGCGGTTTTTGGAAACGCCGTGACCATAGGAGGAGTAAAGCGCCAGCTCACGCTTGGCCTTTAGATGGCTTATAGCCCTGGCAAGAGCATTTTGAATTTCTTCATATCTGGCAGGCTGCAGGATATAATCGAAGCTTTCCAGGCGAAGGGCTTCCCGCGCATAGGAAAAATCGGCATGAGCGGTGAGAAAAATACATTCTGTGGCAAATTTCTGCTCCTTTACCCAGTGGTACAGGCTGATGCCGCTTTCCACCGGCATTTCGATATCGCAGAGCATAACGTCTACCGGGTGCTCGGAAAAAATCTGCCTGGCCTCAAAGGCGCTGTGGGCGCAAAGGGTTTCCGTTACCCCCAGCTTGTCCCAATCAATACCGGCCGCAATTCCGTTTACCACATGGAGCTGGTCGTCCACAATCAGCACTCGCATAAAAGCTCCCTCCCGTTTTCTCCGTTTGGATCATAGGGGAAATAAATTTCAATTTCGGCTCCGCAGCGATTGGAAAAGAAAAAGACGCATTTTTCCCCGTAAAGCAGCCGAAACCTTCGATAAACGTTCTGGATCCCCAGATGCGTTCCCATTTCGCCTAGGTCGGTTTGTAAAACCCGCAGGATCTCTTCGGGGAAGCCCTCGCCGTTATCGCGAATCGTTATGCTCACATAGCTTTCCTCACTATCCTGCAGCAGGACAATTTTTGTGTGAAGCTCCAGTGCCTTTCCCGGAGGGCTTCCATATTTCACGGAGTTTTCGATAAAGGTCAGCAGAGAAAGAGGCGGAATGAAAACCTTGTTTAAGCGGTCGTCGATCTCTACGGTAAAGACAGGCGGGACAGGCATGACCATTCGCTGCAGAGAAATATAGTTTTCCACATTTTTGATCTCTGTTTCCATCTGCACCAGAGTACGCATTTCCCGAAACAAATACCGCAGATGCTCCGAAAGCTTTAAGATAAACTCCTGGGTTTGCTCGTATTGCCGCCCCTGAACGAGCGCATAAAGATTTTTCAGGCAGTTCAAAAAGAAGTGGGGACGGATCTGAAGCTGCAAATACTGCAATTCCACCTGCTGCCGTTCCAGCCGCTGCTCGTAAGAGGCAATTTTCAGGGAGTGAATTTCCTCGATCATTGCGTTAAAGGTATTCTGCAGGCGCACAAACTCATCCACAGGCCCCGCAGTCTCCAATTTTGCGTCCCAACGGCCATTGCGGATCTGTTCCATGGTGGTGACCAGAGAATCGAAGGGCTTTAAGAAAAAGCGCTTCAGAAAATAGAAGCTGAAGCAAATCAACAGCAAAATCATGGCGGAGCCCACAAAAAAAGTGATTTGAACCGCGTTCATATTCATCAGGATCCCAAAATAGGGAGAGGCGTGGGCAATCGTCAGATCATAGGCGGGAAAATAGGTCTGCACCAGAAAATATTTTTTCGGCCCCTGTCCCACAATGGAAAAGGCCTCCTGGGAAAGGCCGGGCTCCATTTGAGCGGCTTCCAGCACAGACTGTTCTGTAACGGGCTTTCCCTGCTGGTCCAGAAAAAAGAGAAGCTCTTCTCCGGCGCCTTTCTTCAGCTCTTGGGGCGTGTCTACATAATCCAGATCCACTACACAGATATTGTAAAGGCTGCGGCTGCCCAGAAAGCGAAACAGAAAGGGACGGCCCTCTATCTGATGAAAAAACCAGCCGCGCTTTATCACATCAGGGTCCTCCCGCAGCACCTGCCGCACAAATGCTTCCGTTTCCGTTTTTTCCAGATAGCTGTACTCATACCGGTAAGCTCCGCGGAAAACAGTGTTGTTGCCGGCATAGAGAAAAAAAGCGGCCATTACGTTTTTGGCATTCATCATTGTTCGGTATTTTTGCAGGATTCCCATAGTCAGCACATGAGACTGCAAAATGGAATTTTGGTAACGCATTTGAATAGAATCCGCGTCGTTGGCAAGAAAACTGGCGGTGTAATTTTCGATATCCTTCAATTCGCGCTCGAAGGCGTTGGAATAAAGTAAAATCGTATTTTGCCGGCTTTCCGCCAGACCCTGGTTCAGCGCGTTGATATTGTAAAGATTGTACCCGATCAAAAGCCCCAAAAGCGGGATAAGGAAAAACATCATGATTAAAATGATTTGCTTTTTAGAAGACAGCCTCTTCATAGCTTCACTTCCCAATGCAGATTCTTTTTATACAGAATACCCCGGAAAGCCTGCATTGTCAAATCGTTCTGTGATAAGCAGGACTTCAGCGCTTCTGAAGCGCAAAAACAGCCGCCTCCATCCATTTGGAAAGCGGCTGCTGCCCTCAAGGCCATGAAACGCTCTGTCAAAATTTCAATCCACGCCTCCCGTGAGGGAGGCGACGAAGGAGTTGGATCGTTACCACATTTCATTCCTATTTCAATCCACGCCTCCCGTGAGGGAGGCGACGTAAGGAGCATAGTACTTGCGATAGTCAACATCAGATTTCAATCCACGCCTCCCGTGAGGGAGGCGACGCAGCAGAACATGATGGAGAAGATATCATACCAATTTCAATCCACGCCTCCCGTGAGGGAGGCGACTTTCCGGCGCTGTGGTGTGCATTTCTGCGTTAGGGCATTTCAATCCACGCCTCCCGTGAGGGAGGCGACAAGGTCATTGACCGCACTGATACCAGCCTCACTGTAATTTCAATCCACGCCTCCCGTGAGGGAGGCGACGCAGATTCATTTTGAGTCTGCCGTTATCTTTTTGATTTCAATCCACGCCTCCCGTGAGGGAGGCGACTTCTCGCGCTTCAACGCCAGCTTGCAGGCCTGGTGATTTCAATCCACGCCTCCCGTGAGGGAGGCGACAATGACCGCAAATATTTATACTCACCTGGGAAAAATTTCAATCCACGCCTCCCGTGAGGGAGGCGACCTCCGCTATTGTAGATGGAGAAAAGATCAAAGAATTTCAATCCACGCCTCCCGTGAGGGAGGCGACCGGATATGACCGGATCGTAAATATACTTAAAACAATTTCAATCCACGCCTCCCGTGAGGGAGGCGACGACAAATTTTTTAATGCCCCAGAATCGGATGAGGTATTTCAATCCACGCCTCCCGTGAGGGAGGCGACTCAAAGAAAACGTCTACTACATGCTGAAAGATGATTTCAATCCACGCCTCCCGTGAGGGAGGCGACGAGGCGGCAAAAGCCGGGAGGCCAAAATGGAATGCGATTTCAATCCACGCCTCCCGTGAGGGAGGCGACCTTTCGATGAAATCGACATTCCGCTCGACACGGGTGATTTCAATCCACGCCTCCCGTGAGGGAGGCGACACTGGAAGTACCACAACACCAAACTCCTCCTGCGATTTCAATCCACGCCTCCCGTGAGGGAGGCGACCTTCACCAGCCCCTCACCATCACCCGGCAGAACGGATTTCAATCCACGCCTCCCGTGAGGGAGGCGACGCTCGCTGCCCGTCGCCATTCCGCCAACGACATAATTTCAATCCACGCCTCCCGTGAGGGAGGCGACGGCTACAACGCAGTGTCGTAAGCGAGGAGCAGGAATTTCAATCCACGCCTCCCGTGAGGGAGGCGACCCTACGCCATTGCTGCCGTTGATGGTGCAGAACCATTTCAATCCACGCCTCCCGTGAGGGAGGCGACGATTTCTCCGCACTGCTCGCACCTGATAATCAGATTTCAATCCACGCCTCCCGTGAGGGAGGCGACTTCTCCAAGGTGTCGAATACATCGTCGTCGCTCTTATTTCAATCCACGCCTCCCGTGAGGGAGGCGACACAGCTATACCACGGCGGAGGCAATCGCCCAGAGAATTTCAATCCACGCCTCCCGTGAGGGAGGCGACGACGCTGGCCGGGGGCCGGGCCGTCGTATTCGAGGCATTTCAATCCACGCCTCCCGTGAGGGAGGCGACGAAGATGGCCCGCCACTCCTGCGCGATATGGGGCAATTTCAATCCACGCCTCCCGTGAGGGAGGCGACGGACAGGCGGGACGGCGAATACCTCAAGGAGGGCATTTCAATCCACGCCTCCCGTGAGGGAGGCGACGCAATGACGCTAAAAGCGTCATACTCGCAGGACAATTTCAATCCACGCCTCCCGTGAGGGAGGCGACCCCGCACCCGTCTTTGTCGCTTTCATCGTACACTTATTTCAATCCACGCCTCCCGTGAGGGAGGCGACGCACGGCTTTGAGAAAGCCCGCAGAGCGATTTGGATTTCAATCCACGCCTCCCGTGAGGGAGGCGACCGCACAAAAATCAGCTTGAGGCGTACCGGGCGGAATTTCAATCCACGCCTCCCGTGAGGGAGGCGACCTCCGTGAAAATCCGCAAGACCACCGAGGGCGAATTTCAATCCACGCCTCCCGTGAGGGAGGCGACACGTCACCGTCACCATCAACGTGGCCGCAGGCACATTTCAATCCACGCCTCCCGTGAGGGAGGCGACGTTTTGTGACTATGTGGACGACTTTTTGAAGATATTTCAATCCACGCCTCCCGTGAGGGAGGCGACCAGGGCGCGTTCTGTCTGGAGCTCGATCAGGTGATTTCAATCCACGCCTCCCGTGAGGGAGGCGACACGCGCCGGACAAATTCAGGCAAAAGCAGAACAATTTCAATCCACGCCTCCCGTGAGGGAGGCGACCTTCCGGGTGCCGTGGGAAGTCTGGCGCGACATATTTCAATCCACGCCTCCCGTGAGGGAGGCGACTTCGGTTTGTATTCCATGTTTTTGCCTCCTTATTTATTTCAATCCACGCCTCCCGTGAGGGAGGCGACCTCATGTTCTGGCAGCTCCGCGCTGATTGTGTCGTCATTTCAATCCACGCCTCCCGTGAGGGAGGCGACCCAGTGCACACGCGCGCGGGAGTGGTCGCCGTCGATTTCAATCCACGCCTCCCGTGAGGGAGGCGACTGCCTACGCCATTGCTGCCGTTGATGGTGCAGAACCATTTCAATCCACGCCTCCCGTGAGGGAGGCGACTATAGGCCGGATTACATTGAGAGACAAAGACACAGATTTCAATCCACGCCTCCCGTGAGGGAGGCGACCGTGCATATTACGCCAAACAGCGCAGAGGAGGAATATTTCAATCCACGCCTCCCGTGAGGGAGGCGACGCTGCTGTCTCCGGCTCCTGCCCGGCGGAATACTGATTTCAATCCACGCCTCCCGTGAGGGAGGCGACGGCGAGCGACGGGCGGACGGACTTCGACCAACAGATTTCAATCCACGCCTCCCGTGAGGGAGGCGACAAACAAGACCGGGGCCAGAATTAGTAGCAAAAGCATTTCAATCCACGCCTCCCGTGAGGGAGGCGACACGTGCGGGGCCACCACCTTTTCGTCTACATCAAGATTTCAATCCACGCCTCCCGTGAGGGAGGCGACATGGGAGAAAGAGCTGGACGCACAGAACAAGGCATTTCAATCCACGCCTCCCGTGAGGGAGGCGACGCCTTTTGTTTCAGGATCTCAATGGCCCGGACCAATTTCAATCCACGCCTCCCGTGAGGGAGGCGACCGGGCGGCCCCTTCACCTTCCCCGGCCACATAAGCATTTCAATCCACGCCTCCCGTGAGGGAGGCGACCAGATCGTCGAGCTGACCGTCTTGCAGGACTTCCTCATTTCAATCCACGCCTCCCGTGAGGGAGGCGACGATGATCAGGGCGCGGCCGGTGTACTTTGGATTATTTCAATCCACGCCTCCCGTGAGGGAGGCGACCGGAACACTCCGTCAGCCAGCAGAGGGCAGTCCAGATTTCAATCCACGCCTCCCGTGAGGGAGGCGACCGGTCCATTCCGTAATACTCGCGGCTGCCAAAGTTATTTCAATCCACGCCTCCCGTGAGGGAGGCGACCCCTGGGCGCGTGACCCTGGACAGTTATGTGATATTTCAATCCACGCCTCCCGTGAGGGAGGCGACGGTGTGGACGACGTTCTGATACTTGGAGTAGTAATTTCAATCCACGCCTCCCGTGAGGGAGGCGACTCACGCACACTATAAAAACGGAGGAATAAATCATATTTCAATCCACGCCTCCCGTGAGGGAGGCGACTGGAAGGCAATCAACGCGGCCGACGGCTCTCTGGTAATTTCAATCCACGCCTCCCGTGAGGGAGGCGACGCGTCGATCGTGCAGGCCACGGAGTCCAGACTGGGATTTCAATCCACGCCTCCCGTGAGGGAGGCGACTGGTGCCGGGCCTCGGATATGTCCCGGCCTTTCTGTCATTTCAATCCACGCCTCCCGTGAGGGAGGCGACTCACGGGGCCAGAAACGTGTAGAGCTGCAAAACAATTTCAATCCACGCCTCCCGTGAGGGAGGCGACTTGTTCGGGCACACCGACTGGAGCGCCAGACTGATTTCAATCCACGCCTCCCGTGAGGGAGGCGACAGTTGGCGTTGTAAACCTCGTACATAACGTCCTCATTTCAATCCACGCCTCCCGTGAGGGAGGCGACGTCATAGGACGGGTTCACGGCCACGATCGCAGCATTTCAATCCACGCCTCCCGTGAGGGAGGCGACTCTTTTTTTCTTTCATGCCTTTGGGCTCCTTTCAATTTCAATCCACGCCTCCCGTGAGGGAGGCGACTCTTTTTTTCTTTCATGCCTTTGGGCTCCTTTCAATTTCAATCCACGCCTCCCGTGAGGGAGGCGACGCGTCCATGCCCTTGATCAGCTGCTTCATGTCCTATTTCAATCCACGCCTCCCGTGAGGGAGGCGACCAATGCCGGGATCCGGGCCCTGCTGCCAGAAATATTTCAATCCACGCCTCCCGTGAGGGAGGCGACGGCTACTATCAGAAGAACGTCGAGGGAGCCCTGAAATTTCAATCCACGCCTCCCGTGAGGGAGGCGACTCCGTTTCGTACCATTCCACGACGTAGCCCTCGCCATTTCAATCCACGCCTCCCGTGAGGGAGGCGACCTGGCCGATCGGCAAAAGCTGGAGGCTCTCTATCTATTTCAATCCACGCCTCCCGTGAGGGAGGCGACGTCGTCGCCGAAGATCAGGCGGGTGCCGCTCTGCTCATTTCAATCCACGCCTCCCGTGAGGGAGGCGACGGGGTATACGGTGCGTGATGTGTCATGGATTATGCTATTTCAATCCACGCCTCCCGTGAGGGAGGCGACGACACGGCTTTTCTTTTCGACAAAGCCCCGGAAAAATTTCAATCCACGCCTCCCGTGAGGGAGGCGACGGGATGGCCGCAGCCAGCTCGACGATGATGTCAGATTTCAATCCACGCCTCCCGTGAGGGAGGCGACCCATGCTGAAGGGTTCCGGGCAGTTGGAAGGGTTTATTTCAATCCACGCCTCCCGTGAGGGAGGCGACGATGGTGTGGTAATGACCCACCGGAAAGCCCTTATTTCAATCCACGCCTCCCGTGAGGGAGGCGACGAAGCTGGCCGTGGCCTGTACGGTATTCCCCAACCTATTTCAATCCACGCCTCCCGTGAGGGAGGCGACGCAAGACCGGCAAGGGCAACAAGGCCACCGGCTGGAAAGATTTCAATCCACGCCTCCCGTGAGGGAGGCGACCAAGAAGGCCCCCATCAATGTTGCAATCCTTCAATTTCAATCCACGCCTCCCGTGAGGGAGGCGACGATAGCACGGCAAGCGTAATACTGGATCACATTCACATTTCAATCCACGCCTCCCGTGAGGGAGGCGACTCTTCAGTGGAAAAAGTCAAGAGTAAATGCAGAAATTTCAATCCACGCCTCCCGTGAGGGAGGCGACCCCAGCAACAAACGCTTTTCGATTTAACTTGAACATTTCAATCCACGCCTCCCGTGAGGGAGGCGACATAAACCGTCGTGCGCTTCCGCTTTCCCCTGCCGAGGGAGGCGACGCCTCCCGTGAGGGAGGCGACAAGCCCATTTCCTGCGAAAGCTCTATGAAAAATAGAGGGAGGCGACGCCTCCCGTGAGGGAGGCGACGTGCAGCGCCGAAAATTGCGACGTTTGCCCGAACGGGAGGCGACGCCTCCCGTGAGGGAGGCGACCGGAAACATGGGGCTGGGCGCTTTCAAGCCCTTATACGGGAGGCGACAGAAAAAGGGCGGCATATCCTGCCGCCCTCCGTCACGGGAGGCGACGCCTCCCGTGAGGGAGGCGACTCCCAATGGTGATCTTGTCCACGGAACCGGGATACGGGAGGCGACGCCTCCCGTGAGGGAGGCGACGGTGGCTTGGGCGTTGAAATAGCTGGTTTCTGTATACGGGAGGCGACGCCTCCCGTGAGGGAGGCGACAGCAAAGGTGCACAGAGATTCCTTTGCGAGAAGTACAAATAAAACAAAATCTTAAAAATTTCTATCGGAATAGTGAAAAAAACAGAAATTAAAATGAAGCGGTATGATGAAAACTGGCTTATTTTAGGTGCGAAACGCCCGGGGGATCTCCGGCAGCTTCCGCTTCGCACTAAAGGATCAGGGGCTCTTCCGGCAGGTAGGTTTCCTTGCAGCCGAAGTGCTCGATCTTGTTTTCATAGCGGCTACCCAAATAGTAGAAGCGCAGGCTGTCAAGCTCCGGGTCCATGATGGCGCACAGCTTTGCCTGAAGCTTTTTGCACTGTGCCGGGTCCAGAAGACACTCGAATACCGAGCACTGCACCCGCTGGCCGTAATTGACACATTGCCTGGCGATCTGCCGCAGTCGCTTTTTTCCAGCAGGGGTTTCCGTATTGACGTCGTAGGTGATCAAAACCAGCATAAGCGCCTCATTTCCATAAAAACGGAGGATATTCGTCCAAATCGCCTCGAAGGTATCGTGCCAGAAGCAGTGCCTGAAGATAAGGGATCAGCCCCCAGGGAACCTTTTCTTCCAGGTAGGGGTGGGTAAGGGTTTCCCGTTTCTTCTCCTGCCAGCTTTTCAAAAATGCGCGGCGGGCATTGTCCGTTAGAAAAACAGCGCCGCCTTCACTGGCTTGAAAATCACTGGGCTGAATGCTTCTGTTATTTACCAGAGTGAGGACGAACCGGTCCGCCATGCAGGGGCGCAGCTCCTCCATGAGATCCAGCGCCAGGGAAGTACGGCCTGGGCGGTCCCGGTGAAGAAAACCGGCGTAGGAATCCAGCCCCACGCTTTCCAAAGCGGAGGCGCAGTCGTGAGCCAGCAGGCTGTAGGCAAAGGACAAAAGCGCGTTGAAGGGATCCAGCGGCGGACGGCGGGAACGGCCATGAAAGAAAAAGGCTTCCTTCTGGTTTAAGATCATATGGTCCAGCACGCCAAAATAAACGGTGGCGCCGGCGCCCTCCAGCCCGCGCAGGCTGTCCGGGGAAGTTTCCCGCAGCACAGAGGGGAGAAGCTCCTTCAGAGCTTGCGAAGCGGCGCTCAGCTTTTCCTCGTCTACCCGCAGCTTGTGATCCCGCCGGGTACGTTCCATGCTCCAGCGGGAATTGTAGAGCTTTCCGAAGATCATGCTTCGGGCGATCCGGCAGCTTTGCAGGGGATCGTCCGCCATGCGGTACTGCGTTCGGCGCAGCAGGATATTTCCGCTGGTTTCTCCGGATACCCGGGCCAGAAATTTTCCCCGGGGCGTACAGAAGGAAAGGGCGATGCCCCGCTGAGCACAGGCGCCCATCAGCGCGGGGGAAGCGCCGGCGTAACTGAAGCAGAGGATTCCGGAAAGTGTGTGAAGCGGATATCGCGCCACCACGGCTTTTTCCCGGTTTGCCACCACGTTTTCCCCGTCCAGCGAAAGATAGATGTCCTCTGAGGTAACAAATAGAGTGTTGAGAAGCTGTTTCATAGGGCTTCCTCCATGGCTTTGTGAAGATAGTCCTTCACCGGTGACTTTTTGGTAAGCCTCGGCAGGCACAGCTCCTTCAGAGAACAGGCGTTGCAGTGTTTGCCGGGCTTTCCCTTCGGCGTATATCCCCGCTGAAAATACTGATGCATTTCTTCCGCGAAGTCCCGTACCTGCTTTCGCAGCTCCGGCGTGAACTCCACCGGAAACCGCCGCCGGGTCTCGCCATAGAAGAGTGCGCCCTCCGAAACAGAGCAGCAAAGCATTTCCTCCAGGCACATGGCCTGGGCGCAGAGCTGCAGCGTGTCCTCTTCTCCGGCTTTCGGAGCGCCCCGCTTATATTCTACCGGAAAGGGGAGCCAAAGACCTTCCTCCCCCTGTAGAGAAACGCCCCGCGGGTTTCTGTGAAATTCCGTAACATCGCATTTCCCCGAAAGCCCCAGGCTGGCGGAAAAGACAGAAAGCCCCCGAAGGATCAGCGTATCTCCCCGCCTTTCCCGCTGCTGCTCATCGTGCGCTCTTTCATGGAACAGGTCGCCCTCCACGGTGCGAAGGTTTTCCTGCCACTGGTTTTCAATATGGATCAGCGCCCACTGCCGGCGGCAGAAAGCAAAATGCTGCAAGCCGGAAAGCTGGAGGAAATCGTCTTCTTTATAGGCCATTTAAGATCTCCGGCTCCAGCCCGGCAAGGGGCTCCAGTGTGATCGTGTAATCCTCGGGGGAGGCGGGAATCGTGTCAGGATCCTTCAGCTCCGCGTGAACGCTGCGGTGGACTTGAGCGGAAGAATACTGGCCGTCTTTGCAGTTGTGCTTCCACCAGTAAAGGCGGGTGATCTCCATGGAGCCGTCCGGGCGTGCGGCAGAGGCGTCGTTGACAAACAGGGTGCGCAGGCATTCCTTGACTGTTTCGGCGTCTTCCTCGGTAAAGCCGGTTTTTTCCGCCAGCTGCACATTGATAGAGCCCTTGAGCTGATAAAAACCAAACCGGACAAAATGCTTCATGCCCATGGTATCGGAGGTACGAGCTTTTTCTCCCTTGGAATCTTCCCCGTTTACGCTTTTTGTGATCTGCATATCCTCGACCTGCACCGGGGAGATACTGACGCCCTGATGAATGGAGACCGGCCCACGCACTCCTACGGAAACGCCCTTTATATCCTTGAAGGCAAATACCTGCCCGAAGGAACGCACGTCCAGCCAGGCCTCACAGGCCTTTGCGGCAAGCTCTTCCGGGCTGCTCCCCTTTGTGCTTCCCAGCACGGTGGAGGCGCGTTGGCTTAAGCTGCCGCAGCCATCGTCGCAGCGGTCGCTGGACTGAACAAAAATCGGGTTTCCCAGATCCTGCATTCGGTTCCGAAGCTTCCGCTTGATACAGACGTCGCTGATCTCTCCCAAGCCGGCATAATCTGTTCGGGGGCTGTTGCCGTTTAAGGGGTCGCCGTTGGGATTGGCCATGGTCACGCTGGCAAAGGCCACGAAATCGATCTTGTTCTGTAAAACGCTCATTGTGAAATTCCTCCTTAATCTTCTGCCTTCGCGTTGCGATAGGCTCTTTGATGATAGTAGCCGAGCAAGTAAACATCTTCCAGCTTTTTGTTCAGCTCCGGATCCTTTGGATCCAGGAGAGCGGTGATCTCTTGGGTAAGCTTTTTATAATATCCGGACAATCCGGGCTTTAGCTGCTTGTAATAAGGCCTCAGCTTTTCCTCCAGCAAGCGCCAGGTTGCCATAGGGCGCAAAGAGAATGTCTTCTGGAACCGCATGGCGTTGGTTTCCCGGGCGTCCTCTCCCTGATAGGTGCTTTGCTCTACGATTTCGGCAATGGCCAGCAGCCGTCCAAACAGATAGCTGCGGTCTTTGTTTTCCTGATCCAGTGCCATATCCCATTCCTCCTTAAAATGATCGTAACGGTATTTTCGGATCACCGCGCAGGCGGTGAATAAAAGCTCTTTCCGCTGCGAATATTCATAGAACTTTTTTTCTTCATAAAGCAGTAAATTGGAAGCGCGTTCCACCAGGGATTTTTCCATATCCAACGGAAAGAAAGCGCCGTTCAGCCGGTAGGAAATCAGCCGCTGCATTTGCTGGCCCAGAATTTTAGGGTCCGTTTCCACCTTCCCGTTTCTGGGTACGCCGAATGCCCGATTTACTATGGCGTATAGAGAAGGAGATTGAATTCCAAACTGGAAATTTTCCCAGAGGCAGGTGTCTTCCCAGTGGAAAAGCCTTTCCAGATAATCGGAGGCCTGAAATTCGCTGTAGCAGGTCACGGCCAGCCTGCCGGTGGTTGCCGCGTCAAAAGCGGTCACGATCACCTCCGAGGTGTCTGGCAGTTCTTGCTTCCAGCCGGCAAGGGCGTTTTTCAGCTGCTGCCGGTATTCTGTGAGAGTGGCGGCTTTCGTGCCATTCTCTTGTCCGCGCTGCATGGAGCTGTGGATCATAGGAGTCCTTTTTCCTGCCGGATTCCAGCAAAGGAAGGTGCGTTCTCCGAAGATCACACCCTCGTTTGCCACAAGCCATCGCAAGGCGTTATGCGCCTTTTGGGAAGCGATGTAGCTGACGGTGGCGGCCTGACTCGGTTCGCTGAATCTCCCCCGGTAGGTAAAGCCATGAGAGTCATTAGCGGAAATCAGCTTGGCGTTTCCGTTTAAAGACACAACGCCCTTTGGGTGCTGTGTTGCCGGCGCTTCCGATTGCCCGGAAACCATACAGAAAACCGGCGCCTCTGCCTCCAACTTGGAGTGATAATATCTTGTAAAGCATTGCATCAGGCTCCGGTCTCTCCAGCAGGGGCCGCTTTGCTCTCCCAGCCCGTTGACTACCCAGCGAACCAGAAGCTTTTCATTTTCCGGAGCGCCGGTTTCTGTTACCGTAATGAGCTCACAGCGGGACAGATCGGATAAAATGGTTTCGCCCTGGATATAGCGCAGAATGGCAGTAAGCTTGGGGTGGGAAAACCCGGAGCTTTCCCAATCCTCCAGCTGAGCAAGGTACAGGGAATACTTTTCCCTGTTGCAGGGGGCAAGATAACCCAGCTGGTCGCATAGGGGATGGGCACAGGGAGCGCTGGTTCTTCCGAAGGATTCTTCCGTAACGGGGATCAAAATTTTGGGTTCCTTTTTGTCTACCGTCCGTGCCGAAAGAAAAGCTCCGTTTTGATCCAGCGTGATCTCCAGATCAGCCCTGGTGATGCTGTGGGAAATGGGAGCCAAAGGTTCTTTTCCTTCCTGCTCTATTCCGGCTATCCGGGAAAAAGTATCATAGGTTTCGCAGGCTTTTTGCAGCAGGCCCATCACTTCACCTCCCCGAATTCTCTGAGCCCCGAAAAGTTTTCCAGCGCTTCTCCAAAGGGCTTGCTTTCCATTTCCCGCAGTGTTTTTGTAAGCGTGCACTCCTCCGGGCGGGGAAAGGAAAGAATTCCGTTTTTCATGACAGGCTGCCAGAACCGGGCGGTCATTTTTCCCTGAGTTTCCGGAGAAAAAGCTTCGTCGGCATAGGTGATGCCGTGATACATCAGGCCGAAGCTGAGCTCTGGGGTGGAGTCGTAATATCCCGCTTCTTCTCCGAAGGCGCAGGGCTCCACATAGCCCTGGCATTCCCGTGTGCCGAGAAAAATATCTCTGCGCCCGCCCTTTTGGATCATCCGTTTCGCAATGTTGTGGTGTTTGTTTTCGTTGCGGTCTCCGGCAAGTTCCGGACGGTTTTCGTTCCATTCAAAATGGGCCTGTACCTGATAACGGCAATCCTTCAAATAGGTATAATAGGCAAGCTCGTTGCCGCTGTCCTGGTAATGGATCGGGCGGATCCCTTTTACCTCCGTTTGAATGGGGTTCATAATACGAACCTTGTCGATGATCCAGAGAAAGGTGGGCTTCCAGTAAACAGAGGATAAAATTCCCTTCAGCGCCTCATAGGTGGGAAGCTGATAAGTGCACTTTTCCCCGCCTACCCGCATAATGGGATCGGAAAAAAGAGCGTAATCCCCCGTGACCTGAAATTCTACAAGATTCGGAAACTGCATCGCTACAACACCTCCAAAAAATTAAAATAAGAGCCCTCTGCCGTAAACCCGGTATTTTCGCTGTAATGGCCGTGCAGCCCAAGGGCGTTTCCCAGCAAGGGAATCAGGGCGTCCTCTTTTTCCAGCCTTTGAAGCTGATATTGATACAGCAATATTGTAAAGGGCTTTGCCTGCTTCAGCAGCTCCTTCAGAAATGAAGGATCGCTTTGCGCTTTCGAGCCGCACAGCTCTTCGATCAGTTCGGCCCCTTTTCCATAGGGGACGATCACGTCCCGGGTGTTTTCCTCAAAAACCTGAAACAGAGCTCCCGCCAAGCGGAAGGCCTGGCGGAAATAGAGAACGTCCGCCGCTCCATCGGTGTAGGTCTCGTTTTGCGATAACAGGGAAAACAGGGAGGGGTATTCCGCTTTGTTGAAGTCCTGGTAGTCTTCCGCAAAATTCCGGTACAGGGCGCGGTAATAAAATTGAATGGCTTCGCTGGAATCCAAATTGCCGCCGTATTGCTCCGGGCGCTGGGAGAACTCGCAAAGTAAAGCCGTGGTCGCGTCCTTGCCCCTTTGGATATCGGGCAGATTTGTAAGCTTTTCGTTTTTGCACCGTACAAGATAAACAGGAGCAAGCATTCCCTTCCGCTCACCGTTTCTGTTGCACCGCCCCGCCGCCTGGATCACGCTGTCCATGCCCGCCTCCAGGCGGATCACGCAGGAAAAGGAAATATCCACCCCCGCTTCGATCACCTGAGTGGAAACGCACACCGTTTTTCGCATCTGCTCTGACAAGGAGCTTCGCAGATGTTCCAAGGTGTCCCTTCGGTGCGCCGTACACATGGCGGCCGATAGCTGGAACAGAGCAAGGTCTTCCTCCTTCAAGGCGGTAAAAATCGTTTCCACCTCCGCCTTTTTATTGCAGACGATCAAAAGACTGTCGTGGGTTTCCAGGATCACCCGGGCGAAAGCGGCGATCTCCTCCAGGGAGAGCTCTCCCTTATCCCGGATCTCAGTACGGCGGAAGGCCAGCCACAGCTCCGGATCAAAGGGGATCAGATCCCGGATCGGCCCATGGATCGGGTGCGGAATACTTTCCACACAGGGCTGTGTGGCTGAGCAGAGCACAATGGTGGCTCCACAAAGCTCAGCTAAAAAGTTGACAGCCAAGGAAAACAGGGTCAGCATCTTGTTGGGAACCGTTTGCACCTCATCAATGACGATGACGCTGTTACACAGGGCGTGAAACCTTCGAATGGAGGAGGTTTTCCCGGAAAACAGGGTATTCAAAAGCTGCACAAGGGTGGTGAGGATCACAGGAGAATCCCAAGTCTCCAGTAGCAGCTCCCGCTGGTCGAGCTGCTCCGCGTTTTCCTCGGGCTGTACCAAATTGGAGTGGTGCTCCAAAATGATGCTGTCGTCCTGCACATACTTTCGAATTTCCTTTGCGTTCTGGTCTAAAATGCTGAGCAGCGGAGAAGTGAAGATGATCCGTTGTTTTCCGTATTTTTCAGCATGGACCAGGGCATATCGCAAAGAGGAAAGCGTTTTCCCGCCGCCGGTGGGAACATTCAGGCGGTAGACGCCCTCCGGCAAATCGGCTGCTTTCCGGCACTGGTCAGAAATTCCTTTCCTTGCCCGGCCAATGGAAGAATCACTGGAAAGCCTGCCTAACTTTTCTTCGACACGGGCAAGACAGCTTCCCCAAAGCTGTTTTCGTTCTTCTGTGCTTCGGACAGGCGGAAATTGGGCCAAATTCTGAAATTCCGCCGTATCCCGCCGGTCTCCCTCTATGACGGCGGAGGTGAAAAGCCGCGCGAGCAGGCCGGAATAAAAGGCGGTTTCGTCTTCATAGGCCTCCCGCCTCGGGTCTGTCATGGCAAGCAGCCGATCCAGGAAGGGAGCCAGCTCTTCCCGTGCTTTCTGAAACCTTCGATCCAGCTCCTCTTCCGAAACGCAATGCCGGAAAAAGCTGTCGGTCGCTTCCTTGTAGCCGATCCCTTCCTTCGTAAGGCGATGGCGGATGCCATTCTTTTTGTCTTCTCCGATACAATCAAAAAGCCCATGGTGTGAGCCGATGGCGAGAAATAGAAGCTCGCTGGCGGTATCGGCAAAGTCTCCCAGCTCCAGGCGATGATACCGGGAAAAAAGAAGCCGGGCGCCCGTAAAGGTGTGGTTAATGGAGCCGCGCGGAAGCTTTTCGCCGGATACGCTCCTTTTTAAGTAATCCTGAAAGGCGGCGGTGTATTTCCCCGCGTCATGCAGCAGACCAGCCAGGTATCCGCCGGCGGAGAGCGATACGTCCTCTAAAGCCCGGGCAGCGTATTCCGCTGTTTTCCGGCAATGCTCCTCCACCGTTTGAACGCGCTCCGGGCCGTCTTCTGAAGCCGGGCAAATGTGGGCCAGATACTTTTCCATACGATTTCTGCCCTCTTTATGAAGTTTATCATATTGCGTGTGCATCTTTCACGATTATTATATCATGATTCGACAAGAAATCAAGTGAAATATCTTTTTTCGAGAAATTATAGTATTGTGGAAATAGTGTGATGGATCTCTGCGCGGCGCGGCTGCTGAATACACCGGATATCTTTGCTTTCGCTGCCCGGGAAAATATGCCGGAGAAACGGGCGGAGCTGTGTTTTCGAAAAAAAGGGGGGCTGCTTTTAACAAGTGTGGAAGTTTGCCGGGGAAATCAGTGCGCCGCTTTTAGCGGGCCTTTTGCAGTTTTCCGGATTTTTTCGAAAACAGCCTTTGGCGGAAATGACGGAAAAATGAAAGAAAGAGGGCTTGACAATCCTGAAGCGGGGCGATATAATAAAACTCGTTGTATTGGTATGATATAACGCATAAGACCCCTGCCTTACGGCGGATGGGAGGGATATACATGGCTGAAATTCGGATCAAGGATAACGAGTCTCTGGACAGCGCGCTTCGCCGCTTTAAGAAGCAGTGTGCCAGAGCGGGCGTCATTCAGGAGGTCCGCAAGAGAGAGGCTTATGAAAAGCCTTCTGTCAAGCGGAAGAAGAAGTCGGAAGCAGCTCGTAAGCGCAAGTATAAGTAAGGCTGCACACAATGCACTTTCGGAAGCGGGCGAAAGCCCGCTTTTTTGTTCCTCTGGAACAATGGGAGAGATGATTTTATGGCTTTGTTTCGACCGACCGCCGTGAGGCGGGGACTCATGGATCTGACCCCGGAGTTCTTGTCCGGGCTAGGGGTGCGGGCTCTGCTGCTGGACGTGGACAACACCGTGGCCTCCTACACCTCTCACCAGCCCATACCGGGCGCGGTGGAATGGGCAAAGCGCATGGTGGAGGCGGGCTTTCGGGTACTGATCGTTTCCAACAATTTTAAGAAGCGGGTGGAGCCCTTCGCCGCACAATTCGGCCTGGGGTGCATCAGCTTTGCCATGAAGCCCCTGCCCTTCGGCTACCTTAAGGCCCGTTCCCTTTTGAAGATGAAACGCGGCGAATGCGCTATCATCGGAGATCAGATCTTCACCGATGTGATCGGGGCCAATCTGTGCGGCATGAAATCCGTGCTGCTTTCCCCTATTGAGGAGGAAGAAGGTTTTACCTTTCGGGTGCGCAGACATTTTGAAAAGGGGCTGCGCAGGAAATTTGAAAACAGGAGGGATATCTCGTGAAAAATCCCATAGAGCGTTTGAGGGAAACGCTGCTTTGCGGCGATGCCCAAAAGGCCGCCCTGGTCTTTTCCGAGAGGAACCGGCGGTATTTTACGGAATTTCCCGCCACGGACGGCGCGCTGCTGGTCACGGCGGAGCAGGCATATCTGCTGATGGATTTCCGCTATGAGGAGGCCGCCCGGTATCGGGCGAAGCACTGCGAGGTCGTAGGCTTTTCCAACCTGAACGGCAAGCTGGGAGAGCTTTTGCAAAAGCACGGCGTGAAGGCGGTTTACCTGGAAACGGAGCAGCTTTCCGTAGCCCAGGCAAGGCGCTTTGAAACGGCCTTTGCCGCATACGGCGCGGAGGCTGTGCTGGACGATTCCCTGGACGGCGTGATCCGGGCACAGCGCATGATAAAATCTCCGGAGGAGGTCAAGAAGATAGAAGCCTCTCAGGAGATCACCGATGCGGCGTTCCGGCACATTCTGCCCTATATCCGGGAAGGTGTTACAGAGCGGGAGCTGGCGCTGGAGATCGAGTTTTTCATGCGGAAAAACGGCGCGGACAACGTGGCCTTTGAGCTGATCGTGGCAGCGGGAAAAAACGGTTCCCAGTGCCATGCCGTCCCCTCGGAAAACCGGGTGCGCAAGGGAGACTTTGTCACCATGGATACCGGCGCGTTGTTGGACGGCTATCATTCCGACATGACCCGCACCGTTGCCTTGGGCCATGTTTCAGACCAGCAGCGGGCTGTGTATGAAACGGTTTTGCGGGCCCAGCTGGCGGTGATCGATGGGGTAAGGCCCGGTATACCCTGCTGCGAGGTGGACCGGATCGCTAGAGATCTGATCGAGAAGGACTACCCCGGCACCTTCGGCCACGGCTTGGGCCACGGGGTAGGCTTTGAAATTCACGAGTGGCCCCGCTTTGCCGCCCATGACAGCACCCCCTGCGCGGAGGGCATGGTGATCACTGACGAGCCGGGCATTTACCTTCCGGCACAGTACGGCGTGCGTATTGAGGATATGCTTCTCATTACGGCGGACGGCTGCCGCAGTTTGACCAAGTCCCCCAAAGAGCTGATCGAGCTGTAAAAGCGATCCCGCACGATTCACGGCCAACGCCCGAAACAGTGCTGATTTCAAGAAAAATTTCCCACTTTTCCTTGAAATCGGCCTGAAAATAAGTTATACTGGCCTTAATAAGGAAAAGAATATCTGTGCAGCGAAAGCTTTGGATAGGTGTTTTTTAGAAAATGTTCTTGCCCTTATGCCCTTTTCTAATTCTCTAATATCTAAATTCGGAGGTCATATTTATGGTAACAGCAGGCGATTTCAGAAACGGCGTTACATTTGAAATGGACGGCGGCGTGTATTCCATCATCGAGTTCCAGCATGTAAAGCCGGGCAAGGGCGCGGCCTTTGTGCGCACTAAGATCCGCAACGTCATTTCCGGGGCTGTAACGGAAAAAACCTTTAACCCCAACGACAAGTTCCCCACCGCCTTTATTGAGCGGAAGGACATGCAGTATCTGTACAGTGACGGCGATCTGTACTATTTCATGGATAACGAGACCTACGAGCAGATGCCCATCAATGGCAATGTGCTCAGCGATAACTTCAAATTCGTCAAGGAGAATATGGAGTGCAAGGTGCTCTCCTATAAGGGCAATGTGTTCGGCGTGGAGCCCCCGAACTTTGTGGAGCTGGAGGTCACCAAGACCGAGCCCGGCGTGAAGGGCGATACCGCCACCAACACCTTGAAGCCCGCCACCCTGGAGACCGGGGCGGAGATCCGTGTTCCTCTCTTTATCAATGAGAATGAGATGATCCGCGTGGATACCCGCACCGGCGAATATATGGAGCGCGCTTAAGAAAAGGGTCACGGCGCATTTCCGCGCTGCTTCTGTGCAAGCTAAGTATAGTCAGGGGATACTGAAACCGATCCCGGCATGCGATGCCGGCAGAAAGAAAAGGAGAATCGCAATGACAAATTCAGAACGGGCTTCTTATATTCGCGGCCTGATGGAGGGCCTAGAGCTTGATCCCAAGGCCAAGGAGACCAAGGTGTTGAACGCCATGGTGGAGCTTTTGGACGATCTGTGCATTTCCGTGGAAGAGCTGGAGGACGGCTTTGATCTTCTTTCCGAGCAGGTAGATGAGATCGATGAGGATCTGGGCAATGTGGAAGAGGATTTCTACGGTATGGAAGAGGACGACTGCGGCTGTGGCTGCGGCCATCATCACCACGGGGATTTCGATGATTTCGAGTACGAGGTGACCTGTCCCAGCTGCGGCACCGTCATTCCCCTGGAGGACGAGATGCTGGACGAAGACGGCATCGTTTGCCCCAAGTGCGGAGAAAGCCTGGAATTTGACTGTGACGAGGACGAGGATTGCTGCTGCGGCGGCTGCCACAGCGAGGAAGAGAAGTAATTTTCGCAAAGTTCAAAAGGCCCTGGACGAAATGATTCGTCCAGGGCCTTTTAGCAGCTAACTGTCTCTGGTGGTCTGCATGGTAAATTGGAATTTGCGGTGAGGCACCGCAGCCGCTCGTGAAGCTGCTTGGTGCGGGAAGCTAATCACTGACCCGACCGTTAGGAAGCAGATAAATTGAAGTTTGGCGGTTACACATTCGCTCTCCATCTGTCATTACTGAACAGAAAGGGAAGTTAGGGATTGCTTAAAAAACGCAAACGCCGTCTTTTTGCACAATGCGGCCGGATTTCCGCGTTGGAAATCTTGCGGGTCTCCGCCTTGAAGTCATCTCGCCTTGTACAAAAATCCGCCATTTTCTCTATTTTCAAACAAGCCCTAGTACGATAAATTGAAATTTACGGGTGTACCGCTTACTTCTCACCTGTCATTCTGAACGAAGTGAAGAATCTCGCCCTTTGCCCTTCTATACAGGCACTAAGGACGAGATTCTTCGTCACTTCGTTCCTCAGAATGACAGTGGGGAACTGTGTGCTAGACTACAATTTACCGCTTTCCTTACAGTCGAGCCAAAAACACCTTTCCGTCCAGTTTGCGGGTGCCTGTGGCAACTCGCCGTTCCAATTTTTCAGGCTGAACTTCCTGTTATCCTGAGAAGCGCGCTGTCCCCGCACGTTCCAGATATCGCTTTGCCCCGGCTGAAAAGAGCTGGTATCTTTTTTGGGTAATTTCCGCATTTTCCTCTTGCCACACGTCAAAAATCAGCAAAGAGCTTCGGAAAAGGATCTCACACAGCTCGGCGGCGGTATAGGCTGGCTCGCTCAACTCAAAAAGCGTTAAAATGCGGTATCCAGCAATTGGTTATAGTCGTCTTTTCCTGCGAATCCGGGTATGTGAGAAATGGAATCCGTACAGCGGCCCTGATAGCAGCGGCAGGGTTTGCAGATATCGTCTCCCCCTACCGTCAAACACAGGGAAAGCTCCGGGTGCTCTAAAATGAAATTGCCGATCCGGTAAAAATCATGCCCCATGGCTTCATCGGGTGCAAACTGTGTCAGCCCGCTGCCAGAGCCAGATGGCGCAAATTTGAACCCGCTGAATAGCGGCAGCAAGCTGTCACAAGCGATATATTATCGCTTTTCAGTTTATCGTCCTAGGCAAAGGCGCAAATGCTCCGCAAGCGAAACATTCGCCCACCGTCGTCCGGAGCTTACGAAGCAAACTTTTTGCGCTGAAAATCGACAATATCTCACCAGTTTTCAGTTCGAAGAAGTTTTGCCGTGGTGGATTTTTGTCCGACCTAGGCAAAAGCGTTGCATTTCTAACAACGGGCGGGCGAAAATACGCCCGGCAAAACCGTGGTTCGAATTCGCGCCATCTGGCTATAGTTTTAGGATATCCATAAAATGGTGGGGTTTTATAAGGATAGAGTTCATGCTTCCCCCTCTCCCTGATAGGAGGCAGTGAAGCTTCCCAAAACGCCGGTTTGGTAGCGGGGCGCCTTGGGCTTCCAGGCTGTCCGCCGACGCTCCAGCACGGCACGGATCTCTTCTTCCGATTTTACCTCGCCCCGGATCCCGCAGAGCCGCAGGACTCTGGCGGGAATATCGATCTCGATCAGGTCGCCCTCCTCCACCAGGGCGATGGGGCCGCCCTCTGCCGCTTCGGGGGCCACATGGCCGATGGCGGGGCCTTTGCTGGCACCGGAAAAGCGCCCGTCCGTGATCAGGGCAATGGAGGCGGAAAGCTCCGGATCGGAGGAAATGGCCTCTGTGGTGTAAAACATTTCCGGCATGCCGCTGCCCCTGGGGCCTTCGTAGCGAATGATCACGCCGTCTCCGGGCCGGATCTCATGGCGCAGCACGGCGGCAATGGCTTCCTCCTCGCAATCGAAGGGCCTGGCCCGCAGTACAGCGCGGTGCATTTCTTTAGGTACGGCACTGTGCTTTACCACACTGCCGCCCGGCGCCAGATTTCCCTTCAGCACAGCTACTGTTCCGTTTTTGCCGATGGGGTCGTCAAAGCCGCGAATGATATCGGTGCGGGAAAGCCCGGTTTCCCTGAGGTATCTGCCGCAGTTTTCGTAATAGCCGTTTTTCCGCAGCTCTTCCAGGTTTTCGCCCAGGGTCCTTCCGGTGACGGTCATCACGTCCAGGTGCAGCATGGAGCGGATTTCCTCCATGATCCGGGGTACGCCGCCGGCATAGTAGAAATACTGGGCGGGCCAGCGGCCGGCAGGGCGGATATCCAGCAAATAGTGGGCGTTTCGGTGGATGCGGTCAAAATCATCGGCGGAAAGGGAAACGCCGAATTCCCTGGCAATGGCCGGCAGGTGGAGCAGGGTGTTGGTGGAGCCGGAAATGGCGGCGTGAACCATCACGGCATTTTCGAAGCTGTCTCTTGTGACGACCTTCCGGGAGGTGAGCCCGGAAAGGGCCAGCTCCGCCGCCCGCTCTCCGGCGGCTCTGGCGGTTTTTTTCAGCTCCGGGCAGGTGGCGGGCATCAGGGCTGTGCCGGGCAGCATCAGCCCTAATGCCTCCGCCATGATCTGCATGGTGGAGGCGGTGCCCATAAAAGAGCAGGCCCCGCAGGAGGGGCAGGCATGGTGCTTGTAGTAGGTCAGCTGCTCTTCACTGATCTCCCCCCGCCGGTACATGGCGCTGTATTTGCCGATCTGCTCCAGGGTCAGCAGCTCCGGCCCCGCCTCCATCACGCCGCCCGTTACCACAACGGCGGGGAGATCCAGCCGGCCGATGGCCATCAGCTGCGCGGGAACCGATTTATCACAGCTGGAAAGAAAAACTCCCGCGTCAAAGGTGGTGGCGTTGACGTGGATCTCAATGAGATCGGCAATGGTATTCCGGGAGGCCAGAGAATAGTTTCCCCCATCGTGCCCCTGAGACATGCCGTCGCACATATCGGTGGCGAAATACAAGGCGGATTTTACCCCCCTGCTGTCGGCGCCCGCCGCCGCTGCCTGGGAAAGCTCCAGCAGGTGGGCGCTGCCGGGGTGGCTTTGCCCATAGGTGCTTTCAATGATGACCTGGGGCTTTGCGAGATCCTCTGCCTTCCAGCCCATTCCCATTCGCAGGGGATCCATTTCCGGCGCAATCCGCCGCACTTCCTGACTTTTCAGCATGCTTGCTTCCTCCTGAACAGAAATCACTTCTCAAAAGAATGTGCTTTCAGTATAGCATTCTTTTTTGAAGTTGTACAGAGAAGCGACGCTAAGGAACAATGAGGAATGAGCAATGAAGGTCAAGGGCAGAGCGTTAGGTTATAGTTTAGCGAACTGGTTGTTAGCTATTAGTTGTTAGTCGTTAGAGAAGGACGAGTCCACTCTTTTGTCATTTTGAGGAACGCAGAAAGCTATGGCTTTCTGCGTTCCTCAGTAAAGAGCCAAAGGACGCGATCCTTCACTTCGTTCAGGATGACAGAAAAGGGGCCGTTTCCTTTTCTAATCAACTAACTACTCACAACGAATAACTGACATGGTAAATTATAGTTTATCTGCTTACTAACGGTCGGGTCAGTGATTAACTTCCCGCACCAAGCAGCTTCACGAGTGCCTGCGGTGGCTCACCGCCAATCCCAATTTATCAAATATCTAGCATCTGGCATCTAGAATCTAGCCTCTAAAAATTGACTTTTCTTCTTTCTATGCGGTATACTGGTGTAGAATGATGGAAAAGTGGGAAGGGTAAGGACGGGGAGTTGATGAAATTGAAGTTTGTAGAGCTGGCGGGCATTCGTTTTGGCGAGGGCCTGCCGAAGATCTGTATTCCGCTGACAGGCGGCGGAATGCCCGCCCTGCTCAGTGAGCTGTGGGTTGTAAAGCACCTGCCCGCCGACCTGTACGAATGGCGGGGAGACCACTATTTCGGAAGCTATTCCGAAGCCCTGCGCGCTTTGGAGGAAACCCTGCCGGGGAAGCCCCTGTTATGTACTGTACGGACAAAGGAAGAAGGCGGAAAGGCGGAGCTTGCCCCGGACGCTTATGAAGCTTTTTTATCCGGCCTTCTGGATCAGGGGGGCTTTCAGCTGCTGGATATTGAGCTCTCCTGCGGTGTGGAACGGGTGCGAAGGCTGGTGGAGAAGGCCCGTAAAAAAAGCGTGGGCGTTGTCATATCCCGCCATTGCTTTCAGGAAACCCCGCCGGAGGAGGAAATTTTTCATACCCTGGAGAGTATGAAGAAACTGGGGGCCGATCTGCCGAAAATGGCGGTGATGCCCAAAAGCCCCCAAGATGTTTTGACGCTGCTTTCCGCCACCCTGCGGGCAAGAGAACAGCTGGGGCCGGTCATTACCATGTCGATGGGAAGCCTGGGAAAGCTGAGCCGGGTCAGCGGCGCGGTATTCGGGTCCTGCCTGACCTTTGCCGCCGGGCAGTCCTCTTCCGCGCCGGGGCAAATCAACGCTGAGGATCTGAAGGCCATTCTGGAAGATCTGGATCCGGCTGAATTTATCTGACAAAGGAGGAGCCTCCCATGAAAAACGATATCGATGCTTTGCTGGAAGCCATGTTCCGAAACGGAAAATTAAATCTCAAAGGAACTTCCGAAAAAAAGCCGGCCCCGCCGGAGCAAAGCAAGCCTGTTTCCCTGGAATGGGACCCGCTGGAAAACAGCCGCCAGGCACGGCAAGCCCTGGACGCTGTGGAGCAGGGGAGCGCCGGTATTTCCGAGGCATTGCAAAAGAACCTGGAGCAGCTGGCCCGGGACGCGGAAGCGGAAATGAAGGGTCTGGAGCAGCGTTTGCGGCAGGACGGCGTGGCAGATGCTTCCGCCGGAAACGCCGGCAGCGAGAAGGATCTGGAAGCGGCCTTCGCGGCGGCCCGCCGGGAGGCGGGGGAGCGCGTGCTGGGTCAGGAGGAGTTCCTTTCCTCCCTTTTGATCGCGTTTAAGCGGCCCTTTGTGGCGGGAAGGCGGGAGGACGCCCCGCTGTGCAGGGCGGCGGTGCTGGGAAAACCGGGCACGGGAAAGCACAGCGCCCTGGAAGCCATAGCGGCTTCTCTGGGGCGGCAGGGGGTATTGAAAAGTCCCAAGCTTGCCACGCTGGATTTGGAAAATTACCGGGAGCCTGGCTCTGAAAAGCTGTTTTTTCAGGATCTGTATGCCGCTCTGAAGGGCGGGGCCTGTGGGCTGGTATTTGAGCATTTTGAGCGGTGCCACCCCTCCGTACTGCCACTTTTGTCCGCCCTGTTCCGGGAAGGAAGCGTTCCGCTGCCCTCCCGGTACGCGGAACAGAAGGGCCTGCTGGTGGAGATCGGAAACGCTCTGGCGCCGGGGGTGATCTCCAGCCTGTCCGGGGCGGGGAAATACCTGTTTCTGGTAACGGAGAAAAACGAAACGAAGCTGGCGGACGCCTTTGGAATGCCCTTCCTGTCCGCCCTGGACGATCTGTGTGAGACGAAGCCCTTTTCCCGGGAAAGCCTGGAGCAGATCGCGGAAAACGCGCTGAAGAAATTCTGCGAACGGGCGGAAAAGCAGCTTCATTTTACCCTTACTTACGACAGCGCCGTGGTGTCTGCCCTGGCGGACGCCTTTCACCCGGAGCAGGGCGCGGCGGCCATTGAGCAGGAGGCGGAGCACCTGTACCGCGCCCTCAGCGAGGCAAAGCTGAAGCAGGGGCTCGGCGGCTTTACCGGAAAGGTGGTGCAGGCGGAGGGCCGCCCGGCGGTACGGTACCAGCGGGAGGGAAAGGAAGTGCTTTTGCAGGCTCAGAGCGCTTCCGGAGACGCTGCCCGGGAAGCGGCGGTACAAAGCGTGAAGCAGGAGCTTTCGGAAATCGTAGGTCTTCGAGAGATCAAGGACTACATTTTGTCCCTGGAGGATAATTTCAAAATACAGCAGCTGCGCAGAGAAAAGGGCATGAAGGCGGAATCCCCCTCCATGCATATGATCTTTACCGGGAACCCCGGCACCGGAAAAACCACCGTGGCCCGTATTGTTTCCCGTTACTTAAAGGCCATCGGCGTGTTAAACGGCGGCCAGCTCATCGAAGTGACCCGCGCCGATCTGGTGGGCAGATATGTGGGGCATACCGCCCCCCTGACCCAAAAAGCCATTCAATCCGCCCTGGGCGGGGTGCTGTTTATCGATGAGGCCTATTCCCTGTTCCGGGGAAAGGACGACAGCTTCGGGCTGGAGGCCATCGATACGCTGGTCAAGGGAATGGAGGACCACCGGGACGATCTGGTGGTGATCCTGGCAGGCTATTCCCGGGAAATGGAGGAATTTCTCACCGCCAATTCCGGGCTGCGCTCCCGGTTTCCCAACCTGATCGAATTTCCGGACTATACCGGGGAAGAGCTGCTTTTGATCACAAAGAGCATCGTAAAGGGCAAGGGCTACCGCCTGGCCCCGGCCTGTGACCCGCTGCTCCTTTCCTATTATGAGACCGCGCAAAAGGAAGGCGACCCCCGCACCAACGGCAACGGGCGCATGGCCAGAAACAAGGTGGAGGAAGCGGTGCTCAGCTGTTCCCGCCGAAGCATGAAGCTCCCTGAGGAGCAGAGAGAGCTGGATCTGCTTTTGCCGGAGGACTTTGGGTTTGCGGAGGAGGCAGAGCCGGAAACAGAGGCGTGATTTTGGAGGAAACGCAAATGGATTTTTTACAGCTGGCGCAGGAGCGCTTTTCCGTGAGAAGCTTTTCCGAAAGGCCCATAGAGCGGGAAAAGCTGGAAGCTGTTTTGCGGGCGGGGCAGCTGGCCCCTACCGCCTGTAATTTGCAGCCCCAGAAGCTATTGGTGCTTCAAAGTACCGAGGCTCTGGAAAGGTATCGAAGGTGTACCGTGTGTTACTTTAACGCGCCGCTGGCTATTTTGGTCTGTTACGACAAAACGCTCTGCTGGACAAGGGAATATGATGAAAAGACCAGCGGCGAGATAGACGCCTCTATCGCCGCCGCCCATATGATGCTGGAGGCAGCGGACCTGGGGCTCGGCTGCACCTGGGTCATGCACTTTATTCCCGAAGCGGTGCGGGAGGAATTTCAGCTGCCGGAGGCCTATGTGCCGGTCTGTTTTCTTGCAATGGGATACCCCGCGGAGGACGCGAAGCCCTCGCGAATGCACGGGGAAAGGAAACCGCTTAAGGAAACGGTTTTCTACAATTCGTTTGAATGAAATTTTTCCAAAAGCCCTGTCCCGCTGCTCACCACCTGGTGGGCAGCTTTTTTCGCGGCAAAAACCGTCTGCCCCTGACCGGCAAGGCCCGCGGCCGTCACAAGGCTTTACAGCGTTTTGCAAAGCCTTGCCCGCAGAAAGCCGTGTTGGCTCAGCCCGGTCATTTGTTGTTGATATGCGTATAGTAATATTTGTTTCTGAAAACGGTGGGAGTGATTTTTCGTGATAGGTGAAGAATTTTATAAAAACGTTTTCCTCGCGGTAGCCGAGCTCTCTTGCGATCTGCTTCACGCTCATGTTGGTAGTGAGCAATAGATCCTTGGCGAGCTTGAGCTTTTGGGAGGCTAAATACTCCTTCAGCCCGACTCCTCTGGCTTTTTTGAAATACTTGCCCATATAATCGGCATTGTAGTCAAAGCGGCGCGCGATTTCCGAAACCGTGATATTGTTTTTTCTGTTGTTTCTTATATACTCCGCGATTTGCACGGCCAACGTCTGATTTGACGGCGCTTCTTCCGAAAGAAGCCGTCTCAGTTCCTCCAAAATCAGCAGTCCCGCTGCGTCTGTGGCGCTTGACGGAAACGGGGAAATAGAGCTTGTGTTCGATATGCCGGTAAAGCTTCTTGCCGCCAACCGCCGCGTTCATTCCGACGCGGGCAGAGTTGCCGTTGTGCGGGGCCCTGTTGTTTACTGCGCCGAGGGCGTTGATAACGGCGCTGATATCAAAAGCGTTGCTCTGGATCTCCGTTCGAGCTTTGAATTACAGGAAAGTGAGTTTTTGCTGCCGGTTCTCAAAATAACGGCTTACCGCCCAAAGGAAACCGAAAAGCTTTACTATGAGGCGGGCGGCGATTACGAAGAAATGCCGCTTACCCTGATCCCGTACTATGCTTTTGCCAACCGCGGCGAAACCGAAATGCAGGTGTGGCTTTTGAGAAAGCAGTAAGAGCGAATCTCCCCGCCATAAGAAGAAACGCGCCGCCGCACCGAAACGTTTTTTAGAAAGGGCAGTGGGCGGCGGTAAAAATTCAGGGCTTGTTACATTTTTTTCTCCTTGTCTCTCTAATCCATAAACAGGAAACGGAGGGCGAAATATGGAATTCCTGAATTTTCAAAGCAAGGAAGCCGTAGAGGAATACGAGGCCTTTGTAGAGCGCATGGGCGGCAGCTTTATGCAGTCTGTCCGGTGGTGCGGGGTAAAGCCCGGCTGGGGGCACGAGGCGGTGATCGCCCGGGACAGCCGGGGTGAGATCTGCGGGAGCATGCTGGTGCTGATAAAAAAATTCCCCTTCCCGCTGAAGGCGTTTCTGTATTCGCCCAGAGGGCCGGTCTGGGATTATCAAAAGCCTGCGGTGCTTCAGGACCTGCTTCTGGGCGTATGGCGGCTTGCCCGAAAATACCACGCCTATTCCTTTAAAACCGACCCGCTGATCGAGGAAACGGACAGCGAAAAGATCTTTGCCCTGCGGGCGGCGGGCTTTTCCTTCCAGCCCTGGCAGCCGGACGAAAAAACCATACAAAGCAGAAATAACTACATTTTAGAGCTGCGGGGAAGAAGCGAGGAGGAGCTGCTGCGCTCCTTCAAAAGCAAATGCCGCTACAACATCGGGTTGGCAAAGCGCAGGGGAGTGCGCTGTGTGGTGTGCGGAAAGGAGCGTCTGGGCGATTTTCAAAGGCTCATGGAGGAAACGGGAAAGCGCGATGGCTTCCGGGTGCGCTCTCAGGAATATTTCAGTAGAATGATGGACGCCCTGGGGGAAAAATGCCGCCTGTATCTCTGCGAATACCAGGGGCAGGCCCTTTCCGGGGCCATCTGCGTGCAATACGGCGGGCGCACTTGCTATGTATATGGCGCTTCTACCGCCGCTCACCGGGAGGTAATGCCCAATTACCTGATGCAGTGGGAGATGATCCGCTGGGCGGTGGAAGCGGGCTGTGAGCTGTACGATTTTCAGGGTGTGCCCTGCTGGTACGATACCTCCCACCCCAATTACGGTGTGTACCGCTTCAAAACAGGCTTTTGCGGGCGGCTTGCCATTTACGCCGGAGAATTCCGCATGGTTTTCTCCAAGCGCTACAAATCCGCCTTTGACCGGGCTTTGAAATGGGTGGGCTATCAAAAGCTGGCCTGATCCCTTCTGATCTCTATAAAAAAGCGTCTTTCCGCTTGTAAAATTTTGGTAGTTATACTATAATCTAAGAAAAGAATTCCCGGCAAATCGCAGAAAGGAGCTTTTCCTATGGAACACAGAAAATTTGACCCAAAGGACTATGCGGCAAAGGCGCGGCAAACGGTGGCGGAGGGCGCGGTTTTACTGCGCAATGAAAAGAAAACGCTGCCCTTCTCTCAGGGAACCAAGGTGGCGGTATTCGGTCGCAGCCAGTTCAACTACTATAAAAGCGGTACCGGCTCCGGGGGCCTGGTAAATACCGGCCCGGTGCCCGGCATTCCGGAGGCGCTGGAAGCAGGCGGAAGCGTTGTGCTGGATCAGGAGCTGAAGGCTGTTTACGAGGCCTGGCTGCAGGATCACCCCTTTGATGTAGGCGTTGGCTGGGCGGCGGAGCCCTGGTATCAGGAGGAAATGCCGCTGGAGCCTTCCCTGGTGGAGCAGGCCTCTGGAAGAAACGATGCCGCTTTGGTCATTTTGGGTCGTACCGCCGGAGAGGATAAGGATAATTCCGCCGCCGAGGGCAGCTTCTTGCTGGCCCAGGCGGAGCGGGACATGCTGAAGCTGGTGTGCGCGGCGTTTTCCCGTGTGGCGGTGGTGCTGAATACCGGAGGAATTCTGGATATGAGCTGGGTAGAGGAATACCGGCCCGGCGCGGTGCTGTATGTGTGGCAGGGCGGCCAGGAGGGCGGCCTCGGCACAGCCGATGTGCTTACCGGCAGGGCGGCCCCCGGCGGCAGGCTTTCCGACACTATTGCCAGGGATATTTCCGACTACCCCGCCGCCGGAAATTACGGCAGCGATACCAGAAATGTATATGCGGAGGATATCTATGTAGGCTATCGCTATTTTGAAACCTTTGCGCCGGAAAAGGTGCTGTATCCCTTCGGCTTTGGCCTTTCCTACACCACCTTTGCCACAGAGCTTGACCCGGTCAGCCGCTCCGGCGACACGCTGCGGTTCTCCGCCACGGTAAAAAACACCGGAGACGCTCCGGGCAGAGAGGTAGTACAGTTCTATTGTGAAGCCCCCCAGGGAAAGCTCGGCAAGGCTGCCTGTTCCCTGTGCGCCTTTGGAAAAACGGCTCTCCTTCAGCCCGGAGAAAGCCAGAAGCTTTCTCTGGAATGCCCGGTTTCCTCTTTGGCCTCCTATGATGACGGCGGCGCGACCGGCCACAGATCCTGCTGGGTGCTGGAGGAAGGCGAGTACCGGTTCTACGGCGGCGGCGACGTGCGCTCCGCCCGGCCTGTCGGCAGCGTTACGCTGCCGGAAACGGTAGTAGAGCAGCTGGAAGAGGCCTGCGCCCCGGTGACGGCCTTTGAACGTCTGCGCCCCGGCGAGCTTCAGGACTCTGTCTATCGTAAGGCCTGGGAGCCTGTGCCGCTGCGCACGGTGGCCCCCATGGAGCGCCGGAAGAAAAAGCTGCCGCCGGAGCAGCCCTGCACCGGAGATCAGGGCTGGAAGCTGAAGGATGTGGCGGACGGAAAGGTTTCTCTTTCCCAGTTTGCAGCCCAGCTTTCCGATGAGGATCTTTGCTGTATGATCCGGGGCGAGGGCATGTGTTCTCCCAAGGTAACGCCCGGCACCGCCGGGGCCTTTGGCGGCGTAACAGACCGCCTGGTGGAGTTCGGCATTCCCACCGGCTGCTGTGCGGACGGCCCCAGCGGCATTCGTATGGACTGCGGCACCATGGCCTTTTCCATGCCCAACGGCACCTGCCAGGCCTGTACCTTTGACCCGGAGCTGGTGCGGGACCTGTACGAATACGAGGGCATGGAGCTGCGGAAAAACCGGGTAGATACCCTTTTGGGCCCCGGCATCAACCTGCACCGCCATCCCTTAAACGGCAGAAATTTTGAATATTTCTCGGAAGATCCCTTCCTGACCGGGATCATGGCGGCGGCGCAGCTGCACGGTATGCAGAAATATGGCGTTACCGGCACCATCAAGCATTTTGCCTGCAACAGCCAGGAATACAAGCGCAACGATGTGGAGGCCGTGGTCTCCGAGCGGGCTTTGCGGGAGCTTTATCTCAAGGCCTTTGAGATAGCGGTCAAGGAGGGCGGCGCCTACTCCATCATGACAAGCTACAACCCCATAAACGGGCTGTGGTCTGCCAGCAATTACGATCTGCTTACCACTATTCTGCGGGAGCAGTGGGGCTATACCGGTCAGGTCATGACCGATTGGTGGGCTAAGGGCAACGACGAGGGACAGCCCGGCGAGCGTACCAACACGGCGGCCATGGTGAGAAGCCAGAACGACCTGTTTATGGTCACAAGCGGCGCGGCGGAAAATGCCATGCACGACAATTCCGCCGAGGGTCTTGCCGCCGGTACCGTCACCAGGGGCGAATTCCTGCGAAGCGCGGAAAATATCTGCCGCTTCCTGCTCCGTTCCCCGGCGCTGCTCCATTTGCGCGGAGCAGAGACCGAGCTGGATCGGGAGCTGGAGGCCAGCCCCTCCTTTGACGATGGCACCGCTTCAGAGATCCATTATGCGGAGGCGGACGCTTCCGGGCAGGTCACGCTGGACGTTTCGCTCATCGACCTGGAAAAGGGGAAAAATACCAGGTTCTCCGTATCCGTCAAGGAACGGGGGCTCTATACCCTGAAGCTTACGCTGCGCAGCACCGACCAAAACGATGTTTCTCAGATGCCTCTTTCCATTTTCCAGGATAGAAACCTGTTGGGTACCTTTACCCTCACCGGCGTCGAGCGTGACTGGAAGACCCTGGAGCTGGAGGTTCCCGCCTTCTCAGGAAACTTCTACCTGCGCTTCTTCCCGGCCCAAACAGGCCTTGCCATACAGTCCTGTACGCTGGAGCTGAAAAAATCTCTGGAAGAAATGATGAAAGCGCAGATCCAGTAAAGAACTTCATAAAAAGAACAGTGCCGGAAGCGAAAGCTTCCGGCACTGTCTCTACATTAGTATAAATCCCTTAAAAAATAAGCGTTGGTCCCGGCGTAAAGGCCGGAGCAGTCGTGGATCATGATGCGGAACCAGCCTTCGCTGCCGGTGAGGAGGAATTCCGCGTGGGTCAGGGTCTCTCCGGGGGCTGCCGCGGCTTTATAGCTATCTCGGCCCTCTTGGAGGACGAAGATCTTCTGAACGGGGGAGGTGGTCACAGACAGGACATTGTCCTTGATGGAAACGCCCCGCAGCTCCGGGCCCATGGACCAATAGAAGCGGCCTGCCCGCAGGGCGGAGATCACGCTTTGATATTCCAGCTTTTCGGCGGCGATCTGCACAAAGCCGCCGCAGGCGTCGTACAAGGCATGGCGCGGGGGATAATGGTTGTGGTTATCATCGGCGGCTACCGCCGTAAGTCTTTGCCCGGAGCGGAGCATCTCATCATAGGCCTGGGGGTGAAAGCCGTTCATTCCGTCTATTTCGGAGGAATGGTTGTAAATTTCCATGGCAAACAGACCCTGAAGCCCCTCGTAGTCCGCACAGGCTGCAAGGACCAGTAGGGGTGGTTGTAGCATACCAGAAAGCCCAGCTCGTTCATTTCGCGGATATACCGGTTCAGGCCCTCCAAGTCGTGATAGGGGGTGGTGGGGGAGGGCGACCGTTCCTTTTGCTCCCGGTTCTTTTCCGGATTGGTATCGAAAAGATTCAGGTGGTAGGTTTTGCGCTGGGGCCAGTCTTTACCGGGCTTTTCCTCCTCCGTCAAATCGGCTTCATAGGCTGCCAGGGCCAGAAAGCCTTTATCGTCCAATTCCCGGTGCCAGCGGTATTTGTGGTGGTCGGTAAAGGCGATGATGGAATAGCCCTGCTCCTGATAAACCCGTTTTGTTTCCTCTGGCGTCAGTTTTCCGTCGAAAATCGTGGTGTGGCAATGAAGATTTGCCTTGTAGTAGCCGGTTTCCGGCAAAAGGACCTGATCTTTCATTCTGCCTCCATCTCCTCTTCCAGCATTTGAGCGAACAGGGAATTTGCCCAAGCAAACCAGGAGCGGGTGAATTTTGTGGGATCGTTGGCGTCGAAGCCCTCGTGCATGAAATTCGTTCCGGCATGGGTGCGGGCCAGCATGGCAAGGCATTCCTGCTTTTCCGCGGGATCGATGCTGGTCAGGATCTGCATGGTAAGTCCGATATGCCAGATATACCCCGGAGGGGTATGGGGACTGCCAATGCCCCTTGCCGCCGTGCCGTTGACATAGTAGGGATTGTCCTCGGAAAGGAGAAACCGCCGGGTGTTTTGATAAACCGGGTCAGAGGCGCTTCGGTAGCCCAGATAGGGAATGGAAAGAAGGCTGGGAGAATTGGCGTCGTCCATCAGATTGTAGTTCCCGAAGCCATCGGTTTCATAGGCGTATATTTTTCCGTACTTGGGGTGCTCCACCACGCCGTAGGTTTCTATGCCGTCCTCGATCTCAGAGGCCAGCTCCAGGCAGCGGGCGCCGAGATCGGCGTCTTCATAGCCGATGGAGCTGAGCTCTGCCGCTTTTTGAAGGGCCACCACAGCCATCATGTTGGCGGGAAGCAGGAAGCCGAACTTGCAGGAATCGTCCGAAGGGCGGAAGCCGGACCAGGTCATTCCTGTAAAATTCACCGGCCTGCCTTTGCCGTTCATGGGAAGGGTATCGCTGGGGGCCCAGGCGTTTTCCCGGATAAACCAGTAGGGGGAGTCTGTCATGTGGCGCTGCTCCACACGGAAGGTGTGAAGAATGGTTTCCACCATCTTCCGAAACTCCGGCGTGAAAATGGCGCGGTCCCCGGTAACGCCGAAATACTCGTGAGCGAAATACAGCGGCGCGCAGAGGGAATCCACTTCATATTTCCTTTCCCAGATCCAGCCGCTGGAAAAATCGCTTCGGTCAGCTTCGCTGTAGCCCTTTTCCAGCTTTTCACTGTTGAAGGCGTTGGTGTAGGGATCAAGATTTACATAGAACGCCTGCTTTGCCAGAACGCTGCGCAGAATTTCCCGGAGAGCTTCGTCCTCCGCCGCGTATTTGAGATAGGGCTTCAGCTGGGCGGCGCTGTCTCTCAGCCACATGGCAGGGATATCTCCGGTGATCACAAAATAGCTGCCGTCCGCAAGCTGCGTTACCGTGGTTTCCATGGTGTTCAGAAAGCACCGGGCGGCAAGGGGAGCCAGCTCGGGGTATTTTTCCGCCGTTTTTCGTTCCAGCTCCTTCGCTTTTTTCTGAAGGATCATTGGGATAGGGTTCATGTGCATAGACCTTCTTTCTCGCAATAATATGATATCGATGGCTTGCATACCTTATTGAAAGGCGATGCTTCAGGAAACAATGGCGATTTCCCCTGGCTTGATGTGTTCCCAAGCATCCAAAAGCATTTTTGTCAGAGCGGAATAGGCGATTTTGGTGGGAATTATTTTCACGGTGAAGGGGGAATGGCATTCTGGATTAGGAGTGACAAGAACAGTCTGTTCCTTTGTACAGAAGGATAATTTATGGAGCTCTGTGGCAATCACAAGATCCGATGAGCTGGCGATAGCGTCTTCCAGCTGTTTTCGAAAATCTTGATTTCGATATGCCATAAATATAAAATCATAAGTCCAAACCATAGCATATCCCCATGTTGAAATTTTTTGATGCTTGCAGTATACCACAGCGGCAGGTGGGAAGCAAGCTGTTCGGACATGGAATTTCCCTTGCAAAAGCGGCGTATGGAGCATTCCACACGCCGCTTTCTCAAAAATTGTATTGCGCAAAACCTGCGCCTGTTGGTGCAAGCTTTGAGCCTATCAGTCCTTCTGTGCTTCCTTCAGCGCCGCGATCTGCTTTGTGAGGGAAACGCCGGCCTTTTTCGCCAGCTCGGAATCATGGCAGAGCCGCAAAATCACATACTCCTGCCGGGTAAGGGCAGGGGCAAAGGTCCTGCCAAGTTTCCGGGAATTCAAATAAAAACCGGCTACAGTGACATATTGCTTTTCCAGCAGCTGATTGAGCAGAATATGAATGGAATTGGGCTTCCAGCTTTGCGTTCGCTTAGCGGCCTCCTCCAAAATTTCAGATCTGCTGAGGGCGTCCTTTGCGTCCCAGAGAAGATCCATAATTTCTTCTTCTTTGCGAGAAAGATGAGAAAAAGTAATGTCGTTTTTCATAGTGATTCCTCTCCTTTTTTAGTTTCGGAAAAATGGTTTTCTCCATGAAATGGTGTTTCCACCACAGCCATCGGACAGTTGTGCCGAAAATGAGTGGACACGCAGTCTTAAAAGAGAAAAACTTTTAGCAAAGTGTGACCTTGATTCACATTCTATCATATTTCTATAATTCGTCAAGAGGGAATCAATGAAATTTTTCAGAAAAAGTTAATGAGAAAAAAATTTACATGAAAAATTTGTCAAAATAAAAAAGATCCAGAAGAAACATGTGTGTTTTTGGAGTAGTATTTCAATCGCTGTTGAAGAAAATTTTCAGTGTATCCTTCGAGAGCAGAAAAAATTTTTTGAAAGACATCCCGCCAATTTCTCCTTTCAGACGCAACCTGAACGGAGATGGAGCATTGACCTTGTTTTAAAAAATATGATAAAATCACAACGAAAAAATTTGCAAACAGCAGGCTGCCGTGAAGGCGGTTTGCTGAGATAGCAAAAAGTTCCAAATAGAACCTTGACGATAATGGTTCTATATAGTACTATATCCTCAAAGGAGGAAATTTTCATCTCATTAGCGGTCAGCGTACCGGCGGTCAGGGGAGAGAACAAAGCTTCTTTGCTTCAACATCCCAGGCCTTCCGTGCGGCAGGAAAAGGGGACAAATATCATATGGAAACAAGAACTGGTTTTTTGATCTCACAGATCAAGCGGGTACAGGACAGGATCTTCGAGCGGCTGCTGCAGGACTGCGGAATAGAAGAGTTCAACGGCGCTCAGGGCCGAATTTTGTATCTGCTTTGGCAGGAGGACAGCGTGCCTATCAGCGACCTGGTAAGAAAGACCGGACTTGCGAAAAACACCCTTACCTCCGTACTGGGGCGTATGGAAGAGTCCGGGCTGCTTCACAGGGCCAAAAATGAAAACGACCGCCGGCAAGCGGTGATCACTCTGACGGAAAAGGCGCGGGGGATGCGGGAAAGCTATGAAGCGGTTTCCCAGCAGATGAACAGGCTTTTCTACCGGGGCTTTCAGGAGGAAGAGGCCGCTCTGCTGGACAGCCTGCTGGATCGGGTACTGGAAAACTTGCAGGAAACAGAGAAAAACTTGAAAAAAGAAAAGGAGTATTTACATGGCAAAGATACCGGGAAAAATCGGAAATGATTTCTGTCCGCAGTCACTTTTTTTGTATGGAAACTGGAAGGAGGACGGCACGCCGAATTTTGGGCTGTTCTGCTGGTTCAGCTATGCCCATGTCAGTGACGGAGAAGGGGAGGGCCTAGGTGTGATAGCCTGCATTGGAGAGGACAAGCTGACAAAGGACCTGGTCCGGAAAACCGGAGTATTTTCCGCAAACCTGGTTTCGGAAAAGCTTCTTCCGCTGGCGGATTATTACGGAACCACCAGCGGCCGGGAAACACCGGATAAAATGAAGCTGCTGCCTACCGTGGAGCGGGGCCGGGTGCTTCCTGTGCCCACCATCGCGGAAAGCCCGGTCAGCTTTGAGCTGAAGGTTCTGCGAGAGCATCACCTTGCCGAGGCCAGCGACCTCTTTGTGTGCAAGGTCTGCAATGTAATGATAGAGGAAAAGCTGCGGGACCAAAGCGTCCCCTTCGCGGAGCGCCTGCGGCTGGCGGCCCCGGTGATCGCCCCCGGCGAATCGGAATATTATACCCTAAACAGCCGTTCCCTGGGAAAATGGGGAGAGCCGCGAAAGAAGCTTCAGGAGGGATAAGCCATGCTGCGAAATCAGGAACAGACTTTGGGAAAGCTGATCGATCATCAGAAAATTGCCTACCTGAGCTATCTGGATCAGGAGGGCTATCCCGTTACGAAGGCCATGCTGATGACAAAGGAGCGGGACGGGATCAAAACCTTTTATTTCTCCACCAATACCTCTTCAAACAAGGTGGCAAGGCTCCGGAAAAATCCCCAGGCCAGCGTGTACTTTGCGGATAGGCGCTTCTATCGCGGCGTGAGCCTTCTCGGCACGGTAGAGGTGTGCGAGGACCAGGAGACAAAAACACGCTTTTGGGAAGATGGTGATGAACGCTACTACCCCCTGGGCGTAACAGACCCGGATTACTGCATTTTGAAATTTACCGCGGTAAAGGGCCGCTATTTCAGCAACGGCTCAGAGGACTTTACCTGCTAAAAGCTTTTGAACTATGCGGTCAACTGTTAGAGAAGAGAGCTTAGATGCTAGATGCTGAATGCCATACAGCGGCGGCTTTGCTGACACAAGGCAATGAGAGGAAAGGCTTGCCTTTTTACTCAGAAAAGGAAGGGCGGGATTCTTCGCTTGCGGCTCAGAATGATGCGAGAAGGTCAGAACCATTCTCCAAGAACAGGCGGGCTTACGGTCAACTGCCGGTGTTCTGAGCTGTAATGTATCCCCTTTCCTGGGGTCTGGTCAGAAGCTGTCAGCCTATATCAGTCAGCTTCCCGAGTGCCCGCGGTTTGGCCGCCGGGTGCCGGAGGTGTAGCTGTTGAACAGGAAAAAGGGGCTGCCGCAAACGGTGTGTTTTGCAGCAGTCCCTTTTGGGATATCGGTTTTTATTCTGTTACATGCGCCTCAGTCCATTGGAACGTCTTTTCACACACGGACTTGACGCAGTCCTCGTCCATGGGGGAGCGGAGATTTACCGCATGGGCCAGGTCGATAAAGGTTTTGGTGCCGCCAAGATTTACAAAGTCCATGTATTTTTCCCAGGCGGCCTTTCGGTCCTCCAGGGACAGGGCAAAGAACTGAAGAGACATGACCTGGGCCAGGCAGTAATCGATATAATAGAAGGGGCTGCCGTAAATGTGCATCTGCCGCTGCCAGCCTGCGCCCCGGGCATAGAAGGGGAGATTGTCAAAGTCGATATAAGGGCGGTAGCGCTTCTCCAGCCGCAGCCAAGTTTGATTCCGCTCCTCGGGGGTCAGTTCCGGGTGGGTGTACATTTCATATTGGAAATGGTCTACCAGGCAGCCGTAGGGAATGAAGATCAACGCGTCCTCCGCATGGGAAAGTTCGTATTTGTCCGTCATGGGGCCGAAGAACAGGTGGTGCCAGGGGGCGGTCAAAAATTCCATGCTCATAGAGTGGGTCTCCGCGCCCTCCATGGTGGGGCAGCGCAAGGCGTCGATGGCAATGGTTTTGTGGGAGATATAGTCCGCAAAGGCATGGCCCGCCTCGTGGGTAAGCACGTCAACGTCTCCGGAGGTGCCGTTAAAATTGGAGAAAATGAAGGGATAGCCGTAATCTGGCAGGCTGGTGCAGTAGCCGCCGGGAGCCTTGCCCTCCTTTGCCAGCACATCGAAGAGGTCATTTTCAAACATCATGTGAATAAAGTCGGCGGTATCGGCGGAAAGCTCCTCATACATTTTTTGCCCCGCCGCCATGATCTCTTCGGGCGTGCCCTGGGGCTTGGCGGAGCCGCCCCGGAATTTCAGGGCGTTATCGTGGAACTTGAAATCGGAAATTCCCAGGCGCTTTGCCTGACGCTCCTTGACCTTCACCGTCAGCGGCACCAGGTCCCGCACTACCCGGTCCCGAAAGGCCGCCACATCTTCGGGGGAATAGCAGTTTCTCTGCAGGCGCAGGGCCGCCAGCTCCACATAGCTGGGAAGCCCCAGCTTTTTTGCCTGCTCGGTGCGGTTTTTCACCAGCTTGTCGTAAAGCTCGTCAAACTGCCGCCGATTCTCGTCAAAGAAGGTGCCCTCTGCCTCCAAGGCGGCCCGGCGGGTGGCGCGGTCCGCGTGCTCCTTATAGGGCCCCAGCTGGGCGATGGTCAGGGTCTTGCCCTGGAAGGGCACCTGCGCACTGGCATAGAGCTTCTGATATTCAGTGGTCAGCCGGTTTTCCTCCTGCATCAGGGGAATGATCTCCGGAGAGAAGGATCTCAGGTTCATTTCCAGGTTCTGGAACAGCAGAGGGCTTAAAGCCTTTTCCAGCTCTCCCCGGCAGGGAGAATCCACCAGTGCCCGGTGGAAGGCCTGGGTCTTTTCCTCTAAAAGGGGCTCCTGCTCATTGATATAAGCCGTTTCAGCGTCGTAAAACTCATCTCTGGTATCCACGCTGTTGCGGATCATACAGATGCTGGCCTGGGTGTAAATATGGTTCAGCAGAGTCTCTGCCTCTTTGTAGATCCCCAGCTGCTCCTTCGGGTCGGCGGACGCCTGAAGCCGGGCGGTCAGGGAATCCAGCTCCTGAAAGGCCGCCTGCATATCGGGCCGGGTGTAGGTCATTTCGGAAAATTTCATAGCTGCCACATCCTTTTTCATATAGTTGGGCAAGCGCGTTCCCCAAGATCCGGCGCTGCTCAGAGCTTTTTTACTACCGGGGCGGAGCAAGCGGGGCCCCTGCCTTTTCCAGTTTCTTCCAGTATACCGCCGGAGCCGAGAGCAGTCAAGGCGAAAGAGGCGCTTTTTGCCCGTTTACAAAATATTAAGAGAAATTCCATGGAATGTTCAGCAAACCTTCACATTACGGGGGTATTCTATTACCGTAGTCAAGCGAGACTACGGATCGAAATCTTTTTCATTACATCCTCATTTTTACTCCTTACTTCCTCTTGAAGGCCGCTTTTCCAAACAGGAAAGCGGCCTTCAACCTTTTCTTTTTTGTGAGAAGAGGCGCTTTTCCAATTTTGAATAGAGATTGCTTCCTTCCAAAAGAAAAACAGAAAAGAACACCTTTTCTCGGAAAAATTGCAAAAAATTTTAGCGGAGGGCTTGACTTTCCCATGCTGTCAGGATATAATAATCAAGCGCTAAAAATTGTGCTGGTGCAGCTCAGTTGTGTAGATACCCCTACCAACTTCGCACTCATTCATATTTGCTGGTGTAGCTCAGTTGGTAGAGCAGCTGATTTGTAATCAGCAGGTCGGGGGTTCAAGTCCGTCCACCAGCTCCAATGCGAAAGCAAAAGCTGGTAAGTTGATTTGTAATCAGTAGTCGGGGGGCGTTGCTCTCCGGTGGAGAGCGTTCAGCGCTGACCGAGCCGATAGGCGAGAATCAAGTCCGTCCACCAGCTCCATTTTTCTGCAAATGTCCTTTTTCAGTATCTAGCGTCCAGAATCTACAATCTAAAATATGGGAGAGTTCCCGAGTGGCCAAAGGGGGCAGACTGTAAATCTGTTGTCTTCGACTTCAGTGGTTCGAATCCACTCTCTCCCACCATGTTATCCGACCAAAATAGATACGGATACGGAAAACCCAGAAACCACAACGGTTTCTGGGTTTTTTCGTGCCACGATTTGAGGTTGAAGCAAAAAGATACCTATTCGGCAGAAGAGGCTGCCAAGAGGAACTGAACTATCGCGCTGGTCGTTTTGGGCCGATTTTTCGAAGAACATTCGAAAAGTCGGCCCTTTTTTTATTGCCCAGATTTTGAATCTATCGTTAATAAAGAGGTATCGCATATGAAATGATACAAACCACTTTAATCGAATAAAGGAGGCTGAATATGCGTCACGTTTCTGCTTGGTACCGCGCCAGAGATGGTCCCCACAACTGAATATCAAAATAAATGAAGAAGGTCGTTTTGTGTGTATGGATTGAACCGTACATAGAAAACGACCTTTTTTCTTTTCCGGGCTTTCCATACACCGGCGACCTCGGAAGGAGGTCATAGGAATTGTCGGCATCCACCAGCCCACTGCCCTACACAGGAAACAAAAGTTGCATCGTTAACACTATCCTGTCCGTGATGCCAAAGCACGATGTCTACATTGAACCCTGTATGGGCAGTGCGGAGGTGTTCTTCCGTAAGCCAAAGGCGGAGAAAGAAATCCTCAACGACTATAACGGCGACCTGGTGAATCTGTTCCGAGTGATTCAGAACAATGAAAAGCTGGCCTATCTTTTAGGCCGGTTATATCTCTCCATCAACGGTGAACTCGTGTTCAAGCAGAACAAGGACAGACTCAGAGGTGTACCAAACATCCTTGACGATATCATTGAAACTTCCCGCATTTTCTATGATGCAAGCTGGGAAGACATTCAGAATGCCGCTGCCTTTCTCGAGAATCAGGTCTATAGCTTCTCCTCTACCGGTCAAACCTTTGGGATTGCAAGGAGGGATATGTCTCAGCGCCTGCCTCGTCTGATGAGCGCATATAACCGCATTCGAGATGCCATCATCCTGCATCGTGACTACAAGGATGTGATCAGCTATGCGGCATGCCCAGGAAGCTTCATATTGCTTGATCCTCCCTACAAGGGAACTGAAGCCATGTACTCGAAAGCCAATTTCGACTCCGAACAGCATGATATCCTTTTCAGTTTCATGAGCGAGGTCAATCAACAGCACCACGGAAAAGCTAAGTTCCTCATCACTTATAACAACGACCCGTATATTCGAAATCTTGCCGAGATGTATGGATTTGACACCTTTGTCCAAACCCGCCTTCACGCCATGAAGCAGGCCAAGGAAGCCGGCGCACTTTATGAGGAACTGCTGATTGCCAACTACGATTTGGAGCAGCAGGCTGCTGCCAATCAACAATATCTGGATGAGCGGAACAGTCAGCTGACTCTGTTCGATTTTAAATCTGACTATATGGAGGAAGAAAATGTTCCAGTTCAATTTGAGACTTGACCCCGAAATTATAGAGGATCTCAACCTGAACGAGGATACGGTTATCGAAGCCTACTTCGATAACGGGACGATTATCGTTCGTATTCTCGACGAAGACGAAAGTGAAGGCTTCGATTCCAATCCCTGTAGCACTTGCAACTTGTTCTGTAAGGCAAAAGGCATCTGCACTATTCATCCCAATCATTAATAAAGGAGAGCGTGTATATGGATAAAGTCTATCGAATCTTGGGAAAGCGTGGACGCACCACTGTCCCCTATGATCTGCGCATCAAAATGGGCATTCACCCCAACGATCTTGTCAGCTTCCGTTGCGAGGATGATGAAATTATCATCAAGCGCGAAAAAATCTGCGATAACTGCCAGGCTCCCGACCGTGAGGACTCCCCCACTTCCGGTACTCCTTTGCGTGAGTTTCTGGACTCCCTCCCCTCTGAGATTCAGAAAGAAGCGTTGGTTTATCTGAGCGTTGTTCTCGCTCGAACTAAGTAATTTCCATGAAACCGAAATATGAATACTGATAAGGGCAAAGAAACAGCGGATTTTATCCTGTGTAAAATTAGGACCCGATAGTTTCAATACCGCAGGCGCCAGATCGATCCGGCGCCTATTTTTTATGAAAAGAGGTCACATGACTATGAAAAATCTGAACAGGCGCATCTGCGGCCTGCTCCTGACTGTGGCGATGGTATTGTCGCTCTGCTGTCCGGCGCTGGCTGCTGGTTCCGCCTTTCCTGACGCAGAGGGACATTGGGCAGAGAAAATCATCCAGACACTTGCCACAGACGGAATCGTCAATGGCTATGGGGACGGAAAATGTCATCCCGACGCTCCCATCACACGCGGACAGTTTGCAACCATTGTCGCAAGAGCGCTGAAGTTTACGCCAAAGGATGAGGGTGCAGCGCCCTTTGATGACCTTGCTGGGCATTGGTGCGCAGACTATGTCTTTGCATTGACCGAGGCAGGGGTCATCCTGCCTTCTGATTATGGCACCGCTTTCGAGCCGGACAAGGAAATCGCCCGCATGGAAATGATCGTGATGATGGTGCGGGCCATTGGCAAGGAGTCCGAGGCGCCGCAGAGCCAGGGACAGACGAAGTTCACAGATGACGGTGAAATCACAGCCGCCGACAGCGGATACATCAATGTTGCCGCTGAATACGAAATCATTGTTGGATACCCGGACGGCAGAGTCTGCCCGTACCAGGGAGCCAGCCGTGCCGAGGGCTTCTGTATGCTGACACGAATGCTGGCTGCCCACAAAAAGCTGCAGGAAAGCACAGAGGGCAAAGATGAGGATAAAAAGCCGGAACCGAGTCCGGGCGACTCCACAGGCGGCGGTCATTCCGGCGGCTGGAGCGTCCCTGCTCCTCAGATCAGCTTCACACTGCCTGAAACGGCATATATCGGTACTGAGGTAGCTGTGACCGCTTCCGCAAGGTATGCCTCTTCCGTAGAGTGGACACTGACCAAAGACGGTGTGTCCGAAATGCCAGAGGGCTTTACCGCGGATGGCGGCGTTCTCACCTTTTCCGAGGCAGGCTCCTATACGCTGAAGGCTATCGCTACGGGCAGCAGAGGGAAAACCACAGAGTATGAACAGATCGTCGCCGTCTATCCCGTCGTGGGGGTTGCCTTCACGCTGCCCGCCACGGCTCATACCGATACGGCCATTCCCGTTGACCTCCTGCTGGAGAATGCGGGAGGGTACACTGCAGTCTGGAGCGTCAAGCGGGATGGTCAGCCGGTAGAGCTTGCGGAAACGGCAAGCGGGACCTTGGGCAATACAGGCGGCGTTTTACAGTTTGCGCAGCCGGGAGAATATGAGCTGACGGCTTCTGTGGAGGATTCGCTGGGCAAAATCTCGACCTGCACCCAGACGGTCGCGGTTTATCCCGTCGTCTCCATCTCCATCGACCTGCCGGATATTGCGCACATGGATGAGGAAATCACGCTGTCCATGACCACGGAGAATCTGGACAGCCTGCCCATCTACTGGACGGGGACGCTGAACGGCGAGGAGATCAACCCCGGCGATTACCTGTGCGGCGGATATGCTGATATGGGGCAGCTCTCCATCACTGCTCCCGGCACCTACACCCTGACAGCTACGGTCACAGATGAAACCGGGCGTGTTTACACAGCATCCGATACCATGACCTGCTACCCCGTGGGGTCTGTCGGCTTCTTCCTGCCCACCGTCTTCCACACCGACGACACCGTTCTGGTGGAGGCCACGATCACCGAGCTGGCGGACAACGAGCTGGAATGGACACTGAAGCGCAATGGTGAAGTTGCACCTTTGAATGAAGTCATGGAGGGTGTCCTGACGGAAAACGGCGGTCAGATCCGCATCAAGGAACAGGGCGGCTATACCCTGACCGCTTCCTATACGGACGGCGGCGGTCGGTCCTACAGCTACGAGCAGAGCTTTACCGTCTATCCCGTGCCTGCTGTGGAATACAGCCTGCCTGCCACCGCTTGGACAGACACGGTAATCCCCATGGCGGCGCAGACCGAGGGTGCCGAAGCTGTGACCATTGAATGGCTGGTGGACAACACCTATGGCTATCAGGACTGGGATACCTTCGTGGACGGCTCCCTGACCAATGACGGTGGTACGATTCGCTTCAAACGCGCCGGCACCTACGAGCTGGTGGCTCGGATCACTGATGCCACCGGCCGTGTGCACCTCTATGAGTCCAATGTCAAATGTGAGGTGCAGCCCGTTTTGGCTATTCGCTTTGAACTGCCGGAGCAGCTTGCGGTGAACGAGGTGGCGGATATTCGCACCAGCGGCAATAACAACATTCTCCCCGTGGAGTGGTCTCTGACAAAGGCTGGTCAGAGTGTTTCGCTGTCGGAGATTATCAACGGTGAGCTGAACGCCTACGGCGGTAAACTCTCATTCAAGGAGGACGGCACATATACCATGACCGCCTCCTTGACCGATGTACTCGGAAGAACCTTCTCTCAGAGCCGGACGGTCACAGTGACTCCGCCTCCCACTTACCGAATCAGTGTCCCTGAATCCTGCCATATCGGAACGGCGGTTTCCGTTTCGGCAGAGGGAAAAAATCTGGACGGCTGCACCATTCAGTGGACGCTGACAGACAGTGAAGCGTCCATCCCGTATGTGGGGACGCTGGAGCTGGATGGCGGAGAAATCACGGTCGAGCGCACAGGCAGTTTCCTGCTGACAGCTACCGTGACAGACCGCCATGGCAATACCGCCACAGCGCAGGATGAGATCCGCATCACCAACTCCGCCCCGGAAGCTCCCAAAACCTTTGTGTGGGTAGAATACGGCGATTCCCAGAACCCTTACACAACGGACTGTAAGGTAAAAGCGAGGATCACGGTCAGAGATGGCAACGACCCTGACGGCGACCGCATTACCTACGAGTACGCCACGGACTCCGCCCGTGACGGTTATTATGGTCTCGGCAGCCACACAGTGAAGGTGCGCTCCGTGGACGAGTGGGGCGAAACCTCCGATTGGAGTACCACTGCTTTCCGTGTTGAAAGTGCGGTACCCGAGGTGGCGCTGACCAGTCAGGCGCTTGGCGAGAACGCCAGCACCACCAACGCACAGGTGGACTTTCATGCCACTGTGACCTCTGCCCACCCCTATCAGCTTTCGGCGGTGGATTACTACGCTCCCGGCAGCGGGTATGCGGTCACGCCCAACAGTCAGGGCGGAACGATTCAGGGGCAGTTCTCCTCCGGCCGCCATCTGATGGTCGTTCAGGTCAAGGATCTGTTCGGGCAAACCGGCTATGCCTCCCGCTTCTTTGTGATCGGCTCCTCTGTGGGCAGCGAAACGGCAAGCATCACATCTTTGGCGACAACCGTTGAGGAGAAGGGCATCTATGACGGCGCCACTCCGCTTGCGTACATCGAGCGGTTCACCTTTGATATCCCTGCCATCAGCGGTCATAACACAAGCTGTCAGGATGTGGTCACAGTCTACGGCATTACTGAGGATGGGACAAAGGAAACCGTCCTGACCTTCAAGACCAACAATGGGTATGTCCACATCGATTCGGACGGTAGCTATGCGTACACCGCCAGCGGCGATACTGTCAGCACTGCCAGTTGGACAGGCTGGAATGGAGCAAAATACACCAAGCTCATTTTCAGCTATGTGATGACCGGCGGACATGAAAGCTGCCTGAACAATGCCACTCAGGGACTGAGTTACACGGTTGGATATTCCTTTATCGAGGGGAGCACCGACAATCTGGAGAATCTCTTTGAATAATCCAAGTTGACAACAGGATTATGTTCAAATCAGCAAACCAACTACCAAGGAGAATATTACATGAAACTTAAAAATGAAATCAGAGTTGCCGGCATGTACCTCGATTCCCCGAGTAATCTGCTGGGCAGCGGCGAGGTCATCTATGGCGCACACTGATTTTTCCTATCTCTATCCCTACTCCGCCGAGGAAGCGCGGCGCAGGAATGAGCTTGACCAGTGGCGGCAGAGCCACAGGATGAACATCGCCTGCAAGGAGGCCATTGAAGCCGCTATCAGCAGGGATTTCGACGGGATGCACTTGGACGCCGACTGCGCAAAAAGTGTGATCGCTGCCTACGGATACAAGCGGACAGGCTTCGTGCTTGCCAGCACCTTGCAGGAGCTTTCCCATGATGGGCGCTTCAGCCAGAGCAACAAGGCATGGGGTAAGCAAATCTACATCCCGCCGGACAAAAACCACAACTACCAGTACACGGTGGGCAGCCACCCTGCTGTGCTGGACGGATTTATTCAGGAGTTCCGTGAGGCGTATGCCGAGCTGGGGCTGTTTGCGCCGAAGCACTGTGAGCCGGATACCACCGAGCTGGACTATGAGGGCAAGGTGCTGGTCATGCGCCCCGAGGTCTTTCAGGAGAGCTACTGGGAGCCGAAGTATCAGCTCTGGTATGCCCACGACGGCTTCGGCTGCGACCCTCACGCCATCGGGCGCTCCATTCGCTGCACCTGTCTTGGTGACGGTGAGGAAACGCGCTGGAATCGCACCGACTTCATCGGCCCCATCAAAGAGGAATTCCTGCCCGACTGGGCAGAGGAACAGGTAGATCAGCTCAGAGCCGGGCAGCAAATCACGGAAGTCTGTGATTGCCCAGGCCCGGAAATGAAACTTTAATTCAGGAGGAAAAAACACTATGGCTCAGAACAAGCAGAAGAATACCCAGACCCACTCTACCCCCAAGATTGAGGCAAAGATCGACCGCATTCTCAGCGGCGAGGGCAAGACGAAAGCTTTCGCCAGCGCCACCATCGGAGGTGCCTTTGCGATTCACGGTATCCGCATTATCGATAAGCTCGATTCGGAAAAGGGCTTCTTTATCGCCATGCCCCAGGAGTCCTACACCAAGAACGGCGAAAAGAAATACACCGATACTTTCCATGCCATCACCGCCGAGGCCCGCACGGCGCTCATTGATGCGGTGGATGCCGCCTATGCGCAGAAGCTGGAGGAGCTGGAGGAACAGGAACAGCAGGAGGAAGCCGAGGAAGGGCCTGAACAGGGTATGTCAATGTCCATGTAATGCCCGGTTTGGTCAGGCAAGGAGGTGGTCGCAATGTCCCGGCTGACCATAGATAAGCAAAACCGCATTATTTTCTACGGAAACCCCATCGGCTATATCCGACCGGAGGAACAGATTGCAGTTGCAGACACCATGTTCCGGGGACAAGAGCTGGAAGCAGAGCTTCAGCGGCTGAAGCTGACGCCCCGGTGGGAGGACGACTTGTACGACCGTATGATCTCCGGCGAAGCCTTTACATCCGAGAGCGGAGCACCGCTCAAGCGGTGCCGAGTGTGGCAGCTCAAACCGGACACGGAGGTGGCGATGCGCTTCATCTCTTACGAACAGATGACCGAGCGTTTCGGTGAACCAAAGATGGATCAGTACAGCCCTGTCTACGACGGAGCGCCTGATACCAACGATCTGGAAGCAATCTACGCCCTGTGCAGAGATCATCCCCCAGAGGGCTACCGTGGACACCGTATGGGGCTGGGCGATGTGGTGGAGCTTTACGACAGCGGCGGCAGCGAGTTTTACTACTGCGACCGTGTCGGCTTTCAGCCCATTGCCTTTGCGTTCCAGAAACAAACCCAATGGCAGGAACCAGCCATGTGAGCCGGACAGCGGAATGCTGCCCGGCTTTTTCTTTATCCCGGCGAAGTCGTGCGCCTCCCCACTGCGTGGAGGCGGCAAGCAACAAATCCAATCATCATATTTTCAGGAGGAATATTAACATGAAAAAGTTTATCCGCAATATGAGTAACAAGCTGTCCGCCGCTGTTTCCAAAGCCACCATGAAGGCTGCGGAATTTCACCGTCGCGCCCTGACCGGCAACGCCGGTGAGGGCTACATTGACACCGCCGTCAAAATCCTCATTGCTGTCGTTCTGGGCGCTCTGCTGCTGGCCCTGCTGTATGCTCTGTTCAATGATACCATCATGCCCACCGTGACCCAGAAGATCAAAGATATGTTCAATTACGCCGGCAGTTTGTCCTGAACAGTGCAGACGGTACAGGCCGTCCTGTTCTGCGGCGGGCTTCTCTTTGCCGCAGTCTATGACATCCGCACAAGGACAGTGAGCGACGGTGTGTGTATCCTGATTGCTCTGGCGGGGCTGGTTACAATCAGCCCCGCCTCCTTTTTAGGAGCTTTGATGGGTGCCACACCATTTTACATCGGCTCCGGTTTCGGCAAGAACGGTGCAGGAGATATCACGCTGTGCGCTGCGGCAGGGTTTGTGCTGGGCGCTTCCCGCACATTTGCCGGGCTGATGCTGTTTGCCGTGCTGTATGGGCTCTATGTGCTGGGCAATGCTTTGATTGCCCAGCTCCGGCACAGACCCAGCATGAGAAGTTGCCCGCTTGTCCCATTTTTAGCCGCAGGGTTCATCCCTGCATACTTCTTTGCATAGGAGGAACGCAACATGAAGATTTTTCGCAACCGCACCGTGGTCGGTGTGCTTTGCATTCTGCTCTCGCTGGTGATCTGCTTTGGCATCACGCCGCTGTTTACCCGCAGCGCCAGCGAGAAAGCGACGATCGTCCGTGTGACCGCAGAGATCCATGAGGGCGACGAGATCACAGCGTCCATGGTACAGACCGTGGAGGTGGGCGCATACAACCTGCCCGCCGGTGTGCTGACAGACAAGAACGAGGTCATCGGCAAATATGCCACGGCGGAGCTTGCGGCGGGAGATTATATCCTTGCATCCAAGCTCTCCACCGAGCCTGCCGCCGAGAACAGCTACCTTTACAATCTGGACGGCAGCAAGCAGGCCATCTCCGTCACCATCAAGAGCTTTGCCACAGGTCTCTCCGGCAAGCTCAAGAGCGGAGATATCGTCTCGGTCATTGTGGCGGACTATGAAGGCAGAGGTGAAACGGTCATTCCCGCCGAGCTTCAGTATGTGGAGGTGATCTCCGTGACCGCCGCCTCCGGCTACGATGCCAACACCGGCAAACCCCTGACAGATGAAAAGGAACTGCCCTCCACCGTCACCATGCTCGTCACCACCGAGCAGGCGAAAGTACTGGCGGAGCTGGAACAGGAGAGCGAACTCCACCTGGCGCTGGTCTTCCGCGGAACGGCGGAGAAGTCTGCCGCCTTCATCGAGGCGCAGGACGCTCTGATTCAGGAGCTTTACGCCGAGCCGGAGGATACACCCGAGGATGCGGCCCAAACCGATGAAAGCGAGGGTGTCGAGCCGGGCGGAGAAAGCGAGGCACCGGACAATGAACTTTAAGAAAGCAAGTATTTTCCGGCGCGGCGGTGATGAGGCAGAAGCGGCACAGCCCGTGGACACACAGGGCGGCGTCCTCGCCGTCTGGGGCAGTCCCGGCAGCGGCAAAACGGTCACGGCGGTCAAAATCGCCAAGCATCTGGCGTCCCAGAAAAAGAATGTGATCCTGCTGCTGTGCGATATGACCGCCCCGATGCTGCCCTGCATCTGTCCGCCCTCTGATTTGGAGTGCGACCGCTCCCTGGGCAGCGTCTTTGCCGCCCAGCATATCCCCGTCAATCTCATCAAGCACAACCTTACCACCCATAAAAAGCTCTCTCATCTCACCATGATGGGCTTGCAAAAGGGTGAAAACGAGTACACCTATGCCGCCTGCACCAAGGAACAGGCGGAGGAACTTCTGGCGGGACTGCGGGAAATCGCTCCCTATGTGGTGGTGGACTGCTCCAGCTACATCGCCAACGACATCCTCTCTGCTGTAGCGCTGATGGAGTCAGACAGCGTACTGCGCCTTGCCAACTGCGACCTGAAATCCGTTGGCTACCTCTCCAGCCAGCTCCCGCTTCTGCGTGAGCTTCAGTGGGACGAAGATAAACAGTATAAGACTGCCGCCAATATCAAACCCATGCAAGCGGCCGACCGCATCGGTCAGGTGCTGGGCAGTGTGGCGTTTCAGCTTCCGTACTCTTCGGAACTGGAGGAACAGTATCTGGCGGGCAACCTGCTGGACGACCTCTCCATGAAAGACAGCCGCGCTTTCCGCAAAGAGGTTGAGCGGATTTGCAGGGAGGTGTTCTGATGCTTGGCGACAGACGAAGCAACTCCCTGTTTACGAAAGAATCTCCGGCGCCTGAAGCGCCGCCTGTTGCGGAAGCACACACCGAGGATACGGAGGGCGAAGTCAATATGACGGAAGCTGTGTCTGCCATAGAGGACGATAGCCGTCAGGAGCTTCTCGCTCAGAACCGCATTGCGCCCAAGGCCAGCGCCGTGTTTTTCGGCTCCAAAGAAACTGTGGAATTCTCCGAGGCGCTCAGTCAGGTGCAGGGCTACCTGTCCGGCGAGTACGCCGCTCTCATCACAGAGAGCAACACAGAGAGCAAGGACCAGATGAAGCGCCTCATGGCCCGCTACCTTCAGGACAAGCGCCTCGCCGTGGAGGGCTTTACCACCGACAGTCTGCTGGACGCCCTTTACACTGAGATGGCGGAGTACGGCTTTCTGACCAAGTATATCTTCGCGGACGGCATCGAGGAGATCGACATCAACTCCTGGCGGGACATTGAGGTGCAGTATTCCGACGGACGCACAGTCAAACTGAACGAGCACTTCGACTCCCCGGAACACGCCGCCAATGTGGTGCGCCGTATGCTCCAGAACTCCGGCAAGGTGCTGGACAACGCAAGCCCTGTCATTACCTCACGGCTGGCGAAGAATATCCGTGTAGCGGTCATCAAGGCCCCTGTGCTGGACGAGGATGCGGGCGTGGCGGCTTCCATTCGAATCGTCAACCCCCGCAATCTTGCCAAAGAGGACTTCGTTGCCAGCGGTACAGCCACCGGCGAAATGCTGGATTTCCTCGCCGCCTGCCTGCGCTACGGCGTGTCCATCTGCGTGGCGGGCGCCACCAGCAGCGGTAAGACCACTGTGGCGGGCTGGCTGCTCTCCACCATCCCGGACAACAAGCGCATTTTCACCATTGAGGATGGCTCCAGAGAGCTGCAGCTCATCCGGGAACAGGACGGCAGGGTGACCAATTCCGTGATCCACACCCAGACAAGGGACAGCGAGAATGAGCGCCAGCGTATCGACCAAATTGCCCTGCTGGACATCGCCCTGCGCTTCAACCCCGACATCATCTGCGTGGGCGAGATGCGCGGTCCCGAGGCCAACGCCGCTCAGGAAGCCGCCCGTGTGGGCGTGGCGGTGCTGACCACCATCCACTCCAACTCCAGCGAGGGTACCTACCGCCGCATGGTGTCCCTGTGCAAGCGTGCCGTGGATACCCCGGACGATACGCTGATGCAGTATGTGACCGAAGCCTATCCCATCGTGGTCTACTGCCGGCAGCTCGAGAACAAGCAGCGGCGCATCACCAATATCTCCGAGTGTGAGATCCTGCCGGACGGCACACGGAAGCTCCGCAAGCTCTATGAGTACAACATCACAGCCAACCGCATGGAGGGCGACCGCTTCATCGTGGAGGGCAGCCATGTGAAGGTGGACGAGCTGTCCGCCGGTCTGCAAAAGAGGTTTATCGAAAACGGTATGCCCAGCTCCGAGCTGGGTCAATTTCTGTTTCCCAAGGAGGTGGATTCTGAATGATTGCAATCAGGCTTGCCGCCTGCGCCGGTATGATCGCCGGCATTTTTCTGCTGCTGGGGCTTTCCTTTCGGGAGTTCACAGACGGCGTGTTTTACCGCCTGCTGCACCCGCCCGGAAGTCTGCGGGATGAGATCAACGAGGCGACCAACCGCAAAAGGCCCGGTATTTTCCGCCGTCAGCTTTTGGAGGCGCAGTCTGCACTGGAGGCGTCGGGACGCATGGAGAAGTTCCCCATGGTCTGCGCCGCTTCCATGCTTCTGCTGATCGTGGGCGCTGCCGTTGCCATTTTGTTCGGCAACGCTTTCCTCGTGCCTGTCCTTGCCGTGGGGCTGATGCTGGTTCCGTTCTGGTACATCCGCTTGACAGCGGGCAGCTTCAAGAAGGAGGTGTCCGCCGAACTGGAAACGGCGCTGTCGGTGGTCACCACCGCCTACCTGCGCACGGAGAACTTCCAGATGGCGGTGGAGGAAAATGTGCAGTATCTCAACCAGCCGGTGCAGGGCGTGTTCCAGCGGTTCCTCACCCGTATCAAGCATATCGACCCCAATATGGATGCGGCGCTCACCGAGCTGAAGGCCGCCATCGACAACGAGGTGTGGCAGGAGTGGTGCGACGGTGTCATGGCCTGCCAGGGCGACCGCAGCCTCAAGACCACTCTGCCGCCCATCGTGGCAAAGCTCTCCGATATGCGCATTGTCAACGGCGAGCTGGAGCAGCTCGTCTTCTCTCCCCGAAAGGAGTTCATCACCATGGCGGTGCTGGTGCTGGGCAACATCCCGCTGGTTCGCTTCATCAATGCCGACTGGTACGCCACGCTGACGCAGACCATCCCAGGTCAGGCGGTCATCGCCTTGTGCGTTGCCGCTGTGTTCGTGTCCTTTGCGTTTGTCATCAAGCTGACTCAGCCCATTGAGTACCGGAGGTGAGCGCATGATATTTTTGCTGTTTCTTTTCGGCGCTGCGCTTGCCGCAGGGCTTTTCTTTATCCTTGCCGATGTGCTGAAACTGCCGAAACTGGCGACCGAGCGTGCGCTCATCTCTGCGGGGCGCAGCGACAAAAAACTGGTCAAGTCCACCGAAGCTCTGCTTCTGGGATGGGCGATAAAGCTGGCGCGCTTTGTTCATCTGGACGAGTACAAGCGCCGGAGGTTGGAGCAGAAGCTGACCGCCGCGGGGCTGGACATGACGCCGGAGGTCTATACGGTCTACGGCATTTTGAAACCCTGCCTCATTCTGCTTGCCATTATCCCGTGCTTGATGGTTCTGCCCATCCTCTCGCCCGTGGTTCTCATCCTTGCGCTGTTGGTGTATTTCAAGGAGAGCCGCAGGGCGGACGAGCTGGTCAAAAGCCGCATCGAGAAGATCGAAGGCGAGCTGCCCCGGTTCGTGGCGACCGTTGAGCAGGAGCTGTCCGCAAGCCGTGATGTGCTGCGCATTCTGGAAAACTACAAAAAGCACGCCGGCGAGGACTTTGCCCGTGAGCTGGACATCCTCACGGCGGATATGCGCTCGTCCTCCTATGAGGCGGCACTGATTCGCTTTGAGGCCCGCATGGGCTCCGCCACGGTTTCGGACATTACCCGTGGACTGATTGGAGTCCTGCGCGGCGATGACGGGCGGATGTACTTCCAGATGCTCTCTCACGATTTGAAGCAGGTGGAGCTGCGGCGGCTCAAGGCGAAGGCGGCGAAGATCCCGCCCAAGATTCGTGTGTTCTCGTTTATCATGCTGGCCTGCTTCATGCTCACCTATATCGTGATTATTCTGTTTCAGATTGTCACCTCCATGGGTGCGCTGTTTTAAGGGGGCGGGGCTATGAGAAAACGACTGAAAAAACGCCGCGGCGAGGGCTATATCGACATCTGCGTCCTTGTGGTCTGTGCCATGCTGGTAATTGCCTTTGCCCTTCGAGTTTTGCCCGTCTTTATCGCCAAACAGCAGCTCGACACCTATGCCACGGAGCTGGTGCGGGAGGCGGAGATTTCCGGGCGCGTGGGAAGCGAAACCACGCTGCGGGAGCAGGTCCTCAATGAGCGCATGGGCATCACGCCGGAGGTGGAGTGGTCGCAGACCGGCAACATCCAGCTCAACCATGAGGTGACGGTCACCGTGCGGCTTGATGCCGACATTGGACTGTTCGGGGACTTTGGCTCATTCCCCGTCTCGCTTACAGCACAGGCTACAGGAAAAAGTGAGGTGTATCACAAATGAACAAATTCCCTCACTTTAAGAAGCGCCCCGGCGAGGGCACGCCCATGATCCTTGCCATCGTCCTTGTCCTGCTGATGCTGTTTTGCGCCATTGCGGAGTACAGCCGCATCTGGATCATCTCCCAGGGCGTGAAAGAGGCAACGCAGCAGGCCGTCCTCTCCACCGTCAACGACAACTATGACGATGTGTACCATGCGGTGCGGGAGGGCTATGCCGCAGGCTGGTCGCCGGACGATAGCGGCGGCTGGGATCAGAGTGTGGACGAGGGCAATGTGTATGCCCAGCTCTCCCGCATTCTGGGGCTCAGCAACGATGGTGAAAGCTACATGAAATATGCGGAGGGTCAAATGGAGTTTTCCATCTCCGACCTGACGGTAGAGATTCAGAACAATGCTCTTGCCTCTGGTCAGAGTGCGGGCTATACCGCCGTTGCGGAGCTGGAGCTGACCGTTCCTGTCCGCTTCATGGGCGTGGATTTTCCAGCCGCAGAAATGACGCTTCATACGGAAGCAAAATACATTCCTTTATTTTGAAAAAGTTTCGATGTTTCAATAGACTTTCCACTTCTTCTGTGGTATTGTCCGTTTGAAAACCGAAAGGAGGAGTTCGACATGACAGAGAAAACGAAAAAGGTCCTTGTGATCGCAGCCGGAAGTGTCCTGTGTCTGGCGCTGGCAGTTGGTATTGGTTCTCGCTTCGGCGGTCATGGGTCAGTTCCTTCCGGTACTGATCCCGACTCCACGCAGAATACAAAAGACCCCGTAGTGAACATTCAGGATGCAGATCGCCCGGATAACACCGAGCCTGTTGTAGATATTACTGCACCCGATAAAGCTGCTGACCCCGCCGCAGGTGCGGACAGCACCGGCACGGAGCAGACCATCCAGACCGATCCCATCAAGCCGGAGGCGCCGGAAAAGCCCGCCGCCCCCAGTACAACACCCCTGCCCGAAAACCACCAGGCAGAAGATGTGCCGCAGGAGGACCGCAATACAGAGATCCCGCCCAGCTATGAGCCGGAACAGACTACGGTTACCCCCGCTCCGAGTCCGAACACCCAGGGCGGATACGATAAGGGCGGAACCTATGTAGATGGCTTCGGATATATTCCCAGCAGCGGCGAGGGAACGGTAAGCATAAATGAAGAAATGTATGAAAACGGCAATAAGGTCGGCAGTATGGACTGATTGCCGATCCATCACAGGAGCGCAGCCAACGGCTGCGCTCCTTCTTTATTCCGGAGGTGTTTTTATGAAACGCATTCTTTCACTGCTCCTGTCCGTTTCCCTGTGCCTTGGTCTGTGCATGACAGCTCATGCGGCAGGCGACCCGAACATCGACACCGGTGGCGGAGGCCTGGGCAATGGCTCTGCGGGAAATATCTGGTACGGCGATTCCGGCGTCCGCGTGACAATCATCGAAGTTGAAAGCAAGAGAGCTGTAACAACCCCGGTGGATTATATAAAGCCGCCCGAGTATCTCCTGGCATGGAATAAAAGCAATATTGCTCATTTCGGTAAGGTCTCAAAGGTGCAGTACAACGCAGGTGCTGGGCTGAATCCTACTGTGGGCAGTTACAGCTATGTGATCCCAACGCAGGAGCTTCCGAAAATCATTGCTACCAACAGTGGCACGGGCAGTATTGCGGCAATCAAGAGCTATTTCTGCGATGAACAGATCCTAAGAGGGATTTGCAGTGATACTGGATTTAATTATGACACTTTGGTTTCAGGCGAATATAAGCTCATCATTGAACCTCTGTCGGCTTTTCTCTACAACGGTACGCCGTATGTTATGACAGCTACCGAGGCTGCGCTCTATGATCAGCAGGTCAGCGGTCGACTGCGGAGCTATATGGGTTCCCTTACCCACAAGAACCTGCCGCTGGCTCTGTTTCTGGAAACCCCTGACTTGGGGTACCCGGCATGGGGTGGCAGCCGTTCCACCCATGCATCCAATTCCGACATCATCTCCTCGCTGGGGATTGGAATCGTGCGCTTTACCGAAATCACGGAGTGGGAGGAACCCAGCGAGTTCGACTATGAGTACCGTGTGGATACCGACGTCATTACTTCGGTAGAGGTCAGCGGTGGTCAGTCTGACCCCGACAATCCCGTGTCCGTGGAGTTTATCATCCAAGGTACCACCTACACTGTGAGTAATGTCTACTATCCGGAGGGCGACAGTCAGCTTGCTTGGGTAAAATGGCACACGCCCTCTGAGCCATGTATCTGTACGATACGAGTCAATACGAGGGGTGGCGGCTGGGCGCAGAGTACCATCACCGCCAATATTGTGGACTTGGACGGCAACGATCCACCCAATCCTGTGGCGGATGACCGCAACGATAGTTTCACCGCCTCGCCCGTGCCGGTCAATTCGGAGACCACGACCGCCTCATGGGGCATCTGGTCACCGTGGTGGCATGAAAACTGGGTATGGGTGCCTGTATGGGAAAAGTGCTGGCACAGCAGTTGGGTCGATACCTCCTATACTGACGCAGACGGAAACACAGTCAGCGATGGCTATTGGGATGATTGGTATCATTGGGTAGATAACGGTTATTGGGAAGATCAGGGCTGGTGGGAGTTCGACTATAATGGCTATTCTGCCAGCCTGACGGCGGATATGAAAATAACGCCGGACGACCTCTCGCCCTCAGCCACCGCCGTCTCGCTGAAAAGCGGCTATGGCATTCAAGAGGAAGTGACCGCCAGGGTGACAACGGATCAAAGCTCCGCCGTGACTGCGGCGCAGAACGCCGTGACCTATTTCCCCGAGTTCGGATATAAGGACTACTGGCGGCTGTTGGACTGCACCGTCAGCGGGAAACGATCCGCAATGACATTCAAGGACAATCCCTACAGCACCTATAACCGCCCGACCCACTTCACGCCCATTTGGTACCCGGACGGTAGCTATACCGCCTATACCTGGCTCCTTGATTGTTGGACACCGGCAGGGATGCTGAGCATGAACCTGACCGACAGTCTGACCGTATCCGGCAACCTGTGGGAGGAATGGCACATCGCTCCGAACCATTAAAATCTAATCTTTAAGAGGTGTAAAGCTATGCGTAAATGTAAGAAAATGATCCCCATGCTCCTTGTCGTCCTTCTTCTGTGCTGTGCGTTCTGCACTACAGCGTTTGCGGCTGGCACCGGCGATGTAGCGGGTGCCGTAGAGAGCACTTGGCAGACGGCATCTGGACAGATCAAGACCGTGGTCAACAAGGTGGTTTTTCCCGCCATTGACCTGATCCTTGCCGTGTTTTTCTTTGCCAAGCTCGGCACGGCGTATTTTGACTACAGAAAGAGCGGTCAGTTTGAATGGACGGCGCCTGCGATTTTGTTCGCCTGCCTCGTTTTCACTCTGACCGCTCCGCTCTATATTTGGGGCATTATCGGGATCTAAGCAAAAACAAGAGGACCGTATCGTTTTCATGACTCTCTCCATGAGTTTCAAGGATAGAAGCTACGGTCCTCGAAAAGAGGTGACCTTATCGAATGTTTATATGGGACTTTGTAGCATCCACCGTTCTGGACAACATCATGGATTGGTTCTACGGACAGGTCGTGGGCTTCCTCGGCAACTTCTTTGCCGAGATGGGCAACATGGGCGTGGAGCTGTTCCAGCAAAATTGGGTGCAGAGCATCGTTCTGTTTTTCTCCTATCTGGCATGGGCGCTGTATGTGACGGGACTTGTGGTCGCTGGATTCGAGTGCGGTATCGAGTACAACTCCGGCAGGGGCAATTTCAAAGAAATGGCGCTCAATGCCATCAAAGGCTTTCTCGCTGTGAGTCTGTTCACGGTAGTTCCCGTGCGGCTCTATGAGCTGTCGGTCACGCTCCAGTCCAGCCTGACCGCAGGTATCACGGGCTATGGCACCTCCATTGGAGATGCGGCCGGGGAAATCATCAACACCCTCAACGGCACCGGAAGCCTGACAGAGATGACCTCAAGCTCCATGTTTGGATTTGCATCCATTACCAGCCCTATCATGATTTTGTTCTGTATCATCATGATGGCCTATGCAGTGATTAAAGTATTTTTCGCCAATCTCAAGCGCGGCGGCATTCTGCTCATCCAGATCGCCGTGGGCAGCCTGTATATGTTCAGTGTACCCAGAGGCTATACAGACGGCTTTGTCCAGTGGTGCAAACAGATCATCGGTCTGTGCCTGACGGCATTTTTACAGGCAACAATCCTCGTTGCGGGGCTGATGGTATTCAAGGATCACGCCCTGCTTGGCCTGGGGCTGATGCTGGCGGCCGGTGAAATTCCAAGGATAGCCGGAGCCTTCGGGCTGGACACCACGACCCGCGCCAACATCATGAGTGCGGTCTACACGGCACAGGCGGCAGTCAACACCACTCGCACTGTTGCGCAGGCGGTCGCCAAATGACCGCACCAACCATGGGCAGCCTCTTTGATGGGATTGGTGGTTTTCCGTTGGCCGCAATGCGAAACGGCATCACGCCTGTGTGGGCAAGCGAAATCGAAGCCTTTCCCATCGAGGTAACTAAGCTGCGTTTCCCCGGTATGCTCCATGTCGGGGATATTACAAAATTAGATGGAGCAAAGCTGCCGCCTGTGGACATCATCTGCGGCGGCAGCCCATGTCAGGATCTCTCCGTAGCCGGAGCGAGAGCCGGATTGGCCGGCGCCCGCTCCGGCCTTTTTATGGAGCAGGTCCGCATCGTGAAGGAGATGAGAGCAGAAGATGAACGCAGAGGCAGAACAGCTCACGCTATTCGACCTCGGTATCTGGTGTGGGAAAACGTGCCAGGAGCCTTCTCCAGCGGAGAGCCAAAGGGCGAGGACTTCCGCATCGTCCTCGAGGAGATCTGCCGAATCAAAAGCGATACCATATTTGTTCCTCGACCTTACCCCTGGCCGTGGCAATCTGCTGGGGGAATCGTACTGGGAGATGCTTTCTCCTTGGCGTGGCGAGTCCTCGATGCTCAATACTGGGGCGTCGCCCAACGCCGCCGTCGTATCTTCCTTGTCGCAGATTTTGCAGGGCTTAGTGCCGGAAAGGTACTATTTAAGCAAGACAGCCTGCTTGGGCATTCTCAGGAGAGCGAAAGAACGTGGCAAGGAACTTCCGCTACAGCTCAAAGCTGCGCTGATGGCACAGGCGGGGCTTGCCTCTGTCCCGACTGTTGTGACGCTGCCGGAACAGCCCACAGGCTTTGACGGCTACAACGGCGACCTGACAGGGGACAACGCAGCAACACTGGGCGTCAACTGCGGAATGTCAACTGGCAGGAATGGACTCATCCAACCCATTGCGTTTGCGGCAAATCAGAGGGATGAAGTCCGGGATCTGCGTGATGTAGCCGGTGCGCTCCAGGCACAGCCGGGAATGAAACAGCAGACCTTTGTCGCAGGAGTTGTGAGCAAAGGAGATGGCGATTGCTTCCTGACACCGGAGCGCCATACATCGCTTGCTGCCGGTGGTGGTCAAGCCGGTCAGGGATACCCATGCATTTTGACAGCGGGGTTCTGCGCCGGGGCTGCTCCCACGGCAGGTGGGATCGGCTATCAAGAGGAGTGTGCGCCCACCCTTAAGGCAGCCGAGAACGGCACGAACATGGTGCCAAGTGTCCTCTGCCTCAATGACCAGGGCGGCAGCGTCATGGAATGTACTGAGGAAATGACCGGCACGCTGAGGGCGCAGGAACATGGGCATCAGCCGCTGGTGTTTGAAAACCACGGCATCGACGCGCGGTACACCGGCCCGCACCTGACAGTTCCCACGCTCTCAGCAAGGGCAGGCACCGGCGGCAATAACCTGCCACTGGTATCGGATGCTGACACTCATCCGCTATGCATTTCCGGAAATATCATTGACCGGCAACCGCAAAATGGCGGCAACGGACTGGGCTGTCAGGAGGAAATCTCCTATACGCTGACCGCCACAGACCGCCATGCGGTATTCAGCCGTCAGCGAGTGGATGTTTTCAAGGGCGACGAAGTTGCCAGTACCCAAAGCGCCCGGCAGCACAAGGATGCCACTGACCTCATCTATCAGGAGAGCGTCGGCGCATTGACCAGCAGTGACCGAAAGGGTCCTAACAGTCAGTATGTATCACAGGACAAGCTCATTGTGGAAACGCCCTTGCTCATCCGCCGTTTGACACCACTGGAGTGCGAGCGTTTACAGGGCTTCCCCGATGGCTGGACAGATCTGCCCGGAGCTTCGGACTCTGCCCGATACAAGGCGTTGGGCAATTCTGTAGCCATTCCCTGTGTAGAGTATGTAATGCGTGGGATCGCCCTTGCGCTCCAGATGTCGGATATGTCCGCTTAGTATTTTGTGCTTCGCTTTCCCCGTGCTTCTTCGTTGCTTTTGGATATAGCTTTATCTGATGGGCTTCGGTATAGTTGCTTTGCCGCAGAACGGTGAGAGCGTCAAATAACAGATTGGCAGGTGAGAAAATGGAAAATATGAAAAACCTCTGTGCTCCAATCCCCGAAGCCCTCCATGCCCAGGTCATGCAGGAAAAGGACCAATTGGGGCAGACACTCAGTGAGTATGTTCAACAGGTACTGAACGAGCATTTCAACGGAAAGGATGGAAAAGCAATGGATAAAACAAGAACGATGGCGTTTCAGATCCCGGAGGAGCTGTTCCTCCAACTGAAGGAGTACCTTCAAAAGCACGGTCTCAAGCAGAAGGAGTTCGTGATCGGGCTGATCCAGCAGGCACTTGCCGAGGATAAGGCGCAGACCGAGGAATAACATCAATATAGCAATACCGCCGCAGATGATTTTATCTGCGGCGGTTCATTTTTGGAGGTGACAGCTTGTACATTTACCCTGAAAACCTGACCGCAAAGGCGACCATGTGGCTGTGGGAGCTGCGGGACATCGGGATCATCGGTGTGGGGCTTTTATTCTCTGTACTGGCGCTGACCCAGACGGGAATCTTCATCCCCTTAATCGCAACAGCGGTCTATGCCTTCCTTAGCATCCAGTTCGATGGGACGAGCATCCTGAGCTTTCTGCGCTACGCCACGGCTTTCCTGATTACAAAACAGCAATTCTACGAATGGAGGTTTGACGCATGAGCAGAAAGAAGAAAAAAGAGGGCAGTCAGTCTACCAGGCAGCTCATGGGGATTGAAGATATCAAAGACTACTGCATCGCAACGAGAATGGGCGACTTGGTGTTTTTTATCATCAAGCCCACCAATATCTCCGTCCTGCCTGACTCCGGCGTGACCGCACGGATCTATGCCCTGCTCAATGTGGTAAAGGGGCTGGCAGAGATCGAAATGCTGGCGATCAATTCCAAGGAGTCCTTCGAGGACAACAAGCGATTCTACGCCGGCCGGATGGAAGCCGAGGAGCTTCCCGCGCTCCGACGCCTGCTGGAACAGGACAGCAGCCATCTCGACCGCATTCAGGCGCTGATGGCATCTGCCCGTGAGTTTTATATCATTGTCCGGCTCCGCAACGAGAAGGTGTCGGAGATTTTCCCCTACCTCTCCCGCATCGAGAAAACCATCAAGGACAATGGGTTTTCCGTCAGCCGTGCCGGTGAGCAGGAGATCAAGCGGATGCTGGGCATTTATTTTGAGCAGGATGTGACCACCGAGCAGTACGAGGACTACGACGGCGACCGTTGGGTCATCGTGGGAGAGTAAGGAGGTACCACAATGAAAAAGCAGACGAAAAGATCCGTACCGCACAGCGATGCGGAATCCCAAATCAAGTCCTATCTGGATATGATCGCACCCTCGGTGGTGAAGTTCAACGCCGACCATTATATCTTCGGCAACACCTATCGCTGTGCTTGGGCATTGCGGGAGTACCCCACCAGCACCGACGAGCAGGCAATCCTCCGTCACCTGGGAGAAAAGGACGGAGTCACCCTGCGTATCTATACCCGGCAGGTGACAGCGGCAGAGGAAAAAAAGATTATCCACAACGCTGCCAACAAGAACCGCATGAACCGCTCCAACACCAACGACCTCCAGCAGACCGTGACCGCAGAAAGCAATTTGCAGGATGTAGCGACGCTGGTCACATCCATGCACCGCAATCGTGAACCGCTGCTCCACTGTGCAGTCTATATCGAGCTGACTGCCCCGGACTATGACGCCCTCAAGCTGCTCCAGACCGATGTGCTGACGGAACTGGTGCGGAGCAAGCTCAATGTAGACAGACTCCTGCTCCGTCAGCAGCAGGGCTTCCTGAGCGTCAGCCCTGTTGGGTATAATGCCTTCGGCGCACAGTTCGAGCGTGTCCTGCCGGCCAGCTCTGTGGCAAATCTCTATCCCTTCAATTACAGTGGCAAGACCGATGCCAAGGGCTTCTATATCGGCAAGGACAAGTACGGAAGTAATGTGCTGGTGGACTTCGACCAGCGTGACGAGGACAAGACCTCGGCAAACATTCTGATCCTTGGCAACTCTGGTCAGGGCAAGTCCTACCTGATGAAGCTCCTGCTCCTGAACCTGCTGGAGTCCGGCAAGTCTGCTATCTCCCTGGATGTGGAGCATGAACAAAGGGAGCTGTGCGAGGCTGTGGGCGGCTGCTTTGCCGACCTCATGGCGGGTGAATACCTCATCAATATCCTCGAGCCGAAATGCTGGGATGAGGGCAGCGACCCGGACGATACCGCCGCACCTGAACCCTTCCGCAAAAGTACACGCCTTGCCCAGCACATCTCTTTCCTCAAAGACTTTTTCAGGGCGTACAAGGATTTCAGCGACGCCCAGATCGATGTCATTGAAATCATGGTGGGCAGGCTGTATGAGAAGTTTGGCATCAACGACCACACCAACTTCACCCAGCTCCGGCCGGAGGACTATCCCATTCTCTCCGACCTCTATGATCTGATCGAGAGCGAATTCCAGTCGTATCAGCCGGGACAGCACCAGCTCTACACCGAGCAGCTCCTGCGGGAGATCCTGTTGGGGCTTCACTCCATGTGCAAGGGCGCAGACGCGCAGTTCTTCAACGGACACACCAACATCACCTCCAGCCGCTTCCTGGTCTTCGGTGTCAAGGGAATGCTCAGTGCGGCAAAGAATGTCCGCAACGCCATGCTGTTCAACATTCTCTCCTATATGTCGGATAAGCTCATCACAGTAGGCAATACGGTGGCGGCGTTGGACGAGCTGTATATCTGGCTCTCCAACCCCACCGCCATCGAGTACATCCGCAACTGCCTCAAGCGTGTGCGTAAGAAGGAATCCGCCATGCTGCTGGCCTCGCAGAATCTGGAGGACTTCGACCAGGAGGGCATCCGTGAGATGACCAAGCCGCTGTTCTCCATCCCACCGCACCAGTTTCTCTTCAACGCCGGTTCCATCGATAAGAAGTCCTACATGGATATGCTTCAGTTGGAGGAGAGCGAGTACAACCTCATCAAGTTCCCCCAGCGCGGCGTGTGCCTGTACAAGTGCGGCAATGAGCGGTATCTGCTGGAGGTTCATGCCCCGGCGTATAAAGAAAAGCTGTTCGGCACAGCAGGTGGCCGCTGATGAGTGCGACTGCTGTTGCCGCCGCCAAAGCTGCCGCTACGCTGCTGACCAATCCGAAAACAAGGAAAGCAATCGGCTGGATCTTGGTGGCGGTCTTTTCCCCAGTCATTCTGCTCATCGCTTTCCTCTGTTCCTTCGGCAGCGGCAGCGCCGAGAGCAACAACATGGCGGTGAAAACCTGCTTCTATCCAACGGAGCTATCCGAGAGCCTCCCGGTTGAATACCGCACCCATGTAGAGGATATGCGTACTGCGTTTTCCCTTCTGGATTCGGCGGTCGCCGGTGTGAACAGCCAGATGGAGAGCGGCAACAGCCTTGACCCGATCCGAGTCAAGGCTGTTTTTTATGCCCTCTGCTTTGGCGAGGATACACCGTCCGCCAGAGCTGCGGACAATTTCGTCGGCTGCTTCTATACGACAGAGGAACGAACTGAAACGGTGACTGTGGAGAATGAGGACGGCACAACGAGTACTACAGAGGAAAGCTATACCGTAACGGTCCCGCTCTCGTTGGAATCCGCATACGCCAATCTTGCTTCCGTCATTGGCAGAGCGGTCACAGATGATGACCGCAGCAATATCAACCACATCTATACCATGATTGCGGGACCCGCAGGCGGCGGCAGCTATGACGGGAACTACCTGCGCGGGAGTGACCCGAGCATCGAACTGGAGATCTCGGAGTTCGTTGACCCTACCACGAAGAATGCGGCAGACCTCGCCACATACGCTCTTCACGCATGGGAGTCCGGCTGGGGCTATGTCTGGGGTACCTATGGCTGCGTCCTCACCGATTCGCTCTTCGCATACAAGCTGGAGCAGTACCCCGACGGTGTCGGCGGCTATGCAGATTTTATCCGTGCCAACTGGCTTGGCGGTCGGACCACCGACTGCGTGGGGCTCATTAAGGGCTACGGCTGGCTTGACACGGAAACCATGAGCATCGAGTACGGAACCAACGGAATGCCTGACTACGGTGCCGACCAGATGTACTACAGCGCATCCGTCTCCGGCACGATTGACACGATGCCGGATATCCCCGGCATCGCCGTCTGGCATGAGGGGCATATCGGTGTGTATGTGGGCAACGGCGAGGTCGTGGAAGCTATGGGCACAAAATACGGTGTGGTCAAAACGCAGCTCGAAGGCCGAGGCTGGACCCACTGGCTGGAGATACCATTTATAGAATATAGTTAAGGAAATGCAGGTGAATATAATGGGTACACGATGCTACATAGCAAAAGAAATCGACAACCAGCAGTACAAATCAATCTACTGTCAGTTAGATGGATATCCCGAAATGGTTGGCAAACTTCTTCTCAAACACTATAACACATCCGAGAAATTAGACTCGTTACTTGCTCTTGGAGATATCTATGTGCTGGGTGAAAAAATAACACCCGATCCCGGCAGACCCCATAATGCAAATGAAAGCTTCCAGAAAGGCGTTACTGTTGCATATGGCAGAGACTTTGATGGGCCGGATTTCCCCGCAGAGATTAGAACCCTTGATGAAATGATTGACAGTGATGATTTTATCGAGTTCGTCTATGTCTTTACTGCCAATCAGGAATGGGAATTCAGCCCTTTGCTCGATTACGATTCGGACTTCAGAAAACTCAGTGATGCGCTTTGCAAAAGAGGTTTTGACATTGGCATAGATGATTCTGCGCCACAGATGAAAATGGAATAATTATTCCGAAAGAGAGGTCAGAGATGAAACAAGGAAACCTGGCAATCTCCTTCGAGGAGGAGAAGCTCGCCGCACTGCGGCGCTATATGGGCAAGAAAGAACTGGATCTGGAAGCGGAACTGACCGATGCGCTGACGAAGCTTTATGAGAAATATGTCCCCGCTCCCGTGCGGGAGTACATTGATGAGGCAGACGCACCGGCTCCCACTGCACCTAAACCGAGGCGTGCCCCCAAACCGGCTGTGCCGAAGCCTACCGAAGAAGCGGAGGTGGTTCAATGAGCAGCAGAGAAATTGTCGTTTGGCTTGATGAGCGTTGGTATGACGCTCTGAGCCGTCACCTGAAAGATGAAACGCTGGAGGAGCATCTGGAGAATGTCGTTGATGAGATGTGCAACCAGCTTCCCCGGCAGGAGTATGAGCGCATCAGCACAGAAATCTGGCAGGAGGAGCAACGCAACAAAGAAGCTGCGGAAGCAGGACGGCGCTTCGCCGTGTTCCATGTGACGGAGCGTGGCGAGTCCGTTCATTTTCTGGTGGAGGAAAATCTGGAACTGCTCCAAGCCGCCGTACTGCTGCGGAGATATCTCCGCAAGCCATCGGAAAATTCTCCTGCAAGGTTCACCGGATTGTTCTCCCTCGGTGAGCGTATCACTGCCGAACAGTTTGATACCTATGTGCGGGAGCGGCTGGACAATACCGGACGAGTGACCGGAGCCTTCCACATTGATTTTGATAAGGGACGCTTCGATGCGCTCAACATCATGGACGGCTGGCAGTGCTTCCGCATTCAGGATATCAGCACCGCTTCCTATTATGCCATGAAAAAAAGCTATGCGTCTTTGGAAAACCGCTGGAGGGTATTCCTGGATCGCCTGGATGGAAAGCAGCTCACCGCTGAAACGGAAGCGTTGTATCTTCGCGGTCAGCGGGAACTGCGCGCTGGGGATATCTCCTTCTCCCAAGACATCATGCAGAACGACCACCTGCTGGAGTTCTATATGGATGTGACCTTCGATGCCGACGCAGTGTTCGGCACCCATGTCTGCACCGATGAAAACGATGACTGGCTGAATGTCTATGCCAACTACGATCTGGAGCTTGGCTGCGTCTGCGACACGCTGGAGGTGTATCTGGTACGGGATGATGGAACGGAGCAGGATTACAAGTATCAACTCAGCGATGAGGAACAGGCATTCCTGATGCCCAGGATGGAGGAATACTGCAAGCAGCAATTTGGCTGCGGTCTGGACGAGCTGCGCAATCAGTATCTTTCTGAGCAGACAGGCGGACAGCAGAGTCCGCAGATGTGAAAGCGTGAAGAATGTCAAACTCAGAAAATCCAAATCTCTCACCTTCGATTCTAAGCATCACCGAGGATGGAGATACCGATTGCATCCTGACAAACCGATACACCGATCCGCTGTTCATTGCGCGGCGTTGCTCCATTGCCGCTGCAGACAAAGAGACTGGAAGTATGACGCACAAAGCATTTCCGGAAGTGAAAGTCGTAGCACAATCTCCTGAACTGTTTTCAGCCTGCACCACCTCGATAGATTTTGACCGTGGTGTGTTTTCAGTCAAATGGCATGAGCAGTGGTTCGATATTCCCTTACGGGCTGCGATGGCAGCGGCGGACTGGTGCTATGACCGATTGGGTGAGATCCCGCCAAAGGAACGGATGAGGACATTTTATCTCCGCACAGCCACAGGGCAGCACAAAACAGATGACCATGATTGTTGATTTTTCGGTTCTATAAAATCTATTGGTTGCGTTTTCGTTGGCCTTGCTGAATAGCCTTCTCGGCGAGGATGTGCCATTGTGTTGACAGCCGCAAAAGAGTGGCAAATAAAATACTGGAGGAAAAGTAAAATGACAAGCGAAAGAGCATCGGAGCTACAGACGAGGATTGCGAAGGAGGCACTCGCCCTAATGGTGATCCACGGTGACTATGTCAGCAAGACCAGCGAGGGCGCTGACCTCAGCGTGTCCCACTTCGAGAAAGCCATCACTCTGATTGGCAAAGCGTGGGAGTTGCCTTTGGAGGTGACCGATGGTAACCTGGCGCTCATCCAACAGGAGCGGGATGTGCTCCGCAGGCTTGCCGCTGGAGAGAATGTGGATCACATCCTTCCAGAACAGGAACTACCTATGAACGCCGCAGGCACAGAAACGCTGGACAATGTGTGGGATCTCTTCGAGACAGCGGTCCAACTGAATGCCCCGGAACAGCGTGAGGCGCTGTTCCGCCTCGCCGGTGAGCTGGCGGAATGCCAGAACCTGCTGGACTGGATTGAAAAGACGCCTGCGGAAAGAGAACTGCCGGAGGTCGCAATAGGCTGAAGAGCCAAAACCACCGAGGGCTCCCCAAAGCATGGGGAGCCCTTGGCAGTTACAACCAAAGCATTGGCACAAAAGCACTCTGTCAGCCCCGTGTGCGCCCTGTGTGCCGCCCTTGCACCGAGGGTAAGGATAACACCCACCGGCCAACCAAACAGGCACCGTGCGCCACGGTTTAGGAAGGAAACCACCGTGGGCGAGGAAAAGCAGGAGAAAGCCCGCCGCTCTCTGGGCGGCGGGCGGCTCACCTCTGCCCGCAGTGCGGGCAGTTTCAGGACATGGGGCAGGTCGTTCCTTACGCCCATGAAAAGGGCTGTGGAACGCTCTCTTTCGAGAAAATGCCGCTGTCGCAGGGTTTTGACAGTGGTTCCTACCCATTTTAGGAGGAAATATGGTCAAAGGAAAAGTAAGATCTACAATATTTTTTACCCCATCAGTCAAGGAACAGATCGAGGCGAGCTATCGTGCGGACAACTGCGGCAGTCAGAGTGACTTCGTGGAAAAGGCCGTGGAGTTTTACCTCGGCTACCTCAATGCGCAGAAGGCGGATGACTACCTTCCGTATCTGCTCAGCGAAACATTGGATGCCAAACTGGGCGTGCTGGGTGACCGGATTGGTCGAATGCTGTTCAAGCTGACGGTCGAGGAATCCATGATGATGCACATCATCGCATCGGATACGGATGTGGACACACCCACACTGGACAGACTCCGCGGGCGCTGTGTCCAGGATGCCAAGCGCACTAACGGTGAAATCTCCTTCAAGGATATCCTCAAGTTCCAGAAGGGGCTGTAAGCCGTGGCAAAGCTCATACAAAAGAGCGGCTACATCAAAAGCGGTGGTACTGCTGCGGGCTATATGAAGTACATCGCCACCCGTGAGAATGTTGAAAAGCTCCATGGCAACGGTCCTGCCACTGAGAATCAGAAGAAGCTCATTGCGCAGATGCTCAGTGACTTCCCGGGCGCAAAGGAGCTATTTGAGTACGAGGACTACACAGCCACGCCCACCTTCGGCAACGCCTCCGCATTCATCACCATGGCGCTGGACGCCAACGCCCACTCTATGCAGGATACGGATGGCTACATGAAGTACATTGCCACCCGTCCCCGTGTGGAGCGTAAAGGCGAACACGGGCTGTTCAGCGGCAGCGACTCGGTGTCCCTCCCAGCGGCGATAAAGGAACTGAATCGTCACGGCGGTCGGGTCTGGACATTCATCTACTCCCTGCGCCGAGAGGATGCAGCCCGGCTCGGCTATGACAACGCCGCTCAGTGGCGGCAGCTCATTTTGTCTCAGAAGCAGAAGATAGCAAAGACCATGCAGATTCCAATAGGCGGCTTCCACTGGTACGCTGCCTTCCACGATGAAGGTCACCACCCACACATCCACATGATGGTATGGAGCGATGATCCCAAACAGGGCTACCTGAACCCAAACGGAATTGCCGCCATGCGCTCGGCGCTCACCAATGAGATCTTCAAGGATGAACTCTATGCGCTGTACAAGGAAAAGGATATCTCCTATAAAGAGGTCACCGAAAAAGCACAGCAGGTCATGCGGGAGCTGATCATACAGATGGAGGGCACTGTCTGTGACAGCCCCGTCATTGCGCAGATGATGGCAAAGCTGTCACAGGATCTGGATTCCGTCACCGGCAAGAAGGTGTATGGTTACCTGAAGAAACCTCTCAAGGAGAAGGTGGACGCCGTCGTGGACGAGTTGGCAAAGCTCCAGCCGGTGGCAGATTGCTATTCCGTATGGAACGATCTGCGGGATACGCTGGAGAGCTACTACAAGACCAGGCCTCGTGAGCATTTGCCCCTCTCTCAGCAAAAAGAGTTCAGAGCAATCAAGAACATGATCATTCGGGAGGCAGAGAACATCCGCCTTGGCGTCCACACCTTCGAGGACGAGGATATGCAGGATGAGCCGGAGGAGGATGTCCCTGACAGCAGAGCTTCCAACACCAAGCGGGTATATGAGCTGGCATCTGATTACCGGAAAGCAAAAGCAATCCTCACCGATGACACGCTCGTGCAGGAGGAGAAGCGAAGTACGGTGGATACCTTGGAGCGGCTCTGGCGTGAGGGCTTCCTCACAGCAGCTCACCAGCTCGGCAAGGTCTGGCGGGACGGACTCTGTGATCCGCCCGATGAAAAGCAGGCGGAGAAATGGTTTCGCTGCGCTGCCGAGGCAGGGCTGGACTATTCCCAATATGCCCTTGGCAAGCTCCTGCAAGGTCAGGGACGGATCAGTGAAGCTGTGTCATGGTATGAAAAGGCGGCGGCACAGGGCAACCGTTATGCGAACTATCGTCTGGGCAAGCTGTATCTTACCGGCGAGGATGTCCCCAAGGATGTGGAGCAAGCAATCGAGCATCTGACTGCTTCCGCAAATCGGGGAAACCAATATGCGCAGTATGCCCTCGGCAAGCTCTATCTGATGGGCAAGGATGTGCCAAGGGACGAAGAAGCCGCCCGAAAGTGGTTGACTGCCTCCGCCACCCAGGGCAATCCCTATGCGCAATTCTTTCTGGAGCGCATAGAGCAGTTTCGCAACCCATCTGTCCTGCTGGCAGCAGCCCGACTGCTCCGTCACATGGCGAATATTTTTCGAGGCAACGCTCAGCCGCCTGCCAACCCTGCCGGCCTCCGTATTGATTCCAAACGCCGGCGAAAGCTGATGCAAAAGCGTCTGGCGATGGGTCATAAGCCGGACGACCACGCAGATCCCGAACTGAAACAATAACAACAAGGAGGTGCCAAATGCCCTATATCCATTTTACCGAGGAACAGAAAAACCGTGCCGCCTCCGTTGACTTGGAGGAGTTCCTCCGTATGCGCGGTGAAAAGCTTACCCGCTCGGGCAGAGAGAAACGCATGACAAGCGATCACAGTGTCACCATCCGCGGCAGCGAGTGGTACGACCACGCCACCGAAAAAGGCGGCGGTCCCATTTCCTTTGTGCGGGACTTCTACGGTCTCAGTTACCCCGAAGCGGTGTCTCTTTTGCTGGACGGCGAACAAGGAGTGGAATATCCTACCGCCAAACCGCAGGAGGAAGAACCGCCCAAACCATTCGAGCTTCCGCCGATCAATGGGGATTGCCGCCGTGTATATGCCTATCTGCTCAAGCAGCGGCGTATTGACCGTGAGGTCATCTCCCATTTTGTAAAGGCAGGATTGCTCTATGAGGATGCCAAGTATCACAACTGTGTGTTTGTAGGAACGGACGAAAACGGAGTCCCCCGGCACGCCCACAAGCGCAGCACCAACAGTTATGGCGAAGCCTTCCGCATCAATGTGGAGGGTTGCGATCTCCGTTATAGCTTCCACCATATTGGGGAAGATGATCAGCTCTTCGTCTTTGAGGCGCCGATTGATATGCTTTCGTATATTACTCTCAATCCGGACGGATGGGAGCAACACAGCTATGTGGCATGCTGCGGAACCTCGTCTATCCCCGTACTGAATATGATTGACGGCCTGCCGCAACTGCGGCAGGTCTTTTTATGCCTCGACAACGACAAGGCCGGCCACACTTCAAGCGAGCGCATGGTGGAGCTGATAGCAGACCGGGGACTCCGCGCTGATCGGCTTACCCCGGAACATAAGGACTGGAACGAGGATCTCGTTTCAGAATATGCACAGGAGGAGGTGCAAACATATTGTCAAATATCTGGATTCTGATTGCGGCAGGCGCCGCCATGTTTATTGTCATCGGCGGACTGTCCCTGCTGTCCCACCACTATACGCTCAACGGAATCAAATCCCGTACCGTGGGCGACGGTCAGCACGGGACGGCACGCTGGGCAACGGACAAAGAAATCAAGGAAACCTTTGCCCATGTGCCCTTTGATGTCAATGGCTGGCGACATGGGCATGGTCGCCCCAAGGAGCAGGGGCTCATCCTCGGCAGCACAGGCGGTAAAAACCATGTCACGGCGCTGGTGGACAGCGACGATATCCACTGCCTGATGATTGGCGCATCCGGCGTTGGAAAGACAGCGTTCTTTTTGTACCCCAATCTGGAGTACGCCTGCGCCAGCGGAATGAGTTTTCTTGCTCTGGACACAAAGGGAGACCTGGCACGGAACTATGGCACGATTGCCAAAAAATACTATGGCTACAATGTGTCGGTGATCGACCTGCGAAATCCCACCCGCTCGGACGGCAATAATCTGCTGACGCTGGTCAACCGCTATATGGATATCGCCAGAGAGGAGCCTGACAATCTCGCAGCCAGAGCTAAGGCGGAAAAGTATGCCAAGATCCTCGCCAAAACCATTGTCAATCCCGAGGGCGATGCCTCCAACTACGGACAAAACGCATTTTTCTATGATGCCGCAGAAGGACTGCTCACCGCCACCATTCTCCTGCTTGCCGAGTTCCTGCCGCCTACGCCGGAGGAGCCTACCGAGTGCCGGCACATCGTGTCAGTGTTCAAGCTGGTGCAGGATCTGCTGGATCCTTCCGGCGTCAAGGGTAAGAGTCGGTTTCAGCTTCTCATGAATAAGCTGCCCTCTGAGCATAAGGCTCGATGGTTCGCCGGCGCTGCTCTTAACTCTGCGGATCAGGCTATGGCGTCGGTCATGTCCACAGTGCTGTCCCGACTCAATGCCTTCCTGGATTCCGAGCTGGAGCAGGTACTGTGCTTTGACAGTGCCATTGATGCCGAAAAGTTTGCCTCGGAGAAGTCTGCCATCTTCCTCATTTTGCCCGAGGAGGATACCACCAAGAACTTCATGGCGGGGCTGATGATCCAGAATCTGTCCCGTGAGCTGTTCTCTGTGGCAGATGAGAACGGCGGCAAGCTCAAGAACCGTGTGGTACTGTTCTGCGACGAGCTGGGCACCATGCCGCCCTTTGAGATCCTGCCCCTGTTCTCCGCTGGTCGATCCCGGCGGCTGACACTGGTGCCAATCATCCAGAGCCTTGCGCAGCTCGAAAAGAACTATGGCAAGGAGGGCTGCGAAATCATTCAGGACAACTGCCAGGATACCATCTTCGGCGGCTTCGCCCCTAACAGCCAGACTGCCGAGGTGCTGTCCAAATCCCTGGGTAGCCGTACAGTGCTGTCCGGCTCGGTGAACCGCGGGAAAAACGACCCCAGCCAATCCTTGCAGATGATGGAGCGCCCCTTGCTTACCCCGGATGAACTCAAATCCATTCCCAAGGGTAGCTTTATCGTCATGAAAACCGGTAGCCATCCCATGCGAACAAGGCTGCGGCTGTTTCTGGACTGGGGGATCACCTTCGAGGAACCGTATGCCGTGCCGGAGCGCGCCCAGCGGAAGGTGGTCTATGCCAGCCGTCAGGCGCTGGAGCGGAGCATCCTGAAGCGGTACGGCAAAGAGGATGATGAGGACAACGCCGGATACGCACCTTCCGCCAAGGGGGGAATGGCGCACACGCCTGCTCCCGACCGCCGCAGAGGTCAGCGGCAGGTGAAGGTATGAGGTGGTGCTTATGAGCTATTTTGGAACCATCTATGCCGACGAGGATCTGCCCCACCGTGCAAGGGCTGTCTATATGTATCTGCGTGACCGGAGCGGCACCGCAGGGAGCTGTTGGCCGGGGATCAACACCATTGCCTCAGACCTGCACCTGTCCCGCAGTACCGTGAAGCGGGCGCTGAACGAACTGACCGCCAAGGGATATCTGCAAAAAGAAAGCCGCTTCCGTCCCAATGGAAGCAGCACATCAAATCTATATACGATTCGGTAACTAAAAAAAGCGCACATCTACGCCAAGGGAGATGTGCGCCTTTTTTGTGGACCGAGGGGAGGTTCATCATGACCCCCCTTGAAGGACTCACTCTATCTGAGATTTAGTACAGAAGAAAAGACATATTACGAAACCAAGATTCCAATGTCAAAAATACATGCTATTTCTTCAATCCTTTTGCCAAGCTGATAAGGCTATCAAGCTGCTCGTTACTGAGCGTCTTGGCAATCTCGAAAAGTTCCTTTGCCTTTGATGGATTGCCAGACTCTTCATCAAAGAAGTCCCTTGGTGTAATGCCAAGGTATTCACAGATATAGAATATTCCAGCAAGCGAAGGCATAGATTTCCCACTCTCGATGTTGTTGATATATCCGGGGTTTTGTCCCATTGAAAGACTCATATCACGAGCGGAAACACCCTTTTCATTACGAAGCCTTGCCAAACGGAGGGAAAAATCCTTTTCGGTCAACCTTGCATCACCACCTTTTGATATATTTTAACCCACAGAATAGACGAAAATGTGGGCGGTGGGGCTGTAATCTTCTTGAAGTAATGGTTAGTAGATGTTATTATGGTTTGGGGTGATGGTTACAAGATGACAGAACAAGAAAAGAGACTACGGCGCTGCTGCTTTACTGGTCATAGACCGCAGAAACTAAATCGGGCAGAAAGCGACATCAAAAGGGATTTAGAGGATGCCATTAAGAGCGCCATATCGAATGGATATAGCACATTTATCACCGGCATGGCATATGGGGTAGACATTTGGGCTGGCGAAATCGTGGTGCGGCTCAGAGAAGCCAACCCAGATCTTCATCTAATTGCTGCGGTTCCGTTTTCAAGCTTTTATGCACGATGGTCTAATGATTGGAAAGAAAGATATGAGGCGCTTCTTGAGAAAGCAGATTTTGTTAAGGTAATCTGCCCTTCATACAATGCAGGAGCATATCAGCGTCGGAACGAATGGATGGTAGACCATTCTGCTCATGTAATAGCTGTGTTCAATGGGGAAAAGAGTGGAACTAAAAACACGATAGACTATGCCAAAAAGCGTGGCGTTGAAATAGAGATTATTATGGGGTAAAGGAAGTACCAATATGTCAGTAATTTATGAGAAGCATTACCCGCATCCAACTTTTGAAGAAGAAATGGAAGAATTGAAAAAGTGTGAAAAAGAATGGAAAAGCTCGCCTGATTATAAGCCTGAGCCGGAGATGACATTTGGTGAGTTCTATAAGAACATGATGGAAAATCGGACTTTAGTTCTTCTCCCAGAAAGAATAAATAAGTCGGAGGAGTTCATAAAACTCGCAATAGAGACATCCGAGATATATGAGCTTGATACTAAGATTTCAAGAAAAGATGATCGCATAGAAGTGGACTACTCTTTCGATTTTCACGGGTATTTTTGGATTTGAAATTACAATATCTCTCGATTATTATACCCATGCTGTATTCGATAAAGGGCGGCTTATGCACCCAAGAGACTTGCGGGAAATGATATAGCCCCCTTTTTCGCCTAATAAGGGCGAAATACTGACCATAAGGTTGTTAGTTCGCCCAAGATATGCTATAATACATTCAAGTTGATAGTTGAAGGGGAGACAACAATGGCTGTTAGCTACAAGAAACTCTGGCATATCCTTTTGGATAGGGACATGAAAAAGAAAGAACTGGCAGAACTTGCAGGACTCAGCCCCTATACAATAAAGAAGATGGGGAGAGATGAGGCAGTATCCACAGAGGTAGTTGGTAAAATTTGTAGAGCGCTAGAGTGCAATTTAGATGACGTCGTTGAATACATCCCCACAGAAGAGAATGTCAAAGCAAACCAGTAAATCGAACTCTCCCCAGCGATTCAGTATATGTAAAACATGGAATTCCGTTCCGAAAATGGCTGTTTCTGTTCAGAAATATTTATCCTTAGAATCATCTGAGGAACATGGCGGGCGTTTCGAGAGTACCTGCCATCAACAGGAATAATGGGAGGCTTCTCTATGGCTGAAATCAAATATGAAATTATGCAATCTATCGCCTGCCTATCTGAGGAGAAGGGTGGTTGGACGAAGGAGCTCAATTTAGTCTCCTGGAATGGGAATGCTCCTAAATATGATATCCGTTCCTGGTCAGCAGATCATTCAAAAATGGGAAAAGGCGTAACCCTAACCGAAGAAGAGTTGGTTCAATTAGCGTCTGTTTTGCAGGAGCTTCTTTGATATGGCCGAAAGTCAAAAATACTGGAATCTACATGAGGCCGTTATTCTCCTGGAAGGGCTCTTGGATGTACAGTTAAACAATTCTCCTCGTACTGAGGTGATTAACCATGTTTCTCATGATCTGAGAACAATGGCGATTAATCAGGGCAACAATATTGATGATGTTTTCCGCAACCGGAGCGGAATTACATTTCAAATGAAAAGCATGGAGTCAGCATATCTGGGATATACCGTGATGAAGCCAGCATCAAAGCTATTTGCTGAGACAGTCGCTCTTTATAGAAATTCCCCAAGCGAGTATGAAAGAATTAGGAAGGAGGCCAGGGCGATGATAGACGGGAATAACGAAAAAAAGTTTATGGACTATCTTGCATCTCAGGTCTCTCCTTCGCAGTTTGTAGAGCTTTCCTCTTATTACCCAGAAATTGAGGCATTTTGTTTGAAACTGAATGTACTGAAAAAGCCGTTGTTTGAGACCACTGAATTTGAAAACATCAAAAGGGTTCAAAAAGCGATTGAGCAAAATAAGATTTTTAGAATTACGCACAAGAAGAATTATATAAAAATCGTCACAGCCTGCCGTTATTACTACATCTATGTGCGAGAAGGTTTGTTTGAAAACGGTGAATCTGCAGATGCTTTTAGCAAATCTGCGCAAAACAACCTGTCAGTTACATCCGGCACCAGTACAGCTAGTGTTGCAGAACAGCCCGATGTAGAAAGCATTGAAACTTCTACCGGCAGCACTTCGCCAGAAACGACTTCAGGGACAAAAAGCCGCACCCTTGAGGATCTGGTACGCGAAGCACTCCGCACAGAGACGGAACGAAACAACTACGGCACCACCGTTTCTTTTCTCCAAGGTCAAATTTCTGGTGGAGATCGTGTGAAAATCAAAGCTATCCTGGACGGTGCTGAGTGGGCAAAATTTCAGTTTGGACGATACTTCTATGTCTCCAATGAAGCTTCTGTTGATGAAGCCGTTGACTGTGCTGCTGTTGCTCCTGATGATTCGAAAATACCTATCGAGAGAACCGACGCCGACAAACGTCTCTTGCAAAAGTATCCAATAGTCTATAAGCGTCTTTTTTCCTCACTTCTTGAGTTGAAAGAAACCAATCCTCAAGGTGTATCAATTTCGGATCTTTACACCCATATTAACCGGATAGGCCGTCCGGCTGTTATTGAAGAAATCTTGGATAATGTTAGTTGGGCAGACACGGACGGAAGAAACTACATTTTCTCCAAGGAAATCGTTGATCACAGCATTGCAATTGATGTTGAGACCGAGACTGGGGGAGATACTGCGGATATGGTTTCGGAACACTCAGAAGAAGAAACTATACAGGTCAACCTCAATGGAGCCAATGATTTAGCTTATACCAAACCATTGAGCTTTACATACTTCGATGAAGAAAAGGTCACTAGCTCCTGGGCAGATCTTTACGTGGCTTTTTTTGCGACTATCCATGAAGACTACCCCCATATTTTCAGCTCCGGTATGTCTTTTTCTAAGAACAAGGGGCGGGTTGATTTGCTAGAAGCAAATGATGCTGATGCAATGATTTCGCCCAAACCCGTACCTGGAACCTCTTATATGCTTGAAACCAATCTAAGTACAAGCGATATCGTTGGCAAAATCAGATTCATTTTGGATTTGTGCAGTGTTGATTTCGATAACCTTGTTATCAAATATAGGAAGAAGGATGTCAATCTTCGCCCGAAGCAATCGGAGCCTATCCAAACACAAGGTTGCCCAGCTGATGCTGTTCCCGCCGGGGCAGTTACCTTCGAGGCATTCTTGGTATATTTACACAAAACCTTACAAATGGCAGAAAGAACAGCATATAACTATGCTACCTCAATTGGCGTCTGTGAAACCATTGCAAAGGAACAGGGATATGCCGACTGGCATCTATATTTGAAAGATGCAAATACGGCTTTAGCCACTATCAGGCAACTCAAAAACGATGCTGTATTTATTGAGAAAAATCGAAGCCGGCACAACCAGCTCAGTGCAGCATTGGCAAAGTTCGTCCAGTTTATTTGTGGCGGCGTTGCTCCCAATGTGACTTATTCCACTTCTCATGAGCCTGCTCCCGTAAAAACCCCTTATCAGAACAAGCCCTACGAAGCTGTGCTAGAGAACAATTTTAAAAAAGGATTCCGTCTGGAGTCTCCCCTAGAAATCCGTAAGTTCAGGAGGTATTATTCAGCTCTTCATAATGAAGAATTGACAGATACGGACGAAACAATCGCCGAGACGATTAAGCGGCTGTGTATCATTTATGACGGGAAAGCATTTTTGCCTACGGTCATGCTCAGCGAAGAATTAAAGGAATCGCTTCTGCGCTATATTGATGAAAGCTTTGCAAATGGCAAAACAGCAATTTATTATCAGGCTATTTACACTGAGTTTGCGGAGGAGTTTCTGGATTATCACATCTACGATGCTGAAATGCTAAAGGCCTACCTGGCACATGTTGCAGACGGTCGCTTCTACATCAACAGAAGCAATATTTCAAAACAGGTGAATGTTACGCTGGATCCATTGTCAGAAATACGATCCTGTCTGCAAGGATATGGTCGCCCTGTGGAATATGAAGAACTTTTTGCTGCGTTACCGCATTTACCGCAGGACAAGGTTAAGTTCATTCTTGCCAGCAATGGAGAGTTCGTGAATAACGGTCACGGCGCATACTTCCATGAAAGTGCCATCGCCCTTTCGGAGGAAGAATTGGACAATATTGCTGATATCATTGCCTATACAATCGAGGAAAAGGAATTCATGGGCGGCAATGAGCTTTATGATGCAATCAAATCCAAGTATCCCTACATTATAGAGAGTTATCAGGCATACTCGGTGTATGGTTTTAGAGATGCTCTAAAGTATAAACTGGGAGAACGATTCTCATTTAAAGGAAATATTATCAGCCGAGCTGGGCAGGAACTATCTATGTCAGATGTGTTTGCAAATTACGCAAAACATCATGATAGTTTTACTTTGACAGAGCTCCAAGCAATGGCAGCCGAGTTGGCAACGGTAATCTATTTTGACTCCGTGTACGAAAACTGCCTTCGGATTAGTCGAGAACAGTTTGTTTCCAAGAGCCATGCGCAATTTCCCATCGCTGATACAGACGCAGCCATTGACCTGTTATGCACCGAAGACTATGTTTCAATCCAGGACGTCACAAACTTTGGGGCATTCCCCTATGCCGGGTTCCCATGGAATAGCTATCTGCTTGAGCATTATGTGGCTGAATACAGCCAGAAGTATATGCTTTTGCACAGCAACTACAACGGCACAGAATGTGCAGGTGCCATTGTAAAACGAAGTGCCGGAATTCAAACCTTTGAAGAATTAATAGTTGATCTTCTGGCGAACAATGATGTTGAGTTGAAGAAGGCGCCTGTCCTTCAGTTCCTCAGTGATCATGGGTATCTTGCCAGGCGCAGATACGGTAACATTGAGGCACTCATCATCAAAGCAAACGCACAAAGAAACAGGAAGGAGCCAGATTGATATGTACTCATATAGCTGGGATACCGAGACCGGCGGACTATTGTTGAACAGTTCCCCCTTGTCATTCAGTAAAGAGCCCCGACCGGTATACTACAAAGAATTAGACATATTGGGGTTTGATAAGTATTGGAACTACGCTAAGAATGATACATACCCTTATATGTGGGCAGAGGCTAATAATTATTTCTATAGAGGTCGGCTTGTGGCAAAGACAAAGGGCGGCAGTATTTGTACTGCACCGGAGATTGTTATTGTCGATGAACCGGAATTGAATGGAATGCCTCTACGCTTTGTTGATATCCCTGCTATGGTTACAAAGAATCATGATCTTTTGGAAAAACTTGCAGCAGAAACGATCAAGAAGATTTACAACACCTATATTGAGTATGTGGGGAAGGTTGATGTCTTCTATGTCGCATTTAGCGGTGGCAAAGATAGTGTTGTTGCACTTGATTTAGTACAAAAAGCATTACCTCATAATAAATTCAAAGTTCTATTTGGGGATACCGGTATGGAATTTCCAGATACCTATGAAGTTGTAAAGGCTATTGCGCAGCAATGTGAAGAGAGAGATATTGAATTTCTCCGTGCGAAATCGGAGCTAACGCCTTCTGATTCGTGGGAATTGTTTGGCCCGCCCGCTGTAACAAATCGCTGGTGTTGTAGTGTACATAAAACAAGCCCTCAGGTGGTTCTTCTCCGAGAATACCTTGGGAATCGTAATTTTAGGGGCATGGCGTTTACAGGTATTCGCGGTGATGAAAGTGCATCAAGAAGTGAGTATGAGGATGTAAGTCTTGGGAAAAAGGTTAGAGGTCAATACAGTTGCCATCCAATCCTTGAATGGAACTCTGCCGAGCTATTTTCTTACATTTATGAGCAAGATCTTTTGATCAATGACACATACAAAAAGGGGAATACTCGTGCAGGCTGTTTGGTATGCCCGATGTCAGCCGGAAAGCATGAATATATGAAACGCCAGTGCTATCCAACTCAAACAGACATTTTTATCAACAGGATAAAGGAGACCAGCGGAAAAACCGATTATTCCGATGCTGAACTGACAAAATTTATAGATGATGGCGGTTGGCGAACTCGAAAAAGTGGACGAGAACTAAATTTTGGCCTGGATCAACACATAATTGATAATGACAAAAAAACAATAACAGTTTTTGTTGATAATCCCACTTGGACTGAATGGGCAAAGACAATCGGCAATGTCATAATGATTGATGATGAAAACTTCACCATTGATTTCTCTGGGAAGATCTATCAAGTGAATCGAATTGCCACCGGTGATAACGCATACTTATTTTCTTTTCCAAATTGTCACAAGGAAAAGATAGATATAAAGTTTTTTTCTCTGTTTAGGAATGTGATTGTAAAAAGCATTTATTGCGTGCAGTGCGGAGTATGTGAAGCGAATTGCTCGGTCGGATGCATTGATATGAGTGACGGAATAAAGATATCAGACAAGTGCTGCCATTGCCATCAGTGCCACGATATCTATGAAGCATGTCTGAGATATAACTCAATTCGAAATACACCAGGAGGTGACCGAAAAGTGAAAGGAATAGATAGGTATTTCAGCTTTGGAGTCAGAGATAATTGGATGAGCCTCTATTTTAGAGATCGAGGTAATTCCGAATTCTGGGAAACCGATGGACATGGTGAGGTCCCCAACAAGAAAAAGGATGCATTTTTAAACTTCCTGAAGGATGCGGGCATGGTTAGTTATGATAAGACAATAGCAGGAAGTAAATATGACAAAAATATACCTACAGCGTTTGCGACTACTCTTTTCGATCTGGGGTGCGATTCTATTTCCGCATGGGCGCTGATGCTTTGTAATTTGGTCTACACGCCAGAATTTAACTGGTTTATCAAAAACATCACCAAATATGAAGTTCTGTCGACCGATGCATTCAAAATGCTTCTGGAAGAAGTAATGGAGAATGATACAAAGGGACTAGGAAAAAGAAATGTAGTAGATGCCTTTAAGAATATTCTTATTAAAACGCCGTTGGGCGATCCTATTGGTCTTGGCATAACTGACTATAGCGAAAAGGTTAGTGCTTCCGGGACGGAAACTATAACACTGAATTCATTTTATCGCAGCGAATGGAAAAACCCCGATCCACTTGTAATCCTATATTCTCTGTTCAAGTTCGCCGAAGCCTGTGGAGATTACCATCAGTTCACCCTGTCCAGACTTCTCAACCACGACATTGATAGCGATGGCATCAGTCCGACTGAGATTTTCGGGCTGGATCGAGACCAGATGGAAAAGCTCCTGAATGGTCTGTCCATAAATTACCCTGACTTCATCAACGCCAGCTTTACCTTGGATCTGGACAACATTACACTGAATAGTGAAAAGACATCACAAGATGTTCTGAAGCTGTTCTAAGGAGGATTCAACCATGCCGATGTTAGAGAAGTATCGCCATTATTTCGATATTGATCCGGATTATTTTCCTGCGGTCAATGAAGCCGTTATTACAAATAACCCCGAAATGTGGAAGAAGTTCTTCCCCCATGAGACCTTCTTAAAACTCATCAAAAATACTGTCGATGTTCTGGAACGCAAGCAAAAGCTGTGCCTCTGGGTGGAAGGTGCCTATGGTACTGGAAAGTCCCACGCTGTTCTGACATTGAAGAAGTTATTGGATGCAGATGCTAACGATACCCGAGAATATTTCAACAAGTATAACTTAGACAACGATCTGTTTAACCGCTTTCAAGCGGTCAAGACAAGTGGTCGTGTTCTCACCGTCCATCGCTATGGGTCTGCTACGATTCGTGGCGATCATAACCTAGTTTTTGCAGTACAGGAGAGCATTGAAAAAGCACTAGAAGATGCTGGTATCGAAAAAAAAGGCGGCAACGCTCTACGGGATGCGACTGTCACATGGCTTTCCGATGCAGATAACAAGCGTTATTTCAATGGACTGATTACTGGCACTTATTCCGACCTTTTTGGTGGCGATAATATTGATTCTGTTTTGGAGAAGCTGAACAGCTTCTCTGGTGATGCCCTGGCTAAGGTTATGGATAATATTTTCAAGGTTGCAGATGAGCGTCAAATCAAGGCTTTATCGCTTAGTGTTTCCGGGCTTTGTAAATGGATCAGAGAAGTAATTAAAGCCAACGGACTTAAGGCCATTGTATTTATTTGGGATGAATTCACTGAATACTTCTATAACAACGCACGAAATTTGACAGGGTTCCAAGAACTCTGTGAAATCAGCGAAACCGACCCGTTCTACTTCATCCTGGTTACCCATGTTACCCAGGGCTTGTTCCATGAGCGTGATCAGGACTTTATTAAGCTGAATGGACGGTTTGTCAGTCCTCATAGTTTGATTAGCCTGCCCGAAAACATTGCTTTCCAGCTGATGGGTGCAGCAATGGAAAAGAATACCGATCCTACAGTCGTTGAGGATTGGAATCTCGCCATTGACGATTTAGAGGATAGAACAAAGGAATCCAGAAAACTGGTAAAAACTGTTGCTAAGATTTCTGATGAGGAAATGAAGGGCATCCTGCCCATACATCCTTATGCGGCGCTTCTTCTGAAGCACATTTCCTCGGCATTTGATTCTAACCAACGCAGTATGTTTGATTTTATCAAAAATGACCGTGGTGACGAAATTAAGGGTTTTCAGTGGTTCATCGACAATTACGGTCCCGAAGATGATAACCCGCTCCTCACTGTGGATATGCTATGGGAATTCTTCTATGATAAGGGAAAGGAATATCTTTCTCATGATATCCGCTCGATTTTGGACTATTACAACCGCGCAGGGAATCAGCGGCTGGACTCCGACCAAAAGCGTGTTCTGAAAACAGTCCTACTGCTTCAGGCAATTTCTCAGTATGCCGGTGACTCTGTTGAATTGTTTATTCCCAATGAAAAGAACATAAACAATGCCTTTGAAGGTACGGACATGGATGGATCTGCTGCGCGTTGCGCGGATCAACTTGTCCGTGACAAGGTGTTGTTCTCAAAATCTCTTGGCGGAGGCAAGTTCCAGTATGCTGCTTATAACAATGAAGGTGAAATTGATGTAAAGCCTTTTGAGGATCAGATTGATAAGAAGAGTACCTCTGCGTTTATTACAGAAGAGCTTGCAGATCGTACTCGGATTATTGACGCAATCATGCTAAGCGGTGCTTTGAAACTCCGCTATGAGTTGCGTTATGTCTCTGCCTCAGATTTTGATTCCACGATTAAGCAGTTACGCAATACCGAAGAAAAATATGAAAATAAGATTGTTGCTGTGGTCTGCTTCGCAAAAGATGATGCCGAGAGTGTTGTCATTGGGAAGAAAATTCGTGATGCTTTGGCTTCTGGCGTATACAATATGATATTTATTGATGCTACCGGGACGCCTTTTGGTGCTGATGGCTATAGCACTTATCGCCATGATATGGCACTCTCCATGTCCCAGCAAGGAAAAGACGGCGGCCTGGCTACGCAATACGCTAACAACGCCAAGGACTCACTCAAAAAATGGAAAACTCGAATTGCTGCAGGTGAGTTTATTGTTCACACATCGGAAAAGCCTGATGGTGAACGCGCAACAACAATTGATGCACTGTATAGCCTTCTTGCCGAAGTAAATAAAAAGAAATTCCCTGAGTGTCTGGAGGCAGCCTATACAGTCATTGCCAATATGTTTACACCCAGTAGCATGAAGCAGGGTGTTGAATGTGGATGCAACCAGAAAACTGCCGGTACATTCTTATCGGGAAGCCCTGTTACAAAGCTGGAAACTGCACTCGACGGGGCATGGAAAGTCGATGAATATTGGAAAGCAAAACCTCATCTTTTGATTTCCAAAATTAAAGTCTATGTGGACGGCATTATTTCTGATGGGTTCGAAAATAGTGGTCGTGTAACCATTAAGCGAATTTATGATGCACTAAAGGTGCCTCCTTATGGATTTATGCCCTGCAACCTGTCTGCATTTATTATGGGTTTTGTTCTTAAGGAGTATGCGAGTGGCGCCTATAGCTGGAGCGATGGTCTCACCAACGATATCCTGGATGTCAACAAACTCAAAGAGATGATTGACGAAGTTATTCGTCTTGAAATCACGCCCAATCCCCGCTATAAGGATAAGTATATCGTTGCAATGACCGATGAAGAAAAAGCATTCAACGAAATTACCTCGGCGGCATTTGGTATTCCCATTAACATGTGCACCTCTGTCCCCAATACCAGGGAGCGCATCCGAAATAAAATGAAAGAATACTCTTTCCCCATTTGGACACTGAAGTCAATCTTGGAAAAGGAGCAGCTTAAGACAGATACTGCGGTTCTGGCAACTATTATCGATTCTTACTGTGGAATTGCAAACAGCAATAACATGGGGGCTTCTAAATCTGACAGTGACATCGCAATGGCAATTGGTAAGTTGGCCATTGAGAATTCTGGTGCTGCAGAAGATTTGAAGAGCCTGTTGAGCAAAGAAAAATGTACCCAGGGTATGGCTGCCTATCTCACGGATTTTGAAGGGGGTAAGCTTATTGCTTTGGCAGATCTGATCGGTGACGGTGGCCAATATATCAATGCACTCCGCAATAAATTTGATGCAGATGCAGCAAATTGGGTATGGAACCTTGAAACCGCACAACAGAAGATCCGAGAAGTTATTTTGGAGTACAGCATTATTGTTGAAAGCAACAAGGTGATATCCAAGAGTGTTTCTTTTGATGCAACGATCCGCGAGTGGTGTGACAAATGTGGATACATCAAGATTTCCTATGCCGCCGCAAAGAACTATCTCGATGAACTTGGCGCTTTTTTAGGAATGCTCTACAATCTCAAAAAGGCCGGAACATTGCTTGACTCTCAGAAAAAAGAGTTCCTCAATTTGCTAATTTCTAACTCCGATAATTTCCGCAGTTTCTATAACAACCAGGTCGATCTATTTAAGCGCATTTGCGGATACTATCTGGACGGTCTTTCTGATGAGGAAATCAAAGAAGTGTTTACCACCATTCCGGCAGGGTCCTTTACTTATGAAAAATCCGACTATCTCAGCACGGTAGAAGCAAAGGTTACAGCTTATAAGGAGGGTCTCAAGAGCGCCAAACTGAAAAAAATGTGGCGCGACAAGACCGGTACAGACACCCCGCGGGCATGGTCAAAGAAGAATAAAATGCCGATTTTGTGCCTTGTGCCCGATTCGGAAGTTGCAAAGGCAAGAGCCGCTTTCGGAGCAGTAAATAGAGCAAAGTCAGATGAAGCAACAATCGATAAGGCTTCGGAGTATTTCGCAACCGCAAAGTTCTTTGATTTGCTTGCCGACGACACAGCCTTGGACAAGGCCTTTAGAGATGGAATCGTGAAGTCTTATGCTGTTATGCTTACAGACATTCAAGAAGTAAAGGACTACTTAGATTCTCACATTACTGCGGAACCTTTTGATTGGTTCGGCCTGCCTGAAATAGACAAGAAGCTTCGGCAAATGGCAGAAGCAAAATACAATCAAGGTGGTTGTGCCCGTGCTCTGGCAAAAATTGATGAAATGGATGTTTCTGATGTGAAAAAATATCTGAAAGATCTGATTAAAGATAACATGATTGTTGGCATGGAGATCATTAAAGGAAACTAAGGAGGTTCCATATGACTACCGATGCAGTCTTCCAAAAAATAGACAGGTATCTGAAAAAAGAGAATATTGGGCCCCTAGTTGTAGATGTGCAGAACAAGAAGGATTTGGATTCACTGGTGACATACTATGATTTGCCGCAAAACTCCATCATCTATGTCTCTGACCCCAATTTCTGCAAGCCTGATGAGTTTCCGACCAGTGCCTCCCTTCTGAATGCGCTATCCAAGGAAAAAAAGAACTTCTTTGTCTGTGAGATTGCATCGTTTTACCGACTCAAGGGCGAAAACGCACTAATTCAGGTGCTTATGGAATTGCTCTCCTTGAATATCGCCGGCCACGCTATTATTGTTACATACCAGTGCGGGGACATTCTAAAGCAGATAATCAAAAACGACAAGCGACTCGAGGGTCGAGTTTGCATCGTTGAAGGCGAAAAAACAGCGCTTCCTCAACTTATATTCACTGTAAAGGGTGTCAATTTGGGGACGCATAATTCTGTTATCCAAGGTGTTCACAGAATAGCTGCCGCTGTCGAATCGGGACTTTCTGATGTCATTTATGTAGAAACCGAAAAGACGAAGACAGCCTATCCTTACTCTTTATATGTTATCAACGAAATGAAGCGGCCCTATGAAGTGTTGTGTAGCAAGGACAGCTCTACTTCCCTACTCCCAGAGGCCTTGGGAACCGATGATGATTGGCAGTATGTTCTGTCCGAGTTCCAAGCGCATCCATCTTGGGAGCAACTAGTGTCTGCAAGAATCGGCAATGTTCATAGCCTTGACCTTGCCATTTCCAATTACCAGCACAACTGCGGTGACAAGAAATGGCTATGGCTTTACCTCATCGGTGTAAAACTTTTTGGTGCAGGTACCGATTGGTGCTTAAACACAGCTGCTTTGAACGCCTTCTCTCCCAAAGAGTTTCTGCGCAATCTATACCGTTGTATTTTGGAAATAGATGTTCAGGACCCAGAGTTTGCTAACATCTATGAGCGACGCAAAACGCTGCTGAATGCGGTTGGCAACCCAGTTGATGAAGTAGCTGACTTCTGCAAAATTGTTCTCAGCAAAGAAAAGGATGCCTTGTATTATCTCACGAATAATACCATCCAAGAAAAAGAACTTGTGATTAAACTCCTAGATAGGTATGGTCTCGATTTTGATAAGGAAACCTTGTTGTCCGTCTTAGAACGAGTCTACCCGGATTTGTATGCTTACTTATTGCCCTACCGTTTCAAAAACGCATTGCTTGACAGCTATTTTCAGGACTACAAATACCAAAAGGTAATCAACAAAATCCTGCCTGAATTTATGGAGGTTGTTGCACAGCAAGCAATTGACCGGGACTATAATGCTATCCTACAGCCTCGAAGTTCTGTTATTGAAGGCATTGACTGCACCCAAGCACAGACCTACTTTACGGATGCTATGGGCGTAGAATATCTTGGGTTCATTATGTCCAGATGCAGGGAACTGCAACTTATGGCAAAGGTTACCGTGTGCCGCAGCGAGCTTCCCTCAATCACCAGCAAAAACAAGGAGTTCTGGGATGTACTTAATTCCGACCAGCGTCCTATCATCACTTTTGATAAAATTGATAAGATTAAGCATCATGGCGAAGAAGGCTATGACTACAGTAGAGCTGATCGAAAACTCCCCTTCCATTTGATTCGCGAGTTAGAGTTGATTGACGAGTTGATAGAAAAAATTAAGGTGAACCTTGCGAGTGGAAGTTATGATAAGGCTATTCTGATTTCAGATCACGGGGCAAGCCGACTGGCTGTTATTCACGAAACTGAAAATCTCATAGAAATGGCCTCCCAGGGTCAGCATTCTGGAAGGTGTTGTCCCAAAAGCGATACCGACATCAAGCCGGACAACGCAACAGATGCGGGCGATTTCTGGGCACTTGCCAATTATGATCGTTTTAAGGGAAGCAGAAAAGCTAATGTGGAGGTTCACGGCGGTGCAGCTCTAGAAGAAGTAGTAGTCCCTATCATTGAGATCTCCTACTTGCGTTCTGCTGTTGAAGTTAAACTCATGCCAGTCGATGCACCTTCAACATTTTCAGGTGTGCCGGAAATCTTGGTTAGCTTCCGCAAAATGGCAGCAATTAAGCTTTTTGCAACACAGAAGCTGGTAGATGTTAGTATTGAAATTGATGGCCAGTTCTATGACGCAAAAGCTATTGATGACAACTTCTATATTGTTGATGCCATGCCTGAAATCCGTCGCGCCAAATTATATACGGTAAATGTGTATGCATGCGGCAATCGAGTCGCTTCCGATCTTCCGCTGCGTGTGAAAAAGGAAAGCGGAAGCGAAAAAAGTATCCTTTAAGGAGGGATCCACGTGATAGAGAAACTGAGAGATTGTTTCGATGAAATGGTCGTTTATAAGGATTTACGAAAGAGTAACTTTTTCGCGGCTCTTGGTCTCCCTTCCTTTTTGCGAGATTGGCTTTTGAAAAAATTTGCGGATGAAGACGGTAATCTTGACATTGATGAGCTTACCGATTTTATTCACACCTATCTTCCAAATAAAGAAGAATGGGTTAAGATTAAAGATCGAATCATCAACGATAACGAGCGTGTCCAGATCCTCACCAAAATTTCTGTAGATATAAGCATTAAAACGGGTGAGATTTCTTTTTCCTTGCCGGATTTCGGGTTAACGAATAAAGAAACCATGATTGATAACTCTACATGGGAGCAATATCGCGGAGAATTGGTCAGTGGTCAGGAGGTGTGGGGTGTTGTAGAGCTCGGCTATCGCCCTCCCGATGAGTCAGCAAAGCCCAAAATTCCTGGCAAAATAAGACTGACTGGCTTTACCAACTTTTGCCCTTATACCATTGATTTGGATTATTATAAGGATGTTCGCAGTGAATTTACTACAGCCGAGTGGATTGACGTCTTGCTCGGAGCAATCGACTATAATGCTGATGGCTATGAAAATGAGGAGCAGAAACTTGCTATGCTAACACGCATCCTGCCTTTTGTTGAAAAGCGTCTAAATCTAATTGAGTTAGCGCCTAAAGGGACAGGAAAGTCGTATGTGTTTGGCCATGTAAGCAAATATGGTTTACTAACCGACGGCGGCAAGGTTACACGCGCAAAAATGTTCTATGATACGGCGCGAAAAACGCCAGGATTCATCACAGGCAATGACTTTGTAGCTATTGACGAAGTTAAACTCGTTCAATTTGGCGATGTAAACGAAATGCGATCCATCATGCAGGGTTATATGGAATATGGGCAGTTTAATATCGGAGGATATGAAGGAAAGTCCGATGCCGGTGTCATCTTCCTGGGCAATATTGCCCAGGATAATATGGATGAGTATCAGAATATGTTTTCAGAGCTACCCCCCCTATTCCAAGAAAGCGCATTGGTCGACCGAATTCACGGATTTATTAAGGGCTGGGATATCCCGAGAATGAATGATGACCTCAAAATTTCAGGCTGGGCACTTAATTCGGAATACTTCTGTACAATTCTGCATGAGCTTCGAAATGATGTCAGCTATAGAGCCATTGTTGATCAAATCGTCGACGTTCCCGATAAAGCAGATACCCGTGATACAGAAGCGGTGAAAAGAATTGCTACCGCATACCTGAAGTTACTGTTTCCCAATGTTAGAACTGTACAAGATATTAATCCAAAACGGTTCCAGCAATACTGCCTGCGGCCTGCTGTTCGTATGCGCAAGATTATTAAGCGGCAGCTTGGCATTTTGGACAAAGAGTTTAAGGGGAAGGATGTGCCGACATTCTCACTGAAGGAGATCCCAAATGAGAATTGATTGTATTATCTGTGGCAAGAAAAACCTCGATAAGGATACTGTGGGAATTAACAAAAAAATGCTTGGTGAGGGCATTGACAATTTCTACTGCATGGATTGTTTGGCAGATTACTTGGGTTGTACAGTCCAAGAACTCTTGGACAAAATTGAAGAGTTCAAGGAAGAAGGCTGTAAGTTGTTTATGTGAGGTGAGGAAATGTGAAGCAGTTTATTTACGCCGATAATGCGGCAACAACACAATTGGATGGCGATGCGTTTGAGGCAATGAAGCCATATCTGTTAAGTGAATATGGTAATGCTTCACAGCCCTACTCCTTTTCGCGGGCTGCTAAAATAGCGTTAAGGGAAAGCCGGGAAATTGTCGCACAATGCATTGGTGCAGCTCCAGAAGAGATTTATTTTACATCCGGTGGCACCGAAAGTGATAACTGGGCAATTAAGGGTAGCGCATTCTCAGATGCAAATAAGCGAGCAACTTTGACATCTATGATTGAGCATCATGCGATTCTGAGGGCATGCGAGTCCATTGAGCGGTTAGGTTATCCTGTGGCATATTTGCCAGTAGATGTGAATGGAATAGTTCAGCCTGAATTATTGTCAGAGTGGATTACTGAAAAGACAAGACTGGTTTCTATCATGTTTGCCAACAACGAGATTGGTTCAATTCAGGATATAGCGGCACTATCTGAGATAGCTCATTCCCATAAAGCTCTTTTCCACACTGACGCCGTGCAAGCAGTTGGTCATCTGGATATAGACGTGAATGTGCTTGGCGTTGATATGCTGTCGGCTTCTGCACACAAGTTTAATGGACCCAAGGGTATTGGCTTCCTATATATTCGCAAAGGGACTCCTATGACACCTTATGCCAGTGGAGGCTCCCAAGAATTTGGCATGAGAGCCGGAACAGAGAACATTGCATCAATTGTTGGAATGACCGTAGCTCTGAAAAAAAGTTGCGAATTTCTTCATGCTACAAAAGACCACCTTCTCTCTCTTGAACAACAACTGATTGCTGCCCTGGATGCTGGTGGTGTGGAATTCTGCCGAAACGGAAGTCGAATCCACATTCCTGGCAATATCAGCTTATCGTTTCCAGGGCAAGACGGTGAAGCTCTTTTGCATCGTTTAGATTTGATGGGAATATGCGTTTCCACAGGGTCAGCGTGCGATAGCACAAGAACTCAGATTTCTCATGTTTTACAGGCGATAGGCCTCGAGGAGAGTTTTGCCAAAGGCACGATCAGGATATCCTTAGGGAAAAATAACACCGCCAATGATGTTGGCTCCATTGCAGGTGCATTAATCAAAATCCTAAAGTAAGGGAGGAATATGGCATGGCCAAGAGACGCAAATCATCCAAATGCCCTGAACCAATTAATACGCTCTTGGACATTGCTGGCGCTGCCACCCTAGGGCTTTATGTGAAACATAAAGTAAAAAAAGATTTTGAAAACGGCTGTGGTGAGGAATCGTCAAAGGCGGCCGCCATGGTTTCCGGCATGGGTTCAATGCGCAGAGGAAGCCAAGGAACAATAAACCTTGGCGGACTAATCGGATTAAATAGCGCACTCAAAGATCTTAAGCGGCAACAGATGCCCTCATATATCTATGATGATCGGCCCTATATTAGCCCTATTGAACCGCCATCTCCAGCAATCAAAAAACCGGTCAAGACGGGGCTTTGGCGGGAACACTGCGAAGATGGTTCAAAGTATGGTCTCTATCCAGAAGATTTCGCTACTGCAGACGATTATGAAGATGCACTTAAGCAAGCCAAAGAATCTGAGACTTCACATCCTCTTGCGGCTGAACCGATGCCTTCAAAAGCAAGTTACCATTCACAGTGCGGAATCAAGTATCGGTGGCGCAACCATTGTGAGGATGGATCTGCTTATGGAATCTATCCAGAAGACTATGAAACCGCAGATGATTATCAGGATGCCTTAGATGCAAAAAAGCGTGAGCTCAGGTGATAGAGTAGATTGCAAGGAATGATGCCATGCAGTGGGGGGAGAATAATTTGACATGGGATGATTACTACGAGCGTTTCTATGACTTGTCGCTAAGTACGCAAAAGAGTTATTCTTATAAGCTCACCAACTATGGGGACGCCGAAGAAGTGTTTGAGGTGCTCTCGGAATTTGCATTTTATGATAAATATTTCGCCACCCGTTTTGCTTCTAGATCGGTGGATGGGGGAGTCCATTTCTCTCCCGACCATGTGCTGGAAATGACATTGCTTATTGACAAGCCTGTTCTAAGCCAAATGGCAGAAACCGCTGAACCTGCTTTTGATAGAGAGCAATTAGAAGAGATTTATATGCTGATTGATGATGCCTCTTTTACACGCATCTCCAAGAAGCAGAATATAGACATTTTTGCCGATGAGGAGCAGGATGAGAAATATTCTGATTCAGAGCTGGAGGATGGCGGAGACTTTGTTGCACCATCTCAAAAAAAGCCCGGTTTCTTCGGAACATTATTCGCTTTTGCCGCCGGCATCAGCTTGGCGGGAGGCTCGAAAGGAAAACACCACAACGGACGATGCACTGGAGACTGCGCAAACTGCCCGCCGCACTATGGCTACCGCTATGGCCGCTGGTACTATGGTCACGACCACCAATATGGATGTGAGTTTGGAGGCAATAGAGGCAGCGGCCAAACCGACTAAATAAAGTCACAGGCGTTTAGTAAACGAAAGGAAGTTCAAGCTCCGACTTGCGCTGTAATGTAGGTGCTGAAAAAGGCAAAGAGGATAATGAATGCTACACTATTTGTTTTCACAATTTGTACTCATACAAAGACCTTAACAGAAAAGACCGCCGTTTTCGCAAACGACGGTCTAATTATATCCTCTAGTTATTGAAGCGATATCTGAGAAAGGAATAACCAATCCCGAATCCATCTCAACGACTTCTTCGTATTCCCTTAATCTCTTTACTTTACCGGAGTATTCACGGTAAGCTCCTCCGTCTTTTCTCGCATCAGGTTCAAAGTAGAGGATTGTAACCTCTGGCTGTTCGTCTATATGACGCAGCAAATCGGATAGTTGCTCGTTTAGCTGTTCCAGTTCATCATCGCTTAGCTCCAATCTTCTGTCCGTCACCCTTGCGGACTCTGCCACAAGATCGTCATAGCCAGTCAGTGCAGCAAAAGGAGAGAACTGCGCTGCACGGTTGAGTCTGGACATCGGCGCTCGCTTAGTAGAAACATGGTGAGGACGGTCAAAGATATCGCTGTATTCTTCTTTTCCACTGGACATTTTCATCACCTCACGCCTTATGTCCGCCGATCTGCTTGTTGCGCTCCATGGCGGTTGATTCCTCTTTCATGTTTAGTCCCTTAACGATGGCATTCTTGCCATACCGGTCTCGTATGCTGATAAGAGCTTTTTGGATTTTCAGTTCCCGCTCCAGTTCGTCCTCCTCAGCTTCTCGCTCTCTATCCAATGCCTCATAGTCAGTGAATAAGTCAAGCTGCTCCATTTTGGGAGTGGCAGGTTCGGCTTCATTTTCCAATACCAAGTGAGTAACGGCAACCGTGAATCGTCTGACCAAGAGGTTCTTATCTACAATGCGGTCATAAAGAACTGCTGTCGCCTCAACGATTTTGTTGGTGGACGATGTGAATCGCCCCAGGTTGTTTGACCCATGTGCTGCTTTGGGGATTTGGCGCCCATAATGGTCTGATACAATGGCTCCCTTATACTTGGCAGCTCGCTTGGAATCGGTGAGGTTTTCGATGTCGTAGCCCACATCAAGTACCACCTGATCGGTGAACAAACCTGCACGAACAAGGTCAATTGAGAGCTGATCTGCCATTTCCATGACTACCGTCCTGCCTTGCTCGGCGGTATATGGACAGGATAGAACCTGCCCTTGGCTGAGGCTTTTGGACTCCGGTTTGTACGCCTTGCAATCAGCTATTTCGGTAGGTTCCCAGCCCCAAGCATGATCTATGAGCAGCTCGGCATTCACCCCAAATAGCTTATAGAGCAGATCTTCGTTATAGTAATCGCTTTCTTTGCCCTCAGAACACCGGGCAATATCGCCCATAGTGTAAAGACCGTTTTGCTCCAGCTTTCGGGCGATGCCGTGTCCAACACGCCAAAAGTCCGTTAAAGGCTTGTGCGTCCACAATTTGTCCCGATAGCTCATCTCGTCCAACTCAGCGATTCGGACACCATCTTTATCGGCGGGGATATGCTTTGCGACGATGTCCATCGCTATCTTGGCAAGGTAAAGATTCGAGCCAATCCCTGCCGTTGCGGTGATTCGGGTCTCCTTTAGCACCTCCTGAATCAGCATCATCGCAAAGTCATGAGCAGTCATTTTGTAGGTAGAAAGATACGGGGTGGCGTCAATAAAAACCTCGTCGATGGAATAGACCAGAATATCATCGAAAGAGACATAGCGCATATAGATTTCGACAATGCTCTTACTGTAATCCATGTAATAAGCCATTCTGGGCGGAGCAACGACAAGGTCAAGCTCCAGAGATGGGTCTCTTGCAAGCTCTGATCCATATATGGATTTACCCCTGAACTGGTGTTCGGGGGCTTTTCTTTTTCTCTCTCTATTGACTTCTTTGATTCGCTGCTTTGCCTCAAACAGCCTCGCTCTGCCAGGAATGCCATACGCTTTGAGTGATGGAGAGACCGCAAGGCAGATCGTCTTGTCTGTTCGGCTCTCATCAGCGACCACCAAGTTGGCGTCCAGCGGATCAAGGCCACGCTCGGCGCATTCCACGCTGGCGTAAAAGCTCTTGAGGTCAATAGCGATATAGGTTTTCTCTGCCATGCGTTCACCTCCCTGCTTCGATTGAGTATGGGCTATTTCTTGTCCCAGCCGTCGTTGATGTAGCTCTTGAACTCCTCAATTTCCTGCTCGGTTGCAGGGCGAATGTTCGGCTTGCCGCAATCAGGGCAGGAATCGACCTGTCCTTCACGACGGAAGGTGAAATGACAGTTCTCACAATGATAGATTTTCATAGCTAATGCCTCCAGGCAAAGAAATCAGCTCAGGTCTGGCTTTATGTTTTTGAAGAAGTCGCTTCGAGGCTCCATTGGAATCCTCAAGTCATATCCAAGTCGGTTCAGCTCCTGCAACTTTATTAGCATGAGGTTGATCTCGGTGTTCATCATTTTTGCTATCTGGACTACATCATAACCGTCCCTTGCATATCCAAGGCATTCGTCCGTGTCTATCAGGATATGAGACGCAAAGGCGTTTGCCTCATATTCCATCCTGTTTTGCATTCTGAAAAGCTCAAACTCTTTGAAGCCTTCGCCTTTGGCTTGGTCACGATGGAGAATGTCATGCGCCAGTTCATGACCGGCTACCATCTGGGTCAGATACTCGTCCATGCTAGAGTTCAGAAACATCGCTCTATGTTTCCAGCGGTAGATATACATACCGAGTAAGTCGATGAAGTTATCGGTAGCGACAACATCTACGCCCGTTTCTTCAGCCAATAACAGTGTGTCCCTCGTGCCATGATGCTGCACAAGGTTATTTGCTCTTTTGTATAGGTCAAGCGAGTTAATCAACGAGATCACCTCCCCGGTGGGAAATTGGTCAATGATAATATATCACATGGTGTGTACCAAAAAACGGACTTACTTCTTATACCTGTTCGGAGTGTACTTCTTGTTTTCTTCTTTGGCCTTCCAGTAATACTCCTGCAAAGTCCTCATTACACCATCAAGGTCATCATCTGAGAGGCTGCCACCGGCAAAAAGACCACCCATCTCCTCAACAAGCTGTTCAGCCTGTTTTTTACCGCTGTATCCATAGCGAGACTGCGCCTCAGAAATAAAAGTGTCACCCTCATTGTAGAGAGCCTCCACGGACACGCCGAGGATTTCCGCAAGGCGAGTATATACACTCCTGTCCTGCGGATAGGTCTTGCCCTTTTCGTAGTTACTGATGGTATTGAGCCCAAGTCCGGCTTTTTGTGCGAGTTCTCTCTGTGTTAATTGCTGCTCCATGCGGAGAGTACGGAGCTTTTCACCGAATCTCATACTCGCTTCCTCCGTTCATTCACAAATTATTTGTGTATTTTCTGATTTGCCTCTTGACATTCACAATCTGATTTCATATAATCATATTCACAAACCGATTGTGGATTGCAAGCAAAGTCTACAATAACTTGTGATAATTGTCAAGGGGTTTGCGAAAATAATTCGTGATCTACAAGTATTCCCCGCAAAGGAGGGTCAAGAATGGCACGACGAAAGGTATATGTGACAGTCAAAGCTGAGCATAAACCCGATGGCTCTTGTTGTCCAAAAACCATACGGATGGCAGATGAAGCAGAATACGAGATAGACCGGGTACTTCAGGTGTGCCGAGCTTTCTCAGAGGTTGGTGGTCGTGGGATTCGCTACACCATCAGGATCGGGCGCAGTGAAACCCATCTTTTCGACGAGCAAAACGGAAAGTGGTTCGTCGAGGCAAAGTTCTGTTGAACAAAGGAGCAAAACATTGAAGCGCTTATCACGAAGGGATCTGGAGTTGCTGGGCGACCGTGTTACAAAGGCTTACATGGACTTGCCTGAAAACAAGGGCAAGCAGATCTTCCGAATAGACCCAGAGCTGCTGTGTGAGCGTCTGCTCGGTCTGAAACTTGATTACCGGCATCTTTCGGAAGATGGTTCTATCCTTGGCCTGACCGCCTTTGAGGGGATTGGAGTTGATCTGCCATGGGACGATGAGGACGATAGCGTCTACTATCTTGACGGAAAAACCGTCCTGATAGAGAGCGATCTGAGAGAAAGCATTGAGCTTTCAGGAAGAAAAAACTTCACGATAGCCCACGAAGCCAGCCATCAGATTCTCAAAATGGTGTATCCCAAAGAATACGGGACCAAACCCCATGCTCCACAACTACATTTTTACAGGGCGAACTCAATGAGGAACCGCCCCATATCTGATTGGGAGGAATGGCAAAGCAACACACTCGCGTCCTTTGTTCTGCTCCCCAGGTTTCTTGTGGAGCAGGCTATGGCTCTATTTGCAGTCGGCAGCGGGATCAAGATACTGAACCGATTGTTTTACAAAGAAGATTACGATAAGTTTGTATGTATGTCTGAGTTGCTGGGCTGTTCCAAGGCTGCTCTGGCGATCCGCATGAAGCAGATGGGCTGCATCGGGCAAGATTATCTCGACAATCCATACAGGCTTTTAGATGTGGAGGTAGATTAAATATGGCGAACAGATTTTCACCGCAGGCGTATGATCCTGCGAAATACGAGACTGTGAAGAAACAGCAAGAAGCCCTGAAAGCGCAGTGTAAGGGCGTATTGAGGGTGTCGAGGATATGCCCCTATTGCAATCACAGAGTAGATGATGTGGCAAAGGGCGACCACGGCTACACCTTTATGAAATGTCCCAACTGCGGAGAGGAGATCGTATTTCCGCCCATCCATTTCAGATTAGCAAGGAGCTAACCGCTCAAAACAACAGAATAAGAAACACAAGTATCGTGCTACGGAGCCGCTTGATGCGCTGACTTCCAAATGCCGCTTGATGTAGACAATTTCTCCAACGGAGAAGTCTATCCAAGTGGTATTGTCAGCGCATCAGGCGGTTTCTTTATATGCTCATCGGTTCCGGGAAAGGAAACCGATGAGCATTTTATATTGGCAGCCCTATATAGCGAAATATCCGTGATCTCCGGATTTGGCTTCCCACCAAATCCAACTTCAAAGGAGATCACAAAAATGGCATTCCGCCGTAATTCTGACTGGAGTCTAAATAAAGGCACCGACGATATCGTTTATTCCTTCCTTGACGGTACGACCAAGCGTTTTCGCAAGATTAACGACCAGGTCTATGAAGTTACCGAAGGAACAATACCCTGCAAAACTATCACTATGCTGCCCACCGATGAAATCACCGCTGAGCAGTTTGACGAGCTCAAGCGCTGGTCTGACGAGAACTACCAGACCGAAGACCGTTATGAAGTCCATCACAGCCGCGGTCAAGTGCCACTGGAGCTGGTTGAAAACACCATTGAGGCGTCAGCTGGTTTTCTCCTTGATGAGGAGAACAGCGAGGACTTCCGTACACTCGAAAAGGCTTTGCTCATCCTCGATGCATTGAAACTCACCGATGTCCAGCGCAGACGGTTCGAGATGGCTGTCAATGGTCTTACAACCCGTGAAATTGCTGCCGCAGAGGGATGCTCACAGCCCTGCATTGTTGAATCCTTGGCGGCGGTAGAAAAGAAAATCAAAAAATATTTTCTAAAACACCCTATCAAAACCTCCCAAAAATGATGAAAGGTGAAGGGAGCATGCCTCCCTCTGTTCCTTGACAATGAAATACCCATTCATTAGGTACTTGAAATCCGGTGATGTGCGGAAGCACGAGCCACAGCAGCAGGTGCGCCAGGACTCCCATTTGCGGACGAGCGACAAAACCGGCTGTGAGAGCGAGTTGCCCTCGCTTGGCCAGGACAGCCGGATGGATAATGCTACTCCCGTCTGGTAAGCGTCACAGCGTTGGGCGGCTCTGTCAGAACGACAGTTGGGGTGAGACTCCCGTGAGGTGATTTCGCAAATCACCGCCTAATGACTTCCCGTACATTCGGGGTGTCGAGGACAAATAGAATGTAAGCAATACACCAAAACGATTTTGTGAGGGTGTCTGCGTTTACCACAGGCACCCTCACATTTTCTTTACTATCTGAGTTGATGAAAGCGCTCGAAGCTCGAACTCTTTCCTCAGCTCAGAGAAATGAAAAACAGGAGGAATAAAAAATGATTTCCCGAAATACTTTCTGCGATGTTCTCGACAACATCAAGGAATATCATACAACTTACGGTCAAAGCCACAGCAGGGCTGATTGCGAAGATTATGCCGTATGCGATTATAGCCTCTGGGATGCGGAATCCACTGTTCTGGCCTTGCTGAGTGAGAGCCTGAATGACTATGACAATTTGGTCAGTGACTGGGTACATGATCTTCTCGTCATGGATGATGATGGTGTCTGCTACATGGATGTCCACATCAACGGTCAAAGCACGCAGCCGTTCAAGATTAAAACCTCCGGCGATCTGTATGATTACCTGATGCTGATCAACTGCGGCGGCGACGAGGAAGTCGCCGAAATCCGCGCCTACCGCACTGAGCTTTTAGCTCAGCATGACCTTCCCTACATTCCCGGAGGTGTAATTCTGTGAAACAGTATTCTTTTATTTCTGTATATGACAATGAAGGCCAACACTTTGGAACAGACCGTCGTTACACTGCAAACCTTGATCTTGCCAAGGAGCAGATATCCTATTGTTGCTCAGGAATGTCCGATCCCATCAGCATGGTGATTGCTTCCGAAGATTTCGATGACATCATCACCTATCTCAATGAGTTACTAAACGACATTCTCTGCAAGAAAGCCACGGTCAGTCGCAAGTTCAGCGATGAAAACAGATGTCGCAACTGGATGCGTGGCGTAGATTTCAGTGACAGAGATGTGGCGTGGGCTGTTACGCGCAAGCTGCATGACGGCAGGATCGAACTCTATCTCAGCACTGCCAGTGAGCCTGTGCCAGTAGAGCTTGATGCGCTTGAGAAAGTGATCAAAGACCTATTAAATATTGAGGAAGGAGTGACCTGTTATGCAGATTGATCCTGAAACCAGACATCGGCATCTCGAGGAAACCGCTCTGCGCCTGAGAAATGAAGGCTATGGCGTTGAGTGGCAGAATGGCGAAAGGCTGATTGTCTCTCACGAAAATGGCATGCTCTGTACGGTCGATAATCCCGGCGGGATCTCTTACCGTCAAGTGGATATGTCCTGCCCTGAAATCGTGGAGGCAAAAGATCATGCATTCAGCATTGTGAGGCAGGTTGCCGAGTATATGCGCAACATGGATCGTGCGCCAGTGCTGAAGGTAACAGGCGTGGAGGATAAATATAAGCTGTTGGCCGAGTTCAATGGCACAGTCCTTGCCGGTATGCAAACTAAATACGGCGTCAACTTCGTAACCTGGGATAGGGACTTCAACTACGAGGGGCTATCCCATGGTCACTATTACGCCAGCGACTACGAAGGTGCTAAGAAAGACTTTGCCACCCGCTCGGGGCTGATCTCGAAAAATATGCTTTTCGAAAAAAATCAGATGGTCGAAATCTACCGTTGCTGTGCAGATGCACTTGCCGGCGAGTACGAAATATCCATAAAACAGGACGCTACCATCAGGAGCATCCAAGACCAGATCGAGGACGTTTATCCCGAGATTCTCGATGAGATCACCGCGCAGAATCAGGATAACGAACCCCAAATGAATATGTAAACAGCTTCAGGCGCGGTCTCTCAGACCGCGCCTTTTCACATTTTAAAATTGAAAAGAAAGGAACCGCACTATGCCCAGACTATTTATGCAGGACACCCCGTGGGCATTTTTCGAGCGTGAAATGATGGCCGTTCCCGGCTTCGGCCGGCGGCGTCTGCACGAAGAAAATAAGACACACTCTTTGGAGAAATACCAATTCCCAAGTTGCGATGGCTGCTTCATCGGTACGCTGGTCACTAAGCGATGGAACAGCACTACCGGTCTGAACTGTTACTTCGACGGAAGCGATGGACAGGCCTACATCCTCTGCGCTTGGCGTCGGGACGAGGCTCCCTACGGCTATTGTCCTCATTATTCCGACCTTGACCTCTCTATGTTGCCGGTGGGCACAATCCTGAAAGTAAAGTATCGGGTCTCCCGTTCCGGCAAATGTAAATGGCTTGAAGCCGAAGTGCTGTAGGCGACAGATGAATATTGAGGCTGAAGACAAGCAAAACAGAAAGGATACAATCCAATGATCATATCTGCAGTTTTGGGCAACCCCGAGCATCCCGAGTACGGTGTTGCCACAATCCCGTTCCCTATTCCAAAGAAAGAGTATGCCCATGTGATGGAAATGCTTGCGCAGCTTGAAGTCGGCGATCCCCTCAAGCGAGACTGCCAGCTTATCGATATTGATGGGTGGCCCACGGTCCTTAAGCGCCTTTGCGGGAAGACCATCAATGTCGAAGAACTGGATTATCTGGCTAAGCGGCTGGACAGTTTTGATGTGAACGAGGCAGCGCAGTATCAGGGAACGGTGTTTGAGCATGACCTCCAGGACATGACTGACCTGATCAATCAGACATTCTGCTGCCAGCAAGCCACTGTAATCACAGACTTCTCAAACTTGGAGGAGGTCGGAAAAGAACACTACCTGACACTCAGGGGCGGATCATGCCCTATGGAGGATTTCAAGCAGATCGACGGCGTCGAGACGGCTATGCTTTTACTCGACAGCGGAGAAGGCAAAGTAACACCCTATGGCGTTGTCTACGATAACCTTATGAAAATGGAGAATCTATACGACGGAATCCATTTTCCCGAGTACTATTACGAACCGGATCCTCTGACGCTGGAAGTGAAAGATGCAAATGGAGACAGGCTGAATTATCTGTACTTGCCAATGCCGGAACAGCAGATCGAGCGTCTGCTCCATAGGGCAGGCTATACCAGCGTGGATGTGGATTATGCTGTCTCAGAGCATTCACTTCCGGAGAAAATCGCTGCACTGGTCGAGCGGCAGAATGCTACGCTGATTGAGGTCAACGATATGTGCCAAGGATTAGTCATGCTTGAGAGGCAGGATTTTGCAAAGCTGGATGCCGTCATGGAAATGGCTCGGCCAGAGCTTGTCAGCGAGGTCAGCACCCTCATCAAGAACTTGGAACTGTTCGACTATATTCCAGAGGTGAGAGATGCTGAAAGCTATGGTCGATACATGATCCAGGAATCCGGACACTTCGAGTTTGACGAAAACCTTGAAAGCTACTACAACTACGAAGCCTACGGACGCGATCAGATGGACAGCGAGAGCGGCCAGTTCACACAGCACGGTTATGTCAGCTATCACGGTACGCTGAGCCTGGACGAGCTTATGGCAGAAGATCCTGCCGAGCAGTATCAGCGTAAGCAAGGCATGGAAATGGGAGGTATGCCATGTTTCGAATGATCATGAGCCGAGGGGACAGCTCAAATACTGTGTCTCTGCATCTGCCGACTACGCCGTCAGATATCGGTAGAACCTTTGCAAAGTTGGATGCCGTCAGTACAACCCACTCCACAGTAATGACTGAGTTCAACAGTCCAGTTGAAGGACTTTATCAGTATGTGGAATCCATCAACCTCGATTCAGAAGAAGAGTTCGGCAAACTGCATTCCCTGGCAGAAAGAGTCTCGACAATGACCCCAAAGCAATGCTGGATCTTCTCGGGTGCTTTGGCGGCAAACAGTATCAATGGCATTGATGATGTCCTCAAAGTCGCTGACAGCCTGGATGAGTACATACTTATTCCCAATGTGAACACGGATGTGGAGCTGGGCAGGTATGTTGCCGTGGCCGGTCAGATCAATGCTGATCCTCGCTTTCCCGAAGAAGCATGGCCATATCTGGATTTCGCAAAAATCGGCGCCGAGTATTATGCCGACCATGGTGGTGCCTATACTTATGGCGGCTATGTCCAGCGCAAGCAGGTTTCCCAGCCCGAGATTCAGAAGGACGGAGCGCTGCTTTCACTTCAACTCGAAACCTCCGACAGGGTGTGCGTACTGCGACTTCCCGCATCGGAAGAAGAATTGGATGCAGCCAAAGGTCGGTTAGGCATAGAGGACTTCGCACAAGCCAAGGTCGAGCGTATAGATTTCCTCGCCCCATATCTGGAGGAGCATATCCCCACGGAATGCATTTGTGTCGAGGATGCCAACGATCTTGCCCTCTCCATCGATGAGATGAATCAGCACGACGGCATGCTTCTCAAATACCTGTCAGTTTTGGAGGTATGTCAGCCGGAAACCATGTCTGAAGCTCTGCAGTACGCCACCAACATTGATGACTACGAGAGAGTGCCGGATGACCCAGATGAATATGGCCGTTCCGTGCTTCGCCGTATCGGTGCCGATGACGAACTCATTGACACCATCGATGGATACATGGATTTCGCCGCGCTTGGCAAAGCATCCATGGAAGAGGATGGTGTCCGCCGCACCGAGTTTGGCTTGATTCGGAGGTGCAGCCAACCTTTTCCGGAAGAAATCGCTGACCTTCAGTTTGGAGGTATGTAAAGACATAGTGAAAATGGAGGAAGTATCACAATGAAAAAAGCACTTCTTATCACCGCTGCGGCTATGGTCGCTTTAGGCGGCTGCTACATATTTCAGAGCAATCAATACTTCGGCAAGAGGGTGTTGCATTGAGCGATGAGAAAGAGCCTATAGTCGGAATCGTATCCTTCGCCAACGGCGAGGAGTTCTCCTATACAGATCCCGAAGAGTATCTGCGCGTTATCAAGGAGGAACTGCCATATCACCCCACCACGGGCTTTCGATACAAGACACTGACAGACGATCCCGACATTCGCAATGCAGTGGACGATCTCCTGTATGACCTGTACGGTGAAGAGAATCCGGCGCGTCGATCTACAGATATGGATGGCGTTAAGGATGTTGCAAAAATGCTCCTCGCGGTCGAGCTTGCGGAAACGGAGTTTTCGCCAATGATCGTACAGCACCCGTTTACCAACAGTGGTATCGCAGGCATTCCTATGGACGGCGAACTCAAACTGTTGAACCTCTGCGAGAACCCAGAAGACCTGGTGTTGTGGCGAAACAGCCTCTCCAAGGCAATTGATACAGCAGAAAAACCTATGGACATCTACATGTTGCTCAACACGCCATACGCTCTGACTTTCCTGAAGTACGCAGAACCCTTTCTATCAAAGCAGGACTTCTCCGAATTGCTCGGAATAGCATGGATCTCCTCAGAATATGCCAACAGTGATGCAGAAGTAAGCCGCGCGCAGCTCACGGAGATGTTCAGGGATTCTGACCCCACTGCGCTGATGGACGAGGAAGAGCAGGCACAGCTTGCAGCGCTGGAGGATACAGTCACAGTGTTTCGCGGCGTGACCTCCATCAACAGTGACAACCTTCGGGCGCTATCGTGGACATTGGACTATGAAACCGCCGATTGGTTTGCGCATCGTTTCGATGAAGATGGCACAGTGTACGAAGCCCGGATTGATAAAGCGCATATCTTCGCCCTGTTCAACGGTCGTGGCGAGTCAGAGATTGTGCTTGACCCTGGGTATTTGCTGAATATTCAGCCTACTGCGATGCAACAAAATGTTTTAGACATGCAAATGTGAATAATAGATGAGTTTGACAGCCCTTTGATATCATGATAGCGGTGAGTTGATTTCTGGTGACCAGCTACCTTCGTAGCGCATATACTATAAGGGATGGAAAAATTGATACTAAAAGAGCTTGCATTATTCTGCATGTGTGACATAATATAGCCAAGGAAACGGGCTGGTCGCAAGACCCGGGTCCACCTGCGGCGGGGATGTTCCCCGCCATTTTTAATTCCGAGATCAGAAAGAGCCGCTGCAGAATCACGCTGCAACGGCTCTTAATCGTTTATCCCGTTATTTCGTTTAACAGCTTGTCCGATTTCACGGCGTAAGCATACCCAATCGGAGCAACCTTCCTTAGACTATTCAAGGCCTTCAGCTCATCTGAGGTGAAGCCTATTCCCAAGTAATCAGAGGGATCGATATCCTTCTCAAAGGGAACATTTTTGAGTAGACAGGCTACCAGGTACATAACAATAGGAACACGCTTGGATGCCTCTTCCGCAGAGAAATTCTCTGCGTAAATATGGCTACGAATATCACGGATCCCCTGCAGGTAAGCGGCGTAATCCTCTTTGCTGACCTTGCCGCGGGAGGCGATGCTCACCGCAGCGTTATATGTATCCCTGAGCGCGTCTTCAGGACCGATGTCAAGACCACGATATGCGATCTCATCCTGCACAAGGCTGTAGTAGGTTTCCCGCACTTCGGCAAAATCCTCTGCCACTCCGATCAGCGTTATCACATCGTAAAGCTGCTTGATGATCTCCATGTCCTTGTTAGCATTCAGGGGGATGCCTGTGGTGTGCGGCGCAAACGCTGTCAGCTTGTCTCCCAGGATGGATTCCACGCTGGGAATCGTCACTGTCAGATCCTCACCCTCCGTGAGAAGCAGTTCGTTCTTGATGGGCTTGGTAATGAGCCGCTTATACTTCGCATCCTCGAACAGCACATCCAATAGGATATAGATGCTGCGCTTCCCAATTGGCGACTCATAGACGAACTTGAAGTGCCGCTTCTCTATGTTGTTTTTGCCCTTTCTGACCTGCTCCTCAACGCTTAGAAAGGGGAATATTTTGCCTGCCTCATCGATAAAGGCATCCAGATCTGTACCGGGAGCGACGATAATGTCAATATCAGTGGACAAGCGCATGGGATGATCCAACAGCAGCATCAGGCAGGTGCCGCCCTTAAAGATGAATGGCATGCCGACCCTTGTGATAGCCTCCAGCAGACCAAAAGCATACACGGAACGCTCCAGAAGCGAAGGATCCCGATGGCTGGCGTTTTGCAGATTGCGAATGTGTTCTTCGGTAAAATTATCTTTCGTCAGCATGGCATTACTCCGTTCTTAACAGTGATTTATCTATCTGCTCAAGCACCTTGGCCTTTGCGTTTCTTCTCCGAGCATAACGGAAGAGTTGGCTTTCGTCAATATAGAACTCTTTGAAAGCTTGTGTGAAAATCATCTTGTATTCTCCCTGATTTACACAGGAACGGAGAAGTTTATCCGCAACGATGTCTACGAGCAGCTTCTCAAGGTCGGTATGCCAGAATACGTCGGTTCCTTTGGGTGCCTCCGTAATCAACTTCTCAATAACGAGCATATCGTCCGCCCAATACTGATGATACATATCCACATTGGGATTCAGCAGGATGCGACCGGCATACTCTTCTTTCAGGGTGTCAAAGACATACTCTCCGAGGTCACCCTCTACGGAAATAAACAACGCATTATGCGCGATTTGGTGATTCACAAACTCGTTGAGTTGGATAAGCTCAAAAATGCGGAAGTCTAATTCTGGATAGATCTCTTGTATCTTACCGGCTACCGAAGTCGCAAGTATGGAATACTCGTGGCTGTACTTCCTCGAGGTCTTGTCGATCACGCAATAATTGTTCCTTCCAACTCGAGCAATGGAACCGCTGTCCAAGAGCTTTTGCATCGCAAAGCGGCAGGAGGCATCGGAGGCTTCCTTATTCTCTGCCCTGAAGGCAAGGGCAAAATCATTCCGTGTAAAATTACCCGAGTTTGATAGCGCAGTTAAAAACTCTGTCATGACGCAGCACTCCTTTCTTCGAGAACTGCAAATCGGCAAAAAATCTGAGATTTGCCGTTTTGCAGTTATATCATACCAGTCAGCGCACAGACTGTCAACTGCAAATCGGCAAAAGAATGTAAAGTTTGCCGATTTGCAGCATTCGCTCATATTTAGTATATGCAAAACGAGAGGGCATGATACAGAACCGAAAAGTTGTCCTGGCTTTATGAGTTCGGAGCTGGTATAGTGTTCGCTTACAAGGAGGGAAAGAAACATGGTACACGCAAAAGATCCCGAAACCAAATACGCATTGCGGCCCGCTTCACAGGAAGAAGCGGGTCTTTTCTATGCCATGTCCCCTGAAGATGATGCCGAGCTTGGTTGCATCGGTCATGTCCGAATCGACTTTGGCCGTAGTGGCAAGGAGTTCTGGCACACATGGCATCCCCGCGGCTTGGAAGAGTGGAACTCCCCCGAGTTTAAGGCAGAGCTGCAAGAAGTCGTGGACGAAATGCGGCAGACCGTTCTGTCAGACATGGTTGGCATGAGGCGCTTCTGCGCAGACAACGGCGGCTATATGGATGGAGGTTGGGCGCCGAACTACGGCTATATCGCTGAAACCAAAAAGTACCGCTACTGTCTGCGATGCATTCCTATGCAGGGTGACTACAATGCCTACCTGACCTGCTTTGACAAGCAGATACAGGAAATGAATCAAACCGAGCAGCCCGAACAGGGCATGCAGATGGGAGGTTTATAAATGAAGCAAATTACAAAAGAGTGGCTGTCGTTTCTAAGGGAACAGTACCCTGTCGGAAGCCGCATCAGGCTCAACAGCATGGAAGACCCCTTTGCGCCAATCGAGCCTGGAACCATGGGCACCCTGCGCGTCATCGACGATATCGGCACCTTCCATGTGGATTGGGACAATGGTCGCACTCTCGGCGTAGTGCCCGGCGAGGACAGCTTCAGCCTTGTGCATCCAGAACCGACGATCCTGAAACTGTATATGCCTTTGAATGCTGACCTTTACTACAAAGACGATTGGGGCGATACTTGTGAGGAACCTGAAACGCTTACCGGTCAGTCGCTCAAAGCGTATGAAGGTCCCATCCTGGCTGCTCTTGCCAAATGCCGAATGCCGGAAGAGACCGAGCGCGGCATTATGCACTGGTATGACCATGGCGACAGCATTGACCGGAAGGTCAAGTCAGTCGTATTCACTGCGGAAGAGCGAGATAATCAGCTTTGGGGGGTAGCTGAGTGCCGAGTGATTGGCGAACTCACGCAGGAGGAAATGACTACCCTGAAGGACTACATCTCCGGTCAGGCATCAGACGGCTGGGGTGAGAGCTTTGAGCAGCAGGAAATCCGTGTCGATGACGGAGAGTTGTATGTCCATCTCTGGGATTTCAATGACTGGAGCATTCAGACAGAGGAAGAGCGCTTCACTCCGAAGCTTGCGGAGGGTCTGCCTGAAATGTGCTTCTCCACCCTGAAAAGTTCTGGCGACCTTATCTGCATCAAGCGTGGAGAGACCGGCTACTTTCCTTCCGATTGGAGTACCACAGACAAGACTCGCAACGCCGAGTTAGCCAATGAGCTCAACGAAAAACTGGGTATCACCCCGGAACAGCGGCAGGCTATGGAAGTCGGCAGCATGTGCGGCTGGAATGTCCCAGGCGCCGATCCCGCCGCCTACGAACAGGATACTCCCCAGCAGGGAGGGATGACACTTGCGTAATGTGATGCATCTGTGTATTGGATCACAGGGAATACCCGATGGTCGCTACGCAGAAATCGACCTTCCGGCGACTCCATATCGATTGCTCGATGCCTTAGACGAGCTGGGCATTAAAAGCACCGAGGATATCACTTATAAGGAAGTCCTGGACTATGGCGGCTTCAGCTATCTGGAACCATACTTCAATGAAGGTACAAGCCTTGAGGAGCTGAATGCGCTGGCGCAGAAGCTTTCGACCTTCGACCGCGTTGACACCATCGCCTTTGAGGGAATGGTAAAGATGGCGGAACAGAAGTTGGAACCTCTCGGTATGAAGGAAATCATTAACTATGCATATAGCACGGACAGCTGCCATGTGGTCAGTGATGTATTTGATGACGAGCAGCTCGGGCGCTTCTATGCCGGCAACGGATTCATGCCCGAGTATGAAAACCTTCCCGACAATATCTATGAGCACCTTGACTTTGCCAAAATCGGGCGGGAGTCCAGAGAAGCGGAAGGCGGCGTCTACACTCAGCGAGGATATGTCCTACGAGAAGATGAAATCGTACAGGCATATGACACGCTGGACTTGGAACTCAAAAAGCCGGAGTACGGAGTGCGGCTCGTGCTTTCCTCCGTAGAGGATGGTCAATGCGTGGAACTCGACCTGCCTGCCACACAAGACCAGATCGACCAAGCGCTTATGAGAATCAACCTGGACAGTTGCGAGGGCGCAATGCTTCATGACTATGACGGTCCCATCTGGGATCTGGACATTGATCTCTATGAATTGAATGGCTTGGCCAGTCTCAACGAACTGGCAAAGGTAGCGCAGAAGCTGGATGCCAACGGGCAGCTCGTAAAGTTCAAGGCTGTAATTGCCGCCAACGACTGCCATAATGTACTGGAGGCCATCAACCTTGCTGATCGCTTGGATGATTACTGCTTTGATCCGGCCCTATATTCCCCCATTTCCATTGGCAGAGAAGGGATCCATGCAATTGCCTCGGATGCGGATGCTGCCCTTCTGTCAAAGCATATCAACCTGTATGCTTTCGGTGAGGAGTATATGGAAACCTGTGGATTCAAACTGACTGACTATGGTGTTGTGGCCCGAAATAGAGAGCAATCTTTGGGGCAAGATGAAGAGCCTGGGCCGAAGATGACAATGTAGTACACATTCCTTTTTTGGAGGTGTCATGCGCAACAGCGAATTAGAACATAGTCCCGCCTCTGACGCTCAGTGGCAATGTCTCATCGAAGCGATCATTCTATCCTCCGTTGCTACCTACCGAAAACTCAGGAGTAAACAGCGGAAAGGCAAAGAATTGACACCGCTGGAGCAGGAAGAACTACAGGAAATCGAGAAGTTTTTCCTCGGCGATTGGTTTGCATGGCTTTGCGACCTCGACGGAGCAGAGCTCCTGAAACAGCTTCAGAATGAGACGAAACGAATCAAGACAGGCTTCGCCCTGCCTTAAGCATCCTTATACCAAAGAAAGGAGTCAAATGCTATCTGAGAAACAATCAAAAAGTGCAAATTATCTTTGCATCCTCTCCGTGCTGAGGGGCATGCATACCAAAGGCATGATCACCGACAAGGAATATGTCCGTGCCAAGAAATACTATCGTCAGCTTACCGGCGCAGACATTGTACTTGCCGACTGAACTGCATCATCTATTTCTTTCTTCTTTATCCATTTTAGTCCTGGCTATTTAGTTTTGTTTGAGTATAATGTCTGTTAAGCCGGGAAAGTGGTATCGCATATAAAATGATACAAACCACTTCAGAACGCTAAAGCAAAGGAGGAACGCTGCGTGGGCAAGGCAAAGCTCATATCCCCAATCACCAGACAAAGTGTGCAACGCCAGAGAGTTGCAGCCTATTGCCGAGTATCTTCAAACTCTGCTGACCAGCTGAACTCCTACGCTGCCCAAATCCGAGTATACACCAAACTCATCAATAATAAGCCCGAATGGGAACTCGTGGACATTTTCGCTGATGAGGGTCTCAGCGGCACCAAAGCTGAAACAAGGCCTGAATTTCAGAGAATGATTCATATGTGCGAAAGGCGGGAGATTGACCTTGTCATCACAAAGTCAGTCTCCCGCTTTGCACGAAATGTGCCTGAGTCCCTTGAATACGCCCGCAAGCTGAAACTGCTGGGTATCGGCATTCAATTCGAAAAGGAAGGCATCAACACCTTAGCCATGGGTGATGAGATGCTTCTAAATACATTCTCTGCCATAGCGCAGGAAGAATCTCAATCCATCTCACAAAACCTGCGCCTCGCAAATGTCAAGCGCATGGAACTGGGTGAGTATGTGTCCAGCTGTGCGGCATATGGCTACCGCCTTGTTGATAAAGCTCTGGTGCCTTATGAGCCGGAAGCCAAAGTTGTCCGTGACATCTTCGGGAAATACCTGCAAGGCTGGTCTACAAACCAGATCGCCAAATATCTTAACGAGTCTGCTGTCCCCTCCAAGTTTGGGCATGGCACCTGGACTCAGACCGTAGTGAAATACATCATTACAAATGAGCGCTACATTGGGGATTCCAAGTTCCAGAAAAAATACGCAGAGCCAACCGTGCCGTTCAAGCGGCACAAGAATCGTGGCGAGATGGATATGTTCTATGTCAAAGCCACACATCCAGCCATTCTTGATGCAGAGGTCTATTACCAGGCACAAGAGTTGCTAAAGAGAAGGCAAGAGAAATACGCCAAAAATGATACTCTTAATACTTACCCTCTTACGAGCCGCATTCGGTGTTCCGAATGCGGCTCTTTCTATCATCGAAAGGTCAGAGGCGGCATAGTGAAGTGGGTCTGCGGCAAACACAGTAAGGATGCTGCGACCTGTCCTGCCTCCTACTACAGCGAGGAGCGGATCTACGATGGGCTTGCCTCAGTCATCAATAAGCTTCGCTTCGGGGAGGAAGATATCCTCGCACAGGTTATCGACAAGCTGGAAGCTGCAACAACCACATACAAGCGAAATAACAAAGAAGCAAGTGATCTCAGCCAGAGTATCGCAGAAATTAACGCCAAGCTTCTTGTCCTTGATCAACTTCGGTCAAAGGGTTACCTCGAACCGGAAATCCACCAGGCACAAACGATTGACCTGAGAAATCAGCTCAACAAGATCCGTGCGCAGCGTAGCAGCACCTTTGAAACAAAAATTACGGAAATGCTGGAGCAGGTCAGGAAACTAAAACGCCTGATTGACGAGCTGGAAGAACCGATGGAAGTCTTCGATGAGCGCCTGCTTGTTGAATGCATCACTGACATCCACATCAACAATTGTGATGAGATGACCGTGACGATGCTTGGCGGTCTGGAATTCAAAGAACAGCTGTAGGAGAACTGACCATGAAGAAGAATCGCTTTATCCCATACGGTTATACCATGCGAGGTGGTCACATGATCATCCAACGCGAAGAAGCCGAAGTCATCAGGGGCATCTTCTCAAGCTATCTCAATGGCTCATCTTTAAAAGCGATTGCCGAAGAGCTTACTCGCCAAAAGGTGCAATATACGGAGAAAACGGATGTCTGGGATAAAGCAAGAATCGCAAGGATCATTGATAACTCGAGATACACAGGTTGTGAAGAATATGATCCGATCATTGACGAGGAGGTCTATGAGGAGGCAGTTGCCGTCAAGACTGCGCGCCAGCGAAATCAAATGCTCAAAGACAGCGAGGCAATTGCCCTACTCAGGGATCGTATGAGATGCGGAAAGTGCGGATACCCCATGGTGCGTCGCATTGATTCGAAATGCAAGATCCACGAAAGCTGGACTTGCGTGAACGATGGCTGCGGATTCCGCATCCGTATCAGCGACAACGACCAGCTCACAAAAATCAATCTTCTGGTAAACCGGCTCATAGTCAACAGCGACTTGCTCATCCCACGAAAGCGTCAGAAACGGCCTGACTCACCCATCGTCGCTGCCCTGCAAGCTGAAATAGATGACGAGCTTATGCGGGATCACCCGAGCGAACCTTTCATCGTCAGTAAAATCGGCGATATCGCTTCACAGCTATATGCAGAGACAAACGCAAAAGCTATGATTGCTGCACAGGTCGCCAAGAAAAGAGCCATGCTGATGAAACCGGAAGAGTTCTTCAGCTGCACAAACTTCTCAGACTTAATCGAAACCGTGGCGCTCGGCGAAGGCGGAATGGTCACGCTACGGACGAAAACAGATACCATCATCAGCGAAGGAGCCTCAGAACATGGAAGTAACCAAGATACCTAAGAAGAGAGTTACGGTGATTGATCCCAAACGGTCTGTCATCGTCGACAAGGCCAAGTACAACCAGCTGAGAGTTGCGGCTTACTGCCGCGTCTCTACAGACAGCGAGGAGCAGCTCACATCCTATAACACCCAGATGAAAGTCTATACGGAAATGATCTCAGCCAAGAAGGAGTGGACTTTCGCCGGTATGTACGCTGATGAGGGCATCTCCGGCACCCGTGCGGACAAGCGCCCTGCCTTCAAACGGTTGATCAATGACTGCCTGTCCGGTAAGGTCGACTATATCATCACGAAGTCTGTCTCTCGCTTCGCACGAAACACCGTTGATTGCATCGATACTGTGCGTATGCTGACAGGTCGAGGGATCGGCGTCTTCTTCGAGGAACAGAACATCGACACACTGAAAAGCGACAGCGAACTGTATCTAGTCATCTACGCAGGCTTCGCCCAGTCCGAATCGGAGAGTATGAGCCGTAATATCACATGGAGCTTCCGCAAAAACTTCGAAGATGGTAAAGCTGTGTTCATCTATAAAAAACTGCTTGGATACAGGCGTGGCGAAGATGGCAACCCGGAGATCGTGCCTTATGAAGCTGAAATCGTAGAAAGGATATTCAATATGTTCCTCGCGGGACAACCGGTTAATGTGATTGCTCAGACCTTGCGAAAAGAGAATATCCAAATCCCAGGCAAAGACCTGACCTTCAGCAAAGCCATGATTATGAGTATTCTGAAAAATGAAAAATACTGCGGCGACTGCATCCTCCAAAAGACCGTCACTGTAGATTGCATTTCCAAGACCCGTAAGGTAAACGAGGGCGAGGCGCCCATGTATCTGGTCGAAAACAACCACCCAGCCATCATCAGCAGAGAGATCTTCAACCGAACTCAAGAGGAAATCAGCCGCAGAAATGTATCCGCGCCTAAGTCCTCCAGGAATTGCATTACTGCAAGCGGCAAATACAGCAAATACGCTCTCACAGAGGTACTGAAATGTGCCGAGTGCGGGAGTAACTATCGCCGCTGCACTTGGACATCTCACGGACAGCGACGAATCGTATGGCGCTGTGTCAGTCGCTTGGACTACGGTAAGAAGTATTGCAAGGATTCCATCACAGTCTTCGAAACAGCACTGCAAGAAGCCATTGTTCGAGCGTTGAACCGCTTTAACGCAGAGAACGAGTCAACCTACCTCACACTAATGAAAGCCACCATTGGCGATGCCATCGGCATCAACGGAGGCTCCGATGAAATTGATCTTCTTAGCCGCCGCATCGACGCGCTGAACAAGAGAATGATGAGTATGGTCAATGAAACCATTCAAAGCGGCTTGGATATTGAAAGTAACGAGGATGAGTTCAAGGAAATCTCCGAGAACATTGAGCAGCTCAAACGCCGTATCGATGCGATTCGGGAGAGTCAAATCGAAGATGGCCGCCTTGCCGACCGGCTGGAGCAGATCCAGAACATCATCGACCAGCGTGAGGAAAACAAAGATCAATATGATGACTCCATCGTCAGACAGATGATTGAATGCATTAAGGTACACAAGGACGGAAAGCTCACCATAATCTTCGGTGGCGGTTACGAAATCGAAGAATACTTAGAGTAAATCAATTCAAAAAAGCCGAATGGAGATGATAAATAGACTGTGCTTTTACACCTGGCTATTCTCTTTATTGCGAAGGTATTCGACAATATGCTTGCTACTGCAAAGACGATTCTCGTACAGCGAAACCGCTGTGTGTTGGCGGGCCTGTCTCTTGCAGTATCAAACTTTCTCTATCTTTGCATCACCAAAAACATTGTGACCTCAAACAGCGGCCTTGCCCTGATCGTGGTATCTGTGGCAAGCGGCGTTGGCTGCTGTCTTGCGGTCGCTGTCAGCAACAAGTTTTCAAAAGACAAAACCTATGTCAATGTCATCATGTCGGATAATCTTGCCGCCATGCAAAGCTTCCGAGACTTCCTTGCGGAGCATCATATCACCAATGTGGCGGCAGACAGCTATACTCTGGACTGGAGCCAGAAAACCATTACCATTACTGCTTATGCTGAAACAAAGGAACAGAGCCGTCTCATTGACCGGTACATAGGCGATAGCGATCTGAAGTTCAAGCGCGTAGTCAGCAAACACTGATTTTGAACCAGCAGTTCCATGACAAAGATGCAAACACCCATTATCATAGAAGCATAATCAAACGACAAAGGAGTGACCGCAATATGAATCTGAAAGATGCATTCCGTTTCCAGAATAAGCTGCAGTCTCTGATGGACTCCGCTCAGGATATCCTGGGCAGCTCCCGAAACATCACCAAGGTGGAAAACACCTTCCTCCGCAAAAAGGTTATGGCAGAGGCAGAGGATGAAACCACCTTCGAGCAGCCCGCCTTCGAATACAGCGAGCAGATCACCACCATGGCTGAGTTCCTGGTGTATCTGATAACTGAGAAGGAGAAACTGGGTGCAGCCATCTATCATGCCAAGGCCGGCATTGACCTGCCTGCCGGTCTGGATGGCGAAATTGGTCTCAACGGTACCCGCCAGGAGATGGCTGCCCTGTTCCGTCGAATGACAGATGTCCGCAATTCCGAAACTCTGATCCCCAACGGCGGCACCGGTTACCGTTTCAACAACGAAGGCAACCAGGTCTCCTACCGCTGCGATGTGAAGAAGGTGGTCACCATCAACTTTGACCGCAACAAGGTGCGCAAGCTTTGCGGTGACCTGAGCAGGAAAGCTGACGAGGTGTCCGGCAAGCTGGATGCAGCTCTGGTCAACACCGAGGTAGCCTATGACGCACCCTTCGATATCAACGATACCTTCTCCGACATCTTTGAAGCCTACGCTGGGGTGAAGGCCGACGCCTGATCCTCAGCCCATGGGGTAGTACACAGCTATTGAAGGTACAGCGGGATAAGAGAAAGTGGCGACCGGTTCAGGTACAGACGAACTATAGTGCTGCACACCATAAGTGAGACGAAAGTCTGGGCTTACATCAAAGAAATGCGGTATGATACCGCTCCAAATATGAAACAGGACAACCCCCGTTTCGAGCAGCAATCTACACTCTGCCAGCCTTTCGATCATCGTCAATTCGAACCACCCACATAACACTCTCACATCTCCATCTCGATAGCTTCGCTCTTAAATGAGCGAAATAGGATTAGTTATCCTATTCTGCCAATATTGGCAAATAACAGTGCGAAACATCGGTATGCGAGGAGCTTCTCCAAGAGAAGACTACGCAGACGCATGCTCCGCACAACAAATGGTCCAAACGATCTTGGACTTCCGCTGTATCTTCAATAGCTGTGTAATGTGTCCCCAATAAAGCGGTGAGCAGCAGGCTGCTTCAGCCTGCTGCTCATTCACTAAGATATTCAGTTTTGGCCTCGTTTGTACCAGGATCTCGTCTACGGTTACATCAAGCAAGGCACCGAGAGCGTACAGGTTATCGACGGTAGGAAGGCTTTGACCACTCTGCCACTTGTAGATGGCACGGGGCTCTTCAAAGCCAAAATAGGTCTGAAGGTCACGGACACTGAGTCCCCGATCTTCACGCAGGCGCACGATGTTTGCGCCGGTGGCTACAGGATCAATGACCGGAAAGGGCTTATTCATCATGGCAATCGCCTCCATTCATAATTTCCCATAAGGGGAGTATTTGAGAATAACCGATTTGAATGAGAAAAGCAAGTCAATTTTGCCCATTGTAATCCAAATGTTATATTGTCGAGGTGCAATCAAAATGGAACCAAAACAGAATCCCGGTTGTTGGCCAATCAGCAAGTTTTCTCTGCTCAATTCGTACTATGCCATCATTGATACCGCAGATTACTTGGCTGACCGACTCTTCATCAACAAAAAAGTGAGGGTTTGGTTTGGTGCTGAATATTGCTGCCCAGATGCACAGTATCGCGTAATCTTCTGCAAGTGTAGAAAGCGTGATGCCAAGGTCTTCGAAGAAGCCATGGAAGACTTGCCGAGGAAAATGCTACTTTGTGGTCACCCAGACTATATTCAGTTCTGCGAAGAACTCAAAAACAAGATGGACGCCAGGGCGCACGGAGGTGATATATCGCATGAGAAAGCTTGTCCCTCTGCATAAGCAGAGCAAAAAACTGAGAAAGGAGTACTGCGCCAGGCAGAGAGGCTCCTGGAATGGCGTCTGTCCTGTAACGCGCATCGTACCGAATGGTAAAGCCTATGACAGAAATCGAATTAAACGAGCAAATCGCAATCTTGCTGACTGAGCAACCGAATCAGGAAAAAAAGCAGAGCCGTAGGACTTATGCCCGTGTGAAACAAGTGGAAAAGGATGATCGCCTCCTGCGTATCATTCAAGGACACTATATGCCTCAAGCAGGGTATGTGGACTACGGCTTTGACGGCACTACGCCCCTCCACTCAGGCAAGTACATTAAGTATCCGAAGAACAGTAACTGCCAGCGCTGGATGAAGCGGCTGACCTCGAAGAAAGCACGGCGCTGCCGTGATCTTTCGGGGAAAGGTAATGGATACCGCCGTCTGTTCGACTATTGGTGGACACTTTATTAACTCCAAGACTCGACCTCTTAGAAATCAAAACCTTCATCTTTCGATGGATATTCGATGATATGATTCCTTTGCCCAAAAGCGTGTTGTTGTAGTAGTTCAGCCAAATATCCCGCAGAAGCTGCTTTTGAACTGTGTCGAGCGTTACATCATAGCTCATAGTCATCCTTCTCCATATCGGGGAACTGCATCATTTCCGTCTCATCATCGTCTTGGTCATCGCCAATCAGATCCATGTCGGGATCAAGACCTCCCGCTGTCCCTTGGTTCTTCTCATATAACTTTGTCCATTGTAGCGGATACTTGCACTTACGGTTGTAAACCACCAGCATAGCCTCCGCATAGCCGAGGGATCCGGGGCGGCGCTCTTTTGCAGTTCGGGAAAGCTGCTTGATAGATACAGCGCCCACACGCTCCTTGAAGGAATCATCTCGCAACTGCTCGCCATAGGTGTAGACCAGTCTGGCAATGCCGTTGAGAACATTTGCAGAGAGCGAATCCATATCTCCCTCCCAAGTTCCAACGCAAAGACGGAGTGTGCGATCCAGCACATGATAGCCGAATTTATCATAGATGGATTCAACAGACGAAACCGCTGCGATAACACCGTAACTACGGGTCGTGCCAATGCTGAGAGAATAGGACTCCACCAGATCCCGAATCAGGAGTTGTTTCTCATTCCCGGCCTCGATATTCGCCATGAATATCTCGTAGGGCCTCAGTGGACGGACAAATTTCATCTGGTTTGCAAAGACATCAGCTTCATGCTGGTAGCTTAAATCATCGTAAATCATACACCAGACTGGGCACTCACGGGAGCCGGACACCTGCGCCACAATCTCAATGGTGTGCTGACCGTTAACTACATAGTTGACTCCATCGCGGCGGCTGACCTTGACAGGATTGATCTGGTGTAGGTCAAAGTTTGCAGCGGCGTTATCGACCTGTGAGGGCGAAAGACCACGCTGATACTCTTGGCTGGAAACGAGGTTCTGTATTGGGATCAGTTCAAAATGAACTTTGGGAACAAACATACTGAAATCCTGCATTACACATCCTCCTCAATCGCCCTGAGCATCTTGTCTACTTCTTCTCTCAAACCCGATAGCGCCTCACGAAGCAGTTCCTTCGCAGTCAGAGATACAGCGTTCAGATCGGATATGGTCTTTGTCCGTTCAATGGAGCTTCGCCACGATGGGATTGTCAAAGTCAAACCTTTTACCTCGGCATCAGGGTCGTATGCGGGCATCTTCTTTATGCTTGGAACATCTGCAACAGGTCCGGGCTTCTTTCGCTCGGCTCCAGTCGGCAAGTTCAGGCGGGACTCACTGTATCGCCTAAACTGAGGCGTGTCGCTGCCAATGCCTTTCCCGACATGATTGCGGATCTCCTCCGGCGTCATCTCAGCAAGCACAATAAGATTTTCATGAGATATTTTGTAAGTACCTGCGAGAATTAAAGGCACAAGTTCAGGAACTTTCTCTCCAAGCTTGTCGAGCGCCTGACTGTACTTGGAATACTTCTGCACCGCCCCGGACGATACATGATATTTCTCACCAATCCGATTGGCGGTGCGACGGCCGCTTTCCCTGCTGAAGCCTTCCTCCGATACATAGGATTCTGCATGAGAACCTTCCTGCAACCTGCGCTGATACTGATTGGAGCCAAGCGCATTTCGAGCGTTGGTTGCTTTCTCCGCCTCGTACTGTTTTCCAATCAGGTACTTTCTCGTTTCTTCCGTAATATTCCGCCGACCGAGTTGGTTATTGCAGATCCAGACAATTGCCTCATCTCTGCTTTTGAAGTCATAGGTAACAACGCCATAGGGAATGTGGAGCCGATTGCATATCTCATAGCGATTGTGACCATCGACAATATACCCCATCCAAGTAACAATCGGTTCTCTGCAGCCATCCAGGATAAGATTTGCCTCCAAAGTCGAATACTCTTCCTTGTTGAGTGGCCTGATCAGTGCCTTGAACTCTGGATCAATATTGAGTTGTTGGTATCCTTTATCAAGCATCAACTGTCCCCCGTTCAATTTTGCGGATCGATCTGAGAGAGAAATACGCAACTCGGTTTATCGCATCAATCTCGCCGGTAAGACGGTAGCTGAATCGAAAATCCAGAACGCCGTAAATATTGAATATCCCCGACATCAGTGATGCACTATAGAACTCAGCTGATCCACGGGCGCTATGCAACGGTATCTTGTTTGCCGTACCGCCAGCAAGCGGTCGATCCGAGCCAAGAATAGCGATGAACAATTCCTCGGGATTGATAAGAAACTGAATATAGTTGGGATTGCCGAGCTGTTTCAACGTCTCGCTGAAAATGCGAAATCTGTTGCGCTTAAGATCTATTGTCATTTTCGCTACAAATGATTTTGCTTCACCCATTCCATGAACCTCCCAACAGCATATCCAGCACCGGGGCTTCAGCTGTGCCGTCAGCTTCTCTTTGCTCATCGACCTGCGAAATGGAGTTTTCCTTGATTCCATAGATCGCGTAACCATCAAATATGTTGACCTGCAATGACTTTTGGTGTTCCAGGAACGGAAGACCAAACTGCTCTTGCCAACCTTCGGGGAATACGGGTTTGCGAGAGGATTTTGGCTTTTCACCATCTTTTGTGATGCGTTGATACACCTCTGTTGCAGAAAGGTCAAAGGCAATCAGATACTCATCGTTGGCGTGGATCACCTTGCCCAGTAGCTTATAGCGATGGTCAGGATTCCAGCCCATCAGGTCAAAAACCTTTGCGAAGAAGAGCCTGCAGGTGATTTGTTTGGGCTTTCGCTTTCCTGCGCCGGTAGAACACCAGACGAAAGCGTCTCGCTCTTCCTCATGACAGGGACGAATGGCAAGAATCTTTCGGTCACGGTTGACCAACACCTGTACATAGTCAACATGCGGCAAGCGATTGAGGCAGGCAGTATTCACATACACCTTAAAGTTATTGAAAGTAATGGACGGCTCGTTGGTGTGCGCAAAAAATTCACGACGCACAACCTGATACCCTTCATAGTCAAAAGGACCACCTAAGTCAATAATCTCTCCGCTGGGCATATCTTCGCTGGCTTCCGGCTGAAGCGTAAAATTAGCGTCCTGATCAATAGAATCATTCTGAAGGTGTTGAAGTATTCCGGAAACTACGCCCTGCTGTTCGTTCATTTGCTCATTCATCTCTTACTCCCTCCTGCAGCGTCCCGCGCCCCAGCTCACTGGTAATAAAGCTTCTAAGCTCATCGAAGCTTGTCACACACAGCTTTTCTCCTGTTTCGAATAGCTGACCTTCCATTCGGATCTTCCAATCTTCTTCACTCTGGGTTTCCAGCGAAGAAGTCACATGTTGATGCAGATAATACTGTTTTCCAAAAGAGCTCGTCCACGCTTCCGGTATTGCCCGAACTCTGCTTCCGGAATGAGCCAGCGGCCGGACAGATGTAGTTGGATTACCATCGGGATCATGACCGCCTATCATATATGGCTTAAAGAATACCTCTGCCTCGTCGCAATTGAAGAGAACAACGGATTCCTCACCGCTCTGAAAATGCGTACCCAATACGCGGTACTTATAATCTGGATTCCATCCGAAGATCTCGTACAGCGTGTCACGGAAAGCAGTTATATGCACATCCTTGGGATAGTAAACCCCATCAGAAACCTTTGAACACTGAACGGCATGCCGACTGCCCTTGGGCGCTGTGCGCACCGCAAACCGACCGTAGATGGGATCGACCAGAAGTTCAACTTGGTTGTTCTTACCGAACTTGCGAACACAGTCCGTGTTGAACTTTACTTTGCAGTCATGGAAGATAACGCTTGGTCGGTGATAGGAATCAAAAAACTCCGAGCGTGTGATCTCAAACCCTCGCATATCAAAATCTCCGGCAGCTACTTCGATGCGTACCTCCTGTTGGGGCTCATCCTCCGGGACGCACTCCTCCTCGGAGTCGTTTGTCCCTGTTGATAGACTTGCCGCTGCCTGGTAATAGTCCGCTGCCTTGAAGCCGGCCCAGCGAGTGTTAATCGACACGAATCCCTTCAAGATACCGCTGTCTATAACTCGCAGTTCGGGGAGAATGGATTTGTTGCCATACTTTGAATTGTTCAGCAGATGCTGAACAGCAATATAATCATCCCGAGAAACAATGGCTTCATGATGATCGCGATAGATGCTTTGAGGGCGGTCTCCACGGTTCTTCTTCGACTTGTGGGTCAGGTAGTTGGGCGTGAAAGTCTTGCGAGTTCGGACATCACCACAGTGGCGCTCGTTTCGAAGTACCTGAACAACTGAACCGGCTGTCCACTTTACATTGCCCAAATAGGTCTTGCGACCCAACTCAGTAAGCGTTTCAGCGATCTCGGTTGTGGAGTAGCCATACAGAAACATATAAAAAATCAGCTTGACCGTAGGGCTTTCTTCCTCGTTGATGATAAGATTGCCTTCGGAATCGTGGGAATACCCTAAAAGCTTTGGTGTGAGAGGAAGCCCACCATCCAAGCGCATACGGAGAGATGTCTCCATGCTTCGGCTTCGGATGTGCGATTCCTCTTGTGCCATAGTTGCCTGAAATGAAAGAGCCATCTGCGAGTCATCCTTCAGAGAGAAGATGCACTCACTCTCAAAGAAAACGCCCACTGGATGCGGCAAATCAGCAAGGTCTCTAACCATGCTGATGCAATCCACCACATTACGAGCAAAACGAGAAACACTCTTCGTAATGATCATATCGATTTTCCCGGCACGACTGTCTGCTATCATCTGATTGAACTGGTCTCGATGCGCCAAAGAGGTGCCGCTGATACCTTCATCCGCATATATCTTGACCAGAGTCCAGTTCGGGTGGCGAACTACAAAATCTTCGTAATACTTCTTCTGTAATTCATAGGATGTTGTCTGCTGGATGTTATCCGTAGAAACACGGGCATAGACGGCAACCCTTTGAGCTACATCGTTGTCATAGTAGTCTATCTGCTTTTTCGCCGGTATGAACTCGTAGTTCTCAGTATCAATCCGCTTCTGGATGCGAGAACGGACCTTCTGCCGAGCCTCCTCATTCTTCCTGCGCCTGCCTTGATCAATCATGGAGCATACCCCTTATCTGTGAATCTTCATCAGGCAGAACCTTCCAGTCTTCACTCGGAAAGAAAAACGGATCTCTCAGGTCCTCCTGATAGTAGGAGGCCAGTGTGAAGATGTCCTCCGAAACAAAATATATCCCGACAGGCTTTTCCAGTGCCGCCAGGAGCCTTGAGCAGAAGGTCAATTCTGACTGTTTCTTGGAAATGTTGCTTGTCTTCTGCGTGATTATTAGATCCACCTTTCCCTCAAAGCTGTCATTAAGTAAGCGAGACCATTCAGGTGCGCTTTCCATATTCGGTGCTGTGCCGCCCTCGTCAATATAGAATCCAACGAACTCCCACATCGGGCAAAGCCCGATGGTATCCAGGAACTGCTGCTTGTGCTTTTCTAAGTAATTGTCGTACCGGGTCTGGTTGAAGTACCGGATATACACAGCCACCTTAAACGGGTGACTTGGCTTCGGTCTTTCGTGCTTAATACTTTTAAGCCAAGCTCTGTGTTCGGCCAATGCACCCTGTTTCGTGTTTTCCTGTTCAAGCAGGAAGTCAAAAGACGGAAGTACCTCTAAATCAGTTACCTCGCCCGGTTTCATCAAGTCTGCCATGCTACTCCTCCAGTTTCTTTAACCCGACCCCTTGTATCAGACTGCATTCTGCATAATACGCAAAGATTATATAAACTTCTTTGCGGGAAAAGAATACTCCAAGAGTCACAACTATGACTCTCAGTCGAAAAAGAAGAAAAAAAGAAACGGATTGACCAAAGTCAATCCGTTGAATCTCGATGTGCGAGGGGCATATCTACTGCAGGGAATAAAAAGTGACCGGTATCGGCCACTTTAATTCTCAGTCTTCTGATGCATGGTATTTTTAAGCTGCTTGACAATCTGGAGGATGGCCTCCATCTCCTGTGGTGTACAGTCTGAGAGCAACTCGGCAAACTCTGATTGATACAGTTCATTGACGCTTGTCACATCGGCACGGAGGAGATAGTCCGCAGAGACATCCAACGCCTCCAGAAGTCGGACGAACATGGGAAGCATCATCTGAGTCTTGCCCAGTTCGATAGAGCTCATATGTGGTACAGAAATGTTGGCTTTAGCAGCCAAGTCCGCCTGGCTCATGCCTCTTTTTGCACGCAATTCCTTGATGCGGGAGCCAACGATCTTGCTTAGTTCTTTATTCACTTCTGACATTGGCTCACCACCTTCTGCTTAAACCGGAGGCTGTATTTTTAGTTAATTATATCAAGTCCAGGCTAAATGAAAATAAAGCGAAGTATGTGAGTATAAAGTAGACGCTATAATTGACCTGCAAATATTTTTTTGGAGGTCTTTTATGAAACTCAACAACGCCATCATCGGCAAGCGCATCAAAACAATTCGCAAACAGCGCAACATCTCACAAATTCAGCTCTCCGACATCATCGACAAGAACACCTCTTACATCAGCTACATAGAAAACGGCGTCAAATGCATGAGTCTGGAAACCTTCGTCCAAATTGCAAACGCCCTACAGACATCCGCAGACTCTTTGCTCATCGATCATCTTGTGATCGGTAAAAGGACGGCCAGCAAAGAGCTGACTGTCCTGTTGGCCGACTGCACCGATTTTGAAGTGTATGTGATCCTGGAAACCATCCAGAGCCTGAAGAAGACTCTGCGTGAGTACCGACCCGCACCATATTCTACCCAACGGTACTGAGAAAACAATCAACCCGCAGTCAGCACTGTGACTGCGGGTCAATGAGGGTCGGAAAAAGTGTATATGATTTTGTCGGAGGTGTATATGATTTCGTGGAAACCGAGATTTTCGCCTTTGATGCTGGTATAATTGGGGCACATATGGATTTGCTCAAACCTGCAAGATTATTCCCTGGATATTGGACAGGGTGGCTGGTATAATCTGTGGTTAACAAAGCACAGAAAGGTGAGGCGATAAATCATGATCTACTACACCGGCGATATACACGGCTCTGCATCCGAGGTGACCGCCTTCTGCAATCGGTTTGAGCTGACCAATGATGACATTGTTGTGATCCTTGGCGATGTAGGTGCCAACTACTATGGCGATTCCCGCGACAGAAAGCTCAAAAAAGCATTGAAAGCTCTGCCTCCAACCTTCTTCTGCATCCACGGGAACCATGAGATGCGACCTGCGACAATCCCCACCTACACAACGAAGGAATGGAACAACGGCGTGGTATGGTACGAAGATGAATACCCGAACCTGCTCTTTGCTAAGGATGGAGAGATCTTCACGCTGGATGGCAAGTCCCATCTTGTGCTGGGCGGAGCCTACAGTGTGGACAAGTTCTATCGCCTGATCCACAACTATGGTTGGTGGCCAGACGAGCAGCCATCCGACGAAATCAAGGAGGACTGTTGGCGCAAACTTGAAGAATGCGGCTTTGTTGTCGACACTGTCCTGTCTCACACCTGCCCGTACAAATACATCCCGCGGGAAGCATTCCTGCCCATGATCGATCAGGACAGTGTAGATGATTCCACCGAGAAGTGGCTGGATACCATCGAGAGCCGTCTCTACTATGAACATTGGTACTGCGGTCACTGGCATATCAACAAGCGAATCGATAAGATACACTTCCTGTTCCACGACTTTGAAATCCCAGAGGAATAAAAATGAACCAACACATTGAAGCCTTAGAAGCGGTCAAAGAGACCGTGGAGGCATTAAATAAGCTCAAAGACCAGGCATTGGTGCAATACACCGCTCTGGTCGATTCCGCTGTGGCGGGTCACATCACGGACGAGCGAGAATTGGAAAGCATCATGGACGGTCTGCTTGACTTCGGCGATGATGTTCGCTTCCACGAAATCTATAAGCGGCTGTGCCGCCACATTTTCCATAGTCACCCGCAGATGGTTGGAGAACACATTTATCTATGGAGAGCGCTGTTCGACACGAAAGAAGAGAAAGAAGATAGTGAGTAGCTTTCTGCGGAATGCTACGGCATATATATTCGTGCTTATCTGAAGGAGGTGAATCACCACGATCTATGTAATGTCTGATATCCATGGACACCGGCGTCGCTTCGACTCCATCATGGAGCAGATAAATCTGCAGCCCGAGGATACTCTCTACATATTGGGCGATGTGATCGACCGAAACCCTGACGGCATCCGCATACTTCAGCAACTCAGAGCCATGCCCAATGTGGTGATGCTCCTCGGTAACCATGAGTACATGATGCTCGATGCCCTGTACAATCTGGTCGATGAAGATGACAGCTACGCAGGCTATATCAGAGAAAAAAGGCTGAATCTCTGGTACCGCAACGGTGGTGACATCACCCATGAGTACCTGAAGCATATCCGCAAGTCTGTCCGCCAAGACATCTTCGAGTATTTGGCTGGTCTGCCGGTCAACATTAAAATCACGGTGAATGGGCAGAACTACCTCCTGACTCACGCTGCGCCGGAAGATGAGTATCTCAACTCCAGCATGAAGCATCGGGACGGACGGGAGTTTGCCGTCTGGTACAGATACCGCAGCTACGATAGAGGCCCCGATGACTACACTGTCATCTTTGGACATACCCCTACCACAGAGCATCAGCTGACAAATCCCGTTCAGATCTGGCGTGGGAGCAATTTGATCGACATTGACTGCGGCGCCGCCTATGAAAGGCCAGCTTTGTGGGGCAGTATTATCCAAACGAGGCTTGCATGTCTGCGCCTTGATGATATGAAAGAGTTCTATTCCGAAGAAGAACCCGTTGAAGGGGGCGAAACACAATGAGCGTTCCCTATGAGATAAGCAACAAGCTGACTGCCGTTCAGGTGAAAAATTATATTCACCAGCTCGGCAGCATCGGCTATCGCAATGTAAACTGCAGCTTTGGTTACGATGACGCCAGTTATGAAGCAATCGACGAGATCTATCGAATGCTGCAAGCCTTGGAGTCTGCCTCAGAAAACGGTGCCAGAGAGCTTTGGCTGTGTGCAAAGCGTGGCACGATTGAGGATTTTGCCGACAGTTATGGAGATTACGAGGAAAACCTTGCTGAAGGAATCGTTAAGGACTACGAAGATTATGAGGCTTATTGGAAGTCCGAGTTTCCGGATGAACTGGAGTGGTACTGTTTCCATGCCGTAGAGGACAAAGATATCAAATATCGAGCCATCTTCCTTGGTCATGAGCATGTAATCGAAGTAGATGGGCGGAGAGAGCGAGGGTATCCAAACGACATCTCTGCATTTACGGCCTGGTTGGTGGATGCAGTAAAACTGACTATCGAAGCTGTTCGTAATGGAAGCTACAATGCTACGGTCGCCAAGCTCCTTCCGTATAAGCACAGAGTCGGCGTGATCAAGCTGGCTGACCTTTGGAAGTTGTACCCCAACGATAAGGAAACTTTCTTTGAAAACCTGACGCAAGAGGAAGTTCATGAATTCCTGGAGGTTGGGTCGGAAGACCTTTCGGGAGAAGCAAGACTCCCGGTCATGACAGCCAATGACTTCTATCGCTTCTGCGCCATGGGTTACGCAGCCAATCATTATGAAGGGACCGAGCTGCCTACAAAGGAACAGTACTACAAACACGCAGATGGTCGTGATGATGGTTTGGGCGATATAGATCCGGACTCCCCCGATGCCTTTGCACAATGGCTTGCCCATCACCCCGGTGGAGGGCATCCGTGGGAAGTGTGCAGGGGCGGCAACTCCACCCATGTATCCCTCTATGTCGGAAAAGGCCGAGAGGCAATCGATGGGTACTACCTCGTGGTGGCGGGCTCTGCGAAGTGGCGCTGTATCGAAGCAATCAAGTTCTACCTTGCGCTGAAGCATGCAGGGCTGCCTGTGATCATCCGTGATGCCCAACTTTTGAAAAACCGTTTGCTCGGTGTGGAGCAAGTAGGAATCGTACCAGACGGCGTCTTCCCGAGATATTGCCAGAGCTGGTTTCCAGGCAGGACCGTGGAAGCCTTCATGAACCTGTCCTCTGAGAACTCAGAGGAAGAAATCGCTCTTGCTCAATGGGACGATATCGAACCAGTTAAGCTGAAGGAGGGATCGAATGAATAAAAAGCTCACCTGTGCTGCGTATCTCAGAGTAGGGAGTGTAAGCCAGCTTATGGACAGAGCTGCATTGCGTCGTAACAAAAAAGCCGTGTTGGAATACGCGACGAAGGCTCTTGAAAGGAAAGGATATGACCGTGAAGAAGCCAACGACCTTGCACTAAAGACCTTCGAGAACATGGAGGCAAACCCCAACGAAATGACAATCGACTGGTTTCTGGAGAAGGTACTTGACAAGGCGACCTACGAGGAAAGCTACGGCATACAAATGCTGTGACAATGCTATAGTTCCTACGAGTGAAAGCGAGGTGAACCGTAATGATGTTCTTTACCAGTGACCTGCACCTTGGTCATCGGAATATTATCCGCCTTTGCAACCGTCCTTTTGCTACCATCGAGGAGATGGATGAAGCTCTGATCCGAAACTGGAATGCAAAAGTAACCAATGGCGACACGATCTACATCCTGGGCGATCTGATTTTCAGGAATGAGAAGCCTGCCGAGGAGTACCTGACACGCCTCAACGGGAAAAAGCATCTCATCATTGGGAACCACGACAGGGGCTGGGTCAAGAAGTGCAAACTTGAAGACTACTTTGAGAGCGTGAACAACCTGCACTTCATCAGTGACGGCAAGCGGCAAATGACGCTATGCCACTATCCCATGATGACATGGCCGCATGTGACAAGATGCTACATGGTGTTTGGACACATTCATGGGAACACCGATGCGGAATACTGGCCGCTCATTCAGGCGAACAGTCTGATGCTGAACGCCGGCGTGGACATCAACGGCTTTGCGCCAGTCACTTTCGAGGAGCTGGAGGCAAACAACATCCGCCACAAGGCGGAAAGCGGTTTGGAGGTCGATTCATGAAATTAAGAGAATATCACCCGCTGTCTGAAATGGAGCGGGTTCCGGCTGAGGAAATCCAAGAACGGCTGGATGGCCTCCTTAAGCGGATGGATGAAGAGAATATGGGCTTCGTGATCACAGAGAGAGGAAAAGACTCCTGTGTCCTGTGCCCCTACAAGTGGTTTGAACCTGAGTACGAAACGGTTGAAATTGAGGTAGATGAGTTGCTCAAGGCACAAGTGGAGAAGATCATCAAACCCTTGGGCTGGACTTTGGAGCAACTGATTGTGCGCTTCTTAGAATGGTTGGTTAATCCGGATACCCAGGAAGAAGCCGTCGCCTGGCTCATGAATGCAAAGAAGGAGCTTGGAGAAGGATGATATCAAAGGAAACCTTTGTGAAGGTCTTGCAGCTCATTCAGGAGCAGAACAAAATCAACGACCAGTTTGAAGAGGCACTCGCCCTCGTGGGCGAGGGTCACTTTGTATTCGGTGTAAACAACAAGTTCTACGAAGCTGCCATGATCCTGCTCAAGGAATCTGTGAACGATAAATATGATTACATCAGCTGGTGGCTCTATGAAGGAGAACCAGAATATAAAGTCTGGTCAAGCGACGGTGATGAGGAGTGGGACCTAAAAGATCCCGAAGCTCTGTACGATTTTATTGTCACCGAATGTCAAAAGTGATATAGTCCATATTATGGGACATTTCTTGCGGTAGAATGACCAGACACCGGATATCTATGAAAAGGAGAGATCTATGAGCGCAATGACCCCTGAGTATTTATGGCTGGACTTTCCGCGCCAGCAGCCTCCCAAAGGAAGCTGACAATCCCCAGCCCATCAAACTCAGCGGCATGAAGACGCGCATATGAATCGAGGCAAAGTGTAATGATGGATATCGAGATGGGAGAAATAAAAGAAGATAAGACCCTGACACTCGGGAGCGGAGATGAGAAGATCTCGATCCTGCTGCTTAAAGAAGAAATTGGGCTTGGTCTGATCGGAATGATCAACTCAAAGCTCTTTCCAATGAATGTTGGCTTGGTCGCACTCTCCGGGAAACCAGAAGATGATCAGTTCTGCATCGCCGCCCGCAGCCATTCCAAAGATGGTAAAGGCCAGTTCGTTGCAATGGATGAAAAGCTCATAGAAGGCCTCAGAAGCAAAACAGATGAAGCGATCTTCGCCCTTCTGCATGAACTCGGGCATCTCGTAAATAACGACAGCGTTTCCGCTGGTGAGGAGTTTGAACGATATAATCATGCTCGGATGGACAAGGTTCAAAATGGCGAGGTGCTGGATATGGAACTTCGGGCGGATGCCTTTGCCACCAAATATTTGGGTACCCAAGCCGCCGCCAATGCTCTCCGTGCATTAATGGAGCGGGAAAAAGCCTACTATTCGAGTGATGATTTTGATGAAGGTGATTTACAAATCGCTCTGGACGAAATAGAATACAGAATAAAGCATCTTGAACGAGCAACTTAGGCCGTATCTATTTTGGTCGCACATAAGATTGGAGCTTTTTCCTTGGTGGTTCGAAAGTCAAAGCCGATTTTTCGATTTGTGGCAAATAAAAATGCCGCAAACCCTTGAAAACACTGGGTTTCTCGGCGGTATCTATTTCGGTCGGACAAGCCATTGACAAAGCCTTGCATGAGATATGCGAGGCTTTTGTTGTATCTGCGCAAATTTTCTTGGCGGTCAAGTTCAGTAGGAAACTGCATAGCAAAATGAATGTTGCGGATAAACTTTCAGTCTGCTTTTTGTGCTGGTTCTGCCTGAGTTTGCCCACCTTCCGTCTTGACCCACACCCCGGTCTTGCCTGCCGGCTCGGCCGGCGCTTGACAAGAGTTCATGCGTTGCATGAGCAGATAGATAACTGCCCGAAAAAAGAACATAAAAAAATCCCTCCAAACTCTAAAACAGGTCTGGAGAGTGTCTGTTAAGTCTTTTCGGGCATAGCAATACCGCCCACCATACGCCGTTTTTTTATTTGGCGGACTTTAAATTCAGCCGTTCACTTTTTAAATACTACGAGGTATTTTTGAAGATTTCATAAAGATTTGCAAAAATAATGGGCGATGCTTTCCATCGCCCATTAAATCCTAGTATGGAATTTTTATTGTAACCTCTGCACCGCCTGTTTTATCGGAATTTTTAAGAGTAAGTTCCCCGTTGTGTTGCTTTACAATGCTGTTTGTGATATAAAGCCCCATGCCAAAGTGCATATTAGAGCTTCGGCTGTGGTCGCCCATAAAAAACTGCTCCCTTGCATGGCGCAAATCCTCATTCGTAAAACCAGTTCCCTCGTCTGTTATAATAACTTGCAGAAAGTTTTCTTTCCTCTGCGTTTCCACATATATTGTTCCTCTTTGCGGGGAGTATTCTAAGGCATTATTGACAACATTCATAATTGCCCGTTCCAACAACAATTTATCCGCTTCAAAACATCCCATATCTGTTTCCATGCTTAAGAGAATTTCCTTTGTAACACATAACGCACTTGCCTGTGCTTCAATTTGTTCCATATAATCCGCTATATCAATTTTCTCTACTTGAAGCTGATAGCCTGTGACTGTACGGGATATATCAATCAAAGTCTTTATATATACTTGTATCTGTTCCGAACTTTCCGTAATATACCCTGCATATAATCGTTGCTCATCGTCAAGTTCCGTTTCATTCATTAAATCTATATTCCCCTGGATAACAGTTAAAGGTGTTTTTACATCATGAGCAAGTGCGGCTATTTGTTCCCTTTGTGATTGCTCTGCTTTCCATTGTTGTTCTAAAGATAATTTTAAGCTGTCCTTCATTTCTGAAATAGAGTTCAATACCGCATTGTATTCACTGATTTCAGAGCTTTCTACCTCAAAGTCAAGATTTTGCTTCTGTATTTGTTCTGTTGCCATAATCAACGGAGATAACTGAATTTTCAGTTTTCGGGAATATCGTATTGTCAGACAAACGCAAACCGCTATGCAATTTACCCCTATCAACAGCAATAATAATATTTCGGGAGCAGGCAAATGTTTCTGCATCCAGTCATTTTTATATTGCGAACCCACATAATATTTCAGTACGCAATATTCTGTTTCCCTCGGTATGAATTGGTATTGTGTCCTGCTTGTAGGGTCACTGTTTTCTCCAGTTTTTGCAAATTCCAACGCCTTTTCCTGCTCCGTTGTATCCATGTTTGTATAGAGAACATTATAATCTTCATCAAGTATCAGATATTCACAATAGGAAGGGATTGCAACCTTTGTAATATCTGGTGCAGCCGCAATTATCGGCGATATTTCCTGTACGGAATGTTCCGCATTATTAGCATAAGTCACATACCCTGCACTTGAAGCAAATGCAAGGAGCAAAAAAGGAACTGCCGCCGATAAGAGCAATCCTAATATGAGAATAATTAAGAATTTCCAGAAAATCATTTGCAATGAAGTCCGTTTTATCCTTCCCATCTATATCCTACCCCCCAGACTGTGTTAATCGGAGTAACACCATATCCTGCCAACTTACTGCGAATATTCTTTATATGTGTTGCAATCGTTGAATTGTCGCTGTTACCATCAAATCCAAAAACAGCTTCATAAATCTGCTCTCTTGTAAATACCTGCCCTCTATTTCTGGCTAAATACTCACAAATTTCATACTCGCTTTTGGTTAGGTCAACTTTCTTGCCTTTCATAAAAAGTTCCTTTGAAGATAAATCAAACTTGATTTCCTGTTCAAATCCTAATGTATTATGGTGCTCCCGTCTTTCCCGACGCAGGTGGGCAGTAACACGGGCTCGTAATTCACCTATTCGGAAAGGCTTAGTAATATAATCATCAGCACCTATTCCTAATCCGTAGATAATGTCTGTTTCCATTACTTTTGCTGTGAGAAATAGAATAGGGCAGTCTACAATTCCTCGGATTTTTTTGCAAAACATAAATCCGTCAACATCTGGCATCATAATATCTAACAAAATCAAATCATAATTTTTTAAAGTATTTATTGTAACATCTGCCGCGCTTTCGCATACAGTAACGATATGTCCATCCTTTTCCAAGCTATTCTTAACTAAGTCAAGAATGGCTTTCTCATCATCAATTACTAACAATCGTGCCAACTCAAAGCACCTCCTTTATCAATCTGCTAATTCCGCAATATAGTACTTCTCATTGATGTTTACCGCAATATCTGTTGTTTCATCAATATTATAAACATATCCATATCGCAATTTATTTCCCTCAACCGTTGTAATGTTTTGAGAAACCTGCCCGATTTCTTCCTCTAACTCTGAATATGAGATTGTCTTTTCAGTAATGATATATGTCTTATTGTCAAAACTTATCTCGTTATAATCAGCAACATTCAGTTCGTATTTGGGCAGAGTGTCATTCAACATATTATTCTTATCCGCCGTGTCTGATATTCTGTTATTGCAACCCATAAAAAAGATGGTTAAAGTTATCAGACATACGCATAGCAATCGGAATTTTTTAATCATTTTCTTTCCCTCCATCCCATAGTCTAATCCACATAATGCTAACAGCGAATAGCACAAGTATGGCTACGATATTTATTATAATTCCAACATAGAAGGTACTGCAACTCTGCAAATAAGCATCCTTGTTCGTAGTCGCAAGAAGCCAGAAATCCATAAACCGAACGCTCCATGCCCACGGAATATACTGCCAGCATACATCTCCTAAACCTGTGAGCATAATCGCAGATAGTAAGCTGCCCGCAATTCCAAGCCCCATAGAAGCACTTTTACCAAATATAAAAGCACACAAAAAATGTATTTGGTATATAGGTGTAGAAGATAAAAGCAGAAGCCCTATAACCTGCACATATCCGCTTATAGAAGTAAACGGAAACATAAGGGCAAAACTGCCGACTGCAAGTGTATAAAATAGCAAAGAATTTATCAGCAGAAAACATAGTTCCCCTATATAAATGTGCGTTCTTGAAGAAACAGTACTAAGTATAAATTGATAATGACCTGCCTGGCTTTCCCGCTGGGCAATAATTCCCACAATAATTCCAACTAGAAAAGGATATATTATGCCCAGCATTTCAAAGAAAGCACTTATTTTAAGTGTTCTGTTCCAACTCGAAATATGAAAATAGCCTGCAAATGCCAAAGCAAGTATAAGAGGCACGATTATATAAATAACATTCAACATAGAACGCTTTGCTTTTAGATAATCTGCTCTGACACATCTTAATACTGTTCCCATTATCTTACCTCCTGCCGTGAAAATCCTTTTGCACCAAGCCTTATTAAAGCTGAAAATAGTATTACAGAAAGCAGCAATGCTAAAATAACCATAACCAATGATACTGGCAAATTTCCTGCTTCTTCAGAAACAGGCACTCCATTTGGCAAAATACCGATTGTTGGAACCATTAAGCGTGGCATCCAACTATACGGACAAAAAATCCAGTATTTTGTGTTTGCAAATATTACGCCCAAGGCTGAGCCTATTCCTGCGTTTATTACAACCGTCGCAAATGCACCAATCTTTTTCGACAGCCACAAACATATTGGAATTTCCCACATAGAAGCTACGATAATACAAAAAATACCTGCCGCAGCTTGAAATAGCGATATACTAATTGGGATTTCATAAATAAAGTAAACCGCTATACCGCCAAGCATATTCAACCCTAAAAAAATGAAATTCGCTATAATATCCAAAATCAATATGACGATTGCTTTTGCAATCCAGACATTTTCAAGCTTTATGGAAAGAGGAATAAGGCTTCTGTATTTCATCTTTCCCCCGTCCCGCTGCTCGCATATTGTACAAAGCAAAGTAAGGCAGCCTGGGAAAAGCAAAATATACCACCAGTTAAATGAATTTTGCTGATACCACATTGGTGCAAACACATTCATAAGCAGCGTAATAACAGGGGCAAGGATAAGAATTTTCATTACAAAAGTCCGTCTGTGTTTCATCCATTCTGAGCGTATATATTTTTTCATCCTGTTACCTCCTGCTTTCTTCAACGACTTTGAGAAACAGTTCCTCAAGATTTCCACTATGCTGCATTTCGCCCTCATATCCAAGCGTACCGTTTGCAATAATGCCTATGTCATCTGCAATAAGCTGTACCTCTGAAAGAATATGACTTGACAATATAACTGTTATCCCTTGCTGTGGAAATGAGCGGATTAAGTTTCGCAATTCTCCGATACCAATCGGGTCTAATCCGTTTGTCGGCTCATCCAGAATTAACAAAGACGGATGATTCAGCAATGCTATTGCAATCCCCAACCGCTGTTTCATCCCCATTGAGAATTGTCCTGCTTTTTTCTTTCCTGTATTTTGCAAATCCACAATTTTTAATACATCATTTATTCGCTGCTCTGGCAACCCCAACAAAATAGTCCTTACTTTTAAATTTTCATACGCCGTCAAGTTTTCATATAACGGGGGATTTTCTATCAAAGCTCCGATATGCATTAAATCCTGTCTGCTCCATGAGTGATTGGCAAATTCAATCGTACCCTTGGTAGGATGAAGCATACCTGTTACCATCTTTAAGATTGTAGATTTTCCTGCTCCATTCGGACCTAATAATCCGTATACGCTATTTTCCCGTACATGAATTGACACATCTGTTACAGCGGAATGTTTTCCAAAGCTCTTGCAAAGATTTGTTGTTTTCAATATGAAATCCATAATGTTTCATTTCCTTTCTTGATTTTGATACATAAAGGGTACTGCACATTTTTGAAGATTTCATAAAGATAAGGAGCCTTTTTAAAATCCTGATTAACGCCCGCCATATCAGTATAGGGTAAACAAGAAAAGCTAATTTTGCTTTAATGTTTATTGGCATGAGCCATACCCGATTGATGTTCAATACGCCCTCAATCCGATTTTCCTTACAGAGCCTTTGTACCCGCCTTGCCGATATTCCCCAAAGCTCCGCTGCTTCCTGTGCCGTCACATACTCAAACATTTCTGTCCTCCTCAAATTGTACTGTATCTACCATAGCCGTTTAAACGAACTGTATCAATTCATAAAACATGAATTTTTATCTTCCGACAAGAAAAGCGACAGAGCCTTACTCCGCCGCCAATTTATTATGCGTAAATTATTTCTTTCTCAACAATCTCCCTCGCACAAGCCCTTACGTTATTAAGGCGTTGTACCCATTCTAAGGCATTTTCTTCCTTTAGGCGTTCCGTTATGCCCTGTGCCTGTTTCATGCCCTCTATGAGCCTTTCAAAGCGTTCCTGTGCCTGCCTGTCTACATCGACAAGATAGGCATTGAGCCTGCCGCTTGTGAGAAGATTGGTGTATGTAACCCTGCGGTATTGCTTCAGATAGTCTAAGTGCCGCTGTCCCCATATGCCTATTGACTGTTCTTCTTCGGCAGGTAAAGCTATGCACGGTATTAGATAATCTCCTTGCCTTTTGTATCTGCCGCCCAGTTCCTCAAATAATGATTTTGCCATTGCTTGTTACCTCCACATTCATTTTTATTTTGAATGTCCGCAAAATCCGTCCTACATCATAAGGACAATCATCAGAGTCAACAGAAGGACGATTGCACCACGCAAAGCATAGAAGGCTGAAGGACGGGCGTGTTGAAATTTCCGGCGTTCAGAATACATTCCGCATGCTTCTGCGTTAGCACCGTCCTGAAGAGAGAAAGGCCTTCCTCAGAGAACCGAAAGAAGAATAGAACACGGCGGGCCGAAAGGCTCCGCCGTGTTTTTCCGTGTAAAGCTTCCGCCCCCTCCCTTTTTCGTTTGGCATCAACTTCGGAGGCTCCGCGGGCCAAGACGAAAAGCACTTGACGAAATGTAAAATTTGAGGTACATTATTACCAGAAATGAGTCTAAAAATTCCCGTGATTTTATAGAAAAAGGCGGCGATGAAATGGAAGTATTGAAATTTTTGAACGGACAGGGAGACTTTTTGCTGACGGAAGCGGAGCGGTGTCCGGAGGCCTATTTGCCACTGGTGAACGAAGGGGGCATGATGTCCAGCATTACGCCCTTGCTTGCGGGAGACTGTAAAACCGATCAAAATACTTTCCTGCTGGCTCCGGCCAGCGCAGAGACTCTTCAGGAGAGCACGGCCACCCGGAATTTTTGGGTCTGCCGGACGGGGGAAAGGCCCTGGTCCGTTACCGGAAAAAGCGCCGCCCAGCGGGCGGACGGCAAGGAGACCTCCACGCTGACCGGCGGTCTGCTGTGGCAGAAGCTGACGAGAGAAAGCCCTTGGGGACTTCGGGCGGAGACGCTGAGCTTTGTTCCGGCGGGAAAAGAACGGATCGAGATCATGCAGGTCTCTCTGACCAATACGGGGGCGGCTCCCGCTGTTTTTTCGCCGGTGGCAGCGATCCCCCTGTATGGGCGTTCCGCCGACAATATTCGGGATCATCGCCATGTTACCAGCCTGCTGCACCGGATCCGGCTGACGAAATTCGGGGTAGACCTGCGCCCTACCCTGACTTTTGACGAGCGGGGGCACCAAAAGGGAGAGATCACCTACCGCGTTTGGGGTGCGGAGGAAAACGGCGACGCTCCTCTGGGCTTTCTTCCCTCCGTGCGGGATTTTGTAGGCTGCGGCAGCTACGATTGGCCCCAGGCGCTGACAGATTCGGACGGCGTTTCCCTGCTTCACGAGGGAGACGGTGACCGGGGCGGGGAAGCGGTGGCGGCTCTGTTTTTCCGGGAGACCACCCTTGCCCCCGGGGAGACTCGGCGCTATCAAATCGTTTTGGCGGTGGACGACGACCCAGCGCCCTATCTGACTGCCGCCGCGGTGGAAAAGCGGCTGGAGGAAACGAAGGACTGGTGGCAGAAGGCCGCTTCCCAGCACTTCCGCACGGGAGACGAGGAATTTGACGCCTGGATGCGCTGGGTGGGCATTCAGCCTCTGCTGCGGCGGATCTGTGGGTGCAGCTTCCTGCCTCATCACGATTACGGCAGAGGCGGCAGAGGCTGGCGGGATCTGTGGCAGGACAGCCTTGCCCTGCTCCTGACCGACCCGGCCGCCACTCGGAACGACCTGCTGTGCTATTTTGCCGGGGTGCGGACAGACGGCACCAACGCCACTATTATCGGCACGAAGCCCGGGGAATTCAAGGCGGATCGGAACAATATCCCCAGGGTGTGGATGGATCACGGCTTCTGGCCGCTGTTGACAGTGAACCTCTATCTGGACGAAACCGGGGACGATGAGTTCCTTTTGGAGGAGCAGCCCTATTTTGCCGATACCCTGGCCTTCCGGGGAGAGGGCGGCCCCCGGGAGAACGCAGGCATGCCTCACAGCGGCACGGTGCTGGAGCATTTGCTGATCCAGGCGGTCACGGCCTTCTTCGATGTGGGCGAGCACGGGCACATGCGGCTTCGGGGCGCCGACTGGAACGATGGACTGGATATGGCCCGCACCCGGGGAGAAAGCGTGGCCTTTACCGCCGCCTATGCAGGGAATTTTGATACGCTTTCCGTTTTGCTGAAGCGGCTGGAACAAAAGGGGCGGAACACCGTTTCTCTCTTAAAGCCCCTTCTTTCCCTGCTGGAATGTGAAGCCGGTTCGCCGGAGGAAATGCGGAAGGCGCTTGCCGCCTATTGTGCCGCTGCCAACGAAAGCACGGAAAAGGCGGAGGTTTCCCTTTCTGAGCTTTCCCGGCGAATGCAGGCCATGGGAGACCGGCTGAAGGCTCATATCCGGGAAACGGAGTGGACGGGAGATCAGGAGGGCCGCCACTGGTTCAACAGCTATTACGACGATTCCGGCAGGGCTGTGGAGGGCGTTCTCAACGAAAAGCCCCGCATGATGCTGACCGGGCAGGTGTTCTCCCTGCTTTCCGGCACGGCGGACGGCCCGAAGGCGCGGGAGATCGTTCAGGCAGCGGATCACTACCTTTATGATGAAAGCAGAGGCGGTTACTGCCTGAACACGGATTTCGAAGAGGTCAAGCTGGATATGGGCCGCATGTTTGGCTTTGCCTACGGACATAAGGAAAACGGCGCGGTATTCTGCCATATGGCGGTGATGTATGCCTATGCCCTGTATTCCCGGGGCTTCGCGAAGGAGGGCTTCCGGGTTCTGGAAAACCTGTACCGGCAAAGCGTTCGTTTTGAGAAAAGCCGCATTCTGCCCGGGATCCCGGAGTATTTCGACGACCGGGGCCGGGGCATGTACCCCTATTTGACCGGCGCGGGCAGCTGGTGGCTTTTGACCCTGCAGACCCAGGTCTTCGGTGTGCGGGGCAGGGCGGGAGACCTGGTGCTCTCCCCCAAGCTTACGGCGGAGCAGTTCACGGCGGACGGCAGGGCGGAGATCTCCTGCGTCAGCGCCGGGCATTCCCTGCGCGTTTGCTATGAGAACCCTTACCGGCTGGATTGGGGAGAGTATGAGATAGAAGCCGCCATCTGCGGGAAGAAACGCTGGGAAGGCCGCGGTGCGGAGCTTGTACTGCCTGCCGGAGAGCTGCCCCAGGGAGAGCTCGTGATCGCCGTAAAGCTGAAGAAGAAAGGATAGAGTGCCCATGTTTGACGGAAGAAACAGGTTCGTGATCTCAAATTATCAGGAAAAGCCCACCTTTTCCAGCTTCCTGCCAGGAATTGGCGGCGAGCTGGGCGTGCCGATCTGGTGTTATTACAACAACCGGGGCCAGGCGGTGTGCAGCTTCGGCGTATCGGATAAGGATCACCCCATTATGGAATTCTGCCCTGCCCATGTGTCCTACCGTGACGTAAGCCGTACCGGCTTTCGTACTTTCTGTAAAATTGACGGAAGCTATGAGGAACTGTTTACCCGGCAGTGCGATATGCACATTGGCATGAGCGAGGTGGAGATCACCTGTCAAAGCGGGCAGATTTCTGCCTCCGCTCTCTATTTCGGCGTGCCGGGAGAACGCTCTCCGGCGCTGTGCAGGGTGCTCACCCTGCGAAACCAGGGGGAAAAGCCCTTGTCCCTGGAGCTTTTGGACGGCATGCCCGCTTTGGTGCCTTATGGGATCAGCCATGATACGTTGAAAAATGAAGCCAATCTTGCCAAGGCCTGGATGCAGGTGGAAGACGCCGAAGCAGGCTGCGCCTATTTCCGGGTGCGGGCGTCCATGGCGGACAGCGCCATCGTGACCGAGGTGGAGGGCGGCAATTTCTGCCTGGCCTGGGACGAGGCGGGAAGCCTGCTGCGGCCCATTGTACAGCCCGCTTTGATTTTCGGGGAAGACACCTCCTTTGCCATGCCCCACGGCTTTTTGGAGCATTCTCTTTCCGAGCTTTGCCGGAAGCCCCAGATCACCCAAAACCTGTTCCCCTGCTGTTTCCTGCCGAAGGAAGCCGTGCTGGGGCCGGGAGAAGCTTTGCGGCTTACCTGCCTTTACGGCCAGGCGGAGGAAAAAGGCAGAGTAGCGTCTCTGGCGAAAAAGGCCTCCGGCGCCCATTGGGCGGCGGAAAAGCGGGAAGAAGAGATCCTGGTAGTGGAAGCCCTGTGCGCCAAGGCAGCCTGTAAGACTTCCGATCCCGTATTCGACGCCTACAGCAAGCAGGCCTATTTGGATAATCTTCTTCGGGGCGGCGCGCCCATGCTCTTCACAGACGGGGAAAAGGAAACCCCCTTCTATCTCTATTCCAGAAAGCACGGAGACCCGGAGCGGGAATACAACTATTTCTCTCTGGGCCGGGAGTATTACGCCCAGGGCAATGGCAATTTCCGGGACGTAAACCAGAACCGCCGGTGCGACGTGCGGTTTACGCCCAGACTCCGAAGGGAAAATATCCATACCTTCTTTGATCTGATTCAGACAGACGGCTATAATCCTCTGGTGGTCACCCCCAGCACCTTTACCCTTTCCGATGAGGCAAGAAAAGTCCTTCTGGCTGAGGCGCCTCAGGCGGAAGCTGTTCTTTCCCACCCCTTTACCCCCGGAAAGCTTGCCATGGCGGCAGAGGACTGGGGCATGAGCAAGGAGGAAGCAAAAGGCTTTACGGCAAGGGCGGTGTGCGCGGCGGACAGCGAGGCCAATGCCGAGTTTGGCGAGGGCTATTGGAGCGACCACTGGACCTATAACCTGGATCTGATAGAATCCTATCTCAGCGTGTTCCCGGAGGAAAAGGAGGCCTTGCTGTTTGAGGACCGCCGGTATCGCTATTATGAAACCAGGGTGCGGATAAACCCCCGGGCAAAACGGTACGAAATGACGAAAAACGGGCTGCGGCAGTATCACGCGCTGGCGCCGGAGGAACGGAGAACAGTGCGCAAATGGATGTGCACGGCGGACGGGCAGGAGGCAAAAAGCACCTTGATAGAGAAGTTGATCCTCCTGTGTACGCTGAAAACAGCCACCCTGGATCCCGCCGGTATGGGCGTGGAGATGGAGGGCGGAAAGCCCGGCTGGTACGACGCCCTAAACGGCCTTCCGGGCCTTTTGGGCTCCTCCATGGCCGAAAGCTGTGAGCTGGCCCGGCTGCTGCGGTTTACCATTGAGGCGCTGGAGACCCATGAGGGACAGGTGGATCTGTATGAGGAAGCGGCCGCCCTGCTTTCCGAGGTAGATCAGATCCTTTCTTCCCAGCAGGAGAGCTATGCCCGCTGGGACCGGCTGAATACCGTAAAAGAGGCTTACCGGGCAAATACCGAGATCGGTTATCAGGGAAAAAGAACAGCGGTAGGCCGCAAAGCGCTCAGCGCTATGCTTTCCCGCCTGGAAGGGGCGGTTCAGGAAGGTATTGAGGCGGCCTGCGGCTTTGGCGGCGGAGTGATCCCCACCTACTTTACTTTCACCGCCTCCGCCGTACAGAGCACGCCGGAGGGGCCCATGCCCACAGAACTTCAGCCGGAGGCCATGCCCCTGTTCCTGGAAGGACCGGTACATTATCTCAAGCTGTCGAACGGGACGGAGAAAAAGCGGGCGCTTCATGAATTGGTAAGAAAAAGCCCGCTGTACGATGAAAAGCTTCACATGTATAAGGTGAACGCCAGCCTGCAAAACGTGAGCTTCGAGGTGGGCCGCGCCAAGGCCTTTACGCCCGGCTGGCTGGAAAACGAATCCATCTGGCTCCATATGGAATACAAGTATCTGCTGGAGCTGCTGAAAAGCGGACTGTATGAGGAATTCGGAGAGGCGCTGCACGACGCGGCGGTCCCCTTCCTGAATTGGGAGCAGTACGGACGCAGCCCCCTGGAAAATGTTTCCTTCCTGGCTTCCTCCGCAAACCCGGATCCCGCCGTTCACGGCAGGGGCTTTGTGGCCCGGCTTTCCGGCTCCACAGCGGAATTTTTGCAGATCTGGCAGCTGATGTTCTTTGGGGAGCGCCCCTTCCGCCTGGAAAACGGCCGGTTGTGCCTGGAGCTTTCCCCCTGTATTCCCGCTTACCTGATGCCCGAAAGCGGCAGGGTGGAAGCGGTATTCCTGGGCAGTGTCAGGGTGGTTTACAACGCGCCGGGCTGTAAAGCGCTGACCCCCGGCCAAACCAAGGCGGTAAGCTACGAGCTGATCTATCAGAACGGTGAGCCGGAGCAAACGGAAGGCGGCCTGTTGCCGGAAGCTCAGGCCCGCGCAGTGCGGGACGGCAAAGTAAAAGAGCTGCGGGTGACGATGCGGTGATCTGCTGTTAGAGAAGCAATGTGAGAATAAATACTTTTGACTTTCCTGTTGGAACTTTGGATTTTTTTGCTTAAATAGAACACCGGACCTCGCAGAGCATTGTGTTTCGAGGTCCGGTGTTTTTATGCGTTTTCCGCTGTCCATCGCTTTACCGTACGAAGCAGCGCTTGGCAGAGAAAAGAAAGGGCAAGGTATGCGGGAAGGCAGAGCCACAGCAGGCGATCCTTCGCCAGAGCCGGATCGAGAAAGAGGGAGGCGAAAAAGGGGAGAAGCAGGGCGAAGGCGCACCACAGCCACAGGCCGCGGCCTGTTTTCGGTTTACCTTTTCGGAGAGAAAAGGGGAACAGCATGAGGGAGAGCAGGCCAAATAAGAGAGCCCGCAGAGCTGGAAGCAGCAGGCGGAGCTCAAATTCTGTTTTTTCCATGGTGAGAAACAGCAGGAGCTCCTCCTTTTTCTGCTGCCACAGGTCGCCCCAAAAATCGAAGTCTGACCATTTGTTGGGAAGAAACTCCTCCGGAAGCTGAAAGGACGCCTCCGTGATCCACAGCATGAAAAACCACACGGCCCCGGCCGTGAGCAGGCAGAGAAAAAAGGAAGCGGGAAATTCCGTGGAGGAAAAGGCCGCCTTCAGAAGGGGAAAGAACAGGGAAAGGAAGAAAAGAAAGGGAGAAAGCAGGGAGCAGAAGCGGGCAAGGCCCTTCCAGGTATCGGTGGAGGCCCAGCTGCCGGAAAGCCCGTGGCGGCTGCTGAATTCCGCGAGAAAGTCCCGAATGGGAGCACCCTCCGGCGGGCGCAGGGTCAGGCGCGTAAGGCCCTCCGTTTTTTGCTCCGCCTGACAGAGCAGAAGCGGGCGCTCTGTTTCTATAACGCCCCGCACGGTCAGGCGGCGTCCCCCATAAAAAAGCGCCGCACCTACAGGATCAGGGCTGCCAAACAGACTTTGCGCCGTGATCTCATCTAACAAGCAGCCCTCCGTATCCCCGGAAAGCAGCGGGGCACTGGAAGAAAAAAGCAGGGTGGAGCTGCCGGAAAGGGAGATCACGCTGGCAGCGGCAGAGCGGCTTAAGTCCGGGTTTTCCAAGGCCTGCTCTTTTTCCTCCTTCCACAGGGTAAAGGCGGCGGGGCGCTGCTCCTCCGCTTCCCGCTCTTCCATAGCGTGAGCCGCTTCTCCGGTAAGGGGAAAGCCGGAGAGAGAGGTCGTGTAAAGCCGGGGGATCAACTCCAAACGTTTCGCGGCGGAGCGGGAAAGGGCAAGGCAAAGGAAAAGCAGGGCGCACAGCACCGGGCGGCCCCAGCGTCGAAGGGCGGTCACGGGTTTTCCAGGCGGATCCTGTCGCCTGCCTCCACCGGCTTGCTGGTGCTTGTGAGAAATTTCTGGTCGGAGAAGAACAGGCTGCCGTCCAGGGCGGCATAGGAATCGTTCTTTTCCAGCACTGTTACGTCCATACGCCGGGCCACCGGCTCTGTGCCTAAAATTCCCTTCTCCTCCTCGGGAACCAGCAGAAAATACGCACCGTTTTCTCCCCGGAGCGCGCTGAGCGGCACACAGACAGGATATTCCTGAGACTTGTTCAGGATCTCCAGCTGGGCCGTTTCCCCAATTTGCATGGCGTCCTTCGGCAGGCGGACCGTCACGTCCAAAAGCTCCGGGTCGCCGGCGCTTTGTCCTACTGTATCCACGGTAAGGCCGGTTATGGGCTCCTTGCCTCCGGAGAGCTTTAGAGCGACCTCCGTACCGGGGGTAACATAGCTTCGCTGCTTGGCCGGAACCTGAGCGATAAACACCGTGCTTTGTCCGCTTTCCGCCAGCAAAACGGCGGCGCCCTCCGGCGTGGGGGAACCTACCTCCACGGAAAGGCCCGTCACGGTTCCCGCCCGGGGAGAGCGAATGACGCCGTGATCGGAAAGCAGGGCCTCCAATTCCGCCACCTGCTCTGCCTGGGCAGATCGGGCCATTTGGTTTCTTTCCCCGGTGCTGTCGGAGGCCTCCCGCTGCCGTGCGTCCTCCACGGCCCGTTCCGCGGCCCGCAAAACGGATTCCCTGTTTTCCACAGCCTGGTCATAGGCCTGCCGGGCGGATTCCACCGCCTCTTGCAGGGCTTCCTTTTGAGAAGCGCCGTCTTCCTTTTGAGCAAGGGAAAGGGCCTCCTGTGCCTCCTGCTTTTCCTTTTCGGCAAGGGCCGCTTTGTCTTCTGCTTCCTTCAGCGCCGCCTGATATTCGGCGCGTGTTTCCCGTTCCGCCTCCTCCGGGCTTTCTCCGGACGCTTCGGCGGCTTCCCTTGCCAGGCTTACCTGCGCCTCTATTTCCTCCCGCAGCAGGGAAAGGGCGTTTTCTGCCTCCTTCAGGGCGGCTTCCTTGGCGGTGCAGGCGGCTTGCAGGGCGGAAAGCTCGGCGGCCGGAGGCGGAGAATAGCTTTCCAGCGCTTTCTGGGCTTTTTCCAGGGCCTTTGCCGCGTCATTTACCGCCTTGTCGGCGCTTTTTTTGGCGCTGGCCAGATCCTGCTGTGCTCTGCTGAGGGCAATGCTCCGGTTTTCCGCGTTCAGCGCGTCACGACTTTCCTGGTCCCGAATTTCCAGATCCAGCTTTGTAAGCTCTTCTCTGGCGGCTTCCAGCTTTTCCTTCAGATCTGCTTCGTCCAGCGTGAAAAGCGGAGCATTTTCCTCCACCCTTTCTCCGGTTTTTACGGAGATCCCCGCCACCCGAAGCCCCGCTATGGCGGTCACGGAGGAAGCAAAGGTTTCCTCCACTTTGCCGGAAGCGGTGATCTTTCTGTCGATAGTGCGGGGCTCCGGCGTTTGCAGGGAGACCTTGGGAATGGTCAATTCATCGGCGGCCCGGGAAAGCAGAGTCAAAAGAAGCATCAGCGCGAGAAAGCCCCCGAGGCCCCGCAGCGCCTTTGCCCGCAGCGAGGAGCTTTTGCGAACGCGCTTTTGCAGCAGCTCCTCCAGAGTGACCGGCACAGAATGGGGAAGAGCGGGGGTGGTATGTTTTCCTTGAGATCGTTCCATAAAGCAGGCTCCTTTCTTTCTCATTCCTTCATGGCGGCGGCTGTAATGCCCTGTTCCAGATAATCCCTGCCGCTTAAAAACACCAGGAAAGCGGGAACCAGGGCCAGGAGCGACCCGGCGAAGGCGGGCCCCGCCCGTTCCAGGCTGATATTAGGCAGATAAAGGGACAGCGGCCACAGGGCTTGTTCCTTCAAAAAGGCCAGGGGCTGCTCGATCAGGTTCCAGCTTTCCAGAAAGCCCAGCACCAGCGCCGAAACGATCCCGGCTGAGCCCAGGGGAACGCCGATATACCAGAACACCTGAAGGGCGTTTCGCGCGTCCAGCCGGGCGCTTTCCAGAATGGCTTCGGGAATGGAGCGGAAAAAGCGGTACATGAGAAACACCGGAAAGGTGGAAAAGGCGCCGGGCAGGATCACCGCCCAGGGCGTATCCAGCAGGGCAAGGCGGTCAAGCACCAGAAAGCTTGACAGCATGGTGACCTGAAAGGGCATGAGCATCAAAATCAAATACAAGGTGAGAAGGGTCTTCCGAAACCGGAAGCGAAACCGTGCCAGGCCCCAGGCCGCCGGCGCGCCCAGAAGCAGCTGTCCCAGCAGAATGCCGCCGGTGATCTTCACTGAGTTCCAGAACATGTGAAAAAATTCCGGGGAATCCAGTAGCAGCTCCACCTGAGAGCGCAGGGTGGGGGACCGGGGAAGCAGGCTCCAGCGCACATAGCTCCCGCTGTTTTTCGAGAGAATGGGCGCGAGATTTTGGGAAAGCTCGCCGGCGCTCATCAGCGAGCCGGAAAGCAGCACGATCACCGGGCTGCACACCAGAAGGCCTAAAAAGCACAGCGGCAGTACGGAAAAATGGCGGAGCTTCACAGACATCACTCTTTTTCAAGGCTTTTTTGCATCAACAGGATCAAGGTGAGAACCACAAGGCATACCAGCACAGCCCCTGCCGCCATGCGGTCAAAGGAGAGATCCCGGAACCAGTTGTTGAACAGGTGCTGCAGCAGGTACATGCTGTCGTGGGGGTAATCTCCCGCCACCAGGTAGGCTTCCCGGAACACCTTAAAGGAGTTCAGAAGGGAAAGCACGGAAACGGTAAAAAGGGTGGGCAGCAGGCAGGGCAGGGTGATCCGGCGAAACAGCGTCCATTCCCCGGCCCCATCGATCCGGGCGGCTTCGTAGATCTGGTCTGAAATTCCGGAAAGCCCCGCCATCCACAGCACAATATCGTACCCCAGGTTTTTCCACAGGTAGCTCAGTACCAGCACCCAGAAGGCCATGGGGCTGTCCATCCAGCTGACGGGAGAAAGGCCCAGGCCGCTGAGAAGGCTGTTCAAAAGCCCCCGGTCCTCAAAAAGCAGCTTCCACACCAGCGCGATGGAGGCCACCGGGATCGCCATGGGAAAGAGGAAAGCGGTTTTTAAGAAGCCGCCCAGGGTTTTGAGCCTTTGCAGGAAAATTCCCAGCAGCAGGGAAAGGGCCAAAAGCGCCGGAATACAGATCAGGGAAAACCGCAGGGTGTTCCGGGCCGCCAGCTGAAACGCCGGGTTTTGCAGGGTGCTTTCATAGTTTTTGAGTCCCACCCACTCCTCGGTGACAGCGCTTGCAAAGGAGCGCCGTACCACATCGAGAAAGGGCAGCAGCACGAAGAAGCATACGCCGGAAAGACTGGGCAGAAGAAAGAATAGCCCAGTCCATTGGCTTTTTCCCGCCCGCCGCTTCATGACTCGGAAAGATGGAGATCGACCTTCCGCAAAATAGCTTCGCAGGCTTCCGCCTCGCTTTTTTCTCCCGCAAGGCAGGCGGCGGCCTCCTCCAGCACGGCTTCCTTCAGAATGGGGTCCTCCAGGAAGGGGGTGGTAAGGCTTTCTGCCAGGGCGAAGAACCCGGAAATGTCCTCATCGGTCAGAGGGAGAAGCTCCAGGTCCAGGTTGTAGGAGCCGCCCTCCTCGCTGTAAACGCTGATAATGCTGGTTTCGGCTTTTTCCAGCGTGCTTTTTTCTTCTTCCAGAATGGTTTTCAAGGCCTCGCTGTGAACCGGGAAATAAGAGCCCAGCGCTTTTTCCTGGGTTTCCCTGGAAAGCAGGAATTTCACAAAATCTTTTGCCGCTTCCTGCTGTGTGCTTTTGGCGCTGATCCCCACGGTGTTTTGGGGAAGAAATACATTTTCCGCCTGTCCCGGCAGGGGCTTGTAGAAATGGCCGGAAAGCTTTTTGGTCACGGTGCTCAGGCAGGAAAGGTCGCTGTAGCCCAAAAGCGTACCCAGTGTGATAAGCTCCGTTTCCTGTAATAGGCCAACGCCGAACAGACCGCCGAGGTCAGCACCGGAGAAGTAAAGGGAATCATCCTTTTCAAAGCCCTTGCGCTCCGCGGTATAAAGGCGTTTTCCTTCCTTCAAAAATTGCAGGAGCTTTTCTTCACTCAGGGAGCCGTCGTCCTTGCTCCAAGTGGGGGCGCATACGGGATACAGGGCCTCCAGCAGGGAATAGGGGCGGTTCAGGCCGGTAATGGAGGTCTGCTTGGGGTTTTCCTCCCGCAGCTTTTCCACGGTGTCCGCCAACGTGCTCAGATCGGAAGCGGAGGAAAGCAGGGAGTCAGAGGCCACCATCAGAGGCAGGGAAAACCGGGTGGGGATCGCGCAAAGGCTGCCGTCCTCACCGCGATAGGCGGAAATGATATTTTCAAACAGAGCCTCTCCCTCTGTCAGCTCACGGAGGTCCAGAAGCAGGCCCTTTTCCAGATAGTTGCTTACCGGCATATCGTCCAGGAACAAAACATCGGGGCCCTTTCCCGCCATAATGCTGGCGTTCAGGGTGCGCAGCAGATCTGATTTTGAGGTGGAATCGGAAATTTCCGTGTTGGCAAGCTCCAGGTTCACATAGACGTCAGGATGGGCCTTTTGGTAAGCGGCAATGCTTCTGCGCAGATCGTTGCTTTCCCGGAAGGCGAAAACCTTCAGTTCTGTTTCCGGGGTGGAATCCAGATCTGGGTCATAGTCGTACCGCAGCAAAATGCTGTCGTTGCTTTCATTTTGATAGCACACATTATAGAAGGAATCGGAGGAGGTCAGAAAAACCTTCTGGGGCTGATAGGCCGGGTCAGACAGGGAATTCAAAGCGCCGTTTATCACCTGCTCTACCGCGCTGCCGCCGGGAACATGGCGAAATACCCCGCTGTTCGTGCACAGATACAGCGCCTCTTCCTGAGGATCGGAAAACAGGAGCACGTCTCCCGAGCCGGAGAGAATGCCGCCGGAGGACCCTACGGTGAAGGAAATTCCCAGGGCGGCTTCCGTGCCATCGCTTTCCTCGCCGCCTAAAAAGCTGCTTAAGGTGGCGTCTGCCTTTTGCAGGCTCCAATCAGCGGTGCTGTAAAGCTCGATCCTGTCGTAAGCCATGGCGTACAGCAGCTCCTTGACCACGGCAAAGCTGGTATAGGAACCTGAGGAGCCGTTTTTCAAGGTGTGCAAAACCTTTCCGGTTTGAAGATCCAGGTGAAGCAGCCGGCCGATGAAATCCAGCCCCAGCAGAGAGCCGTCCGGCAAAAAGTGAAAATTGGAAAGCGTGTTTTCCAGGGTGAAATTTTCCGGGTCGTAAATAAACTCGGATGAGCTTGTAACGTCTGCGCCGGTTTCTTCCCCTTCGGCGGCGGGAAGGCTGCTTGTATCTCCGGTTTCCGTCGGGTCGCTGACATCGGCGGCGGAACCTTCCTCGTTCTGCCCCCAATCTACCTCCGGAAGGGAAAATTTGATTTCCCGCTCTGTCCCGTTTTGATCCGCCAGAATATAGTGGGTCTCCTGTTCGTTGGTATTCACGTTTGTCTCCGCATAGGAGAACAGGAGATCTCCGTTAGGAGCCCACGCGGCGGAGGACAGTCTGGAAAGCCGCTGGGTGTAATCGGTGCTGAAATGCTTTTGCAGGGTGGGGGAGGAGACGGTTTCCTCCTGCCAGCTTGCGCCGTGATCGCCCGAAACGAACAGGCCGCTTTCACTGAGCAGCTTCAGCTTGCCGTTTTCCTCAGAAAGAGCGATGGGGGCTTTCGTATACTGATCTCCCGGCAGGGAAAGCGCTGTTTCCACATAGCGCCCCTTGGCCGGGGAAGAGCCGGAGGCGCTGTTCTTTTCGGAGGAGCAGCCAAAAGCGGAAAGTAACAGGACCATAGAAAGGCCCATGGCCAAAATTCGTTTTGCGAAAAGCTTGTAGCGTGCCATAAGTAACTATCCTTTCTGAAAAGAGATTCTGGAAAAAGGATAGCACAGCAACCTCTAAAAAACCTCTAAAAATTAAATGTTTTTTAGAGATTGCTATGATATAATATCCGCGAAGGACATGCGGATATTATAAAATTAAAATTGCCTTGCCCAGTTCTTCGCTTTGCTCAGACGGGCAATCGGCACATTATATCAACGCGCCTTCGGCGCTTATGATATAATATCCGCAAAGGACATGCGGATATTATAAAATTAAAATTGCCTTGCCCAGTTCTTCGCTTTGCTCAGACGGGCAATCGGCACATTATATCAACGCGCCTTCGGCGCTTATGATATAATGATCACAAAGCGATCATTGCAGTTGGCGCCTTGGCGCTTTATATATTAGATGCTAGACGGGAGGAAGGGCATGCGTATTTTATTGATAGAGGACGACCGAAGGCTGGCGGAATCGGTAAAATTTCAGTTGGAAAAGGAAGGCTTTACGGTGGATCACTGCGAAGCGGGGGACGATGGGCTGCAGTTGGCCCTGGAGCAGGCTCATGACCTGATCCTGCTGGACCGCATGCTGCCGGGGCTGGACGGCGTGGCGGTGCTGCGGGAACTGCGAAGCAAAAAGGTGGTCACCCCGGTGGTCCTGCTGACGGCGCTGGGAGAGCTGGGGGATAAAATACAAGGGCTGGACGCCGGGGCCGACGATTATCTGGTAAAGCCCTTTGCCTTTGGGGAGCTTCTGGCACGGATCCGCAGCATCAGCCGCCGCCCTCAAACCTGGGAGCAAAGCGATTCCCTGCACTTTGAGGATCTGCGGTTCTTCCCCTCGGAAAAGCGGCTGGAGGGTCCGGCGGGGAGCTGTGAGCTTTCCAAAAGAGAGGCGGATCTCCTGGAAAGCTTTTTGAAAAATCCGGGGCAGACCCTGCCACGAGCCACGCTGCTTCTGCGGGTTTGGGGGCCGGACGCGGAGGTGGAGGATGGCAACCTGGACAACTATATCCATTTTTTGCGCCGGCGGCTGCGGGCCCTGAAAAGCGGCCTGCGCCTTGCTACAGTCCGGGGTGTAGGCTACCGGCTGGAAAAGGAATGAGGTGACGGCGATGTTTCAAAAGCTGCATCGGCAGATGACCTGGTTCTGTATGGCGGTCACAGGCGTTATTTTGGTGGCGATGACTCTTTTGTGTCTGCTGTTTTCCGAAACCTCCGTTCGCCAAAATGCCCGGCAGAGCTTTTCAAACGACCTGAATTCCGTGATCTCCTATCTGGAAAACCAAACGGTGATCTCCCATCAGTGGCTTTCCAAGGCGGAGGGAAATGAACGGTTGTATCTGGATCTGTACGATAACGGCGCTCCTCTGCTGCACAATTCCCTGGCCAAAACAGAGGAGCGCAGAAGCCTTACGGCTAGGGCCCGGGAGCTGGCCGCCGGGGAGCATGGGCTGGACGTGCTTCTCCCCATGACGAATTCGGTGCTCTATCAGTCGGTGGAGTTTACCATGGAGGACGGCGAGGGCCGTGAATATTACGCCGCGGCGGCGGTATTTCCCAAGCAGGGAGGAACGCTCAGCGCCGTGGCGGTGTATCCCCTGGCGGAGCGGGACAGGCAGCTCCTTGTGCAGCGGCTGCTTTTTGCCGCCATTGACCTGCTGGGGCTTCTTTCTCTTCTGCTGTTTTCCTGGGGCTTTACCGGGCGAATGCTCCGGCCCCTGGAGGAAAGCCGGCAGAAGCAGGCCCAATTTGTGGCGGCGGCCTCCCACGAGCTGCGTTCCCCTCTGGCGGTGATGCTTTCCAACCTGTCGGCGCTGGGAAAAGCGAAGCCGGAGGAACGGGAGCGGTTCGAGAAAAATATCCGCGCCGAGGGAAGCAGAATGTCCCGCCTGGTAGACGATATGCTGGCCCTGGCCAATGCGGACAGCCATTCCTGGAGTATCCGCAAGGAACCGGTGGAAGCAGACACATTGGCGCTGAGGGTATATGAACGCTTTTTAAGACCCGCCGGTGAAAAAGGCCTTCGGCTGGAGCTTTCCCTGCCGGAGGAAGCTTTGCCCCGATACCAGTGGGACGGGAGCAGGATAGAGCAGGCCCTTTCCGTGCTTCTGGACAATGCCCTGAGCTATACGCCCGCAGGGGGAAACATCGAATTGATTCTGGAACGCCAGCCGGGAGGCCGGGCAAAGTTTACCGTGCGGGACAGCGGCCCCGGCGTGCCGGACAGCGAAAAGGAGCATATCTTCGAACGCTTCTATAGAGCCGATTCCGCCCGGCGGGACAGAGAGCATTTCGGCCTGGGCCTTTGTGTGGCAAAGGAGATCGCCACGCTGCACAAGGGAAGGCTTTGGGTAGAAGACGCCCCCGACGGCGGAGCGGCGTTCTGCCTGGTGGTATAAAAAAGCGCGCCGCGGAAAAAACGCGGCGCGCTTTCTAGATTCTGGATTCTAGACGGTGGCGGCACCTTCGGCGCAATAAAAAAGGGCCAGATACAATGGGGAATGAAGGGCAAAAACAGAGCGATAAATGATAGCTTACTTAGAGAAAGGGCAAGCCTCTTTATTGCCGTTCTTCGCCGCCTTCAGCGGTTCAGGATGACAACTGAAAGCCCCTTCCTTTTTCTAACAACTAACAGCTCACGACCAGCAATTTGTATGGCGGGCTTTCAGGTTACGGAAAGCTCAGAAGAGGCCTGGTAGAGGGCGGCGTATACACCGCCTTGGGCAATCAGTTCCTGGTGAGTGCCCTGTTCGCAGATGCCGGTTTCATTTAAAACTAAAATACGCCCGGCGTTTCGCACTGTGGAAAGGCGGTGAGCGATCACCAAAGTGGTGCGGCGCTGAGCCAGCTGTTCCAGAGAGCGCTGTACTGTTTTTTCACTGTGAGGATCCAGCGCGCTGGTGGCTTCGTCTAAAATCAGGATCGGCGGGTCCTTCAAAAAGACCCGGGCGATGGAAAGCCTTTGCTGTTGGCCGCCGGAAAGCTTTACCCCATGGGGGCCGATAAAGGTATCGTAACCGTCGGAAAGCGCTGTAATAAATTCGTGAGCACCGGCCTGCTTTGCCGCCGCTGTGATCTCTTCACGGCTGGCGCCGGGCCTGCCATAGGCAATATTTTCCGCCACTGTGCCGGTGAAGAGATATACGTCCTGCTGCACTACGCCCACGTTTTGCCGCAGGGTGCGCAGCGGGAGCTGTTCTATAGGGGCGCCGTCCAACAGAATATTGCCTTGCTGAGGCTCGTAAAAACGGGGGATCAAAGAGCACAGAGTGGTTTTTCCCACGCCGGAGGCGCCCACCAGCGCCACATATTCCCCGGCGTGCACCGTCAGGTCTAAATTCCGGAAAATCTGTCTATCCTCCCCATAGCGAAACTCTACCCTGCGAAATTCCAGCTTTCCGCTGATTTTTTCCGGGGCCCGCGCGTCCGGAGCATCCTGAATTTCGGGCTCTGTTTCCATCAGCTCCTGATAGCGCCGGAAGCTGGTTTTGCCTTCTTGTAATAAGCGGGTAGTGTTCACCAAACTCTGCACCGGCCCGGTGAAATAGCCTATGTAAAGTAGAAAAACCAAAAGATCTGTCAGGGCCATGGCGCCGTTCAGGATCGCCAAGCCGCCGAACACCACCACGGTAATGGGGAGCAGCGCCCCGAAGGCGTCCATACCGCAGTAAAGGCGGGCCTCGCTCTGGTAGCCGCTGCGGCGGTCCTCCAAAAACTGCCGGTTCTGGCGGGCAAATTTTTCATTTTCCAGGGCTTCCCCGGTGAAGGATTGCACCACCCGAATACCGGAAAGAGAATCCTCCGCCTGGGCGTTTATTCTGCCCATGCTTTCCCGGGAGCGTTTCAGGGCGTCCCCCATTTTTCGGTTAAAATGCAGTGTGTAAACTGCCATGAAGGGAAGAAAAGCCAGCAGAAGCAAGGCGGTTTGCCAGTGAATGGTAAGTAAAATCGCAGAAGCGCCGATCAGCTTCACTCCCTGGACCAGCAGATCCTCGGGAACATGGTGGAAAAATTCGGATAACGACAGGGAATCGTTACTGATGCGGGACATCAGGTCTCCCACGGTATGCTCGTCATAGTAACGGAAGGAAAGCCTCTGACAGTGCCGGAACATTTGCTCCCGCATATCCCGTTCGATCTGGGCGCCGAGAACATGGCCCCGGTAGTCAAAGAAATAAGTACAAAGCGCTTGAAGCACGACCAGTATGGTAAGGATCAGCCCGGCCTGTAAAATACGTGAGACCTGAGAAAAACCGCCCTCCAGCAGGTGATCGGCAATGTACCGCACGCCCAGCGGCAGCACCAGCGCAATAGCTGAGGCTGTCAGGGCACAAAACAGATCGGCGGAGAAAAGCCACCGGTAGGGCTTGTAAAACGAAATCAGCTTTTGTAAATCTTTTTTACGCAAAATTGTGAATCTCCTTTTTTTAGAAAGAGGCCTTTTTACCTCCCGAAACTTAGAATGGGTTTTTTTGAGTTGACTTTCATAAGAAATCTTCCTTTCTATCCTGAAGTATTTATGAAATATCCGAGCTGGAAGCGCGGGAAGGCTGTTGAAAAATCAGCTTCCGTGTTTATTACTCAGTGCGCCTCTCCTTTTTTCGGATATTTTCTCTGGAATAGGCGATATTGGCAAGCTTTCCGTCCAGCCGCCGGAAATGATCGTCCTTTGCCTTGGCATACAGGCAGGGCTTGCCAATACTGGCGCCCTCGATCTGGTCGTCGGTGCCCTTGAGGATCTCCTCGCAAAGCTCGATGGCCTCATCGATAATGGTGTTGGGCACCGGCCCGGGACCATGGCCGCCGTACATGCCGTCAAACTCCGGCTGGAAGCTTTTAAAATGCAGCAAGCTTTCCCGGTATTCCTCAATGGAGGCGGAGCCCTCCAAAAACAGCAGGGTGTTGGCGTTGCAGGCGTCTCCGGAATAGACCACCCGGCGGGCGCTGTCCAGCAGCACGATGGTGCCGAAGCTATGGCCCGGTACGCCGATGACTTCCAGAGTTACGCCGCCCAGATCAAGGCTGTTCCCATCGAAAACAGGGAAGGTTTTTACCGCCCGGGGCGGGATCACGTCCTCCAGGGTAGGCTCTACCGGAAGGGGACGGAACATAGCGCCGGATCTGGCGAAATTCAGCCGCATCAAGGGATCGGAATGGTCGTACATCAGCCGGATATCCGCCGGGTGGATCAGGCACTCTCCGTATTCAAAATTCGCGCCGCAGTGATCCACATGGCCGTGGGTGTTTACGATTTGCACGGGAAGATCGGTCAGCTCCCGCACAAAGCTTTTCAGGCTTCCCACGCCGCTGAGGCCATCGATGAGCAGGGCCTTCTTTTCGCCCTCTACCAAATAGCACTGCTCGCCGCCTAACCCGGAAATGAGCGTCACGTTGTCAAATATTTTGGAAGCCTTAAAAAACCTGGAAGTGTGCATGAAAGTTCCTCCTTTGGAAGAGCTTCCGCCAAAGAAGCTCCAATCTTCTGAATTTTATCAAAAATTTCACCGATTGGCAAGAAAAGGAAGGAGCAATTAGCAATTAAGGGCAAAGGACATGCGCTAAATTGGAATTTAGCAACCCTTAGCCTCCCCTTGCAAGCAAGGGGAGGGGGACCGCCGAACGGCGGTGGAAGGGATAGTCACACGCAGAAAGTGGGATAAAACCGCCAGTTTTAATCCCCTCAGTCACGGCAGAGCCGTGACAGCTCCCCTTGTAAACAAGTGGAGCCCAAGGGCAATAAACTATCATTTATCGCTCTGTCCTTGCCCCTCATTGCTCATTCCTCATTTCCTATGCCAGCATCTGCCCTTCTGCGACATGCTTTTCTTTGCGGCTGTGTTATACTTTAAAACGGGCACTGCTTCCTTACACAGAAAATCATGCTGAGATTTGTACGATATTTACAAAGAACAAAAAATCAAAAAGGAAATCTTTCAAGAAAATCACTAAAAAGCACTTGAAATTTTTTCGGAATATGGTATACTGATACCAAAGCCGAGCTGGATAAGATTGGCAATGGCTGGCGATTTTACTAAAAACGCTGAGGAAAGGAGCGCCCCGGCAATGACTCAGAAAAAAGATCTTCCGGAAAACAGGGTGAAAAAGGAAGAAGGGAACATTCCTCTGTATTTGTTCCGCAGCGGAAAAAACCGCAGGGCATATGAATATATGGGCCTGCATAAAGCTGTACGTGACGGAAAGGAATGTATGGTGGCAAGGGTATGGGCCCCCAACGCGAAGGAGATTTCTCTGGTGGGGAATTTCTGTAACTGGGATAAGGCCAAGTATCCGCTGAAAAAAATAGACGACGCCGTTTGGGAGGGGTATACGGATTTTGTATTCCAGCCCTTCGAGCTCTATAAATTCTACATTAAGCCCCAGCAGGGCGAAGATATCTACAAGGCCGATCCCTATGCCCTTCATGCCGAAACCCGTCCCGGTACCGCCTCCCGGTGGTATGAGCTTCAAGGGTATTTCTGGCAGGACGACGCCTGGCAGAAGGAAAAAGAAAAAACCTCTCAGTATGCCCGTCCCATGAATATTTATGAAATGCACGCGGGCTCCTGGCGGAAATATGCGGACGGCAGCGTGTTCTCCTATGAAAAGCTGGGAGACGAGCTGATCCCCTATGTAAAGGACATGGGCTTTACGCATATCGAATTTATGCCTTTAACGGAATACCCCTTTGACGGCTCCTGGGGCTATCAGGTCATGGGATACTTTGCCCCTACCTCCCGATATGGAGAGCCAAAGGATTTTATGCGCTTTGTAGACCGCTGTCATCAGGCCGGCATTGGGGTGATCATGGACTGGGTACCGGCCCATTTCCCCAGAGATTCGGCGGGCCTTGCCAAATTTGACGGCTCCTGCTGCTATGAATACGAGGATCCCAGAAAGGGCGAACATAAAGAATGGGGTACGCTGGTGTTCGATTACGCCAAGCCGGAGGTGATAAGCTTCCTGATCTCCAGCGCCGTATTCTGGCTCAGGGAATATCATATCGACGGCCTGCGGGTGGACGCGGTGGCCTCCATGCTGTATCTGGATTACAACCGCCGGGACGGCGAGTGGATCCCCAACAAGGACGGCGGCAAGGAAAATCTGGAAGCGGTGGCCTTTTTGCAGGCCCTCAATGAAGCGGCCTTCGCGGAGGTAAAGGAGCCCATGATGATCGCGGAGGAATCCACCTCCTGGCCCATGGTGTCAAAGCCCACCTTCCTGGGTGGCCTGGGCTTCAACTATAAGTGGAACATGGGCTGGATGAACGATATGCTGCGGTATATGTCGCTGGATCCTCTGTTCCGCAGCGGGAATCACGATGCTTTGACCTTCTCCTTCTTCTACGCTTTTTCGGAGAACTTTATCCTGCCCATCTCCCATGACGAGGTGGTGTACGGAAAGGCCTCTCTCATCAATAAAATGCCGGGTACGGACGAAGAAAAGGCCGCGGGAATGCGCAGCTTCGTAACCTACATGATGGCTCACCCCGGCAAAAAACTGCAATTTATGGGCACGGAATTTGCCCAGAAGAACGAGTGGAATTACGAAAAAGAGCTGGAATGGGGATTGCTCCAATACAAGGAGCATCAGGACGCCCAGAAATTTTTCCGGGCGGTCAATCATTTCTATCTGGACAGGCCCGAGCTGTGGGAACAGGATTTCTCCTGGGAGGGCTTTGAGTGGATCTCCAACGATGATTACCAGCAAAGCGTTATCGCCTTCCGCCGCAAGGCGAAGGACGGCAGAGAGCTGGTGGCGGTTTGTAACTTTGTCCCCGTGCAGCGGGAAAATTACCGGATCGGCGTACCCTTCCGGGGCGATTGGGCGGAGGTGTTCTCCTCTGACGACGCTTCTTTCGGCGGCAGCGGCACCACCAACGGTAGCCATCTCAAAACAGAAGATATTCCCATGCACGGCTGTGAGCAAAGCCTTGCGCTGACTTTGCCGGGAAACACTGTTTTCTTCCTGGAATGCACGAAAAAGGTGGCAAAGCCGATGAAAAAAGCGCCGAAGGCCAGCGCGGGAAAAACAAGAGCCGCCGCCCCTAAGGCAGCGAAAAGAGCCAGCGTAAAGGCGGGAAGGAACGGCGGTTGAACCCCTGTATCAAATGGCTTCTATAGCTTCCTTGTCAAGCGAAGCTAAAAAGTTCAGATAGATCAATAAATAATTTAGGAGGATCTGAATATGTTACCCAAACAAGAAGTGGTGGCAATGCTTTTGGCCGGTGGGCAGGGAAGCCGGCTGGGAGTTTTGACCCGAAATCTGGCAAAACCGGCGGTGCCCTTCGGGGGAAAGTACCGCATCATCGACTTCCCCCTTTCCAACTGCGTGAATTCCGGCATTGAGACGGTGGGTGTACTGACCCAGTATCAGCCCCTGGAGCTCAATGAGTACATAGGCAGCGGCCAGCCCTGGGATCTGGACAGCATGAACGCCGGCGTGCATGTGCTGCCCCCTTACCAGAAGAGCAAAAAGTCCGACTGGTACAAGGGCACGGCCAACGCCATTTTTCAGAATATTCCCTTTATCGAGCGGTACAATCCTGATTATGTGGTGGTGCTTTCCGGCGACCATATTTACAAGATGGACTATTCCAAAATGATCTCCTTCCACAAGGCCAAGGGCGCGGCCTGCACCATTGCCGTGTATGAGGTCCCCATGGAGGAGGCCTCCCGCTTCGGAATCCTCAATACCAACGAGGACGGCTCCATCTATGAGTTTGACGAGAAGCCCAAGGTCCCCAAGAGCAATCAGGCCTCCATGGGCATCTATGTATTCACCTGGGAGAAGCTGAAAAAGTATCTGGAGGAGGACGATGAAAATCCCAAGTCCCAGAACGATTTCGGCAAAAACGTGCTCCCCACCATGCTGGAGGCGGGAGAGAAAATGTTTGCCTACCGCTTTGAGGGCTATTGGAAGGATGTAGGCACCATTGACAGCCTGTGGGAATCCAATATGGATCTTTTGAATCCCAATATTCCCCTGGATCTGAGCGACAGCGACTGGCGCATTTATTCCCGGAACCCGGTGATGCCGCCTCACTATATCGCCAAGGGCGCCAAGGTGCAGAATTCCCTGGTGGCAGAGGGCTGTAACGTGTACGGCGATCTGGAATTTTCCATTCTGTTCGCCGGTGTGTATGTCGCTCCCGGCGCCGTGGTGGAGGATTCCATCATCATGCCCGGCGCGCGGATCGAAGAGGGCGCCAGGGTGCAGTACGCCATTGTGGCGGAGAATTCTGTCATCGGCAAAAACGCCGTGGTAGGCAAGCGTCCGGAAGAGGTGGAGAATAAAGACGATTGGGGCGTAGCGGTGGTGGGCCCCGGCTGCAGCATTGCGCCGGAAACTGTGATCCCGCCCAAAGCCATGATCGACGCTGAGGAGGTAGAAAAGTGATGAGAGGCAATGATGTGATTGGCATTCTCTATGCCTATGTGCATGAGGAGCGCGTGAGAGAATTGACAGAAAACCGGGTGATGGCCTCTATTCCCTATGGCGGCCGTTATCGCCTGGTGGACTTTCCCCTGTCCAACATGGTAAACTCCGGTATCAACAAGGTGGGTGTGATCACGGAGGAAAATTATCAGTCTCTGATGGATCACCTGGGCTCCGGAAAGGCCTGGGATCTGTCCCGGAAGAGAGAGGGCCTGTATCTGCTGCCTCCCTTCGGCGCGGAGACCGCCCGCACAGAGGGAAAAATTTCCTCCCTTGCCTCCATTCAGCGTTTCCTGAAAAACTCCCACGAGGAGTATGTGCTGCTTTCCGACTGCGATACGGTGGCAAATATCGATTTTAAAGACGTGTTCCGGTTCCACAGCGAAAAGGAAGCGGATATCACAGTGATCTACCGCCACGGCGCATCTCCCGATACGGATAAAAACGTGGTCTACACGGTAGATCCGGAAGGCTTTGTCCGGGATATGCTGGTCAAGCGCGGCAGCGACGCGGATTGCAACTATGGCATGGGTATGTGTCTGATCGGCCGCAAAAAGCTGATGGAGCTGGTAGACGACTGCATGAGCCGCAACCTGTACGATTTTGACCGGGATCTGATGCAGCGGCACCTGCGGGACCTGAAGGTGTTTGGCTATGAGTTTATCGGTACCGCCTACAGCATCAATTCCTTCAGCAGCTATTTCAACGCCAATATGGCCTTGATGGACCCCAAGGTGCGCACTCAGCTGTTCCACGCGGATCGGCCCATCTTTACGAAAGTGCGCGACGATATGTCCGCCCGGTACGGCCTGGGCAGCGTGGTGACCAACTCTATTGTGGCCGATGGCTGTGTGATCGACGGCGAGGTGGAAAATTGCATTTTGTTCCGCGGCGTACGGGTCAAGAAGGGCGCAAAGCTGAAGAATTGCGTCATTATGCAGGATACCGTGGTAGGCGAGGGTACCAGGCTGGATTATGTGGTTGCGGATAAGGAAGTTGTGTTCGACAACAACAGGACCATGATGGGCTACCAGTCTTATCCCGTCTATGTTTCCAAGGGGAGCAGGGTATGATTCTAGATGCTAGATTCTAGATACTAGACGTTAGAGTAAGGGCTTTGAGGTCAAGGGCCTTTTGGGGCTTTGGAGCCGATAGGTAGGATTCCTGTTCTGAATTTTAGCTTTTTGGAAAGGAGTTTCTTTCATGAAGGTTTTATTTTGCGCAAGCGAGGCTCTTCCTTTTTCGGCCACGGGCGGGCTGGCGGACGTAGCGGGGTCTTTGCCCCAGGCGCTTCGCTCCAGGCTGGTAGGCTGCCGGGTGGTAGTGCCGCTGTACGAGGGGATTCCCCAGGAGCTGCGGGAACAGATGCGCTTTGTCACCAGTATCAGCGTACCGGTGGCATGGCGGCGGCAGTACTGCGGAATTTTTGAGGCCAAGGTCAACAATGTGATCTATTATCTGATCGATAACCAGTATTACTTTAAGCGCAACGGGCTGTACGGACATTTTGACGATGCGGAGCGTTTCGCCTTCTTCTCCCGTGCGGTGCTGGAAATGCTGCCTTATATCGATTATAAGCCGGATATCCTTCACGCCAATGACTGGGAGACCGCGCTGGTGCCGGTTTATTACCGGCTGTTTTACGCCAATAACGAGTGGTACACCGGGATCAAAACGCTTTTCACCATTCACAATATCCAGTATCAGGGCCAGTACGGCAAGGAGATCCTGGAGGACGTGTTTGGAATTCCCAACTATGAAAGCCAGCTTTTGGAATATGACGGCTGTGTCAATCTGATGAAGGGTGCCATTGAGTGCGCCAACTGGGTCTCCACCGTGAGCCCCACCTATGCTCAGGAGATCATGGATCCCTGGTTTGCTCACAAGCTGGATCCCATTCTGCGGGAGCGTTCCTGGAAGGTTTCCGGGATCCTAAATGGCATCGACACCGTGAATTACGATCCGGAAAAGGACCCGGCACTGTACGCGAATTACACCCGGGAGGATAAAAAGAACAAGGCGGTCAATAAGGAAAAGCTTCAGGAGCGGCTGTGTATCGAGGTGAATCCCGATCTGCCGCTGATCGGCATGGTGACCCGCCTGGTGTCTCACAAGGGCCTTGACCTGGTAAAGGATGCCGTGGACGATGTGATGCAAAACACCAACGCACAGTTTGTCATTTTGGGCAGCGGCGACCTGGAATATGAAAACTACTTCAAGTGGATGCAAGAGAAATACCCCGGCCGGTTCGTGCTGTGCCTGGGCTTTGTGCCGGAGCTTTCCCGAAAGATCTATGCGGGCGCCGATATTTTCCTGATGCCCAGCAAATCAGAGCCCTGCGGCCTGTCCCAAATGATCGCCCTGCGGTACGGCACGATCCCTGTGATCCGGGAAACCGGCGGCCTGCGGGATTCCATCACCGACAGCGGTGATGGCGTGGGCAACGGATTTACTTTTAAGACCTACAACGCCGGAGACATGCTGAATTCCCTGCACCGTGCCATTGCCGCCTATAACGGCAGCAAGGAGGGCTGGGCCGTTCTGGTAGACCGTGCCATGGGCTGTGACAACAGCTGGGGCAAATCCGCCAATGAATATATCAGGCTCTACAAGCAGATCATGAAGGGCTGATGGCCTTGGATCACCCTTCTGCCCTGCGGTCAGCATTCACAAGGCAGAATAAAAAATGCTGTTTTCTCACACAGGAAAAGGTGCTGAGTTTCGCTCGCTGGTGAAACTCAGCACTTTTTGTTTTCCGGATACTGGACAGTGGCGGCACTGCTGCACAGCGCAATTAAAAAAGACATACAGAAGCAGTCAGTAATGCCCTCTTTGTCATCCTGAGCGGAGCGAAGGATCTCGACCTTATTTTCTGGGAAAAGAGTCAAAGGGCGAGATTCTTCACTTCGTTAAGAATGACAGGAGGGAGGTGCGTGGATAACCGGTGAATTCCAATTTATCTGCTTACTAATGGTTGGGTCAGTGATTAACTTTCCACACCAAGCAGCTTCACGAGTGGGTGCAGCGGCACAAGCGTTGTAACCAACGCTGCAAATTCCAGTTTATTGAACCAGTCCTTCCCCTTCATTCCCCATTCCTAATTCCGCACCGCCGTCCCAAGTGCCCTTTTCCGGCATCTAGGATCCAGCATCCAGAATTGCATCTCCTTTCATAATCTGGTATACTTAAGGCAACACCGCACAAAGACCGGCCAGAGGCCTTTGTACACAATTTGCTTGCATATTTTCCGTCATAGCACGCAGCTTTCGTTTGCCAATCGCAAGATTGGCCGCACTCAATCTGTGCACTCTGACGAAAAATCTGACTGTACAACTTGCGCACAATCTTTGTGCGGTGTTGCCTTAAAAAAGAAAAAAGAGCCCCCTGAGGGACTCCTTTTTGAAACTGCCGTTTGAATACGCTGAACTGCTCAGCCGTGCTCCGGACCGGTGACGGGCTCGGGGTATTCCTCGCCGAAGGTTTCTACCGTTACCTTTTCCATGATCTGGTCGTTATGGGGGCGGTCGGCCATATCGCGGGGAGCGGAAACGATGGCCTGGGCCACGTCGATGCCCTCAGTCACTCTGCCGAAGGCAGCATACTGACCATCCAGATGAGGGGCGTCTGCTACCATGATGAAGAACTGGGAGCCGGCGCTGTTGGGCCGCATGGAGCGGGCCATGGAAAGTACGCCGGTGGTGTGCTTCAAATCGTTCTGTACGCCGTTTGCGGAAAATTCTCCCTTGATACCGTAGCCGGGGCCGCCCATGCCGGAGCCTTCCGGATCGCCGCCCTGGATCATAAAGCCGGGGATCACCCGGTGGAAGATGGTTCCGTCATAGAAGCCCTTCTGAATCAGGGAAATAAAGTTGTTTACGGTGTTGGGGGCGATATCGGGGTACAACTCCGCCTTGATCACGCCTCGGGTGGTTTCAAAGGTAATGATCGGGTTTTTCATGGTTTTGTCACGATCCTTTCTTGAAATTGAGAGAAATAATTCAAAGGCCGCGGCACTGACGCCGCTATTCTTTCAGGTAATGCGGAAAGCTCCAAGCGGGCAGCTTTTTTTGATCTGGAATTCAGTCTATCACATATTTTCAAAAATTGCAATTGCGAGGAGAGGGGAAGAAAGGTTTATGAAGCTGATATCCTGGAATGTCAACGGCCTGCGGGCCTGTATGGGAAAGGGATTTGCGGAGTTTCTTCAGGCGGAAAGCCCGAACGTGATCTGCTTACAGGAAACAAAAATGCAGAAGGAGCAGGCAGATTTTGAGTTTCCCGGTTATTTCGAATACTGGAATTCCTCCTTGGTACGGAAAGGTTATTCCGGCACCGCTGTTTTTTCCAAAACGGAGCCTCTTTCCGTGACTTATGGGATCGGCGTGGAGGAATTTGACGGGGAAGGCCGGGTGATCGCCGCGGAATATTCCGATTTCATTCTGGTCACGGTGTACACCCCCAATTCCCAGCGGGAGCTGACCCGTCTTTCCTACCGTATGGAATTTGAGGATGCGTTCCGGGCGTATTTGGGAAGTCTACGGGAGAAAAAGCCGGTGATCGTCTGCGGGGATATGAACGTGGCCCACAGGCCCATCGACCTGAAAAACCCGAAGCCCAATGTGGGAAACGCCGGGTTTACTTATGAGGAACGGGGCAAGTTCAGCGAGCTGCTGGCTTCCGGCTTCCTGGATACCTTTCGGTATTTTTATCCGGAGTTGGAGGGTGCTTATTCCTGGTGGAGCTACATGTACCATTCCCGGGAGAACAACGCCGGGTGGCGGATTGATTATTTTCTGGCGGATGAGCGTTTGAAGGAACGTCTTTCCGACAGCCTGATCCTGTCCCAGGTACCGGGCAGCGACCATTGCCCGGTGGAATTATTGTTAAAGGACTGAGAGGAAATGACGAAAAAGAACGAGAAAGAGCTTTTGCGGCAGTGGCTTCAAGAAAGCGAATATACGGTTTTTCTGGGCGGGGCGGGAGTCTCCACCGAAAGCGGCATTCCGGATTTTCGCAGCGCCTACGGGCTGTACCGGGAAAAGCAGCAGGGCATTTCCTATGAGGAGATGCTGTCCCATTCCTACTTTGTACACCACACTGAGAAATTTTATGAATTTCTCCGCCGGGTCATGCTGTATCCGGACGCAAAGCCCAACGCCGCCCATTACGCTTTGGCGGAGCTGGAAAGGAAGGGAAAGCTGGACGCAGTGATCACCCAGAATATCGACGGTCTGCACCAGGCGGCGGGCAGTAAAAGCGTGATCGAGCTCCATGGCAGCGAAAACCGCTACTACTGCCTTTCCTGCGGAAAGAAATACGATATGAGCATTGTGCTCGAAGGCGAGGGGATCCCCAAATGCAACTGTGGCGGCACCGTGCGCCCCGATGTGGTGCTGTACGAGGAGTCTCTGGATCAGCAGAATATGCGGCGCGCGGTAGAATATATAGAAAAAGCGGAGCTGTTGCTGGTAGGCGGCACCTCTCTGGTGGTATACCCGGCGGCGGGCCTTATCAATTACCTGAGTAGAGGGGCAAAGCTCGTTCTGCTGAATCGCGATCCCACTCCCTTTGACAGCCGGGCGGATCTGGTGTTCCGGGAGGATATCGGCACGGTTTTACAGGAAGCGATTCAAGGAATTTAACGTATTAGTTGTTAGCTGTGAGTAGTTAGTTGTTAGAATAGGGGAAAGTACAGGCTGCGTCTTGGGCAAATAGAAATGAGCAATGAGGAATGAGCAATTATGAAGAGCACAGTGCGATAAATTGGAATTTAGTGCCCTTTGCCTTCCCTTATTTATAGAGGGGAAACAGACTGCTTCGCAGTCTGCGGGGACCGCCGAACGGTGAGCGCGTCCCGGTGGAGGGGGTCTCCAGTGGAGAACTCAGCTGTCGCTTCAGACATTGCTGAACGTGCCCCACTGGGGCACAGCAACCGCTCTGACCCGTTCTCGTTTGTCAACTCGGTCGTTGCTGAGCCGGCAGGCGAGAACGGTGGAAGGGATAGTCACACGCAGAAAGTGGGATAGAATCACCAGTTTCAATCCCCTCAGTCACGGCTTTGCCGTGACAGCTCCCCTTATAAATAAGCGGAGCCTAAGGGTGTTAAACAATAATTTAGCGATTATCCACTCACCTCCCTCCTGTCATTCTGAGCGAAGCGAAGAATCTCGTCCTTCGGGACTTTTTGAAGGGCTTTAAGGACGAGATTCTTCGTCGCTTCGTTCCTCAGAATGACAAAAGAGAGAACTTTCCCTTTTCTAACGACTAACTACTAACAGCTAACGACTAGTTCGCTAAACTATAATTTAGCGGCCCCTCCTGTGATTGTTAGACAAATAGCAAGAACCACACATAAAAAGAGCACATCCTTTTCGGATGTGCTCTTTTTTGCTGAAGTCAGCTTAAATTCAGGCGAGCTGACACATTGATTGAGCGAAGCTCAATCAATGTGTCAGGAAGAACATCAGGGCGAACAGAATGCCGATGATCCAGGTGCCCGCGTTAATTTCCTTGATCTTGCCGGTGAACAGCTTGATGAAGATGTAGGCGATCAGGCCGAAGGCGATGCCGTAGGAAATGTTGTAGGTCAGGGGCATGATGGCCACGGTCAGGAAGGCTACCACAGCAGTGGCGGGATCGTCCCAGTCGATGCTGCGGATATTGCCCATCATCAGCACGCCCACATAGATCAGAGCGGCGGCGCAGGCGTAGGTGGGGATCAGCTGCGCTACCGGGGACAGGAACATAGCGATGAGGAACATGGCGGCGGTGGCTATAGAGGTAAGGCCGGTGCGGCCGCCCTCACCAACGCCGGCGGAGGACTCCACAAAGGTGGTAACGGTAGAGGTGCCGCAGATAGCGCCGGTGCAGGTGGCAACGGCGTCAGCCAGCATGGCCTTGTTCATGTTGGGCACATCGCCTTCCTTGGTCAGCATATTGCCGGCGGCGCAGGCGCCGTACAGGGTGCCCAGGGTATCAAACATATCCACCATGCAGAACGCCAGCATAGAGGTAAGGAACATTACGGCAAAGGCACCGGTTCCGTGTTCGGCGATATAGGGGGAGAAGTTAAAGCCTTCTGTAAAGACTTTGCCGAATGCCTGAGTGCCGAAGTCCTTAAAAGCACCCAGAAAATCAGAAGACAGATTGGGGGCTACAGAAGTAGCGTAAAACTCGGGAACGGTAATGAGACCAATCACATAGTAGAGCACTGCGGAGCCCAAAATGCCCCACAGCACAGCGCCGCGGATCTTGGCCTTTGCCATGGCGCCGATGGCGAACACTGTGAGAATGGTGAGCAGCATGGGGAAGATAGCCGCCCAGGTAGCGCCGCCGTTGAATACGTTAAAGGAAGCAAGGGCCACCTTGGTGGAATCGTTGCCCACAACGATACCGGCGTTCTGCAGGCCGATAAAGGCGATAAACAGGCCGATACCGGCGGCGATAGCGGTTTTGACAGCCTTGGGAATGGCATCAAAGATGATTTTCCGCAGGCCGGTAACGGTCAAAAGCAAGAACACTACGCCATCGATCAGAACCAGCACCAGGGCGTTTGCGTAGCTGAGGCCCATGCCCACACACATAGTGTAGACAAAGAAGGCGTTCAATCCCATACCGGAGGCCTGTGCCAAGGGCAGATTGGAAAGCAGGCCGATCAGCACCGTGCCTACAATGGCGGAAAGAGCAGTAGCGATATAAATCGCGCCGTAACTCACGCCCAATACATTGGTGCCGTCGCCGAAGGGATCGGAGAACATTCCGGCGTTGACCATCAAGATATAGGCCATTGCCATGAATGTGGTGATACCGGCGGTGATCTCTGTCCGGACGGTGGTGCCGTGTTCTTTCAGCTTAAAGAACTTTTCCAAAACATTCACACTCCTAACAATAAAATATGCCCCCAAATTTTTCAGCAGCCTTTTCTGAAATACAGGTGACCGTCAAACAAAATGGGGGAACAAACCTAAGTATATCGTTTCCTTCTCGGAAAATCAATAGATTTGTCACATTTTATTCTTATTTTTCCTTTTTTGGAGAAAACCGCCTTCCGCAGCTGCATTTTTGTGGCCGCGGGATAAGGCCCGCCGGATCCCGCTGCTTAAAGACAGAGGCAGACCGGTGGTTTGCCTCTGTCAAGTAAAGCTGTACTGTTGTGATACGGCTGCGGAAAGGCGGAATGGGATCCCCGGCTGTCAGACCGGTTTATTGTTTTCACCCCAGACGCAGAGCTGGTCTAAAACAGCCATCAGAGATTTTTCACGGTCGCTGAGACTGTATTCCACTTTTGGCAGGATCTGCGGGTACTCTGTTCTGATGATCAGGCTGTCCCGCTCCAGCTCCTTCAGGTTTGTGCTGAGGGTTTTGTCGGATATGTTTTTTACATATCTCTTCAGCTCGTTGAACCGCACGACCCGGTACTCCATAAGGCAGTAGAGAATCACCATCTTATGCTTGCCGGAAATGAGAGACATCGTATAGCTGAATCCGGTATCCTCAAAATTCGCGTTCTCAAGAAAGCTCTTTATCATGGTTCACTATCCTTTTAGTTAGTACCTATCAAAAATGATAGTACTTGTACTATTTATGGCGGATGCTATAATGATACACAGGACAGCTGACCCTGTCAATATCGCCAAAGTAAGGTAATTACGATGAGAGCAAAACTGGATATTACAGAAGGCATTTTCCCCATGCCTGTTCTGATGGTTGCCACCTACAATGAAGATGGCAGCGTCCATGTGATGAACGCCGCCTGGGGTACGATGCAGGAGCGGGGAGTTGTGGCGCTTAATTTGACCGAGACCCATAAGACCGTAAAAAACATCAAGGCGCGGGGAGCCTTCACTGTCAGCATAGCCGATGCCGCCCATGTGAAGGAGGCGGACTGTTTCGGCGTGGAATCCGGAAACAGGGTCGCTGACAAATTCGTGCGCAGCGGCCTCACCGCTGGCAGGCCGAAACAGTGGACGCCCCTGTGATAAACGAGTTGCCTCTGTGCCTTGAATGTGAATTTATGGAATATCAGGACAATAAATATGGCTGTGGAGTGATCGGCAAGGTCGTCAATATCACAGCGGACGAAAGCGTTATGGTAAACGGCAAGGTCGATATATCGCTGGTAAACGCCATTGCCTTTGACCCATACACCCATGGATATTACCGGGTGAGCGAACGTGTTGGGGAAGCATTCCGGGATGGTCTGGATCTGAAAAAATAAAACAGCCGCCCGCTGAAAAGCAAACGCTTCTCAGCGGGCGGTCGTTTTATTATGGCTGCTGCGGAAAACGATCACTCTTTTCCGCATTTTTTGCTTTCAAAGAATTTTGGCACCATTGGATCTTGTATTCGATCTTGCAGAGATGCTTTTGCAGTGTGTCGATCTCCTCCAGTACATGCCGCCGGTGATCGGTGAAGATCTCCAGCCGCTGCTCCAGCGTGCTGTCTCCGACTTTGACCAGATCAAAATACCGTTTGATATCCTTCAACGGCATGCCGGTGCTTTTCAGGCACATCGTAAGCTCCATTTGAGCCTTGCTTTCCTCGGTGTAGGTGCGCACACCGCTTTTTGTCCGCTGAGGCGTAAGAATACCCTCTTTTTCGTAAAAACGCAGGGTGTGGGGCTTTACGCCGAAAAGCTCTGCCATTTGTGAAATGCTGTATTGCATGGAAAACTTCCTTTCCGGGCGTTTTTGAACGCCTTGTGTTCGTCGGTAAAAAGCAAAAATTCGAATAGATACCTTCAGTTTAATCTCTGTTCAAAGGCTTGTCAACGAGGCGGAAAAGCATCTTTTTGAATTTTTATACAAATATCAGTGCATAAAATTGCGCATATTCGGGGTTTTACCACTTGAAAATGAAAAAATATGCTGTATAATAGACCTCACAACCAAAGAAAATTTTACAAAACTGCCGGGAAGCTCCGATTAGCCGCCCAAAAGCGTCTGTCGGAAAACCGGCCGAAAACCGGCAAAACTCGCCGCTTGGAAAGGAAGAGGTCTTTTTTATGAAAAAGTTAAGTGTTTTGTTAGCGTGTGTACTGCTGCTGGGTATTCTGTTTACCGGCTGCGGGGAAAGTTCCGACAATTCTGTTGTTTCCACCGTGGAGAAGGGAAAGCTTCACATGTCCACCAACGCCGCCTTCCCTCCCTATGAAATGCTGAAGGACGATGGAAGCTTTGAAGGGATCGATGTAGAGGTAGCGGAGGCCATCGCAAAGAAGCTGGGTCTGGAGCTTGTGGTGGACGATATGGATTTCACCGCCGCCCTTACTGCCGCCCAGAACGGACAGAGCGACATTGTGATGGCGGGCGTTACCGTCAACGAAGAGCGCAAGGCAGTTCTGGATTTTACCGATTTCTACGCCAAAGGCGTACAGGTTGTCATCGTGCCGGAGGGCTCGGACGTGACTCTGGATAACCTGGGCGAAAAGATGATCGGCTGCCAGAAAGGTACCACCGGCTATACGCTGGCTTCCGCCCCTGTGGAGGAGGACGGCTATGGAGAAGACCATGTGATCGGCTATGATAACGGCGCCATGGCTGTGGAAGCCCTGAAGGGCGGGCAGATCGACTGCGTGCTCATCGATAACGAACCCGCCAAGGCTTACGTGGCCGCCAACGAGGGGTTGACCATTCTGGAGGGCGAGTGGCTCAACGAGGATTACGCCATCGGTGTGAAAAAGGGAAATACGGAGCTTCTGGAGGCAGTCAACGGCGCGCTGAAGGAGCTGATCGAAGATGGCACCGTGCAGAAGATCATCGATAGCTACATTTCCGCCGAATAAGAACTTGTACCGATAACAAGCTCTAAAGCAGGAACCGGCTCCTGACCGTTCAGGGGCCGCTTTCCGCTGTACTGCCGTAAAACATGTTGAGGAGGGAGCCTCTCAGTGGAGAAGTTCTGGGCCGAATTTATCGAAAAATTTAAGATGGCCTTTGTCACAGGCGATCGCTGGAAGCTTTATTTGCAGGGTATGGGCACCACCCTGGGGCTTACGATCACCGCCCTGGTGATCGGCGTTTTCCTTGGGGTACTGGTGGCGGTGATCCGCTCCGCCCACGACCAGCAGCGCCCGGGCCGCCGCAGCGCCGGTCTGGCGGTGGTGAATGCCGTCTGTAAGCTGTATACCACCGTGATACGGGGTACGCCCATGCTGGTGCAGCTGCTGATCTGGGGGTTTGTCATTTTCAAAACCAGCCGCAACCGTTTCTTGGTAGGCATGCTGGGGCTGGGCATCAATTCCGGGGCCTATGTGGCGGAGATCGTCCGGGGCGGCCTGATGAGCGTGGACGCGGGACAGAGCGAGGCGGGGCGGTCCCTGGGTCTCGGTTATCTCGATACCATGCGTTATATTGTGATCCCCCAGGCCTTCAAAAATATTTTGCCCGCTTTGGGCAACGAGTTCATCGTTCTTTTCAAGGATACCTCTCTGGTTTCCTCCATCGGCGCGGCGGAAATTTTATATTATGCCGAGGCGGTGGGGGCCAAAACCTACGAGTATATGTTCCCCTATCTTGGCATTGCTTTTATGTATCTGGTGTTCTGTATACTCTTTACCTGGCTTCAGGGAAGGCTGGAAAGGAGGCTGAGGCAAAGTGATAGACGTTAAAAATCTGGAAAAGTCCTTCGGCGGGCATCTGGTGCTCAAGGGAATCAACGAGCATATTGAGAAAGGGGAAAAGGTAGCGGTCATTGGCCCTTCCGGCTCAGGAAAATCCACCTTTCTGCGGTGCCTGAACCTGTTGGAGCAGCCCACCGGCGGCACCATTACCTTTGAGGGGGTGGATATCACCGACCCCAAAACGGATATCAACGCACTGCGCAGCCGTATGGGTATGGTGTTTCAGCAGTTCAATCTGTTCCCGCACCTTTCCGTCCGGGAAAACATTATGCTGGCCCCGGTAAAGCTAAAGCGAATGACGAAGGAAGAGGCCGGAAAAAAAGCGGAAGAGCTTCTGGAGCGGGTAGGCCTGCCCGATAAGGCGGCCGCTTACCCCAAGCAGCTTTCCGGCGGGCAGCAGCAGCGCATCGCCATTGCCCGGGCGCTGGCCATGAACCCTGAAGTGATGCTTTTCGATGAGCCCACCTCCGCCCTGGATCCTGAAATGGTGGGAGAGGTGCTGGAGATCATGAAGGAGCTGGCCAACGACGGCATGACCATGGTGGTAGTCACCCACGAAATGGGATTTGCCCGGTCCGTTGCCACCCGCGTGCTTTTCATGGACGAGGGCGTGATCGCCGAACAGAACGAACCGGAGGCCTTCTTCACAAGTCCCCAAAACCCCCGGCTGAAGGAGTTCCTTTCCAAGGTGCTGTAAGGGCAAAAGGAAATGAGCAGTGAGCAGGTAACTGCTAAATTATAATTTAGCGTCCTTAGGCTCCCCTTGCGCGAGTAAGGGGTGCTGGTCTCCGGTGGAGACCGTTCAGCACCGACCGAAGCGAAGCGGAGAAAGCTGTCACGGCTGCGCCGTGACTGAGGGGATTCCAACTAGCGGTTCTATGCCACTTTCTGCGTGTGACTATCCCTTCCACCGAGTCTCACCTGTCGGTTCGGTCGGTTCGCACCAGCGTCCCACCGGGACGCGCTCACCCTATCGGCGGTCCCCGCAGACTGCGAAGCAGTCTGTTTCCCTTCTATAAATAAGGGGAGGCTAAGGGCAGATAAATTCCAATTTATCGTACTAACCGCCCTCTTGTCGTTCTGAGGAACAACGTGACGAAGAATCTCGCCCTTAATGCCTGAATAATGTGACCTTTCTAACAACTAACTGCTAACGACTAACAACTATATAACCGGGGAAGGTTTTTATGGATTTTTCTTGACAACACGCACAAGGTGGTGTAAAATCTACACTATTCCAAAGTGAATAGACGAAGGCCCGGATTTCGGGCTGAAGTCAGAAAAGGCTATGACGAAGACGGCAGGAGGCTTTTCCTTTTCAGAGAGCCGGCGGCAGGTGCGAGCCGGTATGGCAGTTTCTTTACGTTTCCGGTAATACCGGAAGCTGTGCTTATCCCTTCCGAGCCGGAGACCCGAAGCCCGCGGCGGCTGGCTGCGTAAGGGTAGTAGGCGTCTCCCGTGTATGCTGCGTTAATGCATAGGGCGTGTTTGCGCCCGATAAGAGGTGCGTAAAGCACAATTTGAGTGGTACCGCGGGATACGTTCCGCCTCAAAGAATCGTTGGGATTCTTTGAGGCGTTTTTTTATCTCGGAAAAGCCCGGCCGGCAAAGCTATTGCGGCGCTTCGCTGCATAAGATTTTTTTGAAGGGGGAATCTACCCAATGGAAGCAGTAGAAAAAAACGATCTGAAGGCCCAGCTTTCCCAGGTGGCGGAGCGGATCCGCACTATGCGGGAGATCATGGGGCTGTCTGAGGAAGAAATGGCAAAGTGTACCGGCGTATCAAAAGAAGACTATCTGCGCTGTGAAAGCGGTGAAGCCGATTTCAGCTTTACCTTTATTTACAAATGCGCAAGCCGCTTTGGTATTGATCCCACCGATCTGATCAAAGGCGCAAGTCCTACTCTTTCCAGCTATACGGTGTCCAGAAAGGGAGACGGTTTGCCCATTACCCGGCGGCAGGGCTTCAAATATCTCAACATGGCGCCCCTTTTTAAGAACAAAACAGCGGAGCCCTTCTATGTTACCATGCCCTATTCCGAGGCGGAGCAGAATGTGGCTATCAAGCTTTCCACCCATGTGGGCCAGGAGTTTGATATTGTGCTCAAGGGCTCCATGAAGGTACAGGTGGGGAACCATATCGAAGAGTTGTTTGAGGGAGATTCCATTTACTACAATTCCGGCACGCCCCACGGCATGATCGCCACCGGCGGTGCGGATTGCGAATTTTACGCCATTGTGTTAAAGGGCGCGGAGGAATTTGCCCCGGAGCAGGACCGCTTCCAGAAGCTCATCGACCAGAAGCTGGCCCGGCAGGAGCGGGAAACGGTAGCTACTCCCTTTGTGGAGACAGCGCTGAATGAAAACGGTGTGCTGAAAAGCATCCACTTCAAAAACGAGGAGAGTTTCAATTTCGCTTTTGATATTGTGGATAAGCTGGCGGACCGAGAACCGGACCGCCTTGCCATGCTCCATGTGGCGAAGGACAAAACCGAGCGGCGCTTTACCTTCGGCGATATCAAGCGCATGTCCAACAAAACCGCCAATTATCTGGAATCGCTGGGGATCAAAAAAGGAGACAGGGTCATGGTGGTGCTGAAGCGCCACTACCAGTTCTGGTACGTGATCACAGCGCTGCACAAAATTGGCGCTGTCATCATTCCCGCCACCAATCTTTTGATGGAGCACGATTTCGATTACCGCTACAAGGCGGCGGGGGTAAAGGCCATTTTCTGCACGGCGGACGGCCAGACCGCCGACGAAGCCGACCGGGCTGCCCAAAACTGCGACAGTGTGCAGGTGAAGATCATGGTGGGAGAAAACCGCCTGGGCTGGCATGATTTTGACAGGGAAGTAGAGTCCTTTTCCAACGTGTACGACCGAAAGCCCGATTCCCCCTGCGGCAGCGATACCATGCTGATGTACTTTACCTCCGGCACCACGGGTTATCCCAAGATCGCCGAGCACAGCTACAAATATGCCCTGGGGCATTACACCACCGCCAAATATTGGCACAATGTAAACCCCGAGGGCTTGCATTTCACCATTTCCGATACGGGCTGGGGCAAAGCCATGTGGGGGAAATATTACGGCCAGTGGATGAATGAGGCCGCCATCTTTACCTATGATTTCGATAAGTTCGACGCCCACGATATCCTGCCCATGTTCGCGAAATACCACATTACCACCTTCTGTGCCCCGCCCACCATGTACCGTTTCTTCATCAAGGAGGATCTGTCCCGATATGACCTTTCCTCCATCGAGTATTCCACCACCGCCGGAGAAGCCTTGAACCCGGAGGTCTATGAGCAGTGGAAGCGGGCCACCGGCCTTTCCCTGATGGAGGGCTTTGGACAGACGGAGACCACCCTTGCCATCTATAACCCCATCGGTACCGTGCCGAAGCCCGGTTCCATGGGCGTGCCGAACCCGCTGTTTCAGGTGGATATCGTACTGCCGGACGGCACCCCAGCCCCCATCGGTGAAACGGGGGAGATCGTGATCCATACAGAACAGGGGGTTCCTTGCGGTCTCTTTAAGGGATATTATCAAAATGAAAAGCTCACAAGGGAAGCCTGGCACGATGGGCTGTACCACACAGGGGACACCGCCTGGCGGGACGAGGACGGCTATTTCTGGTATGTGGGCCGCACCGATGATGTGATCAAGTCCTCCGGCTACCGCATTGGCCCCTTCGAGATCGAAAGCGTTATCATGGAGCTGCCCTATGTGCTGGAATGTGCCGTCACCGCCGCACCCGATCCCATTCGCGGCCAGGTGGTAAAGGCCTTTGTGGTGCTCACCAAGGGAACGGAAGGCACGGAAGCGCTGAAGAAGGAGATCCAGGGCTATGTCAAAAAGCACACGGCCCCCTATAAATATCCCCGCATTGTGGAATTCCGGGAGGATCTGCCCAAGACCATCAGCGGCAAGATCAGAAGAACAGAGCTGCGGGGTTGAAAGCTTCAGAAATCAGTAAGGAAAGGCGCTTGAAAAGAGAAAGGAAAGGGACTATACTGTTTTTATGGTGTTTTTCCGCTTTCCTGAGAAAGGAGAAATACCCATGCTGGTAGAAGAAAAGGCCTTTATGCTGAAGGATGGGCGGCGGGCAGTGCTGCGCAGCCCGCGGGAGGAGGACGCCGCAAGGCTGCTGCAATATCTGACGGCCGCCTCCGGAGAAACGGATTTTATTCTGCGTACTCCCGAGGAGTGTGAGAAGCTTACTCTTGAAGGGGAAAAGCAGTGGATCGAGCACATGAATTCTTCGGAAACCGATATCACCCTGCTGTGTGAGATAGACGACAAAATCGCTGGAAACTGCGGGATCTTCCGGGATCCGTGGCAGAAGACCCGGCACCGGGCGCGGGTGGCTATCGCCCTGCTCAGGGAATTCTGGAGGCAGGGGATCGGCACAAAGATGTTTGAGGAAATGATCCGCATCGCGGAAAGCTGGGACGGCGTTTCCCGATAGAGCTGGAATTCGTGGAGGGCAACGCCCGTGCCCAGGGATTGTACGAAAAAATGGGCTTTCGCATTACCGGTGTGCGCCCCGACGCCATTCGTCTGCGGGACGGCACGCTGCTGAACGAGTACATGATGGTCAAAAAGCTGGAACGATAAAACAAAAGCCCTTGCAAAATCAAGTGAAAAAGAAAGCTGGTATTTGGTATGTTGAAAAGCATTCGCAACAGTCTGGTAGCCACCTCTGTGCTCTATGTGATCTTGGGCGTGGTGCTCATGGCCTTCCCCGATTCCTCCCTGAAGCTTGCCTGCGCTTTGATCGGCGTGGTCACGCTGATTTACGGAGGGATCCGGATCGTTTCGTATTTTCAAAACGGCGGCGCTTACGCGAACCGCTTCGACCTGTTTTTGGGTGTGATTTTAGCGGTGATCGGCGTGTTTTTGCTGCTTTGCCCCCAGTTTATCGTCTCTTTGATCCCCATTGCCTTGGGAATCTATATTTTGGTAGACAGCTTTGCCGCCCTGAAAAAGGCGCTGGATATGAAAGCGCTGGGCTTTGAAAAGTGGTGGATCTCCTTCCTCACCGCTCTGGCGCTGACGGTTTTCGGCGCGGTGATGATCTTCAACCCCTTCGGGACCATGGCTTCCCTGGTGATGTTTATCGGCTTCGGTTTCATTTTTGACGGCGTGTATACGCTTATCAACACCATGATAGCCGCCAGAGTATTCCGGGGATAGGGCAAAGCGGTTGTTAGTTAGACGTTGCTTGTATTTTAGAAAGGGCCTGCCGCAAAACGCGGCAGGCCCTTTCTAACTGCTGGACGGTAGCAGCGCTGCTTATGCAGCGCAATACTGAGCAATGAGCAATTAGCAATAAAGGACAAGGGCGGCAAATTATAGTTTAGCGTACATTTCCCTATACTGTCATTCTGAGGAACAAAGTGACGAAGAATCTCGTCCTTAAAGCCCTTCAAAAAGGCCTGAAGGACGAGATCCTTCACTTCGTTCAGAATGACAGATAGAAAGTAAGCGGTTCGCCGCTAATTCCAATTTATCAAATTTGTCTTTCGCCCTTAATAGCTCATTTCTCATCGCTAATTCTACTTTACTCTATTCCCTGAAAAACAGGTATTCCGTTTTTCCCTCCAGCTCCACCCGGCGGGAGGAAACGCCGAATATTTCGGCGGGGAGGCCGCTGTCGAACACTTCGCCGGCGGGGCCGAAGGCCCGCAGGCTGCCATTTTCCAATAGGGCGATCCGGTCGCTGCAGGCAAAGGCCAGGGGCAGGTCGTGCAGTACCATGAGAATGGTTTTCCCCAGGTCGCGAATTTTGCGGATCAGCTCCAACGTTTCGTGTTTCTGGCCGATATCCAGATAGGTGGTGGGCTCGTCCAGAAATAGAATTTCTGCGTCCTGAGCTAAAGTCATAGCCAAATACACTCGCTGCCGCTCACCTCCGGAAAGCTCGGAAAGCTCTTTTCCCAACAGTCCGGAAACGCCGGTTTGCTCTATGGCAAGCTCTATCGCTTTACGGTCTTTGTCAGTCAAATCGCGCCCAAAGGAAAGATGGGGGTATCTGCCGTGGGCGATCAGACTGTCCGCCCGAATGGCGGGGACGTCTCGAGCCTGGGGCAGAAACGCCGCCAGCCTGGCAAATTCCCTGCGGCCGAACTCCGCCTGCTTTCGGCCCAGAAAGCGGATCTCCCCGCCGGAAAGGGGCAAAAATCCGCAGGCGGCCCGAAGCAGGGTAGTCTTTCCGCAGCCATTGGGGCCGATGAGGGAAACGATCTCTCCCCGGTTTACGGTGAAGTCAATGCCGTGCAAAATTTCCCGGAAGCCGTATCCAGCCCGCACCTTGGAAAATTCTATCATAGGGAGCTTCCCCCTTCCCGCCCGGAGCTGGCTTTTTCTTTTTGAAGGGAGTAGCCCCGTTTCCGGCCGCGCAGCAGCAGAAAGAGGAAAAAGGGGCCGCCCAACAGGGAAAGCAAGATGCCCACCGGAATTTCATAGGGGGCGAAAAGCACCCGGCTGAGCAGATCGCAAAGGGCGACAAAGCCCGCTCCCAAAAAACAGCTGGCGGCGCAGAGAACGCGGTGGGAGGAGCCGAACAGCCTGCGGGCAATGTGGGGGACGATCAGCCCCACAAAGCTGAGAAGCCCCGAAAAGCTCACCGCGCACCCGGCAAGCACACAGGCGGTGAGGATCAGTCCAAACCGCACCTCTCTTACAGGAAGCCCCAGACTGCGGGCAGTCTCTTCCCCCAGACACAGCACATCGGTCTGCCGGGCCAGCAGCAGCGCCAGCAGTAGCGCTGTCAGGATCAGCCCCCAGGCCGGGGTGATATCCTTTAGGGAAACGCCGGAAAACCCGCCGATCAGAAAAGTACCGCCGTTGTACAGAGTATCGGGGAAAAAGGTTTTTACCGTGTTGATTCCAGCGGTAAAAATACTGCTGACCGCCACTCCGGCCAGAATAATGGTGAGCTTTCCCGCGCCGGCCGCCGCGGCAACCGCGTAAATGACTAAAGTAGCCAGCAGCGCTCCCAAAAAGGCGCCCAGCGAGGAAGCCCACCGGCTTGCGGGGAGAAGGGCCATAGAGAGAAAAGTGAAAAAGCCTGCCCCGGCATTGACGCCGATCACATTGGGGGCGGCGAGCGGATTGCCCAAAGCCGCCTGGATCAGTACGCCGCTGACCGCCAGCGCCGCCCCGGCCAGCAGGGAAGCGCAGACCCGAGGCAAGCGTACATACAGCAGAATACGGGTCTCCGGGGAGGAAACATCTCCCTGAAGCAGCTTTCCCAGGCTCTGGAAAAAGGGCAGGGAGGAAGAGCCCAGACTCAGCCCAAAAAACGCGCAGAGCAGGGGGAAAAGTCCGGCAAGCAGCAGCTTTGCCCAGGTCTTATTTTTCATAGTCGATACCGGGATAAAGGATCTCAGCCAGATACCCATAGCTTTCCCCCCAGCGCGCGTTGGGTTTATAGTGAAACAGCTCCTTGGGCAACACCACATACCGCCCCTCTTTTACAGCGGAAAGCTCCTGCCAGGCAGGGTTTTCCGCGATCAGGGAATCCAGGTAGCTCAACGCTTTTTTCTCGCTGCCCATGGTGGTGACAAAAATGAAATCCGGATCCGCTTCGATCACTTCCTCCAGGCTCAGATCCTCCAGCATGGAAGGATGGTCGTCGGCGATATTGTGGCAGCCCAGTTCCTTTAAGATAGCCCCGGCAAGCTCTTCGTCGGATTTCGCCTTGATGCCGGAGGAAAAGGCACGGATCAGCAGTACCGAGGGCTGTGCCTCTGTTTGCCGTTTTTGCGCGGCGGCGGTGACGGATCCGATCAGGGCCTCCGGCTTTTCCACCGTTTCCCGGTACAGGTCGTCCCGCCCGGTAACGGTGCAGAAGCCTTTCATCATGGCGGCGTAATCCGCAAAGGTATCTACGCGGAAATAGGCGCAGGTGAGCCCAGCGTCCTCCAGCACGTCCCGGATCTCCTGGTGGGGAACAATATCGGCGGAGAGGATCACAAGCTCCGGATCCAGCGCGATGATCTTTTCCGTGTTGGGCTCCTTTACCGTGCCCACAATGGCGGCATTTCCCACGTCCAGCCCCCGCTCCTCCACCGCGTCCTCTGTGGTTCCCACAAGGCTTCCTCCGGCGGAGAGCCAGGCGTCGGCATAAGAGCCGTACAGGCACACCGTTCTGGGATCGGCGGGAACCTCTAAAGCGTCCCCGTTGGAATCGGTCAGCAGGAAAGCTTCCGCCTTCGAAGCGGCGGAGAGAGCGGAACCGTTTTCTGTAATATTGGAATCGGAAGCTGCTTTTTTGGCGGAACAGCCGCCCAGCAGCAGACAGAAGAAAAGCAGAAAAACAGTGGTTCGTTTCATAAAAAGGTTCCTTTCCTTTTCGGAAAGCAGGGAAAATTCCCTGCTTTTATATCTTCGCTATCAGGCGTATATCGGATAAGCCATAGTATAGTATAAAAAAAGAAAAAGGGCAATCTGAAAAAAGCAGTTTTTCACCGCTGAAAAAGCGGTTTAGACTTTTTTCGAGGCTCAGAGTGGAATTTCGGTTGCATTTTCACGGGTGGTATAGTATAATCTCAAAAAAGTGAATGTTTATTTACTGAATAAAAGCTTTTGTGTGCAAGGAAGGGTACAAAACGCTTTTGCCCCGGTCATAGCGGCCGGAACAGATTTTTTCTGTGGAAATGAATTGTTATCAAAAAACCGGGAGGGGAGAGATACGGCGGTGCGAAATCGAAGGCCTCAAAACGCGGTCGCGCTTTTTTTGGCGCTGTTCCTCTTTGTGGGGCAGCTTTCCTTGAATGGATCCGCGGCGGAAGGGGAGAAGCCCATTTTTTTGACAGGCCGGTTTGATTCCGCGGCCTATCCCGATGAGCTTTCCTATCAGTTTCCCTACCGGGACAGCTACTTTTCCGGCTCCGGCACGGAGTACCGGCATGCTTTGGCCCAGTGTACGCTGGGCATGGCGGTTTCCGCCTTTCGCAGCGCGGATCAGGCTTTGGATCGGAAGGATCAAAATATTCGGGAATATCTCACGCAGGCAGGTTTTTCTCAGCTGGAGAGCCAGGAATTCAACGAGCGCCCTACCGCGAAGACGATCGCCACCCTGATCGCTTCAAAACCCCTGGAGGACGCGGAAGGGGAATTTACCCTTCTGGCGGTGGCGGTCAGCGGCGGGGGCTATCAGGATGAATGGCTCAGCAATTTTTCCTTTGGAGACGAGGATGTTCACGAGGGCTTTTTCTCCGCGGGCTTTACCGTGTTTGAGCGGGTGTTCGACTATGCGGAGAGATATGCCGCCGGAAAGCGCGTGAAGATCTGGATGGGCGGCTACAGCCGGGCCGCGGCGGTGAGCAACATGGCCGCCGTGTTGATGCTTTCCACGGAACAGATCGCCCCGGAGAACCTCTTTGTCTATACCTTCGCCACGCCCAATAACGCCAAGGCGAAAAAATTCAGCGAGGAATATGACTACTCCTCCATTTTTAATATTGTAGGCATGTTTGACCCCATTCCCTCCATTCCGTTTTCGGAATGGGGCTATGGAAAGCTGGGGACTACCCTTCGGCTTCCGGCCCGGGAAACAACGGCGGACTATGAGTCCCGCTGCGAGCCGGTAAAGGAAATTTACCGGGAGATCACCGGCGGAGCTTATGAAAGCAGCCCGGAATGCAACTGGTTTATTCAGAAGCTTTACCAACTTTTGTACGATATGATAGGCACGGCGGAGCATTATGAGTCAGAGGTGGAAACAGTGATCGATTCCGCCTGGGAAAACAACTCCAGCACCTACACGCTTCTTCGGGAGATCTGCCGGATCCTTTCAGAGGACGTGGAGGTGGATCACATGCTTTTGGGGGAGGCTCCCACAGCGGACACCCTGCTCTCGGTGTTTCTCTATGATCTTTCCATGGAAAAGCTGGGTCTGGAAGAAAATAGGCTGGGAAAGCTTCCCCTTTCCAGCCAGCTTTTTTACGAGCACTGTCCAGAGGTGTACGTTTCCTGGGTGCTGTCTCAGGAGCAGCCGGAAAAGCTGTTTGTTTCCGATACCGGCTACCGGCGGATCTTTCTTCCGAAAGATACGGAGTATCTGCTGGCGGACGCGGCGGGAAACCCTGTGGAACGCCCCTGCGCGGCGGCCTTGGGAAACGCGGGAATGCTTACCGTTCCCGCCGGGGAGGAGTATGTGCTGTCGCTGCTTCCAAGCGGCAAGGAGGATCGATTTCTCAAGGTGATGGCCTATGAGGCCGGATCGATGCGTTATGTGTATCAGCTTTATCGGGTGAAGGGGGGAGAAGGCAGCTGGCTTCAGCTGGAGCTTCCAAAGGCTCAGCCCTATGAGCTGAGCGGCATTTTCCTGAAGGCCTCCGGCACGGCTGTTCCCCCGGCCGAGCAGGCGCTGGATCGGGCCGAGATCCCCCCCAGCGCCGTGTTCGAGCTGGAGGGCAGCGGGTGGCTGCCGTCCCATTTTCTTCCCCTTGTCCTGACGCTTCTGCTGCTTTTGCTTTTCCTTTTTCTGGTTCTGTTGATTTGGCTGCCTGTGCATTTCTTCCGAAAGCGCAGAAGGCGCCAGGCCGGCCAGGCCGAGAGAAGATAAGCCGGAGCTGAATTTCAATAAAAAATAAGGATATTTCCAAAAAAGAAGAGAGGAATGTTTTATGGAACAACGACCTTCCCTGCGCGGATCAGCCGGACGCCCGAAACACGCCGCGAAAAAGAACGGATTCCTGCTGCTGTGGCTTCTACCGCTGCTTGCGGTTTTGATTGCGGCTCTGTGGTTTTTCCTGTTTTCCGGGAAAGAAGAGCAAAAGGCGCCCGCCGCGTCCGGCGTCTCCTCCGGGGCTCTCTCTTCCGCGCCTTCCAAGCCGGAGCCTTCTCCGCCTTCCTCCGCGCCGGTATCCTCCGAGCCCAAAAAGGAAGCGGAGCCCACGCCGCTTCCGGAACAGAAGCCGCCTGCGGGCGACCCGGAGCAGCTGGGAGCGCTGCTGAAAATCGGCGATACGGGCTATGAGTATTATAATTTTGTCACGGACTTTGCCAACGAGTATATTTCCACCGTGGCCCGGGCGCAGGAACAGCTGGGGGACAGAACGCTTTACGACCTGGTGATCCCCACCAGCATGGGCGTGATGCTGCCGGAGAGTTATATCGAGCAGCACGGCATCAACAGCTCTGACCAGAGGAAGGCCATTGAAGAATACCTGTACCCCTCCATTGGCGGTCTGGCTCCTCGTGTGAAAACGGTGTCGCTGTTTGATCCCCTGCGGGCTCACGCCGGGGAATACATTTACTTCCGCACTGACCATCACTGGACGCAGCTGGGGGCCTATTACGCCTATGTGGAGTTTTGCGGGGCCAAGGGAATAGCTCCCGTGCCGCTCGCGCAGTTTGACAAAAAGGAATATTCCGGCTTTCTGGGCAGCTTTTACAGCGATGCCCCCAATGAGGCCATGGAAAATCACCCGGATATTGTGGAAGCGTACCTTCCCCGGGCGGAGATCTCTCTGAGCTATACCACTGTCGATGGCGAAACCTACTCACAGGCCCTGATCGAAGACGGCAGTGAATACGCTTCCGAGCTATTGTATCTGATCTTCGCGGCGGGGGACCAGCCCTATGAGGAGATCGTGAATCACGACCTGGCGGACGGCCCTTCCTGCGTTGTGGTAAAGGAATCCTTCGGGAATGCCCTTGTGCCGTTTTTGGCAAACCACTACCGCAGAATGATCGTGGTGGATTACCGCTATTACGAAGGAAGCATCGCCGAGCTGGCCGCGGAAACAGGGGCACAGGATGTGATCTTCCTGAACAATATTTCCATGACGCGCAACGAAGAGCTCGTAAACGATCTCTCCAATTTGTTTTAGCGGGGCTTGACAAACCCGTTTTTACCGCTTATAATGCGTACTATATCCCAAAAAGACTGCGATGGGAAGAAGACGCTGCAAGCTGTTCTTCAGAGAGCCTGCGGGGGAAAGCAAAGCTTTTCCATGGTGCAAGCAGGTGTACGGCGCGGCGTGTATGCTGATCCCGGAGTCTCCTTTTTGAAAGCCCGCGGGCCGTAGGAAAGGACGTATGGCGGCGTTACTCGCCAGGGGTTTCTGAAAAAAGAGACCTTTTGAGGGCACGGGTGTGATCCCGCTGCCGAACACGGGTGGTACCGCGTAGATCCTTGCAGATTTTCGCCCCGGACGCAGATCGTTTCTGTGTCCGGGGCTTTTTTACCAGCTTATTTCAGAAAAAGAAAATGCGTGAAAGGATGGAATTTCTTATGAATCAAGGCTACAAAAAGTATAAGCCCTTCCAGCCCATTGCTTTGCCGGACCGCACCTGGCCGGACAAGGTGATCACAAAGGCGCCCATTTGGTGCAGTGTGGATCTGCGGGACGGCAATCAGGCGCTGGTCAACCCCATGAACCTGGAGCAGAAGCTGGAATATTTTCAGCTTCTGTGCGATATCGGCTTTAAGGAGATCGAGGTGGGCTTTCCCTCTGCCTCCGAAACGGAATATGAGATCCTGCGGGCGCTCATTGAGCAGAACCTGATCCCGGAGGACGTGACGGTGCAGGTGCTGGTACAGGCCAGAGAGCATTTGATCCGGAAAACCTTTGAGGCCATCGACGGGGCGAAGAACGTGATCGTTCATTTCTATAATTCCACCTCTACTTTGCAGCGGAAGGTGGTGTTCAACACGGATATGCAGGGTGTGATCGATATTGCCGTCAGCGGGGCAAGACTTATTCGGCAGTTGACCGAGGAGATCACGGCAAAGAGCGATATCAATATCCGCTATGAGTATTCTCCCGAGAGCTTTTCCGGCACAGAGGTGGAAAATTCCGTACTGATCTGTGATAAGATCCTGGAGGAGCTGGGCGCAGACCCGGAGCACAAGGTCATCATAAACCTTCCCAACACGGTGGAAATGTCCACCCCCAATACCTATGCGGATCAGGTGGAATACTGCCACCGGAACATGAAGCACCGGAACTGCGCCATTCTCAGTATTCACCCCCACAACGACCGGGGTACCTGTACGGCGGCCACCGAGCTGGGCGTTATGGCCGGGGCAGACCGTGTGGAGGGCACCCTGTTCGGAAACGGCGAACGCACCGGCAACACGGATATCATGAACGTGGCCATGAACCTCTATTCTCAGGGTGTGGATCCTGAGCTGGATTTCACCCACATGAACCATGTGCGGAAAATCTATGAGGAGTGTACCCAGATGAAGGTGCACCAGCGCCACCCTTATGCGGGCGAGCTGGTGTTCACCGCCTTTTCCGGCTCTCATCAGGATGCTATCAACAAGGGTATCAGCTTCCTGCAAAAGGAGAATTCCCCCTACTGGGAGGTACCCTATCTGCCCATCGACCCGGCGGATCTGGGCCGCCAGTACGAGCCCATTATCCGCATTAACAGCCAGTCCGGCAAGGGCGGGGCGGCCTTTGTGATGCGCCAGAGCTTCGGCTATGACCTGCCCAAGGCCATGCACCCGGAATTCGGCGACCTCGTCAAGCACGCCTGCGACAGCTGCGGCAGGGAGATCACCCCGGGCGAGGTATTTGAGATTTTCCGCAAGGAATATCTGGAGGTTACAGAGCCCTATCACCTGCTGACCTATAAAATCTTCGAGGAGGACGGCGGCAGCGGAGAAGTTGTGGTGGATTTTGAGGGCACCATTCGGTACGACCACAATACCCGGGCGGTATCCGGCAAGGGCAACGGCCCCATCGACGCATTCTTTAACGCCCTGCGCACCATTGGCCTGACAGAGTATGAGTTTGTTTCCTACAGCGAGCACGCCGTGTCCGGCGGAGCGGATTCCAAGGCGGTTTCCTATATCCAGCTGCGCCACAACGGGCAGATCGTATTCGGCGTGGGCATGGACAGCAATATCAGCATTGCCTCTGTGAAGGGAATTATCGGTGCTATCAACCGCTGCGAAAAGAAAATTTGAGACAAGAGCTTGCGCATAGTGTAAAGGAGAATAACTTTCCATGAAAAACTATAAAATTGCTGTATTAAAGGGCGATGGGATCGGCCCTGAGATCGTGGAAGAGACGGTGAAGGTCTTGAAAAAAGCCGCTGATAAATTCGGTTTTTCTCTGGAATTTACTGAGGCTCTGCTGGGCGGAGCAGCCATTGACGAAACCGGCGTTCCGCTGCCGGAGGAGACCGTAACAATCTGCAAGGCGTCCGATTCTGTGCTGCTGGGCGCTGTGGGCGGCCCGAAGTGGGATTCCCAGCCCGGCCCAAACCGGCCGGAAAAGGGCCTTTTGGGAATTCGTAAAGCTCTTGGACTTTACGCAAATTTGCGCCCTGCCGTGATTTTCCCGCCTCTGCGGGAGGCATCTCCCCTGAAGGAGGAGATCATCGGCGACAGCCTGGATATCATGGTGGTGCGGGAGTTGACCGGGGGCATCTATTTCGGCGACCGGGGAACCTCTGAGGAAAACGGAACGATCTCCGCCTATGATACGGAGCGTTACAGTCTGCCGGAGATCCAGCGCATCGCCCGGGTGGCTTTTGACATGGCCCAAAAGCGAAACAAACGCCTGTGTAGCGTGGATAAGGCAAACGTGCTGGATACTTCCCGCCTGTGGAGAAAAACCGTGGACGAAATGGCGAAGGAATACCCTGAGGTGCAGGTCAGCCATATGTACGTGGATAACTGCGCCATGCAGCTGGTGCGCAACCCCGCGCAATTCGATGTGATCGTCACTTCCAATATGTTTGGGGATATCCTTTCCGATGAGGCCTCCATGATCAGCGGTTCCATCGGCATGCTGGCCTCCGCCAGCCTGGGAGACAGCGGCTTCGGTCTTTATGAGCCCATTCACGGCTCCGCTCCGGACATCGCCGGGCAGAATATCGCGAATCCCCTGGCCACCATTCTTTCCGGCGCTATGATGCTGCGGTATTCCCTGAACGAGCCCCAGGCGGCGGACGCCATCGAGGCGGCGGCGGCCAAGGCACTGGAGCAGGCCCGTACCCCGGATATCTACACGGAGGTCAGCGGCGCGGCAGCAAGCTGCAAAAAGGTTTCCTGCACCGAGATGGGAGATATTGTCGCAAAACTGCTGTAAAAGGGTTTGTGCCGGAAGAAGTTTACACAAAAAATTGCCCGGATCGCGAAAGCTGACAGAGAAAACAAATCAAAAAGCGGTTCCCGCTAACTTCGGCGGGAACCGTTTCTTCTGTTCTTGCGCAGACGATAGGGTGCTGTGATCAAATTCCACAGGGCGCACATCAGCTTTCCGGGCAGCTGTAGAAACCGGAACCTGTGCCGGCAGTAACCCCTTCGCTCCATGATTACCGTGGGGCGGTATTTTCCACAGCCCTCGCAAAGCTCAGGCATGTCGGAAAGAATAAACTGCTCCGGCGGCTTCGGCGGAACAGGCTTGTTAAGCTTGTTCCAGCAATCTATGCAATATTCCGCCATGGCGCGCCTCCTCGCCCTTGTGATAGAGTTATCTGAATGTTCGTAAGAAAATTTGGCCCACAGAATAAAATCACTTGTATTATGTGAAATTATATGGAGAATTTTTAAAAAAGTCAACCCCTTTACGCCATTTTATTTGGAAAAATTTTCCAGAAAAAACTTTTTTCGGTTCCGTGGGAAACCGGCTTGGTTTTATTTATAGAAAGCAGACCCCCTCGGCATTTGGGCTGAAGGGGTCTGCTTTTGAAATTTTTACCGGTCTTTCAGGCTTATTTGCAGCATCTGCCGCCGTCGCCCAGATCTGAGGCTCTGGGCGGGAAAAATTCGTCGGTGGGGAAGTCGATGCGGCGGAACAGCTCGCAGGGATTATCGCTGGACGTGACGCATTCCTTCTCCGGTACACAGAAGTCATAGGCGGGGATCAGCATCTGCACGTTGCGCACGATCTGCACAATGGTGAAAAGGCCAATGGTGACGTACACGTTGTTCCGCTGGGGAGCGGACTCGAATTCACCGCCGTACCTACGGCAGATGCACTCGGGAATGCGGCAGTAGGGTTCGCAGCTGCACAGCGGTCTGTCGCACAGCTTGGCGGACAGCGCCACCGGCTCTGCCACCTGTACCGTAGCCTTGGGCAGCACCGTGGAATCCTGGGGCTCGCAGCTCTCTTCACACTGATCCGAGGAGAACATTTTTACGTTGCCTTCGCTGCCGTACAGGACTACTTTTTTGTTGAAGATGGCTACGCCGCATACCGGCAGGGGGCAAGAAGCGGAGCTGCCGAACAAATCCAGAGAAACGTCGAAGAAAAAGGTCATATCCACGGAGTAGAAGCCCTTGTTAAAGGGAATGGGCTGCAGATCCAGATATACAGTGATGACGCTTACGTCCTTGATCCGCACGTTTGTGGCGTTGTCCACCAGCGCCTGCCGGTCCGCAGGGAATAGCACCCTTATGTCTTCAAGACAGTCTTTGTCGCTGCAGGAATCGTAGATCCGCATGGCGTCGATACAGACTGCTTCTTTGAAATAATCCCGGCAATCGAATTCGGGAGTGCCTTCGTTTTCGGGCATGAAATCTCCTCCTTTGATTCATGGCGGCGTCACACAGGTTTTGCTGGGCTATGTCCGATATTTTCTGGCGTAACGCTGCTTTCTTCCCATTGTATGCGTTTTCCCGAATTCGGTGCGGATTTGAACAGGGAAAAGAAGGAGTTTTATAAAAGCTGTTTGCCGATCCCGTATTTTGTTTTGACGCGCTCCAGCTTCTGAAGCATGGGCTGTGCGCCGAACCAGAGAAAAAAGAAGGTCGCTGCGGCATGAACGCAGTCAAAGGGAAAGCCGGAAACATAATAGGCCAGCAGCATTTCCCAGTTGATTTCCGTGCTGAACATCAGTAAGGAGGCGGGGTTCATAATGCCGCCGTATAGAAGTATGGCGGATAAAACGCCGTACAGGCACAGCATAATGCGATTTCGGCTGAGCCTGCCCTGCCGGAACAGAAGGCCCGCAATAAAGCCCACAAGGCCCATGGCGAACATTTGCCACGGCGTCCAGGGCCCCTGCCCGGTAAGCATATTGGAGCAGAGCATGGTGATCGCCCCGGTGAGAAAGCCGGTTTCTCCGCCAAAAACGGCGCCCGCCAAAATGACAATGGCAATTACGGGCTTAAACTGGGGAAGCATAAAGAAAACCGCCCGCCCCGCAATGCCCAGAGCGCTCAGTACCGCAATTACGCCCAGTTCTCTGGAACTGGGCTTTTTTCCTTCAAAAACAAGGAAGAAGGGAAGCATGGCTTCCAGAAGGATCAGAAGAGAAAGAAATGCGTATTTTCGACCGTTCCAAAAAGCGACGCCGCAGAACAGCGTGACGGGAATCAACAGCAAAATAACAGCTGACGCGAGTATCGTTCGGAGAGGAAGCTTTTTCCGCTCCTCCGGCGGAAGAACTGTCGGAGGCTTTTCGGATCGGCGGCAGACGGCGGCGGTAAACGCAAAGCACAGCAGAAACCAGAGTCCGTACAGGAAAAGCTGCCCTTGCGCCTTTAGCGGCGCGAAAACAGGAAGCTGAACAGCGCCTCCGAATTCCAAAAGCAGGAAAAGCAAAGACACCCCGGTAACTGCCGCGATGACTTTTCGCCAGAGGGGCAGCTTTTTTCGCTTTTTCAAGCTCTTTTGTATGGGCGGTTCCGGAAGAGGCGCGGTATTTTGTTTTGGGGCGGCGGGAAGCTGCCCGCCGCAGGCGAACGCCAGCTCTTCTGCGGTGACCGCTCCGGGAACAAATCCCCGCGCCATACGGTTCGCGGCGGTAGTGTAAAAGCTGTTGCCGGAAAAAAATTCTCTGGGCGTTCCCATAGCCGCGATGTTTCCCTCAAAGAAAAGCGCGCATTGATGGGCGTGACCGGCGCAAAATTCAATATCGTGGCTGACCATGAGAACAGCTTTTCCCTTTTCCAAAAGGGACTGCAAAATTTCCGCAAAGATCTGCTTGAATTCCATGTCCAGTCCCTTTGTGGGCTCGTCCAGCAAAAGAATATCGGGCTCTAAAAGCAGGATCTTTGCCAAGGCGGCTCGCTGTTGTTCTCCGCCGGACAGATCATAGGGGTGGCGCTCCAGCAGAGCCTCCAGCCTGCAAAGAGCGGCGGTTTGGCGCACCTGGAGCTCCGCCTCGGTTTGGGGAATGCCTTCCTCGCGCAGAAAGCTCAGCAGATCCTCCCAAACAGTCTTTTTTACAAAGAGCGTTTGCGGATCCTGCGGCAGCACGGCGAGCACGCCGGCCGTCCTTACCGTGCCTCGATACGGCTTCAGCAGACCGGAAAGCAGCTTCAGCGTAGTGGTTTTCCCCGCGCCGTTTCCTCCCAAAAGTGCGGTAAACTGTCCCCGCTTCAGCGTAAGGGAAACGCCCTTTACGATATCCGGAAGCTCCTTTTCATAGCAGAACCAAAGCTCTTCGGCTTCCAGAACGGGCTCCTCCGGATAACAAAGAGTCTGTTCCGGGGGAAGAGGAGAAAGGGCTTTTTCAGAGGAAAAGGCAGTAAGCCACTGTCTGCCCTCCCGAACGGTAATGGGACAGGGAAGAGCGGAGCCTGCCGCCGCCCATACCCGCATGGCGGTGGGCATGCCCAGAAACATGGAGTGTCCCGATTTCCGCAGCGCAGCCCCGATTTCCCCGGGAGTTCCGATGCAAAGCAGGGTCCCGTGATCCAGCACAGCCGCCGTGGAGGCCAGGGGCAGCGCTTCCTCCAATCTGTGCTCGGAAAGAAGAACGGTCGTTCCCAGTTCCCGGTTGATGCGCCCCAAGGCGTTCAAAAAATCGGAAGCCGCAATGGGATCCAGCTGTCCGGTAGGTTCGTCCAAAATCAAAACATCGGGCTGCAGCACCATCACGGAGGCCAAGTTCAAGAGCTGCTTCTGGCCCCCTGAAAGCTCGGAAACATTTTTTGTGAACCAGGGTTCTATTCCGAAAAAGGACGCCATTTCCGCTACGCGGCGGCGGATCGTGGGGGTTTCACAGCCCAAGCTTTCCAGCCCAAATGCCAATTCGTGCCATACCTTGTCGGTAACGATTTGATTTTCCGGGGACTGAAACACAAAGCCGATCCTCTGGCTTTGCTCCCGCCGGTCAACTTCCGCAAGCGGCCTGCCGCAAAACAGGATTTCTCCGGCTTTTTCCCCAAAAGGAGCCAATGTGGCTTTCAGCTGCCGCAGCAGTGTGGATTTTCCGCTGCCGGAGGGGCCGCACAGCACAAGAAATTCCCCCTTGCGAACGGTAAGATGGATGTTGTGCAGGGCCGCCGTGGAGGAATTGGGATAAGCAAAGCTGAAGCCGGAAACAGTGAACAGCTCAAAGCTGTTTTCCATGGGAATCGCCTCCTTGTCCTGACGATGTACCGACGCCTCTCAGCTTTTTCCAGCGAGCCCTTTCAGAAAGCTCCAACGCTGTTGGCGTGAGGCAGAAAAATAGGTAAAAGAGATAGGAGCAGACAGCCTGCGGCGTAAGCCCGGCTCCCTTTATGCTGGGGTAATACCGCCAGATAAAGCTGCCGGAGGCCCAGCCGGAAAAGATGCAGAATCCACCGGCCAGCAGCCAGCAGAGAACAGCCTTGTCCCGGCTGTCAAAGCGATACAGGGAAAAGGCGGTGCGCCCCGGCAAGCCATATCCCCGGCTTTTCATACTGTCCGCGGTTTCCATGGCGTTTTCCAGTGCCCATGTGATCAGAACGGAGAGCATGGAAACGGCGTTTTTGGTTTTTTGAAGGAAGCTGCCATGCTCTGTCCCTCTGTTTACACAGCGCTGGGCATCGGAAATTCGATGGAGCTGTTCCTGAAATCTGGGGACAAACCGCAGGGCCATGGAGAGCGCCAGCGATAGGGAGGGAATCCCCTTTCCAAAGAGGTACATCAGCTTGTCGGCTGTCATTACCGCGTGAAAACAGGAAAACCAGAGGATCGCCGTGGAAAGCATGGCCGCTGCGGCGCAGCCGTACAAAATACTTTCCAGCGTAAGCACATTGCCGGAGGGAAGATAGGTGAGCACGGTAGTTCCCGCATGGCTGAAGGCGGCGTTGACCAGAATGGCCAGGGAAGCCATGGGAAACAGGAAAAAAAGCTGTTTCCCCACAGCTTTTTTTCCATGCAGAACAAGATTGTATGCCAAAGCGGAGCCCAGCGAGATTCCGAGACACAGGGGGTGGGTCAGGAACATGGAGAGCACCAGCACCACGGCAAAATAGAAAAATGCCACAGTGGGGTGAAAGCTGGAAAGTGAGTCTCTGTGATTCATAGATCCTCCTTTACTCAGCGGTTTTTCCGATATCAGCGCCCAGATCACAGGTGTACTCCCAACAGATCACGTCCCCCTCCTGAAGCTGATACCGGCTGCAGCCGTAGTTTGGGAACCAGCCGTTTACGCTGTACATCCAGCCGGAAAGATCGCCGCAGTCAAATTGATACAGGTTGTGAATGCCTTCGATATAGGCGGAATGGTACATGACTGTGCTTTCAAATTCCATATGGATCCCCTGCTGCTTACAGGTGCGCTGCAGCACATTGAAAACGCTTTCCCCCTGATAAAAGGTTACGGTAACGGGCCTTAAGATCCAGCCGTCCTCCGGGACAAGCTCAGCCTTGTCCGGATCCAGCGCCTCCCTGTTGTTCAGGATCGTTTCACAGGAAATGGATAAGGTGCAGGTGTGCGTTTCGTCGGAAATTTCCGTTTCCTCCGGTTCCACAGGCTCCGGCCTGCCCTCCGGAACAGGGTCTGTCAGGTAGCGGTCAGGCTCGTTGTCCGGTGTAGGCGGAGGAGTGGGCTCTTCCGGCTCCGGGGTGAAAGGGGCTTCCGGGGCAGGAGACGCCGCAGGGGTGGGCGAGGCTGGCGCTTTTGTACTTTTTGGCGCTTTTGGGGAAGGGGCGGGAGAGGGCGCTGCCTTCAGGACAGGGGCGGGGGTTTGCGCGGGAACGGCAGAAGAAAGACCGGTCTGTGCGGGCGCGGTTGGTTTTGGATCGGAGGAGCCGCCCAGCCAAAAGGCAGCTGCCAAAAGCAGAACGGCCGCCGCCGGAAGGAGCACCTTCCACTTGTTCGTTTTCCACCACATGGGGAACCTCCTTAAAGCAGATTGGAAAAAACCAGAAGATGATAAATCATCTGCGCCATTTCCTGGCGTTGTATGGCGACGCGGGGCTGTACCGTCAAAGCGGAGGAGTCCAAGATCCCCAGCTGATAACAGAAGGCCATATCCTTTCTTGCCCAGCGCTCGATTTTCGGATAATCGGAGAACTGTGCCAGAATATCCCGCACAGCGCTGTCGTCCAGCTCGCTGTTCAGCCCACAGAGCCGGGCGGCGCGGGCCACCATGGCCCCGGCCTCCTGCCTGGTGATGGTTCCGTGGGGGTTGAACCGATCCTTTGACACGCCGGCCACAATGCCGTAGCCGTAGGCGGAGCCGATATAGGCGGAATACCATTTTCCGCCGGGAACATCCTTGAACACGGTGGTTTCTTTTTTGGGCAATCCCAGCGCCTGTACTACGATGGTGGCGAATTCCGCGCGGGTCATGTTGGCGGCGGGGGCAAATTTCCCGGCGCCCTTTCCCACCACGATCTCCCGGGAAGCGAGGGCTTCGATGGCGGCGAGATTGGGGGAGGCGGAAATATCGGAGAAGGTGGCGGCCGGAGCCGTTACAGGCCTTGCGGTGATATCCTGGTTTTTACCGGGCAGTCCGCCGCCGGTGGTCAGGCTGCCTCCGCTGAGATCTACCATTCTCGCATCGCTCATGCGGTAAAGGCTGCTGCGCCCGCTTCTGGCGCGCTGAACGGCCGCCAGGGCGTAAAGTCCCTGTTCTGTGGCCATCAGATTGGAGGAAAATCTTGTCTTGGTATGAGAAAATCCGCTGCCTCTCCGGGTGAAGGTGAGCAGCTCGTCCACAGCAGTTTTTCCGCCCTTTGTAAACCTGGGGTCGTCCAGGGAAATCCCCAGCTCGCAGAGAGCGACGATCACTTGGGCACAGCTTTCCGCGTTGACCGCTCCGTCCTGAGAAAAACCGCCGCTGCCGTTCTGTTTTTTGGAAAGGCAGGTCAAGCCCTTTTCCACTGCCCGGCTGACGGCGGGCTGCTCCCGGTATTTTGCCAAAGCCTGCAGGGCCATGGCGGTGATATCCACCTCGGAAGCGGCGCTTTTGCCCTGCAGGCTCCAGCCGCCGTCGCTGTTCTGGGCTTTTACGATATAGTCCACATAGAGCTGGCGGGCAGCCTGTGTTTTCGCGCCCGAGGCCTGGGGCATGGGATAATTTCTGGAATCCAGGGCAAGCAATGCCCAGACCGGGCCGTTTATGCCCTGCCAGATGGTTTTTTCGTAATCTCCCAGGGGCTGTGTGAGGTCATAGCCCGCCACATTTCTCGCATCCTTGCCCAAAGCGGCAAGGGCCAGGATCACCCGGGAATACTCTGTATACTTTTTATCGCTGAGTATGCCGCTGCAGCCCTGTACATAGCTTTCCACAGCGGCGTAATAATTGGGGTAATAATCGGAGGGAACCTGGCTGTCGGAGCGGGCCAGCCCCAGAACGGTCCATTCGCCGCCGATGGAGCCCACCTGCGGGCTTTTCACCGTGTTTGCGAGATACTGAGCTGTGTCCAGCGCTGTTTCATTCACCGCGCTGTCGGATACGGCCGCCAGGGCCTGTATGGGCAGCAGGCTCACCACCATAAGAAGCGCCAGCAGCAGGGCGGCCATTCGTGTTTTCTTTTGTCTTTTCATAGGAAACGACCCTTTCTTTTGTCCAGTCATAACAAATTTTATAGGAAGCCGCGCTTTGTGGACAGGCAAAAGAAAAGACGGCAGCAAAAAAGCTGTCGCCTTTGTGGGTAAGAGAAAAAGACGTTCCGGCAAACGCCGGACGTTTTCAAACTATCCTCTTTTTGTAGGTCTTCTGACTGGCATGTTCAGGCATATTGCCAACGCGGGCTTCCCGCCTTCCCAGCCCCGAGGGGGCGGCCAGTGACCTGCTTTCGCAGAAAGAAAGCCCGCTCCATGCTTACAGCACCGCCTTGCCGGATAAGCCGCCCTTCCGAAGGGAACGGAAAGGACCGGACAAGGCCGTGTTCAGGTTTTGCACCTGATTCCCTTGTTCAGCGAACATGTTCAGCGAACAAGAATACGTGTCTCTGATTTGAGGTCGCGTATTTGCCACAAAAGCCGGAGCATATAAAATTGTGCCTTCATTCTATACCATAAAAGTTACCCTGTCAATGGATATTGTCGTTCTTTTTTGAAAGGCACGGAACTTTTGCGAACCAGACTTTTTGTTACTGAGAAAAAGCGCATGATTTCCTGGGAATTTGAAAAGAGAAGAAAGATTTTTAATAGGGTGAAAAAAGGCGGCGAGAGCGGCCGAATTAGAAAAGGGATATCAAAAAAATGATGTTGTTGGGACTTGTATTTTGAAAACGCTTGTGCTATGCTGTTGGCAAACAAAGCGGGCTGCCGCTCTGTTTGCACAAAGGAAGGAGATCGTCGCCGCTGCCGTACCGCTTTTTTGGGAATTTGCCGTTTTTCCGAAGGGCCAGGAGCTGCGTAGATGGAATGGGGTGAAAAGCCCCGCGCGACCGGCGCTGTAAGCGCGAGACCGTTCCGAAGCATACCATACCTGTAATATAGGATATGTGAGCCGAAAGGCCGCCACTGCGGGCAGCTGTAAAAAGCGCTGTGGGAAGGTAGGAAACGGACGCAAAGGAACCTCTTATCAAGAGGGTTCCTTCTAACGCGAGTCAGAAGACTTACGATCTCCCAGAGCCTGTACCGATAGAATAGCTGTGCGAATTTTCGCGCGGATTTCATGGGGGAACAAAACACAGTTCCCCTGAAATTCGCCGGAAGGTTGTACGCTTTATTCTATATGGTACAAGCTCTCAAATGTTCCGGCAGATGAGGAACAAAAGGAATGCACAAACACGGGTGCATCGATTTGTCATGCAAATCGATGCGCCTTTGTTTTTTGTACCCGGTGTTATGAAAAAATACGGCGTTTCCACCGTTTTCAAACAACTTCCGGAATTTTTCCTCCTTCTGCCATAGCCGGGCCGCAACACTACCGCTGCCTGGTCTTATCCCGCAGCCGAGTTCGCTGCAATGAGAGGAGAACATAAAAATGAAAAAGAGGTTTCTGTCCCTGCTGCTGGCAGTTTTGCTGGTGCTGGGCGCTTTGCCCCTGCCCGCGCTTGCGTCGGGCATGCCCGCACTTGCGGCGGGAGAAGCTGAGTTCGCGGATTTTTTCACCGGCCTTGCGGATACTCTGGCCGCTGAAAACGACGGTGCGTATCCCTATACGGTGGATACGGAAACCGGGGACGGCCCCTGGCTGAAGTCAGGAAACGCCGGAATGGGTTCTACCGAGCCTGCCGTCACATTGACCTTTCAGCAGGCCGCCGCGCTGACCTTCACCTGGAAGGTGGATTCGGAGGAGCGCTATGATGGCATGCTGGTAAAAAACGGCTCTAAAACGCTGTATACCTACAGCGCCTCCGCCTATGGCGGTGATGCCGGGGCCGTTACGGGCTGCAGCGGAAAGAAAGGAGGTACGGCCACTGTAAACGCCCAGGCGGGGGACGTTGTTACCATTGCCTACCGCAAGGATAGCAGCGGCAATTCCGGCAGCGACTGCCTTTGGCTGAAGGACTTTCAAATCTCCCTGCCCAGCCAGGTGATCTTCCACGCGAATAACGGCACGGGGGACACAAAATCCCAGGGAATTTTCGGCACGGGAGACTTAGAGGCCAACAGCTTCTCCTATGCCGGGCATATCTTTAAGGGCTGGGCCACCGGGGAAAGTGGCCCTGTGGTCTATGAGGACGGCGGTGAGATCACTATCACGGAAAATACCGATCTCTACGCGGTGTGGGCGGCGGTTTATCCTTTAAGCTTTACCGTTGCCCCGGAGGATGCGGCGTTCGGCGTATCTCAGGTGACAGAGGGCAGCCCGGTGCTGCTGACGCCGGACAGCGGCACGAAATACACCTATACGGTGGAAAACGGCGATTATATTTGGGCAGCCTCGGCCTTTGGCTATGAAGACGGAGGAGCTCAGGTCACGGTAAACGGCGGGCCGCAAACGGTGGAGGTTTCTCTAAAAAAGAACCCGGCCCATGAAATCACCTTTATCTATGATTCTCATGAGGGGGAAGTGGAAAACGGCAGCTTGACTGTTTCTACAGCGGATGGGGCACATACGCTGTTTCCCGCTGCGGAGGGCGGACTGGTCTACAGCCTACCGGTGGGCTATGACTACAGCTGGACGTTCAAAAGCGCCAATTTTGCCAAGCAGAGCGGCGTGATCTCTCTCAGCGGCCAAACCACGGCGGGCACCGCCTCCGTTACTGTGCCCATGGTGGTCAAAACCGCCTGGGGCGGCGCGGACGATATTGCGGAGCCCGCTCAAACAGACGGCGTGTATCAGATCGGCAGCGGGGCGGAGCTTGCCTGGCTGGCCCGGCAGGTCAACGCCCGTGATCCGAAGCTGAACGCCGTTCTGACCCGAAACATCGATTTGGGCGGCGAGGAATGGACGCCCATCGGCCAGGCCTATGCTACACGGTATGCCGGCGTATTTGACGGACAGGGCTTTACCGTCACAGGCCTGCGTATCACCGGCTCGGCCACGGGAAACTATGGCCTGTTCGGTTACGTGGAGGACGGAACCGTCAAAAACCTGACGGTAGAGGGAGAAATTTCCCTGACCGGCAGCGGTGGCAGCAGCTATGGCATTGCCGGTATCGCAGGGCAGCTTTCCGGCACCTCCGGCAGTATTGAAAATTGTGTCAACAAGGCAGCTGTCAGCGGCGGGCAAAATACCGGCGGCGTAGTGGGCTATGTTTCCAGCGGATACTCCACCGCCTCAAAGGCGATTCGCCGCTGCGCCAATCTGGGCGCGGTTTCCGCTTCCGAAAATAACGCCGGCGGCATCGTTGGCTCCATCAGCGGCCAGGTCACGCTGGAAAACAGCTACAACACCGGCGCGGTCAACGGAGGCGGCTGGCGCTCCGGCGGTATCACCGCCTATCTTTCCAGCAGCTATGCGGCGGTAAGAAACTGCTATACCGCCGGTGCTGTGACCGGCAGCCGGGATGTGAACCCCGCCTTCGGCAGCAAAAGCAGCGGCACGGTGGAAAGCGCTAGCGTTTACTATCTTTCCGATGGCTCCACCGCAGACGCCAACGCCACGGCGAAAACAGAGGCGGAGATGAAAGCTTCCGATTTTCTTCTGCTGCTGGGACCGGATTTTCAGCGGGATCCCGCCGCGAGCCCGGTCAACCGTGGCTATCCGATCCTGACCTTCCAGGATCCCACCCCCAAATATGATGTGACGGTCACCCTCAGCGTAGAGGAAGCCTCCCTGGCTTTGACAGACGCCCAAGGAGAAGCCGTACCGCCGGTATCTGCCCGGAGCGGTGTGTTTCGCTACCGTCTTCCCGATGGAGAATATTTCTATACCGCCGCTGCCTTTGGCTATGAGGAGGCTCACGGCTCTATCACGGTGACCGGCGGTGAGGCAGCTGAAGCGGTAACGCTGCGGGAAGCAGCCCGGCGCAGGGTGGCTTTTTCCGTGGTTCCTTCCAGCGCTCCGGCGCAGATCACGGTACGCTATACTGCCGATGGCCGCACGGTTCCCGCTCAGTCCGCCGGCGCCTACAGCCTGCCCTCCGGCGAATATTCCTATGCGGTAAAGGCGAAGGGCTACGCTAAGGTTACCGGCAGCTTTACTGTAAACGGCAAGGAAACCGGAACACAGACGGTTTCTGTTACCCTTGCCCCCAGTGCCCAGTGGGACGGCGAAAGCAGGGAAGAGGTTTCCCCCAATGGCGACGGTGTGTACGAGATCGGCGATGGAGCGGAGCTGGCCTGGTTCGCCGACGCGGTAAACAGCGGCGCGGGGGCGAATTACTCCGCTGTGCTCACCGATGATATCGACCTGGGCGGGGAGGCTTGGATACCTATCGGCAGCGGCGCGAAGCCTTTTGGGGGCAGCTTTGACGGCGGCGGCTTTACCGTTTCCGGCCTGGCGGTCAGCGGGATCAATTATGCCGGCTTATTCGGCTATCTGAAGGGTACGTCCGCCCAAAACGCCGAGGTAAAAAATCTGGTGGTGCGGGGTACCGTCAGCGGTACCGATGATGTGGGCGGCGTTGCCGGAAGAGCGGACTACGCCGTTTTTGAAAACTGCGGCAATGAGGCGGCCGTCAGCGGCGGGTCAAACGCCGCGGGTATCGTGGGCAGGCAGTTCAGCTATGGCTCTCCCCTGCATATTACCGGCTGCTACAATGCCGGGGCGGTTTCCGGCGCTCGGGCCGGGGGGATCCTGGCATATATCAACGACGAGGCGGAGATTTCCCGTTGCTACAATACAGGGGAGATCGCCGGTACCGGCTACGCGGGCGGGATCCGCGGCCAGGCCGGCAGCATGATCGGCACCATTACCGGGTGCTATCATGCCGGCACGGTCACCGGCAGCACCTCCGGCCCGATTCAGGCAGGCGGCAGCGAAATTTCCGGCAGCTATTATCTGGGCGAAAGCGGCAGCGGCGCTATGACTCTTGCGGCGATGCAGGCAGAGCTGCTGGAAAAGCTGGGCGAGGGCTGGAAAACCGTTCCCGGTGTAAACCAGGAGCTTCCCCTTTTGGCATGGCAGAAGGTGGAAGAACCTGCAGGCGAGCTGGTTTTGGCGGAAAATGTGGAATTCGGCAGGGAGCTTGCTCCTTCTTCCGACGAAGAGGAGCCGCTGGACGTGCCCACCCCCGTTTTGAGCTGGGATGCCGTAGAGGGCGCGCGAGGCTATGTGGTCGCCCTGTGGCAGTGCAGGCGGGTCTGGCAGGAGCTTACTGCGGAGGAAAAGGCGGAGTTTGACGCGGAAGCCGACCCGGTGCGGAAAATAATGCTTATTGACAGCGACGCGCTGATCGCCGCCATGAGCCCCGAACAGAAGGCAGCCCTCGCACCCTATGAGGATGAGCTGGCACAGTGGAAGGCGCTTGCCAATCAGGCAACGACGCTGGCGGAATTCAGGGAAGCCGATAAAAAGCTACAGGAAGCCCAAAGAAGCCGCGATGCTTTTTTAGCCGGCGAGATCGAGAAGGGCGGCCTGCCCTTGGGGCACTACGGCTTCGAGCTGGAGCAAGCGGGAACGATCCCCGATATTTCCGGTACCTCCTGCGACTGTGCGGAGCGCCTTTCCGCTATGGAAGAGGGCGTGTATTTTGCCACGGTCTCCGCGGTAGATGAAAATGGAAAATTTTCCCTTCCGGAGACGGAATACGTACAGGAAAATGTGTACGGCCTGCAAAACCCCTATAACCGCATGAAGCCTGTGACCGGCCTGGCCTGGAACGGCACCACTGCCGTCTGGGAGGGGAAATCCGGTTTTATCGCCAGTGAATACTATATTCTTGATCTTTATACCGTATCGGAGGGAAGCTATACGCTGTCCCGCCGTTTCCTGGCAAGCGGAGATACCACCTCCGCGCCCCTGGGAAATGTGTTCGCGGCCGGAACAAGCTATGCCTTTACGGTAACGGCAGTGCCGGACGGCTTTTTCCTTACCGACAGCCTGCCCTCCGGGTACAGCCCGGTTTATACGCCCACTTCGCAAAATCCGGAGGAAAAGGAGTGGGTGGATATTTCCTCCGCGGAGGACTGGCTGGCGTTGGCAAATGTGGAGGACGTTCCCTCCGCCGGGGCCGGTTCCGAAAGCCTGCAGGTCATCGCATGGAAAAAGAATTACCGCCTGACAGAGGATCTGGATTTTTCGGGGCTTTCCGCCGCCGGTCAGAGTAAAACAAAATCCATCGGCAATGTGACAAACCGTTTCCTGGGCGAATTGGACGGCCAGGGGCATAAGATTACGGGGTTGACCCTGAGCAATCTGGATTCCGGGCTGTTCGCCTACATCGGCAGCACAGGCTATGTGCATGATCTGGCGGTGGAAAACGCCAATGTACTGTTCGCCGATAACGCGGCTGTGCTGGCGCATAACAATTTCGGTACCATCGAAGGCTGCGCGGTCATAAACTGCAACATCACCGCAGATACCGGAGCGGTGCTGGGCGGTATGGTCAGCCGGAACTATGGCGTGATCCGCAAAAGCTATGTGCAGGGCGGCACGCTCACCTCCAATTCGGTCACGGCTACAGGCCATGCCGGGTTTGTGGGCTCCAACGAGGAAAATGCTTTGATCGAAAGCTGCTGGAGCTCTATGAACGTGAGCACGCAAAGCGAGTATTCCGGCGGCTTTGCGGGCCTGGGCTACGGCGGCACGATCCGAAACTGCTTTGCCTTGGGAGATGTTTCCGCCCGGGGCTATTCCGGCGGGTTTCTCGGCCGCTCTGTCTTTTCCGGAAATATCTATGAAAACTGCTACGCCGCCGGGGTAGTCACTGTGACCGGAGACGAGGGAAACGGCTTTACCGGCGGCAACCAGCCGGATTCCGGCTTCCAATACGATCAGTCTGATGGCGTGCGAAACTGCTACTACAACCGCGCCACCGCTTCTTCTCATGACTATGGCGCAAAGGGCAGGACCCTGGAGCAGATGAGAACGGAAGATTTTCTGAACGCGCTGGGCCTGGTGGATGTGGTGTGGGCCCGCTCTGGAGAGAAAAATACAGGGCTGCCTTATTTAGTGGGGATTCCAGTGCCGGAGCCTCCGGAAACGGAACAGCTGACGGTTTCCATTCTGCTGGCAGGATATGACAAGGCGGAGTATCGCTTCTATCCCATGGGGGAGAAGCTTTCCGTTACCATGGAAAGCAGCGGCAACACCCGGCTGGTGGATTTGATGGACGCCGCCGCGGAACAGGGCCTTTTAAGCTATTCCTTTGATACCACACCGAATTTTGGACGGTATATCCGCACCATTAACGGCCATTCCGTGGATTCTCCCGATGGCTGGATGTTTACCGTAAACGGAAGGCTTTCCAACGTCAGCGCTTCGCTGGCGGCAGTGAAAAACGGCGATGAGATCCTGTGGTTTGAGGGCACGACGGAAAACCGTTTCCTGCCTCCCACAGAGGAGGAGCTGTCCGGCGAAGAGGAAAAATGGATCGAGATCAACACCAAAGAGCAGCTTCTGGCGCTGACAAAGCCGGGTGCGGATTTGTCAGCCAATTACCGCCTCACTGCCGGGTTTGACCTGAGCGGCATAAATTTCCCCGGCATTGGCACGGCGGCAGCGCCCTTTACCGGCGTGTTTGACGGGCAGGGCCATACCATCTCCCATGTGACGGTGGCGGGTAGTTCTCAGTACGCCGGGTTCTTCGGTGTGCTTCGGGGCGCGACGGTGAAAAACCTGAACCTGACCGAGTGCTCTGTTTCCGGCGGCAGCAAAGTAGGCTGTCTGGCGGGCTGGGTCCAGGTGGTGCTGGATCAAAGTGACGCGGGCAAGCAGGTGGCGTGCCTGATCGGAAACTGCACCGTATCCGGTACTGTCAGCGGTACGGCGCAGGCCGGCGGACTGATCGGCTTGAATGACGGCGCTTACGATGAGGAAACCATGTTTTCTGTTTCCTCTTCTGTGGATAAATGCACCGCCGATGTAGCCGTTACCGGGACAGACAGCGCCGTTGGCGGGCTTGTAGGGGAAAATAACGGCGTGATCACGAAAAGCAGCGCTTTCGGCGCGGTGACGGCGGAAAATGCCTCCGCGGCAGGCGGGCTTGCGGGACGCTCTTACAACGGCAGTATTTATGACAGCCACGCCGAGGGGACTGTGATCGGAAAAAGCACGGTAGGCGGCTTTGTGGGTTCCTCCTCCGGCACGATCCGAAATTGCTACAGCCTGGGTGATGTTTCGGGAGAATCCTATACCGGCGGCTTTTCCGGTTCTCTCAGCGCGGCAGAGAATGTGATCTCCGCCGGGCAGGTCACTGTGACCGGCAGCAGCGGTACAGGCTATCACGGCGGCTTTGCCGGAATTTTGAACGGTGCCATCACCGGCGTGGAAAACCAGATCACGGTCCGCAACGCTTACGGCAACTGCACCCAGCCGGACGGCACGCAAATTAACCTGATCGGCAACGGTACGGACTATGCCAGCGAAGCCCAAAAGGAAGTACTGGCACAGATGACCCTGATCACCAGGGCGGCTACCGGGGCAAAGCTTTATGAAATGTTTGGCGTCGATCTGCCTCTCAGTGAGGAACTGAAGCGGGAAGCGGAAAAATATGCCGAAAGTGTGAAGGTGGACGCCGCCCCTGGAGAGGCGATCTCTCTGCTGAAGGTGGGCGAGGCCCCCGGAGCAGGTATCACGGTCAGCTACGAGGCGTCCGGCGAATTTCTGACCGGCGGCAGCGATTTGACACTGGGAAAGGCCAATGATACGGCGGCGACCAAGGCCGTGCGGGTCCTTGTAACTCTGACAGATCCTCAGGGAAATTTCTGCCACAAAACGGTTACCGTACTGCTGCCGGCAGACGCTTCTGCCGTTTCCGGGCTGATGGATACCATCGCCGCTTCGTATACGGAAAGCAGCGACGGCTGGACGGTGATGGATATGGCGGTGTACGCCGGTTTGCCGGGCAAAACCGCGAAGACCTCGGAGACGGCCTGGCAGAACGCGCTGAATTTGCTGGTTTCAGAGGCGGGAAGTTCCTCGGCCTCTGCCGGAGACCGGGCCCGGCTGGAGATCGTTCTGCGGGCCATGGGAGTAGACAGCACCCAGCTTTATCCGGCCAACAGCAACAGCCGGATCGACAACGCCCAAAAGCTTGCCGGAATGCAGCTGATCTCCGGCGGTTATTACGCCGCCCCGTGGATCCTGCTGGCGGCACGGCAGGGGAACGTGGTGCTGAGCAAGACACAAATCAACGGGCTCCTGGAGCTGCTGTCCGCAAACGTGGGAGAGGGGCTGTTCGGTTACACCTGGCAGGGTGCGGCCTATTCCGATCCCGATACTGCCGGGGCGGCGCTGGCGGCTCTGGCAGAGTATGTGGAGGAATATGAAACAGCACGGGAACTGATCGAAAAAATACGAGCGGCGGTTCCTGCCGCTTTCAGTGAAACCGGTTCTCTGGGCAGCGCCAATTCCGATGCCATGATGATTTTGGGTCTGCTTGCGCTGGGAGAAGACCCGGCGGACTATTGCAGCGCCGACAGCGGCGCCAGCCTGGTAGACGGACTGCTTTCCTATGTGAATCCGGAAACCGACCGCTTCCAGTTTGAAGGGGACGATAATTCTCTGGCAACAGAACAGGCGTTCCGTGCTCTGGCAGCCCTGGCGAAAGCGGAGGCTCTGCCCGAGGGCACGCCATATAACTTCTATGATTTCAGCGAAACCTCCGTGAAACCCGGCAGAGCCACCGGAGAGGGAGAGCTGGAGAAGCCGGTGGAACCGGCTCCCGGCAATCCGGAGATCACGGTCACGGTGACCATTCGCGGTGATACGGGCGATTGGCTCAGAGAAAAAGCTGTTTCCGTGCGCCAGGGCAGCACGGTGTATCACGCCTTTTTGAAGGCTCTGGAGGGCAGCGGGATCACGCAGGCAGGGGCGGAAAAGGGCTATGTACGCTCCATGACCAAGGACGGCGTTACCCTGGCGGAGTTTACCGGCGGCAAAAATTCGGGCTGGCTGTATCAGGTCAACCGGGTATTGCCCAAGGTGGGAATCACCTCCTGTCCTGTTTCCGCCGGAGATGCGATTCTCTTCTATTATACGGAGGACTGGACAAAGGATCCCGCCGCCGGAACGGGCTTTTCCCCTGCTGAGCCTGGAGAGCTTCCTTTTACGGATATTGCCGGGCACTGGGGAACGGACGCAATCCGCTATGTTTATGAGAATCGCCTGATGGTAGGCGATTCCGCCACGCGTTTTGCCCCGGACGCTCCTTTGAGCAGAGCCATGCTGGTTGCCGTGTTATGGCGGCTGGAGGGAAGCCCCGCCTCAAAGGAAAAAAGCGGCTTTACCGATGTTCCCGCAAATAAATGGTATACCGAGGCAGTTGCCTGGGCAAGGGAAAATGAGATCGTAGCGGGACTCACCGAGACCTCCTTCGCGCCGGGAGCCAATGTTACCAGGGAACAGGCGGCAGCCATTTTGCGCCGCTTTGCGGCGTACAAAAACTTTGACGTGAGCGGCCGGGCCGGTTTAACCTCCTATTCGGACAGCGGAAAGATAAGCCGGTGGGCTCGGGAAGATGTTGCGTGGGCCGTGAAAGAGGGCCTGCTGTCAGGGCGCACAGCTTCCACCCTGGTTCCGGGCGGAAGGCTTACCCGCGCGGAAGCGGCTTCAATCCTGATGCGCTTTTGTAAGAAGTATAAAATTTTACAGGTCGGTCAGTAAAAGCGGAAGAGGCTTGTGATTTTTTAGAGCCCGCAGCCCCCATACACAGTGTGTGGGGGCTGCGGCTTTCTATAAAAGGCAGCACCGCTTAAGAAGACAGCTGTAAATTGCACGGTGTTGCCCAAAGTATTTTCCCGTTGCCAAACTGAAAAAAATCCGATATAATGGGCGCGTGAATCTGAATGACCGGATAGATAAGTGCGGAGTTCGAACCGGTCAAAAACAGGAGGAAACAGATATGGCGGAGCTTTTATCCATGGGCGAGCTGCTCATTGACTTTACCCCTACCGGAGCCACGGAGGACGGCAGGCTGCTGTTTGCCAGAAATCCCGGCGGCGCCCCGGCCAATGTGGCGGTGCAGGCGGTGCGGGCCGGCGTAACGGCGGGCTTTTTAGGCCGCGTAGGAAAGGATATGTTTGGAGATTTCCTGGTTTCCACACTGCGGAACTGCGGCGTGGAAACGGCGGGGCTTTCTCAGGATCAGGAATATGCCACTACCCTCGCGTTTGTGCAGCTGAACGAACGGGGAGACCGGGATTTCAGCTTTTATCGAGACCCCGGGGCCGATACCAGGCTTTCCTTTGAGGAAACAGACCTTTCCCTCATTGAGAACTGCAAGCTTTTGTGCTTCGGCTCCTTGCTGCTGACGGCGGAGCCCTCTCGCTCGGCGGTGGAGAAGCTGGTGGAGTACGGAAAAAGCAAAGGGAAGCTTACGGCCTATGACCCTAACTGGCGGCCTCCGCTGTGGAAGGATCAGGCGGAAGGCGTCAAGCGAATGCAAAGCCTCATCGGCAAAGCGGATATTATGAAGGTATCGGAAGAAGAGCTTGCTTTACTGACAGGAGAGAAGGGCTTGGAGGCCGGGGCCGAGGTACTGCTTCGGCAGGGCGTTTCTCTGGTAACGGTGACCTTGGGGCCGGAGGGCTGCGCCGCGTTTACAAAGGAATTTTCCCTGCGAAAGCACACCTATGATACCAAGGTGTGTGATACCACCGGCTCTGGCGATAGCTTTTTCGGTGCCCTGCTGGCGAAGCTCGTTCAGGCGGGAAAGCACCCCGCAAGGCTTACGGAGGCGGAACTTTCGGAATTTATCGATTTTGCCAACGCCGCGGGTGCAATGTGCGCCGCAAAAGCAGGGGCGATCCCGGCTTTGCCCGATACGGAAGCGATCGAGGCCTGTCGGAAAGCGTTTCCTCTGCTAGGGAACCGCTGAATAAATCACGCCTGGTGGCTTGGAACGCATCTTACTTGCATGTTTTCCGCCATAACGTGCCGAATCGCAAGACCATAAATAGTCTGATTGGCGGTGCTCAAGCTCTCCGTTTTGACGAAAAATCTGTCTGAGCAATATGCGCATCAGATTTATTCAACGTTTCCCTGGCTTCCCTTGTTGAGCAAAGCTGACAGTTGCGGAGAAACACAATTGATAGAAGCATGACAAGTTTTTGTGCTTGTCAATGCTTCTAAGGTAAAATTACTAAAAAATTCAGAAGCTTTTGTGCAGAGTTTTTTTGGATTGTAAAAAAATATGGCTTATCATATACCATTAAAATCGCAATATGTAGTGTGTCGAAAGGAATCGAAACACAATATTCTCTGTTTTTAGGACAATATTTGCCTTCTTTCGTCAGGATAAATTTCTAGTTTTTTCCGCTAAACCTCTTGCGATACGCTTCATACTATGGTAAACTTCATTCACGCCAATAATTTTTCAGGAGGTTACCATGGAAAAAGAAGCAAAAATTGTAATTAGTTCGGAAGACGGCGAATGGAGCCGGGAACCGGTGCAAAAGCTGCTGCAGCGAAACGGGAAAGCGGTTTTTGTCCCCCGGGACGGCAATCTGCTTTTGGAAAAAATCAAGGAGGAACGCCCGCAGATCGTACTGATGGAATTGTTTATGCCGGGGCTGGATGCTATTGGCGTGATCCATGCCGTCGCGCAGGACCCTTCTATCGACAGGCCCATGTACATAGTAACGGCTTCCTATACCACACCCATGCTGGAACGGGAAGTGATCAATGCCGGGGCCTCCTATTTTGCTCTGACGCCATATGATAAGGGTGAAATGGTGAACCGTATGCTTTCGCTTTATTCCGCACGCGGCAAACACTTTGAGTCCGAACCCTACCACCCCGAAATAAAAATGCAGGTCACGGAGATCCTTCATCAGATCGGCGTGCCTGCACATATTAAAGGCTATCATTATTTGCGGGATTCCATTATCATGGCTATCGAAAATCCGGAGATCATCAATGCTGTAACAAAACAGCTGTATCCCAATGTGGCAAAACGATACAATACCACCAGCTCCCGTGTGGAGCGCGCGATCCGCCACGCCATCGAGGTCGCGTGGGATCGGGGTGATGTGGATGTGCTGAACTCCTACTTCGGCTATACCATCCACAACACCCGGGGAAAGCCCACAAATAGTGAATTTATCGCCATGATCGCCGACAAGCTTTGCCTGCAGATGGCCAGCGCTTCATGACAAGACAAGTGTAGCATAAATTCGATAGAATATTTTGTCGAACCATGACGTGATACCACAGCTTCTTGTAAATTAACTGTAAACGAACGCAAAATATAGCGAAGAAAGAGGTCGGAAAAGTTTTCGGCCTCTTTCTCGCTTTTTTGTTAAGATTCCGGAGAAAAACGCTTTTGAAGCATAGGTCGGCGCGCCGATTATCAGAGGAGGGAACAGGGGGCGGCATTTGGAAGCGAAAACAAGAATTCTAAATTTTGGGAATAGAAATCCAAAATGATTTGTAGTAATTACAAAAGGAAGGAATAATAATTCCAAAAACATCTTGCAAATATCTGTTCGGTGGTGTATGCTTGAAATCAGAAAAACCGGCATAAAAAACATTGACGGAGGGATTCATTATGAAACAACACCGAAGGCTGATCGCCGCTGTTCTTACCGTGGTGCTTTTGCTGAGCATGACGGCTTTGCCCGCTTCCGCGGCGGGTACGCCTTTCACAGATGTACCGGACAACGCCTGGTATAAAAACGCCGTGACCTATGCTTATGAAAACGGGCTCTTTAGCGGCACAGGGGCCACCGCCTTTTCGCCCAACGCGCCTATGACGCGGGCCATGTTCGTGCAGGTGCTTTCCAACAAGACCTCTAATTACAACAAGGCCGATTGGGCCGGGAAAAGCAGCTTTTCCGATGTGAAGAAAGACAAATGGTATGCCGCTGCTGTGGAATGGGCCACGAAAGCCGGCTTGATCGTAGGTATGGGAGATGGAAAATTTGCCCCGGAAAAGAACGTGACCCGGGAGCAGATGGCCCTTATCATGTACAATTACGCCAAGAAAACAGGGAACGATACTTCTTTTGACGAAAATGTTCTCTCCCAGTTCCCCGATTCCGGTTCCGTGTCCCGCTGGGCGAAGGAAGCCATGCAGTGGGCGGTGACCCACAAGGTGGTAAACGGCAGTGACGGCAAGCTGAAGCCCGGCAGCGCGGCAAAGCGCTGTGAGGTGGCCCAGGTAGCGGTAAACGCCGACCCCATTCTGGTGAACACCACGGTAGAGGTAACGCCGGATACTCCCACCCCCGATCCTGATCCGAACCCCGCCCCCGGGCCTGATCCTGGCCCCAATCCGGATCCCGGTCCAAAGCCCGACCCCGATCCGGGCTTTGTAGACCCCACCCCCGATGACCTGCCCGCGGGCGCGCTGACCTATCAGGAGTTTCTGGATATGTTTCCCAATATGATCCAGCCCCCAAATCGGCATTGTCTCCAGTTCAAGGATAACGGAAACGAGGATGAGGTAGCGGCAAAGAAACAGGCACTACGGGACACACAGCAAAAGGCTCTTAAGGTAATTGGTTTATATGCCAAAACACATCTTTTGTCTTTGAGGGATTACTTTGAGGATTTTGAAACTGCGGATCAATTATCAATTTCCTATAGTCTTGCATCAGCTCCGGGTATCGTTATCATAAATTATTGTCACAGAACAGGCTGGTATGAAGTGCTGATAAAGTCTTATATGCTGTGAACGGATTTTGTCTTTCAGGAAGATAGCTTCTGCATTTTACAGAAAAAGTAAAGAAACAGTCAGGTGCTTTGGAATTATTCCCAGGGCGCCTGATTTGTTTTAAGGATTATGTCGGCATTTTAGGATTTTTTCTTCCTGAAATTCTTTCTGAAACGTCTGTTTTGAAGCGCGAGAGCATACCCTTGTAACGGAGAAGCCCGGTGGTCGCGGAGCTCTCCGGAAAGAAAGGATGATCTCTGTGAAGAAAAAGCTTTTTCTGCTTCTTGCGCTGCTCCTGGTGGTTGCCGCGGTGCTTCCCGGCATTCCGGTACGGGGGGAAACCGAAACGGAGCAAACAGACGGCGCTTTGTCCCTTACCGCCCCGGCGGCGGTGCTGATGGAGGCCTCCAGCGGACAGGTGCTTTTTGAAAAAAATTCTCACGAGGTGCGGCCCTGTGCCTCCATTACCAAGGTGATGACCCTGTGCCTGACCTTTGACGCCATCGAGGCCGGCCAGCTTTCCCTGACGGATACGCTGACCGCCTCCGCCCACGCGGCCTCTATGGGCGGCTCAGATATCTGGCTGAAGGAGGGGGAAACCATGACGGTGGACGATCTTCTGAAGGCCACCGTTATTATGAGCGCCAACGACGCGGCGGTGGTGCTGGCGGAAAATGTGGCGGGCAGCGAAGCGGCCTTTGTGCAGCGAATGAATGAAAAGGCCGCGGAGCTTGGCATGAACGATACTGTTTTTAAGAACTGCAACGGCCTGGACGAGGAGGGCCATGTGACAAGCGCCCATGACGTGGCCTTGATGAGCCGGGAGCTGATTACCCACGAGAAGATTTTCGACTATACCCTGACCTGGATCGACTACGTGCGGGACGGGGCCACACAGCTGGTGAATACCAACAAGCTGATCCGCTCCTATTCCGGCATTACCGGTCTGAAAACCGGCACCACCTCCCAGGCGGGAAGCTGCATTACCGCCACAGCGGAGCGGGATTCTCTGGCGTTGATCTCCGTGGTGCTGGGGGCGGACAGCACAGACCACCGCTTCCAGGACGCGGCTGCCTTACTGGATTACGGCTTCGCGGGCTGGGCGGTAGTGGTCCCGGAGGCCCCCGCGCTGGAAGATGTGAAGGTGACAGGCGGTATGGAGGAGACTGTCCCCGCGCAGATCGGCGAAATGCCGAAGCTGCTGATGAAGGCGGCGGAACGGGGCAAGGTGGAACAAAAGGTGGAGCTGAGCGAAGAGCTGACAGCCCCTGTGCGAAAAGGCGATATTGTGGGCAAAGTGACTTACCGCGTTGGCGGAGAAGCCGCTGCCCAGGTAGAGATCACAGCCGCCGGCGATGTGGAGGAGGTCACCTTCTCCTCCGTATTTCCCTACCTGCTCCAAAGCTTTTTTACCATGTGACCGGCACAGGCAATGAGGAATTAGAAATTAGGAAAGAGCAATGAGCAAGGAAGGGCAGGGACAGAGCGATAAATTGTAGCTTGCGGCAAGGCGCCGCGGCCACTCGTGTTCCTGCTTGGTGTGGGAAGATACTTTCTGACCCGGCTGGAAGGACACTGCTTAATGATAGTTTAGCAGACTAGTTGTTGGCTGTTAGTTGTTAGTCGTTAGAGAAGGGCGAGTTTCCCTTATTGTCATTCTGAGGAACGCAGAAAGCTATAGCTTTCTTAACGAAGAATCCCGCTCTTCATTCCCTGGAAAAGGTCAAGGACGAGATTCTTCACTTCGCTCAGGATGACAGGTGGAAAGTGAGCGGATCACCGCCAAATTCCAATTTAGCGACTAGTTCTCTCCTGTCATTCTGAGGAGCAACGTGACAAAGAATCTCGTCCTTAATTCCCTGAAAAAGGTCAAGGACGAGATTCTTCACTTCGTTCAGAATGACAGGAGGGAGGTGAGTGGATCACCGCCAAATTCCAATTTAGCGACTAGTTCTCTCCTGTCATTCTGAGGAGCAACGTGACAAAGAATCTCGTCCTTAATTCCCTGAAAAAGGTCAAGGACGAGATCCTTCGCTTCGCTCAGGATGACAGGTGGAAAGTGAGCGGATCACCGGTAAATTCCAATTTAGCGACTAGTTCTCTCCTGTCATTCTGAGGAGCAACGTGACAAAGAATCTCGTCCTTAATTCCCTGAAAAAGGTCAAGGACGAGATTCTTCACTTCGTTCAGAATGACAGGAGGGAGGTGAGTGGATAACCGGTAAATTCCAATTTAGCGACTAGTTCTCTCCTGTCATTCTGAGGAGCAACGTGACAAAGAATCTCGTCCTTAATTCCCTGAAAAAGGTCAAGGACGAGATTCTTCACTTCGCCCAGGATGACAGGTGGAAAGTGAGCGGATCACCGCCAAATTCCAATTTAGCGACTAGTTCTCTCCTGTCATTCTGAGGAGCAACGTGACAAAGAATCTCGTCCTTAATTCCCTGAAAAAGGTCAAGGACGAGATCCTTCGCTTCGCTCAGGATGACAGGAGGGAGGTGAGTGGATAACCGGTAAATTCCAATTTAGCGACTAGTTCTCTCCTGTCATTCTGAGGAGCAACGTGACGAAGAATCCCGCTCTTCATTCCCTGGAATTAGCGAACGATTCCCCATTGTCATTCTGAGGAGCATAGCAACGAAGAATCTCGCCCTTAAAGCCCTTCAAAAAGACCCAAGGACGAGATTCTTCGCGGCAGCAAAGCTTGCTTTCCTTTTGCTCAGAATGACAGGGTGGAGAGCGAGAGGATAAGCGCCAAATTTTAATTTAGCGAACTACGTCCTTGCCCTTAATTGCTAATTACTAATTCCTCATTCCTCATTATATGCGGCCCTTTTCTAATGGCGCTGCGCAGCAGCGCCACCACCATCTAGTGTCCAGCATCTAAATAAAAAGACTGCCGCAAGAAGTGTATCATTTTGCGGCAGTCTTTTTCGGCATGAAAGCATTTTTGAAAGCCCCGCAAAATGTGCCGGAACGCGCGCATGTTCCGGGGCTTTCCAGGGAAAAAGCCGAAGGAAGGCTTTGCCGCTGCCGCGCGGCAGGAGTTTTTAGAGGTTTCTGGAAATGTTAGCTTGCAAATTTTTGGGAAGTATTGTATGATAGAAACAAAGAAAGAGTGAGCCTGACGGCTTTGATTCGGAGTCTTGTTTTATCGGGTGGAGTTTTTCTTCGCGCTTTGCGGAAACGGCCCGGATCCAACGGGAAAAACACCTGCTGTCAAGCTGGGAAAAAGGAGTGCTTTTTAGATGCCCTTGAAGCTGAACGACGGTTACTTGAAAAGCTTTATTTCCGATCACGAGTATGAGAGCATTGCGCCGCAGGTGCAGGCTGCCCATGAGCTGCTGACCTCCGGCAAAGGGCCCGGCGGAGATTTTACCGGTTGGGTCACTTTGCCTACAGACTATGATAAAGAAGAATTTCAGCGGATCAAAGCTGCTGCCAGGCGAGTGAAGGAAAATTCCGATGTGTTTGTAGTGATCGGCATCGGCGGCTCCTATCTGGGCGCCAGGGCCGCCATTGAGTTTTTGAAATCGGATCATTATAACGACCTGAAAAAAGACACGCCGGATATTTATTATGCCGGAAACAGCATCAGCTCCACCGCCCTTGCTGAGCTGGTTTCCATCTGCGAGGGAAAGGATATTTCCATCAACATGATCTCCAAATCCGGCACCACCACGGAGCCCGCCATCGCGTTCCGGGTGTTCCGGGAGTTTCTGGAGAAAAAGTATGGAAAAGATGGGGCGCGGGAAAGAATTTTCTGCACCACCGACCGGCAGAAGGGCACCTTAAAGCAGCTGGCCGATAAAGAAGGCTATGAGACCTTTGTGGTGCCGGACGATGTGGGCGGCCGCTATTCCGTGCTTACCGCTGTGGGCCTTCTGCCCATTGCCGTGGCCGGCGCGGATATCGACGCGCTGATGGCCGGCGCGGCGAAAGCGGCGGCGCTTTACAGCGAACCCTCTCTGGAGAAAAATGATTGCTACAAATATGCCGCCATTCGCAATATCCTTTACCGCAAGGGAAGATCCACCGAGGTCATGGTAAGCTATGAACCCTGCTATACCATGATGAACGAGTGGTGGAAGCAGCTGTTCGGAGAAAGCGAGGGCAAGGATCAAAAGGGATTGTTCCCGGCCTCTGTGGTGTTCTCCACCGACCTTCATTCCATGGGTCAGTATTTGCAGGACGGCAGACGCACCCTGTTTGAAACGGTCATGCTTATCGACAAGCCGAAATATGAGATCACGCTGGGGAATGACCCTGAGAATGTGGACGGCCTGAATTATTTGGAAGGGCGCACCATGGCCTTTGTCAATGAAAAGGCCTTCCAGGGCACGGTTTTGGCCCACAACGACGGCGGCGTTCCCAATGTGGTGCTCCACGCTCCTGATTTCAGCGAGGACACCCTGGGGCAGATCATTTATTTCTTCGAAAAGGCATGTGCCATTTCCGGCTATCTGCTGGGGGTAAATCCCTTCGATCAGCCCGGTGTGGAAAGCTATAAAAAGAACATGTTTGCCCTGCTGGGTAAGCCTGGAAATGAGGAGGCCAAGGCGGCGCTGGAAGCAAGGCTTGCCAAGTAAAAACCGCTTTTGGCGGGAAAGCCCGGACAGGCTGCCAAATGAGCACGAAAAATACGGAAATCCCCGTCCTTTGGGCGGTTTCCCGTCCTTCCCGGACGGAATAAAAAATAAAGGAGAGCTGAACCGTGATTACTCTTTTGACTGGAAAAAAAGGCTCTGGCAAAACCAAAAAGCTGATCGAGCTGGTGGGCGCCGCTCTGGAGAAAACCCAGGGCAACGTGGTGGTCATCGAAAAAGGCCAGAAGCTGACCTATGATATTTCTCATGCCGCGCGTCTGGTGGATTCCGACGCCTATGATGTCAAGGGCGTTGACGCTTTGTGCGGCTTCCTCAGCGGCATTTGCGCCGGTAACTATGACGTGACCGATATCTTTGTGGATTCCACCCTGAAGATCACCGGAAGCGGCGCGGAAGCGCTGGAAACCATTATTCCCGAGCTGGAAAAGCTGAGCAAGGCGGCCGATACCAATTTCTGCCTTTCCATTTCTGCCGCCGATGAGGAGATCCCCGCCGGAGCAGCCCGGTACATTTTGAAGTGATTCAGCCGACCGCAAAATAGAACGGCATGACACAGTATTGAGAAAAGGCGGCTTTCGGGCCGCCTTTTTTGAAATTTGAAATGTGGGAAAATTTACTTTTGGGGTGATATTGTGTATCGTTACTATATTAAGAATGTAATCGCAAAATTGTCTGGCTCATTCGAAACTGCAAAAAATATTTTGGAAAAAGCAGCTGATCGATTTGAGACAGGGTGTAGGTTTATTGGAAAGAAGCTGGGATTTCTTACATACAGATATGAGCTCTGGCATATGTTAGTTCTGTGCGGCATTCCTCTTTTTGTTTCAAATTTTATTCAGGAAAAAGACTATTCGAATTGGTTATATTCACTTTGCTTTATCATTCCTTTTATAGCTTTTATCGTATATATTATTTGCTTGCTGGTTAGGATGGCTGAAACAACCTCCTCAATTTCCCGCAAGGTGGCTACGATTTTCCCAAAGGATTTTCATACTAATCGGTGTGCAATCGCTATTCTAAATGAGGTTGATGCAAAGCAGAGAATTCGGGCGGTTTTTACTCAGAGTGATGTAACTGTCGAAGGAAAAGAAATTGCATATCAACAGTACGGTTATAAAAATTTAGAAGATGGAGAGGTGAGACAATTAAGGAATTGGATATATTCTAATATGAAATATAAAAAGCAGCATATGTGTTCCAATGGCACCAAAGCGTTTGGTTTTCACGAACCTTCGCAAAGCATCAATAGGATTTATAGCAATCTAGACGGGAGTTATTCAGTTTCCTATAGTTCTGATCCTGGCTTTTACGAGATAAAAACATATGATATAGTTCCGAGAAATGATAGCGGGGAAAGCACCCGGAGTAATTTATCGGATTGGTGAAATGAATCAACTAAATCCTTTTTTGAAAATCGTGAAAGAATGCGCTATGCCTTTCGCTTTTATTTTGAGAAAGTCTCTTGAGAAAGTCTCCGCAGAAAAGTGCTTGACAAAGCCGAATTTGTTCCGTATAATATATCAGTACGGCATGAGGTGGCTATGATAGTAGATTTGAAAAGGTTTTTCCTGGGTCAAAGCGATACCATGGAGTACGCGCTGGATCTTTCCGGGGTGGAATTGGGCGGTGTCAAGCCGTTTTGTGCGCCTGTGAGGGTGAAGGCCTCTTTCAAGGGAAACGCCGGTTCGGTATTGCTCGATACAGAGCTGCTGTATACCACTGTAATGCCCTGTGACCGCTGTGGAGAAGTGACCAGCCGGGAATGGAACCGGAGGTTTTCCCACGTCCTTGTTTCCGAATTGAATGAGGAGCAGGACGACGATACCTTCGTAGTGGTCGCCGATGGTCGGCTGGACCTGGACGAGCTGCTTCGAGAGGATATCTTGCTGGATCTGCCCAGCAAATACCTGTGCTCTCCCGATTGCAAGGGCCTGTGTCCCAAGTGCGGAAAGAACCTGAACGAGGGCGATTGCGGCTGTGATCGCAAAGAGATCGACCCCAGGCTGGAAGTGCTGAAAAGCCTGCTTTAATGTGTGAAAAACCGTATCAGTTACGAAACCGTGATTTTTACGGCATGGAAAATAAGACAAAAATTAAGGAGGTGCTACCATGGCAGTACCCAAGGGTAAAGTATCCAGCGCCAGACAGAATAAGAGACGTTCCAATGTGTGGAAGCTTCAGGCTCCCGCGCTGATGAGATGCCCCCAGTGCGGAGAGTACAAAACACCTCATCGTGTCTGCGGCATCTGCGGCTATTACAATGGCCGTCAGGTCGTAAAGAAGGAAGCGTAAGTTTATTCTGAAAATCAAAGGGGAACGCGGACAGCGTTCCCCTTTTCTCATGCGGCAAAGAAAGGAGAGCAAGCAGAATGTCTGTAAAAATTGAGGGGGTCAAACAGGGCGGCAGAGCTCAGGCATTGGGAATTTTGCCGGGCGATCTGCTGCTTTCCATCAACGGCCAGGAGGTCACCGATGTACTGGATTACCGCTTTCTGGAAACCGAGCGGGACTTAAAGCTGCGGTTATCCCGCGGGGGAAGGGAGTATTCCGTGGAGCTTCATAAACCCCAGTACGCGGAGCTGGGGCTGGAATTTGAAACCTATCTCATGGACAGGGAACGCTCCTGCCGGAACAAATGCGTGTTCTGCTTTATCGACCAGCTTCCCAGGGGAATGCGGGAAACCCTCTACTTTAAGGACGACGACGACCGCCTTTCCTTTCTGTTCGGCAATTATATCACTCTCACAAATATTGATGACCGGGAAGTGGACCGCATTTTGAAAATGCGCGTCAGCCCCATCAATGTGTCCGTTCATACCATGAACCCGGAGCTGCGTTGCAAAATGATGAACAACCGCTTTGCCGGGGATTCCCTGCGGCACCTGTACCGGCTGGCAGAGGGCGGGATCAGGCTGAACTGCCAGATCGTGCTGTGCCCTGGTATCAATGACGGCGCGGAGCTGGAGTTCACGCTGGAAAAGCTTTACAGCCTGGGAGAAAGCCTGCAAAGCGTGGCCTGCGTTCCCGTGGGTTTGACCCGCTATCGGGAGGGCCTTTTTCCCTTGACCTCCTATACGAAGGAAACCGCCGGAGAAGCGCTGGAGCTTTTAGAGCGGTACGGAGAAAAATTTTTACGGGAGCGGGGCAGCCGCACGGTGTACGGCTCTGACGAGCTGTATCTTTTGGCCGGGCGGCCTTTGCCGCCCCTGGAATTTTACGAGGATTTTCCCCAAATCGAAAACGGCGTGGGCATGCTGCGGGACCTGGAGGATGAATTCAACTGGGCCCTGGAGGAAGCGGAGCCTTCTCATGAGCCCCGCACCGTTACCGTACCTACCGGAGAATGCGGCTACGAATTTCTCAATTCCATGCTTGACGGATTGCGTGAGAAATGCCATAATTTAACTGTAAACCTTCTGCCCGTCCGCAATGATTTTTTCGGCGGCTCGGTAAACGTGACCGGCCTTCTCACCGGGCAGGATCTTGTAAAGGCCCTGAAGGGCAAAAAGCTGGGAGACGAGGTGCTCATCGTTTCCAATATGCTTCGGGCGGACGAAGACGTTTTTCTGGACGACATGACCCTTTCTGAGCTCAGCGAGGCCCTGGGAGCTCCCGTGAGAAAATTTATGAATTCCGGGGAAGCTATGCTTGCGGCGCTTTTGGGAAAAGAAGCCCCGGCGGGCGGCAGGCAGAACCCCTATGAAATGGGGAGCTGGGAGAGTAGTTGTTAGGGGTTAGTTGTTAGAGAAGGGCATTGTTTTAGATGCTGGATACTAGATGCTGGATACTAGACGGCGGTGGCGCTTTCGGCGTAATGAAAAAAGGGCAAGAGATAGGGCGGTAAATGATAGTTTAGCGGCGAGCCGCCGCGGGCACTCGTGTCCCTGCTCGGTGCGGGAGAATACTTTCTGACCCGACTATAAGCAAGCCGGTAAATGACAGTTCAGCGAACGAAAGAAACACAGAAAACCCTTGCCTCCCCTAAAAGGGGAGGTGACGGCCGTAAAGCTATCAGAGGGGTTCCAGATCACTGAGAAGCTGCATAGAACCTAAATTTCCGTCTCTCTGGCCAAAACCTCTCAGTCACGGCTCCGCCGTGACAACTCCCCTTTCAGGGAGCCAAGGGTATGTGCTAAATTCCAATTTAGGGGATTGCTAATGGTCGGGCCAGAAACCGGTTTTTTGTGCCAAGCAGCTTCACGAGCGCCCGCAGCGCAGCTGCAAATTCCAATTTATCAGATAGCGGGCAGCAGGACAATATCCAACCGATGATAATACCCTTACGATGATCAGGCGCAAGAAGTTAGTTGTCAGAGAAAGGCTTAAAAGGAGGAGCGTATATGGCGAAGCCAATCGTTGCCATTGTGGGCAGGCCCAATGTGGGAAAGTCCACGTTGTTCAATAAGATCGTCGGCAGGCGGCTGTCCATTGTGGACGATACCCCCGGCGTCACAAGAGACCGCGTTTTCGGGGAAGCGGAATGGTGCGGCAGGAAATTTTCCCTGGTGGATACCGGGGGCATTGAGCCCGCCTCCAAGGACGTGATCCTCAGCCAGATGCGGGAGCAGGCACAGATCGCCATAGATTCCGCCGCCGCCATTATTCTGGTCACGGATATCCGTTCCGGGATCACCGCCACGGATTCCGATGTGGCCTCCATGCTTTTGAAAAGCGGCGTTCCCGTGGTGCTGTGCGTCAATAAATGCGACAGCTTGGGAGAGCCCCCCGCGGAGTTTTACGAGTTTTACAACCTGGGCCTGGGAGATCCCGTGATGGTCTCCTCCGTCCACGGCCACGGCACCGGAGACCTGTTGGACCGGGTATGTGAGCTTTTGCCGGAAGAGCAGGAGGAAGAGGAAGAGGGAGATAGTATCAAGGTTGCCGTGATCGGCAAGCCCAATGTGGGAAAATCCTCTCTGGTCAACAAGGTGGCGGGGGAGAACCGCTGCATCGTCTCCGATATTGCCGGAACCACCCGGGACGCAGTGGATACCACCATTCAGAATGAGCACGGCACCTTTACCTTTATCGATACCGCCGGGCTGCGGAGAAAAAGCAAGGTGGAGGACGCTATAGAGCACTACAGCAATCTTCGGGCAGAAATGGCGGTGAAGCGGGCGGATGTGTGCCTGATCCTCATCGATGCCCAGGTGGGCTTTACCGAGCAGGATTCCAAGGTGGCGGGCATTGCCCACGAAGAGGGAAAGGGCTGTGTGATCTGCGTCAATAAATGGGACGCCGTGGAAAAAGACGATAAAACCATGCAGGAAATGCGGGAAAAACTGGAAAACGATTTTTCCTTTATGTCCTATGCGCCCATTCTCTTTATTTCCGCCAAAACGGGGCAGCGGCTGGATAAAATGTTCGAGCTTATCAAGCTTGCCGCCCATAGCAACGCCATGCGGGTGACCACCGGCACCTTAAACGATATTCTGGCCCAGGCCACCGCCAGAGTGCAGCCCCCCACAGACAAGGGCCGCCGGCTGAAGATCTTTTATATGACCCAGGCTTCTACCTGCCCGCCCACCTTCGTATGCTTTGTCAACGACTACGAGTTGTTTCACTATTCCTACCAGCGGTACCTCATCAATCGGATCCGGGACACCTTCGGCCTGGAAGGCACCCCTGTGCGGCTCATCATTCGGGAAAGATCGGATAACAAGGAATAGAGCGTGCAAAATAGCTCTTTCCTTTTCCGTTTTTCATAGTCAGAGGGTTTATCGATAGCCTGAATCACCAGTTTTCGGCTTTGAAAGGAGAAAGGCTCATGGTTCCCGTATCTTCGGTTTTGATGTTTTTGTTGATGGCATATGTGCTCCCGCTGGCGCTGTGCGGTATCATCGGCTATCTGTTGGGCAGCATCAACTGGTCTATTATTTTGACCCGGCTGTTCAAAAACAAGGAGGATATCCGCAATTACGGCAGCGGCAACGCGGGCATGACCAATGTGCTGCGCTCGGTAGGGAAACTTCCTGCCGCCCTGACCTTTGTGGGGGATTTTCTCAAATGCGTGGCCGCCGTGCTGCTGGCGGCGCTTGTGATGAGGCTTTTCGGCTGGGAAAGCGGCGCCGTATGGATCCAGGCCGCCAAATATGTGGCGGGAATCGCCTGTGTGCTGGGCCATGCGTTTCCGCTGTACTATGGGTTTCGGGGCGGAAAATGTATCGTCACCGCCGCCGCCATGATCGCCCTGACGGACTGGCGGGTATTTCTGCTGATCATTGCGACCTTCCTTCTGCTTTTCCTTTGGAAGCGGATCATTTCCCTGGCTTCCGTTTTTTGCGCAGCCATGTACCCTGTATATACTTTTCTGATCACCTTCTTTTTGGACTGCTCGCAGGGAACGCGCTCCCTTTCTTATTTGCTTTTTGTCACGGCGGTATCGCTGTTCGTGGGGGGGTTGGTGCTGATCCGCCATAAAGCCAACATCGGAAGACTTCGCCGGGGCGAAGAAAAGCCGGTATCTCTCAGAAAAAAGGAATAATTTGTTTAGAAAGCCGCCGGAATAAATCCGGCGGTTTTCAATATCCTTTGGAAATTGTCCCGGAAAGAAGAGTGGGATTTGGAAGAAGTTGGACGAAATTTTCGTCACATTTCACAAGAAACAGCGATTTTTACCGTGCAAACCGCCAGAGATATTGACTTTTTTCTTTCAATGTATTATGATAGACAACAGTCTCATACTAGCATAGAAGAAAAAATTAAGATCTTCAAACTGACTCCTGTGATGAGTCGTTAGGAAGTGAAGCTTTGGATAAATATGTGATAAACGGCGGCTGCCGCCTGACCGGTGAAGTGAATATCAGCGGCGCGAAAAATGCGGCGGTGGCCATTGTGCCCGCCACGATCCTGGCAGATTCTCCCTGCCTGATCGAAAATATTCCCGATATTTCTGATGTAAAGGCCGTGACCCGCATTTTGGTGGAAATGGGCGCCCAGGTGCGGTATCTGGATCGCCATACCTTAGAGGTGGATCCCCGGCCTATCGATACCGATACGGTCTCGGCGGAATGTGCCCGCCGCATTCGGGGCTCCTACTATTTTATCGGCGCTTTGCTGGGCCGGTGCAGAAGCGCTGTGGTGCCTATGCCGGGCGGCTGCAATTTGGGCGTTCGGCCCATCGACCAGCACCTGAAGGGCTTTGCCGCGCTGGGCTGTGAATACAGTCTGGATAACGGCATGATCACCGTAAAAGCGGAAAACGACCTGCATGGGGCCAATATTTATATGGACGTGGTAACGGTAGGCGCTACCATGAACATTATTCTGGCCTCTGTCAAGGCCAGAGGGCTTACGGTCATTGAGAATGCCGCCAGAGAGCCGCACATTGTGGATCTGGCAAACTTTTTGAACACGTTAGGTGCCGATATCCGGGGCGCCGGTACCGATACCATTAAGATCCACGGCGTGCAGAAGCTTCGGGGCGCTACCTATTCCATTATTCCCGACCAGATCGAGGCGGGAACCTACATGGTGGCCGCCGCCGCTACCGGCGGGGACGTTACGGTAAAAAATGTAACGCCGAAGCACTTGGAATCTATTTCCGCGAAGCTGGTGGAGATGGGCGTCACAGTGGAAGAGGGCGACGATTCCGTGCGGGTGGTCTGCGACCGCCCCCTGAAAAAATGTAATATCAAAACCATGCCTCACCCGGGCTTTCCTACAGATATGCAGCCTCAGATCACAACGCTGCTTTCCATTGCCCACGGGACAAGCATGGTAAGTGAAGGAATTTTTGACAGCAACCGCTTTAAGTATGTGGACGAGCTGCTCCGCATGGGAGCCCAGATCACGGTAGACGGCAAGGTTGCCATTGTAGAAGGCGTAAGCCATTTGAAGGGCGCGCCCATCAGGGCCCTGGATCTTCGGGCCGGTGCGGCGATGGTCATTGCCGGCTTGGCCGCCGAAGGGGTTACCCAGATCGAGGATATTCAGTATATTGAGCGGGGCTATGAAAATATCGTGGAAAAGCTAGTAGGCCTTGGAGCGGATATCTACCGCAGCCAGAAGCCGGAAGAGGCAATGGACAAGATCGGCTGAAAATCAGGATCTAATCACTAACAACTAAAATGGGAAACTCCCTGGCGGCACGGTCAAAAGCCGCTGTGAGGTTTCCCTTATCTTATAGGGGAAGGGGGAGGCGCCTATGGCGCGGTTATGTCCGCTTTTCAGCGGCAGTACGGGAAACAGCTATTACATAGGCTCCCGCAGCGCGGGGCTGTTGATCGACGCCGGGCGGAGCGCCCGGCAGCTGGATACGATGCTGAAGCTCTGCGGGATCGACCCGCTGGCTCTTCAGGGGATTTTGGTGACCCACGAGCACACCGACCACATTTCCGGCCTGCGGGTATTCGCGAAGAAATACCGGCTGCCGGTATTTGCTTCCGCAGGGACCCTGGCCGCGCTGGGCGATTCCCTTTGCGAGGTGGAAACGCACCCTGTACAGGAGGCTTTGCAGCTTGCGGGAATGACTGTCACGCCCTTTTCCACCTCCCACGACTGTGCCCAGCCTCTGGGCTACCGTATTCGAACAGAGGATAGAAGAACGCTGGGCTTTGCCACCGACCTGGGCTATCTTTCCGATACGGTGAGGGAGAGCCTGCTGGGGGTGGATTTCGTGGTGATAGAATCCAATCATGATCCGGAAATGCTGTGTACCGGCCCCTATCCCTATCCCTTAAAGCAGCGAATCTTATCTGACCGGGGCCATCTTTCCAACGAAGCCTGCGCGGGCTTTTTGCCGGAACTGGCCAAAAGCGGAACAAAACGGTTTTTGCTGGCCCATTTGAGCCGGGAAAACAATTCCCCTTCGCTGGCCGAAACTGCTTCCCTTTCCGCACTGACCCGTGCAGGGCTGGTGCGTGAGGTAGATTTTCTGCTGGAAACGGCCAAGCCGGAAAATTCCCAAGGGCGCTCGATCATTTTCTGACAAGGGAGAAAACGAAGATGCTGGAGGTTCGCCTGCTCTGTATCGGAAAGCTGAAGGAATCCTACTGGCGAGACGCCGTGGCGGAATACGAAAAGCGGCTGAAGCCCCTGTGTAAATTTCAGCTGATCGAGCTGCCGGAGGCCCGCCTGCCCAACGCCCCTTCCCCCGCCCAAATTTCCGCCGCGCTTGCGGAAGAGGGGAAGAGCATTTTAGAAAAAGCGGCGGGAACGGTATTTCCCCTCTGCATTGAAGGGAAGGAAACAGATTCCCCCGGCCTTGCGAAAAGGTTGGAGCAGGCCATGCAGTTTCCCGGCGCGGTCACCTTCGTGATCGGCAGCTCCCACGGCCTGGCGGAACAGGTAAAAGAGGCGGGAGAAAGGCTTTCCATGTCCCCCATGACCTTCCCCCACCAGTTGGCCCGCGTCATGCTCTGCGAACAGCTCTACCGGGCGTTTCAAATTTTGAACGGAACGAAATACCATAAGTAGATGCTGGATGCTGGTTCCTAGATGCTGGACGGCGGTAGCGCCGCATTGAAAGAAAGGGCAGAGGAAAAACGACAAATTGTAGTTTGCGGCGAGGCGCCGCGGCCACTCATGCCCCTGCTCGGCACGGGAGGATAATCTCTGACTAGACCGCAAACTGAGCGGCAAATTGCAGTTTGGCGGACTAGTCGTTAGCTGTTAGTTGTTAGAGAAGAGCAAACCTCCGCTCTTGTCATTCTGAGGAACGAAGTGACGAAGAATCTCGCCCTTGATTCCGGGAAAGGGACGAAGGACGAGATTCTTCGCTTCGCTCAGGATGACAGGAGAAAGTGAGCGGATCACCGCCAAATTTCAATTTATAGAACTCTATCCTTTTCCCTAAAATTACTCACTTCACATTGCTTATTGTTGATAGACCTCAACACGTCCTGTGACAGCATACCGTCAGTAAAGCGGCGGGCCGACCGGAAAGCCGGAAAATCTCCGGCGGCGAGCCTGCCGGAGAAAGCGGATGGAACTCACGGGGAACATAGTCAAAATAGATGCACTAAAAGCAGGAAAAGCCGGAGGGACGGAAAACGCCCCAAGGCGTGTGTTCTGTCCTTCCCATTCATAGACCGGTATTCAGGTAAGGAAGGAAGATTATTTTTGGAAACAGAAAAGAAAGAAGCTGAGAAAAAGGGCCTTTGGGAAACGGTGAAGGCCTATTGCAGACTGTACTTTGTAGACGCCATGAGCGCCATGGCCCAGGGGCTGTTTGCGTCCCTTCTGATCGGCACCATCATTTCCACCATTGGAACCCAGTGCAATGTGCCGGTTTTAACGGAGATCGGGAATTTTGCCAAGGCCATGGCGGGCCCCGCAATGGCTGTCGCCATCGGTTATGCGCTGAAGGCGCCGCCGCTGGTGCTGTTTTCTCTGGCGGCGGTGGGAAGCGCCGCCAATACTCTGGGAGGCGAGGGCGGCCCTCTGGCAGTGCTGCTCATTGCCATTGCGGCGGCGGAATTGGGAAAGCTGGTCAGTAAAAAAACCAAGGTGGATATTTTGGTAACGCCTTCGGTGAGCATTCTTTCCGGCGCGGCCCTTTCCTATCTCTGCGCCCCCGCCATCGGCGCGGCTGCCGCCAGTGTGGGAAGCCTGATCATGTGGGCCACAGAGCTGCAGCCCTTCTTCATGGGGATCTTTGTCTCCGTGCTCGTAGGCGTTGCCCTGACCCTGCCCATCAGCAGCGCGGCCATTTGCGCGGCGCTGGGGCTTACGGGCCTGGCAGGCGGCGCCGCCGTGGCCGGGTGCTGTGCGCAGATGGTGGGCTTCGCGGTCATCAGCTTCCGGGAGAACAGGTGGGGCGGCCTGGCCGCTCAGGGGATCGGCACCTCCATGCTTCAGGTCCCCAATATCATCAAAAACCCCCGGATCTGGATCGCCCCCACGCTGGCCTCTGCCATTACCGGGCCCTTGGCCACCTGTGTGTTCCGGCTGGAAATGAACGGCGCACCTATTTCCAGCGGTATGGGCACCTGCGGCCTGGTGGGCCAGATCGGCGTGTATTCCGGCTGGCTTACCGATATCGCCGCCGGAACGAAGGCCGCCATGACCGCCATGGATTGGATCGGCCTGATTTTGATTTCCTTTGTTCTGCCCGCCGTGCTTTCCTGGGTCATAAACCTGGGCCTGCGAAAGCTAGGGTGGGTCAAGGACGGCGATATGAAGCTGGAAGTTTAATGGTGAGCTGTTTGTTGTCAGTTTGAAAAGGGCGCTGCCTTTTGGCAGCTGCCTATCAAACAGTGTTACAAACAGAAACAGGGTGTAGTAAACCTGTCTCACCTGCAAATGAAATGGACGCATTGCGCTTGCTGCAATGTGTCCATTTCATTGTTCTATTTACCCGGACGCAGTTACAAGTGCCTCAGATTGATGCGGTACTCTCGCAAATCATCTTCTCCTACGGTTTCGATGATTTTGTCAAGTGCTGCGGCAAGAGCGCCCTTGTCCTCCGGCAAGGTTCCCTGAAACTGAAATGCGTTTGACGCGCCCAGTGCGGCAAATTGAGTGGGTATTTCCAAGTTTTCAAGCAGGGTTCGGATTTCCTTATATTTTTCAATCTCGCTTTCCTCTTGCCAGCTGCCGCCCAGAATTTCCTGATAAAGCTCCGATTCCGGGTAAATGGTCAACATATTGACGCCAATGAGCGTTGGGTGAAGCTGATTGCAAACGTTGGCAGTTGCCTTTGCTCCGATCTCGCCACGGCCAGCGCCGGAAATACCTACTAAGTAAAAGAAACTATAATGAATACCGGCTTGGTCTAACCGCTGGCATTGTTTCACAATATCGGCGGCGGTATAGCCCTTGTTCATAAATTGCAGGGCTTCCTCATCGCCGGTTTCCATTCCGATGGTCAGTCCGTCATATCCGGCCTGATGGAGGGAAGCTAATTCCTCGTCCGATTTCAACGTAACATCTGTGATCCTTGCAAAGCAGCCAATCGTTTTGACGGATGGAATGTATTGCCGGATCAGGTCAGAGATTGCCATAAGCCGTTCCTGTTTCAATACAAAAGGATTCGCCCCGGTCAAAAAAGCCCTTTGAATACGCTCTGGCTTGGGCAGCCCCTGCAATCGGGCAGTCAGCATAGCAATGGGGTCTGTACCCCAAAGCTGTGCCTCCCGCAAGTCACTTTCCACATCTTCAAGGGGGGACATTCTGAATTTGAATGGCAAATCGTTATAGAGCGTACAGAATTTGCATTTGTGATGGGTACAGCCTGCTGTTACTTCAAGCAGCAGAGAGGACGCCTCATAAGGTGGCCTCCATATTGTTCCAGTGTAGTGCATAGCAGGACCTCCATATCTTTTTTCGCCATTATATCATGGTATATAGAAAATAAAAGTACGGTACTTTTTTGTAGTACCTTGATTTTTAACCGTAAAGACGATATGATGCCATCAGGAGGTTATGAAAAATGAGAAAAACAGAAATGGCAATCCAACGCTGTAAAACGATGTCAACGCTCCAGAAAATCTTTGGCGGAAAGTGGAAACTTGAAATACTTTACTATATCGCCTTTTATGATATTCATAGATTCGGAGAGTTGCGCCGTCAGCTTGGTGAAATTACAGAATCGTCCCTGACAAAGCAGCTTCGGGAATTAGAAGCCGATGAATTTTTAATCCGGCAGGACTTTAAGGAGATCCCGCCGCGAGTGGAGTACACTCTATCCGGTTTAGGGAAAAGCTTCGTTGATGTGCTTGACTACATGAAGCGCTGGGGAGATCACAATTTGCCTGATGCAACAAAATGATAGAGCACGGCCAGTAAGTAAGGCGATCCTTGCTTGTTTTTAAGGGGGCTTGCCCGTTTGGCGGTGCTCTTTCTGTGCTAACGGCCTGAAAGTATAAACTTGCTTTTCCGGAAACAAGTGTGTATACTGTGGTTCAGAAAAAGATCTGGGAGGAAGGGAGTGGGGAGTCTTGAAAATGGGGTTTGGAAAATTTGGCAAGGGAATAGGCGTCAGTCTGCTGTGCGTGGCGATGCTTTTAGTTTCGATGCCTCTTTCTCCGGCAAACGCCGCCAGCTCTATCCTTGTGATAACGCCGCCGGTCTTTGCTTCTGTGGCTGAGGGCTACAGTCAACCGGAGGCCCAGCCGGTCACCCTGCAAAACGTGGGGCAGGCTGTACTGAACAATATCGATGTTTCCGTAAGCGGAGACAGCTTTCTTCTCAAAAAGCCGGAGGGAGCGATTTGGCTGTTTGGCGGGGCGGTCAGTAAGGATTATCTGCTTCAGCCGAAGGCCGATTTGCCGGAGGGCCGCTATTCCGCGGAGATCACTGTCACCTGCGGCCAGGGGGAGCAGGAAACGGCGGAGGTGGTTTTTGAGGTAGGGCCTGCCGGTTCTGTTCCCGAACAGCCCGGAGGCGAATATAGGGAGCCGGAGGTGGGTGTTCCGTCCCCGGACGCGCCACAAACCCTTTCGGCGCTTCGGGCGGCGGATCCGGAACAAGTGGCGGGACTGACCAGGTTTGACAGCCGGAATTACGGTATCGTTCCTCCGGTCAAGGATCAGGGTAATACCAATCTTTGCTGGTGCTATGCGCCCATTACCGCATCGGAGATCTCCATTCACCGCAGCGGGATCGATCCCACGGTGAACAGCGATACCCTTCGCCTTTCTCCGGAGCTTTTGGGACGGGCCCGTCACAGCCGGGGGCCGGATCCGCTGGGGAATACTGCGGGAGAGGACACCGGGGTAGGCGACTACCTTCACGCCCCTGGCAATACCAGTTTGACACCTTCGCTGTTCTCCCAATGGTGCGCTCCCATCAAGGTGGCAGCGGGAAGCTCTGTGAATGCTTATGAGGCTTCCGCCTATCGGCTTTCCACCGCCGAGCAGATCTATACCTATGGCATGGAGCCCTCGGCCGCTATTCTGGAAACGAAGCGGGCCATTGCAAAATATGGAGCGGTAACAGCCTCTTACAATAATCTGCGGGAAACGAAATATTATAACCCCCGCAAAGAATCCGGCAGCGGCTCCAGCCCCCACGCCTGTACCATCATCGGCTGGGACGATACTATTCCGGCGGAGCTGTTCAGCCCTGGGGGCGCCTCGCAAAATGGCGGGTGGCTTGTCAAAAACAGCTACAGCTCTCTGTCATATTTCTGGCTTTCCTATGATAATGCCATCGATTCCAGCACCTGGGCTTTTTCCTATGAACCAAAGGAAAAATATGGATACAATTATTTCTATGATTCCTCGGCGGAGGACTTTGGCTTAGCAGCTTCCATGAACGTCGTCACCGGGGCCAATGTATTTCAGGCCAAAAAGGGAACAGAGGAACGGCCGGAATACCTGAAGGCCGTGCAGGCGGCTTTTCAAAACGGGACTCAGGCGGTTTTTGAAGTAAAGGTCTACACGGAGCTTACAGACCCAGCAGACCCGGAAAGCGGTACATTGGCCGGTGGAAAAGCGGTGATCTCCGAGGTTTTGGAGCGCCCAGGCTACTATACCGTAGAGCTTCCTCAGAAGGTAGAGCTGAAAAGCGGCAGCTATTTCGGCGTGGTGGTTACGGTACAGGGCAAGGGCTCTCCCGTGCTACGTCTCGCGCAGAACAGCTCGGCGGGAAGCTATCGTTATCGGGACGGCGCCTACAGTAAGCTCTTGCAGGCGATCCGTGTGAAGGCTTTTACAGCAGTGGGAGAAAAAGAAGAGCAGTCACCCACGCCAACACCAACCCTTACACCAGCTCCCACACCTATGCCCACACCCACACTTACGCCAACGCCATCTCCCGTACCGACTCCTACACCTACACCTACACCTACACCTACACCCACGCCTGTCCCCACACCGGAGCCAACGTCCGGGCCTACCCCACCGCAGGAGCCGTCCCCCTTGCCGGTTCCAGATCCCACGCCTGTTCCCTCTCCACAGTTTCAGGACGTGAAGGAGAGCGATTATTACTGCGAAGCCGTTTCCTGGGCGGCGGAACAGGGAATCGCGGCAGGCACGGGAAAAAATACCTTCAGTCCCAATGCGCCCTGCACCCGTGGACAAATGGCGGCGTTTCTGTGGCGGGCAGCAGGCAGCCCGGAGCCAAAGCTTACCGGCTGTAAATTTTCCGACCTGCGGGAAGAAGACTATTATTACAAGGCGGTTCTGTGGGCGGTAGAGCAGGGGATTACAGCCGGAACGAGCCAAAGCAGCTTTTCCCCGGAGGCCCCCTGTACCAGAGGCCAGATGGCCGCGTTCCTGCACCGGTGCTCCGGCTCGCCGAAGCCGTCAGGCTCCCTGCCGTTTTCCGATGTTCCAAGTGGCGCTTATTACTGCGAAGCCGTGAAGTGGGCGGTGCAAAATGGAATTACCAGCGGAACCTCCAAAACCACCTTCAGCCCGGATGCGCCCTGTACCAGAGGACAAATGGCGGCCTTCCTGTATCGGCTGCTGAAATAATAGAGTTAAGTACCGCAAAAAAGCCAGGCTGTCAAAAAGCTGACAGCCTGGCTTTTCCGTGTTTCATTTTGAAAATTCGGGATCCATAATATTGGCTAAGATCTGAAAGGAGAAGGTGACCTGTTCCGGCGTTTCCTTTGCGCGGTAATAGGAGCATACGAGATAGATTCTGTCCTCCGCTCCGTCCGTGCCGGGAAAGACAAATTTGAACTCCAATGGGCGGCCAATTACGGGCTCTTCGGAAAAAATGGTATCGAAGCCCTCCTGCTCGATTGCCGCTCCATTTTCGTCTTCCGTATAGGTCTCCCCAAAGACGGTATCCACATTGTTCCGGAGGAAAGCACAGGAATGAGGGGAACCCAGCTGCTCCTTAAACAGTTTCAGACATTCTTCCGCTAAAGCTCTGGTTTTCTCAGTATCGTCATATACCTTCTCGCCGGTCACGCAGTAGGCTTTTTCCTTCTTAAAGATGAATTCCGTATCCATTTTGATCCCGCACCAGGAAAGGGTTTTGTGGTAGAAATGGTTGCTCCCTTCCTCTTTCGCGGCGTCGCTAATTTCCAACAGATCCACAGCCTCTTCCTCCCGCAGCAGGAACGCCTGCAACACCTTATCGCTGACAGCCGGCCCTTTTTCCTGGGTACACCCGGAAAAAGGCAAAAGCAGAAGGATAGACAGAGCACAGCAAAGCACAGATTGTTTCATTCGTTTTCCCTCCTGTAGGAAGCGATTTTTTCACTGCACGCACGACTCTTTAAGATCAATAATAAACTTTTTCGGTGCCATAATATAATCTTCCACCCACAGTGATCTCCATATAAACCTCAAATCCTACATTGCCATAAGGGTCCGGTACGATTACACGGTTGGAAGCCAGAGCGTTATCCTTGCTGTAGATGGTATTAAAAGCCGGAGAATTCACCGTATAAGTATTGCTGTAAACGTAGTCGTTCTGTAAAAAGGTATAGGTGGAGCCGGATTTAGAATACAGCGTTCCTACTATATTGGTCTGGATCATCGTTTTTGACGGGTTTGCCGCACCGCCGTTATTTTTGTTTACGAAATACTCACCAAGGGGGCGGACATAGGTTTTGTTTCCCGAGGTATAAGATTCATAGGAAGTAGTCATTCTGGTTGTGATACTTGCATTGATGAATTCATGCACGGAACCGGCCCGGCTTTCTCTGAATAACTCATGAAAATCCAAATTTACAGGAGCATCTTCCGTATTATCGGAAAACGCTACCAAAATATCCTGCTGAACCTGGTTCCCTGTTTTTGTAACTACGCACAAGGAAGAGAGAGGAGTATCGCCTGTCCGGGAAATGTTATGGTCTGGTTCAGAAGAAACATAAATCAGGGAATCTTCCTGCATAGGGACATTATTATGCCTTAGAAATTCAAGAACGGCGCTTGGGGCTTCTGAAGCCTTCACAGAGAATTCGGCAGAGTCAATATCTTCAGCAAAGGAGTTCATGGAAAATGTGACCAGAAGAAGAAACGCAAGCAGGATAGAGTATGGTTTTTTAATTTTCATTCTGTAATGCCTCCTTGATAAAATCGTTTTCAAGTTTAGGTAATTGACTTTGCCATTGCAATGGAGAAAAGAGAAAAGCTAACATCAGAACATTCACACTTAATAAAATGTTTATGAGTCCTTTGTTTTCTGACTCTTTCCTTGATTAAATTATAATCTAAAAAATCAGTGATGTCAATACACAAGGCATAAAATATTTTTTTGCAATTTTACGATTTTGCTTAAGAAAAAATTTTTATGCCACAAATAAAAGCTTGAAAGCAGGCACTTAATAGCGTAAAGTGTTTCACTGCGCAAAAGAGCTCGCTTCCCGTTTGGGAAAGCGAGCTCTTTTCTAACGACTAACAACTAAGCACTAACAACTGCCTCAGCAAACTCCCTGAGCCAGCATGGCGTCGGCTACCTTGATGAATCCGGCGATGTTGGCGCCGGCCACATAGTTTTTCGGCATGCCGTATTTCTCCGCAGCCTCGTCAGCGCTCTTGAAAATGTTTTCCATAATGTTCTTGAGCTTCGCGTCTACCTCCTCGAAGGTCCAGGAAAGGCGCTGGCTGTTTTGGCTCATTTCCAGGGCGGAGGTGGCAACGCCACCGGCGTTGGCGGCCTTGCCGGGGGCAAAGAGCACATTTGCCTTTTGCAGCAGCTCGGTGGCCTCCAGGGTGGTGGGCATATTGGCGCCCTCCGCTACGGCCAGCACGCCGTTGGCGATCAGCATTTTAGCGTCCTCGGCGGTAAGCTCGTTCTGTGTGGCGCAGGGAAGAGCGATATCGCACTTTACGCTCCACACGCCCTTGCCCTCGTGATATTCGGAATCGGGGCGGTAGGCTTTGTAGGCGGTCAGGCGCTCCCGCTTTACCTCCTTGATCTCCTTGATGGCCGCAAGGTCGATCCCCTGGGCGTCGTAGATCCAGCCGGTGGAATCGGAAAGCGTAACGACCTTCGCGCCCAGCTCCGCGGCCTTTTGGGCGGCATAGATCGCCACATTGCCAGCGCCGGAAATGGCGATGGTCTTGCCGCTGATCTCAATGCCGTTTTTCTTCAGCATGGCGTTTGTGAAGTAAAGCAGTCCGTAGCCGGTGGCCTCGGTACGGGCCAGAGAGCCGCCGTAGGTCAGCCCCTTTCCGGTGAGCACGCCCTCGAAGGCGTTTTTCAGGCGCTTGTACTGGCCGAACATGTAGCCGATCTCCCTAGCGCCGGTGCCGATATCCCCGGCGGGTACGTCGGTGTCCGCGCCGATATGGCGGAACAGCTCGGTCATGAAGCTCTGGCAGAAGGCCATGATCTCCCGGTCGGATTTTCCCTTGGGGTCAAAATCGGAGCCCCCCTTGCCGCCGCCGATGGGCAGGCCGGTCAGGGAGTTCTTAAAGATCTGCTCGAAGCCAAGGAATTTGATAATGCCCAGGTTTACGGAAGGGTGGAGCCGCAGGCCGCCCTTATAGGGGCCGATAGCGGAATTGAACTGTACCCGGAAGCCCCGGTTTACCTGAACCTTTCCCTTATCGTCCACCCAGGGCACCCGGAACATGAGCTGGCGCTCCGGCTCGGTGATGCGCTCCAGAATGCCGTTTTCCTCATATTTAGGATTTGCCTGAATGACGGGCTCCAGAGAGGTGAGCACCTCGGTGGCAGCCTGAATGAATTCTGGTTCATTTTGGTTCTTCTGTTTCAAAAGTTCCAGCTGATTGGCAACATAAGACATAAATTTTCCCTCCAAATGCAAGTTTGAAACTTGAATCCTGCAAAATCACCTCCTTATCTTATCACAGAGACGGCTGTTTGACAAGAAAAAAATAAAAAACTTCCCATCTGCTGAAAAAATTGCTTTCAAAAGCCTCAGTTCTATGAAAACTGCGGAAAATCTGGCGGAAACGGGAATCTTTTTCCCGGGAAAACTTGACAGAAAGCGGCGGTTCAGGTACAATGATTCACTGTGGAAAGTGGCGGGAACCGTTCCTTTTTCGCCGCTTTTCCGGGAAAGAAAAGAAGCAGAGGCCTGCAAGTTTAGCGGACGGAGGTTTACTCAAATGCAGAAAATGGAAATGCTCTATGAGGGAAAGGCAAAAAAGGTATATGCAACGGACGACCCGGAAATTTGCATCGTTTCTTATAAGGACGATGCCACAGCCTTTAACGGCCTGAAGAAAGGTACCATTACCGGCAAGGGCGTTGTGAATAATCGCATGTCTAATTTCATGTTCCGTTTGCTGGAAAAGCAGGGGATCCCCACCCATTATGTAGAGGAACTCAGCGACCGGGAAACTGCGGTGAAAAAGGTAGTTATCGTGCCGTTGGAAGTCATTGTGCGCAATACCGCCGCCGGAAGCCTGTCAAAGCGTTTGGGTCTGCCTGAGGGTACTCCCATGAAGACCCCGGTACTGGAATACAGCTATAAAAACGATGAACTGGGCGACCCCATGGTAAACGATTATCACATTTTTGCCATGGAGCTGGCGACCAGGGAGGAACTGGCGCAGATCGCTTCCATGAGCTTCCGGATCAATGAGATCATGGTGGAGTTTTTTAAGAGCGTCGGCGTGGATCTGATCGATTTCAAGATCGAGTTCGGCAAAACCGGTGACGGCAAGATCCTTCTTGCCGATGAGATCTCTCCCGATACCTGCCGCTTCTGGGACGTGAACACCCATGAGAAGCTGGATAAGGACCGCTTCCGCCGGGATATGGGCGGCGTGGAAGATGCCTATGCCGAGATGATGCGGCGTATTGGGCTGGGGGAATAGTTGTTAGCTATTCGTTGTTAGAAAGGGAGTAAAGCGTTCTTTTTGTTAATTTTACAGAGAATTCGGAAGGGTTGATCCTGTGGCAAGAAATAGTTATGAATCCCCTTTGTCCGCTCGGTACGCCAGCAGGGAAATGAAATATCTCTTTTCGCCCGATATGAAGTTCCGCACCTGGAGAAAGCTTTGGATCGCGCTGGCGGAGACAGAGCTGGAGCTGGGCCTGCCCGTGACAAAAGAGCAGGTAGAGGAGCTGAAGGCCCATGCGGAGGATATCAATTACGAGGTGGCAGAGGCAAGGGAAAAGGTAGTGCGCCACGATGTGATGAGCCATGTGTACGCCTATGGGCAGCAATGCCCGAAGGCGGCAGGGATTATCCACCTGGGGGCCACCTCCTGCTATGTGGGAGATAATACCGATGTGATCGTGATGACCGAGGCCATGAAGCTGCTTCGGGATAAGCTCATTGGCGTGCTCCGGGTCCTTCGGAAATTTGCGGAGGACTATAAGAACCTTCCCACCCTGGCTTTTACCCATTTCCAGCCGGCCCAGCCCACCACGGTGGGAAAGCGGGCTACCCTGTGGATGCAGGACTTGCTGATGGATCTGGAGGACGTGGAGTATCAGCTTTCGAAGGCAAAGCTTTTGGGCTGTAAAGGCACTACCGGCACCCAGGCAAGCTTTTTGGAGCTGTTTGAGGGCGACCATGAAAAGTGCCGGGAGCTGGACCGGCGCATTGCGGAGAAAATGGGTTATGAGGCCTGTTTTCCCGTGTCCGGGCAAACCTATTCGCGAAAGCTTGACAGCCAAATGCTTTCCGTGCTTTCCGGCATTGCCCAGAGCGCGGCGAAATTCTCCAATGATATTCGGCTTTTGCAGCACCTGAAGGAGGTAGAAGAGCCCTTCGAGAAAAACCAGATCGGCTCCAGCGCCATGGCCTATAAGCGCAATCCCATGCGCAGCGAGCGCATCGCCTCCCTCAGCCGGTACGTCATAGCCGACGCGGTGAATCCCGCCATGACCGAGGCGGCCCAGTGGTTTGAAAGAACCCTGGACGATTCCGCCAACAAGCGGCTGAGCGTTCCGGAGGCCTTCCTGGCGGTGGACGGCATTTTGAACCTCTATGCCAATGTGGCGGACGGCCTGGTGGTGTACCCCAAGGTCATCGAGCAGCACATGCTCAGAGAGCTGCCCTTTATGGCCACGGAAAACATTATGATGGACGCGGCCAAGCGGGGCGCGGACCGTCAGGAGCTGCACGAGCGCATTCGGGTCCATTCCATGGCGGCGGCCAGGGTGGTAAAGGAAGAGGGCGGAGAAAACGACCTGCTCAAGAGAATCGCGGGTGACCCAATTTTCGGCGTGACCCTTTCCGAGCTTTCCGAGCTTGTAAAGCCGGAAAAATACGTGGGAAGAGCCCCCCGGCAGACGGAAGAATTTCTGGCGGAGGTCATAAAGCCGGTGCTGGAAAAATACAGCTTTGTGAAGGAAGAAACACCGGAGATCAAGGTGTAATAAGTTGTTAGCTATAGTTGTTAGTTGAGTTAGAAAGGGCTGTTCTTATGATAGAACTGTATGTTCCTGAGAAAACGGAGTTGTGGTTTCGTGAGGAACTGCTCAGTGACCCGGTGACCATGGCGTACAATAAGGGATATGATCTGGGATTCCCGGAATATCACAACGATACCGGCTGCATTGATTTTCCGAAGGAGAATTGGGACAGCTGGTACCGGAGATGGGTCAATGCCCAGCCGGAGCGGTTTTACGCGTATCTGCGCAGGAAATCGGACGGCGCTTTTCTGGGGGAAGTGAATCTCTACCGGAAAGGCCCGGAGGGCTGGTATGAAATGGGGGTCGTCCTGCACGGGAAATACCGGGGACAGGGCTATTCCGCGCAGGGGCTGAAGCTGCTGCTGCGGTATGGCTTTGAGGAAATGAATGCTGCCGGGATCAGCAACGAGTTTGAGCTGTCCCGAAAAGCGGCAAGCGAGCTTCACCGGGCTGTCGGGTTCCGGCAGATCAAAACAGAAAATGGTTTAACCTTTTGGACAATCAGTCGGGAAGACTATGAGAATCTGCACAAAATTTTATAACAGAGAGGCTTGAAGGTAATCATGGTAAAAGCTATAGTTGGCGCGTGTTGGGGCGATGAAGGCAAAGGGAAGATCACGGACGTGCTGGCGGAGGATTCCGATATTGTCGTGCGTTTTCAGGGCGGCTCCAACGCGGGGCACACCATTATAAACGACTATGGAAAGTTTGCCCTGCACCAGCTTCCTTCCGGTGTGTTCCGGCAGAATATTGTGAATATTATCGGCAACGGCGTGGCGCTTTCGGTGGAAAATTTCCTCAGTGAGCTTCAGTCCGTGGTGGAGCGGGGCGTGCCCGCCCCCCAGCTGTTGGTTTCCGACCGCTGCCAGGTGGTAATGCCCTATCACAAGGAGCTGGACGGCCTGGAGGAGGCAAGGCTCGCGGCAAAATCCTTCGGTTCTACCAAATCCGGCATTGCGCCCTTCTATTCCGACAAATACGCGAAGATTGGTTTCCAGATCAGCGATCTGTTTGATGAAAGGGACGCTCTTTATGAGCGTATCGACCATGTGCTGGGCCTGAAAAATGTGCTGTATACTGAGCTGTATCACCAGAAGCCGCTGGACCGGGACGAGGTTTACGCGAAGCTCATGGAGTATAAAGAGGCCCTTGCCCCTTATGTGGCGGATACCACTACCCTGCTGTACCGTGCGGTAAAGGAAGGCAAGACGATCCTGTTGGAGGGCCAGCTGGGCTCTCTGAAGGACCCGGACCTGGGCATTTATCCCATGGTGACCTCCTCCTCTCCGTTGGCGGGCTTTGGCGCGGTAGGCGCGGGCGGCATTCCGCCCTATGCCATTCAGCAGATCGTCACGGTGGTGAAGGCCTATTCCAGCGCGGTAGGCGCGGGGGAATTTGTTTCTGAGATCTTCGGGGAAGAGGCCGAGGAGCTGCGCAGGCGCGGCGGAGACGGCGGCGAATACGGCGCTACTACCGGGCGCCCCAGGAGAATGGGCTGGCTGGATCTGGTGGCCGCCCGGTACGGCTGCATGGTGCAGGGGGCCACAGACATTGCCTTTACCGTGCTGGACGCTTTGGGCTATCTGGACGAGATCCCCGTGTGTGTGGCTTATGAGCTTGACGGAAAAAGGATCGACTATTTCCCGCCCACCGCTCAGCTGAAGCGCTGCAAGCCTGTTTTGGAGGTTTTGCCCGGCTGGAAATGCGATATCAGCGGGATCAAGCGGTATGAGGAGCTGCCGGAGAACGCCAGGCGCTATGTGGAATTTGCGGAGCGCCACATCGGCGTGCCGATCACCATGGTTTCCAACGGCCCGGCCCGGGAAGATATTATGAGACGATAGCTTCGTTTGACCTTGTCAAGCGAAGTGCGGTGCTGGAAAGTACAAGTGCTTTACAGGACGTTAAAATCTTGATTTTAGCGTCCTTTTTCTTCTTTTTGAAAAGCGTAATGTAAAAAATAAAAAGCATCAAGGAGGCGCATGGATATGTGCGGGATCGTAGGCTATATCGGCGGGGAGCAGGCCGCTCCCTTTCTGCTGAACGGGTTGACAAAGCTGGAATACCGGGGGTACGATTCGGCAGGCGTGGCCGTTTATCACGACGGCGGCCTGCGGGTGGTAAAATCCAAGGGGCGCTTAAGCGTACTGGACGGTATTTTGCAGGGCGGGAAAAATCTACCCGGCACGGTGGGCATCGGCCATACCAGGTGGGCCACCCACGGCGCGCCCTCCGATGTGAATTCCCATCCCCAGGAAAGCGCCGGCGGAAAATTCGCCGTGGTACACAACGGGATCATTGAAAATTATCTGGAGCTGAAAAACCACCTGATCCGCCGGGGTGTGGAGTTCGTTTCCGACACGGACACCGAGGTGGTGGCCCAGCTTTTAGAGTATTATTATCGGGGCGATGTGCTGGACGCTGTGCAGAAGGTGATCGGCCGGGTAGAGGGCAGCTATGCCCTGGGCATCATCTGCGCCGACTGCCCGGAAAAAATCTTTGCCGTGCGCAAGGACAGCCCGCTGATCATCGGCGTGGGGCAGGGGGAAAACTTCATTGCCTCCGATATTCCTGCCATTCTTTCCAAAACCCGGGATATCTATCGCCTGCAGGATAAAGAGATCGCCGTGCTGGAGCGGGAAAGCATTTCCTTCTATAATGCGGAGAAGGAGCCTCTCACCAAGGAGATCGAGCGGATCGAATGGGACGTTGCCGCCGCGGAAAAGGGCGGCTATGAGCATTTCATGATGAAGGAGATCTGCGAGCAGCCCGAGGCCCTGCGCAAAACCATTTTCCCCCGCCTGCGGGACGGCAGGGTGGTTTTGGACGAGATCAAGCTGACCGCCGAGGAGATCCGAAACATCAATAAGGTTTTTATCGTGGCCTGCGGTACCTCTTACCATGTGGGCGTTGTGGCAAAATATGCCTTTGAAAAGCTTCTGAAGCTTCCCATGGAGGTGGACGTGGCCTCGGAATTCCGTTACCGTGACCCCATTCTGGACGAGAAAACGCTGGTCATCATTATCAGCCAGTCCGGGGAAACGGCAGATACACTGGCCGCGCTGCGCATGGCGAAGCGCAGCGGCGCCAGGGTGCTTTCCATTGTAAACGTGGTGGGCAGCACCATCGCCAATGAGTCCGACGACGTGCTGTATACCTGGGCCGGGCCGGAAATCGCCGTGGCGTCCACCAAGGCCTACAGCACCCAGCTGGCGGTGATCTATCTCATTGTGCTGTATCTGGCCCAGGAGTTGGGCGTTTTGCCGGAGGAGGAGAGGAAGGAGTATCTGGCGGATCTTCAGCGCCTGCCCGACCTGGCGGCGGCCTGCCTTGCGGACAAAGAGACGATCCAGTATTTCGCCTCCCAGTATTTCAATGCCCGGGATATGTATTTTATCGGCAGAAACGTGGACTATGCCGCCTCTCTGGAGGCTTCCCTGAAATTAAAGGAGATCTCCTATATCCATTCCGAGGCCTACACCGGCGGTGAATTGAAGCATGGCCCCATTTCCCTCATCGAGGATGGCACCCTGGTGATCTCCATCTGCACCTATGACCGCCTGTTTGAAAAAATGATGAGCAATGTCAAGGAGGTCAAGGCCAGAGGCGCGGTGGTGCTGGGTATCACCACCCGGGACAGGGAAAAGGCCTTGCGCCAGGAAACGGACTACCAGTTCTGTATTCCGAAAATTACCGATTTTATGCTGCCCTCTTTGTCGATCATTCCCCTGCAGCTGTTTGCCTATTACGTGGCCTCCATGAAGGGCTGTGATATCGATAAGCCCCGGAACCTGGCAAAATCCGTTACGGTGGAGTAAAAGAGGCTGTCGATTTTCTGGAGAGGCTTCGAGGCGTCTCCCGGTAAAAAGGAATTTTCAATCGGAAAAAAGGCGGTTTTGTTTTGCAGAACCGCCTTTTCAATTTTCTTGAAAAACCCACTCGAATGTGGTAGAATAAAAGCATCGGGCAGCCGCTTTGAGCCGCATTGTCCGGCAAGCTAAGAAAAAGGATGGGGATCCCAATGGAAAACGCCCGGCGCCAGCTTGTGCTGGTTTTGGATTTCGGCGGACAGTATAATCAGCTCATTGCCCGGCGGGTCAGGGAATGTCATGTGTACTGCGAAGTGAAGCCCTATACCACTTCTGTGGAAGAGATCAAGGCCATGGAGCCCATCGGCATCATCTTTACCGGCGGGCCCAATTCCGTTTACCTGCCGGATTCCCCCAAGGCGGATCCGGCGCTTTTTAAGCTGGGAATCCCCATTTTGGGAATTTGCTATGGCTGTCAGCTTTTGGCCCATCATTTAGGCGGAAGGGTCACCGACGCCCAGGAGGACCCCGAAGGCGCGTCCGCCAGGGAATACGGAAAAACAAAGACCTTTTACGATACCTCCTGCAAGCTGTTTTCCGGCTTGCCGGAGGAGGGTGTTTCCTGGATGAGCCATGGCGATTATATGGCAAAGGTGCCGGAGGGCTTTTCCTTGACGGCCCATTCCGCCGCCTGCCCCAATGTGGCTATTGCCGATGAGGGCCGGGGTTTTTACGGAGTGCAGTTTCACCCGGAGGTCAACCATACGGAGAATGGCACGAAAATGCTGCACAATTTCCTGTATCAGGTCTGCGGCGCCAAAGGCGATTGGACCATGGAGGACTACTGCAAAACAGCCGTTCGGGAGCTCAGAGAGAAGATCGGCGGAGGCAGGGTGCTGCTGGCCCTTTCCGGCGGTGTGGATTCCTCTGTGGCGGCGGCGCTGCTGGCGGAGGCGGTGGGAGACCAGTTGACCTGTGTATTTGTGGATCACGGCCTTATGCGGAAAAACGAAGGCGACGAGGTGGAGGCCGCCTTTGCCAAATGGAAGCTGAATTTTGTCCGGGTAGACGCGGAGCGGCGGTTTTTAGAGAAGCTGGCCGGCGTTGTGGAGCCGGAGGATAAGCGGAAAATCATCGGCGAGGAATTTATCCGCGTGTTTGAGGAGGAATCCCGGAAAATCGGCGCGGTGGAATACCTTGCCCAGGGCACCATTTACCCAGACGTGATCGAATCCGGCCTGGGAGACGCCGCCGTGATCAAAAGCCACCACAATGTGGGCGGCTTGCCGGACTATGTGGAATTCAAGGAGATCTTAGAGCCCCTGCGCCTGCTCTTTAAGGACGAGGTGCGTGAGCTGGGCCGGGAGCTGGGCCTCCCCGAATATCTCGTGATGCGTCAGCCCTTTCCCGGGCCAGGCCTCGCCATTCGCATCATCGGCGAGATCACTAAGGAAAAAGCGGATACCCTGCGGGACGCCGACGCCATCTTCCGGGAGGGGATCGCCGCCGCCGGGCTGGATAAAGCCATAAACCAGTATTTCGCCGTGCTCACCAATACCCGCTCCGTAGGCGTCATGGGCGACAGCAGAACCTACGACTATACCCTGGCCCTCCGCGCCGTGACCACCACCGATTTCATGACAGCCGACTGGGCCCGGATCCCTTACGAAACCCTGGATCAAATCTCCACCCGCCTCGTAAACGAGGTCAAAGGCGTCAACCGCGTGGTCTACGACATCACCAGCAAGCCCCCGGCGACGATTGAGTTCGAGTGATGAAAAATTTTACATAGATTATTTTATATGCTAGATACTATTTGGTTAGTTTATTTTTGTTACATTATTTACTCCATATGTAATGTAAGAAAAATTCTTGCCAAATTAACAGAATAAGAATTACTATATTTGAAGAAGAGGGAAAATATGGACAAAGTATGTTTTATGATAACGCCTATTGGTAAAGATGGAACGGAAGTGCGTAAAAACGCAGATGAGGTAATGGAGTATATTATTAGTCCAGTGTGTAAAGATTTTGGGTACTCTGTTGTGAGAGCTGATAAAATGGCAAATAGTGGATTGATTACAAAAGCTATTATTGAACAAATTATTTCTGCAGATTTAGTTATTGCTGATTTAACAGGAAATAATCCTAATGTATTTTATGAATTGGCGATTAGACATTCCTATCGTAAACCAGCTATTCAAATTATAAAAGGGGGTATTGAAATACCGTTTGACGTATCTAACATGAGAACTATTTCGTATGATACGACTTTGAGTGGTGCAAATTTGGCAAAAAAAGAAATAGAAGCTATGCTGAAGGCTATTGAGAATGGAGAAATTGTTCATAATCCGGTTAGTGAGGTAAGCACTTTATTAAATCTCTCTGAAAATAGTACAGAAGAAAATGCGGAAATTTTATCAACATTATTGTTGGAAGTGCAACAAATTCCTGATAATTTGAAAGCATTAGAAAATAATATTGAAACAAGATTTTCGCAGATGCTTTCTGCCTTTATAGAAACTATAAAGAATGAACAGGTTGGAAGTTCGATTAAGCCAGAGGACAGAGTGTTAGAAATTTTTATGAATAATTTGATTGAGAATCCTCAAAAAGGAATGCAAAGTTTTGATGCCTTGATGAAATTGCAAGAAAAAATGGATAAATCCTCTAATAAACAAAAGTAGTGTTAGATATGGTTGACAACATTTTGGCAATAGAAAATCAGCAAGTCATAAGGAATTATGTAATTGATGTAGAAATGGGCGCGTATTTGCATAAACTTAAACAAATAAAGTTAAAAACAGCAAAGATCACGCCGAGTGGGAATAATGAAATGGAATTTGAAAGGACGGAAACAGAAGCTTGAAAAGTCGTTGGAACGATAAGAAATGTGGGGCGTGGCGGTTGCTATGCCCTGTATTTTATAGTGGCAGATACAGAGAGAAAGTGCTATAATCGAAAGCATGATTTAAGATATGGGAGATGAAACGGCATGGAAATAAATATTGAAGGTAATTTTTCGCTATTATTTGATAAGAATAATAATACGGCATACAAAGCATTACAGATGTTGCAAAAAGAATGTGAGAAATCAGACAAGGTATATTGCTATATGGATAAGTTAGCCGATATGATTGACAATGATAATTCTTACATTCGGACAAGAGGGCTTACGCTGATTGCCTATAATGCTAAATGGGATAAAGATAATAAAATTGATGAAATTATAGACGAATATTTGAAGCATATAGAAGATGTTAAGCCGATAACAGCAAGACAATGTATAAAATTGCTACCTATGATAGCAAAAAATAAGCCGGAATTAAAAGAAGATATTGTTACGGCATTACAAAAAGCGGATATATCTATTTATGCAGAAAGTATGCAGTCATTGGTCTATAAGGATATTCAAAATTCTTTGGCAGAGATAGAAAAACTATAAATTCATTAGGATTTTAAGGAGCGTGGAGTAATGGATAACTGGTTTACAATAGATAAAATTGATGCAAATACATATATTATCAGTGAATACCGCCATTGGGAGGAAACGCATTGCTATCTGTTGAATGGAAATACCCGAAGTCTGCTTATTGATACGGGGCTTGGCGTTTCCAATATCTATGAGGAAGTGCTGAAGCTTACCGATAAGCCAATTACGGCAGTAGCCACGCACATTCACTGGGATCATATTGGTGGGCATAAGTATTTCCCGGATTTTTATGCTCACCCTGATGAATTGGATTGGCTGAATGGTAAATTCCCTTTATCAATCGAAACGATAAGAGAGATGGTCATAGATTGCTGTGATTTGCCCGAAGGGTTTTGCGTGAGTGATTATAAATTGTTTCAGGGCATGCCAACAAAAGTGCTGACAGACCATGACATCATTGATATTGGCAGCAGGGAAATTGAGGTGCTGCATACTCCCGGACACTCTCCGGGGCATTTGTGCTTTTGGGAAAAAAGCAGGGGATATTTATTTACTGGCGATTTGGTTTATAAAGATATTTTGTTTGCTTATTATCCGTCTACTGACCCGGAGGCATACCTCGATTCTTTGGAAAAAGTTGCGGCATTGCCTGTAAAGAAAGTATTTCCGGCGCACCATTCACTGGATATAGAACCGGAAATCTTAATCCGTATGCGGGAAGCCTTTAGAAATCTCAAGGCGGACGGAAAACTTCATCATGGCAGTGGAACATTTGATTATGGAGATTGGGGAGTATGGTTATAGGAAATAGGCTGTGACAAAGGAAATGCTCCTTTTGTTGATGATTGCTACATGGTGCTAGCACCATGTAAGTCAGAGTAGACAAGGGAAATGATAATATGGCAGTTTGCAGTTATAGGCGGATTGCCATATTTTTGTGGAAAAATGGGCGTTTATGTGGTAATATATAGGGGCAAAGATAAAATACACAACGCAAGACAATCTTGCAGAACTGGTAGGTAGTCCAGTCGCACCATTTGGGTGTAAGTAGCCCTCCCTCCTTAGGGTCGTCCGTTCTTTGTTCATTACAATTATTTTAAGGAGGAATTGTCATGGACAAAGTTTCGGGAAAGCTGACAGTGTTTTTTGAAGAACCCTTTTGGGTGGGAGTGTTTGAACGTGTATCAGAGGGAAAGTTATCCGTGTGTAAGGTTACGTTTGGGGCAGAACCAAAAGACTATGAAATATATGATTTCGTTCTGAAAAATTACTATCGGCTGCGATTTAGTTCAGCTGTGTCAACTGATGTAAAAGAAGTTGGTCACAATCCTAAACGGGTACAGCGTGAAGTACGGAAGCAGATACAAAATACCGGAATAGGTACAAAATCGCAACAGGTTTTGAAATTACAGCAGGAGCAATTGAAAACTGAACGTAAGGCGGTGAATCGGGAGCAACGAGAAGCGGAGAAACAGCGGCAGTTTGAACTGAAACAGCGGAAAAGGAAAGAGAAGCACAGGGGTAGATAGTGCATATTGTGGAGGAACTAACAGATGATTAATGTATTTATAAGCCATAACTATAAGGATAAGCCTATGGCAAGAAAAATTGCTAAAGAATTGGATAAATATGGAATAAAAGTATGGATTGATGAGTCAGAAATAAGATTGGGTGATTCACTAATTGAAAAAATAAGAGATGGTTTAGATCACATGGATTTTTTGATAGCATTGATTTCAGAAAATTCAGTGCATTCAGAATGGGTAAAAAAGGAACTGGATATTGCAATGAACAAGGAAATAGATGGTAAGAAAGTTATAGCAATTCCTATTCTTGTTGGGAAATGCGAATTGCCTGGATTTTTAAAAGGCAAATTGTATGCTGATATGTCTACTTCTAGGAAATATAATGAAAATATACCAGCTTTGATTAGACGTTTTGACATTAATGAAATAGTAGATGATAAGAATGAATTTACAGAATATAAGTTGAGTGCTGCGCAGGTAATAGAAAAGATAGAAAAGATAGAAAATATAAAAAATGAAAATGAAACTATTGAATTTATCGAAAGCTTTGGATATTCTGAGAGAACCTTGTTTTATAGAGATACATTTATTCAAGCAATTAATAAATTATTAGAAGATGAAAAAGTATCTACAGATTTATTGGCTTCTTTAATAGAAATGTGTAGATATTGCCCTAATGATGCAGTAATCAAGCTAAGTTTAACCCAATTATTGAATAGGTCGGATGAGCAGATACTTCAAAGTACGATTAATGTTTTAAGAGAAACGAAAAGTTTAAAAATACAACAGAAGAAAATATTGAAAATATTGAAAGAGTGTGAGGATAATGACTTAGAAAGTTGTATTTGGGATTATTTTATATCTGTTCAGTTAGATTTTGATGTGGCAAAAAAATTATGGGAATTTATACAAGAGAATTTAAAGGATAACCATAGTAATAAAATTATTATGTGTATGTGTAAATTATCCAATCAATTAGGTGATGATAGTATTTTTGAAGAATGGTATACTCTTTGGTTAGGGGGAGATGACAAGGAAAAAAGAGATATTGTGAATTGTATGTGCCGATATGGGTTTGAGTCAGAGGGAATATATTTGGTAAGTCCAAAACTTAGGGATAATGTTAGAGATGTTTTATTTGGCTCATTTGGTGAAAATGATGCAGATAATGCTAATTTAATGATTGCGCTTTTAACTGGTGCAGGAAATTTGGTTGAGAGCAATGGCGAAATATGGGATAAACTGAAAGGATTAGATGAATATTCCATATTGCTTACATTAGAAATTTTAAGAGATGAATATAACATTGCATATATTTTCAACTCTATTGAAGACATAGAAGCATTGAAGGATTTTGTGAAATCACCCAATAGAAATATCAAAAAAGTAGCTTTAGAAGTTATCGCAGAAATCAGTTTAAAAGAATCGTTAGAGGTTATTAAAGCAGAAAGTGATTTTAGTATTCAACATTATAATGCCGGGTCGCTTTTGTATACATTATTAAAAGAGTCAAGTGTAAAGGAATATAAAGAATTATTTGAAAAGGTAAAAGAAAAAATAGAAAATGGGTATTATAGTCAAGTAGATAGAAATTTAATCTGTTATGGTGATTATTTATTGGGTAATATAGATTTAGATAATATGCTTGTGAACCTACAGATAAAAGAAGAAAGTATAGGACGACAATATGATATAGAAAGGAAAAGCAAACTGTTAATTGAAAAATTAGAAGATTTACTGGAACAGGGTGATGCAACTACAAAAAAGAAGATTTGCGAATTAATAAAAGTAGCAAAAGCGTAAGTTTAGTGCATTGATTTTGATATAATTGATTGAGTATATGTGGCTCTATTTTGGCTCTAAAAATTTTGACTGGCACAAAAACGAGAGCAATTTTTGAATAATACGGATAATAAATGCTTGAAAAATGAGGAAAAAACAGTCAGTTCAAGCTATCCGCCGAGGAGTGGGAGTAATAAGAACTATAGGGCCCAGCGGTTGCTGTGTCCTATAGTTTGTGGAAAATTGGAAATGAAAGTGGTATAGTCGGGCATATTGTTGCAGGGCTTCAGATGATGATTGAGAGGAATACGGATGTCAAAACAAAAATTGATTATTATAGCAGGCTCTCCCTGTGTGGGGAAAACGACGGTGACGCAGAAGCTTTTTACCTCTTATGAAAACAGCGCTTATTTCGATGGGGATTGGGCATGGTGTGTCAATCCGTTTTCGGTTGAGGATCCGAGATTGAGAAATGGTGATAAAACAATGTCCTTTGCGTTGTCTACCTATCTGAACTCCGGTTTTGATTATGTCTTTTTTTCATCGGTGGTTGTTGTGGATAAAGCAATTCGTAAAGCGATATTAAAAGATATCACAGCAAAAGACTATTCTGTGATTGGCATTACCTTGACCTGTTCCGAGGAAACTTTACGGGAACGTCATAAAAAGCGTGGAGATGAAACTGAATGCTCTTTTTTCTGGCTGCATTTAAAGCCATACGAAGGTGATTATGTGATCAATACAGATAACAAAAGCGTTCAGCAAATAGCTGATGAAATAAAGGCGATTGTAGATAGCGGGGCAAATGAATAGTGGAAATCAGAACAACTGATTTAATATTGCGCACTGTGACTGAAAACGACATTCAGGAGATCGCAAGAATGTGGGAGTATCCACAGGAAACAACGATAGAGAAGGCATACGAAGCATTAAAGTACATGGAAGATACCCCCATAGCAGGAATCGCAAGAAAGCAATCTGTCATTTATGTTTAGGCGTTTTTTAAAAGCAGGAACCCAATATGATAATAAGCTGGTGCGGACTGGACGGAGAAGCCGGGCCGGGGAACACAGTTCTTTTTTACATGATTGATGAGAAATACCGCAATCGAGGTTATGCTGCGCAATGCGCTGTGGAATTAATAAATTACGCATTTGAGAAGATGGAATATGACATCATTTATGGAGGGTGCGTAAAGGACAATATAGAATCATATAAAGTAATGCAAAAAGCTGGAATGACTCAAAATTCCTTTTATGAAAATGGGGATTACATTTTTTCGATGGATAAAGAAACATTTTGCGTAAAAAAGTTAAACGGGCAGCAAATTCTAAAATGCAGTCTGTCTCCTATTTCTTTAAGCGATAGGAAATGCAATGGTGTTAGCACCATGTAACCAACGGCAATAAGGAGAAAATATGTGTTAGATTTGTTACGAATCAGCATTTTAGAATATCTCATTTTACAAGGCAATTTATCCTCGTTATGAAGTGGAAAAATCACCATCTGAGCGTAGTATGATTTCCCGGGTGAGCGCCAGTCAAGTATATCACTTTTGCAAGTAGCTTTCAGCTATCCATACTTGCGCCGGGGACTTCTTTGGTGTTATAATACGGTCAAAATTCGGATGAAAAAAGAGGAGAACAAAACTATGGAAAACAACAAGCGCCCTGAAAGCATGAAACGAATCGAGACGCCGGAGCTGGCACAGGCGTTTATAGAAGAGCAGGTGGCCGCGCTGCGCGCTCAGATCGGGGGCAAAAAGGTGCTGCTGGCCCTTTCCGGCGGGGTGGACAGTTCTGTTGTGGCGGCGCTGCTTATCAAGGCCATTGGCAAGCAGCTTGTGTGCGTACACGTCAATCACGGGCTGCTGCGCAAGGGAGAGCCGGAGCAGGTGGTCAAGGTGTTCCGGGACGAAATGGACGCAAACCTTGTCTATGTGGACGCGGTAGACCGGTTCCTGGACAAGCTGGCGGGAGTGGTCGAGCCGGAGAAGAAGCGGAAGATCATCGGCGCGGAATTCATTCGTGTGTTTGAAGAAGAGGCCCGCAAGCAGGAGGGCATTGAATTTCTGGCCCAGGGCACCATTTACCCGGATATCATTGAAAGCGACGGCGTAAAGGCCCACCACAATGTAGGCGGTCTGCCGGAGGATATGAAATTTGAGCTGGTGGAGCCGCTGAAGTTCTTGTATAAAGACGAGGTGCGCGTAGTAGGCAAGGCGCTGGGCTTGCCGGACGGCATGGTGTTCCGCCAGCCGTTCCCCGGCCCCGGCCTCGGCGTGCGCTGCCTGGGGGCCATCACCCGGGACCGGCTGGAGGCCGTGCGTGAGTCGGACGCTATTCTGCGGGAGGAATTCGCGAAAAACGGTTTAGAAGGCAAGGTGTGGCAGTATTTTACCGCGATCCCCGATTTCCGTTCCGTGGGCGTGGAAAACGGCGCGCGCACCTTCGCTTACCCGGTGATCATTCGCGCGGTGAACACCACAGATGCCATGACCGCAACGGTGGAGGACGTGCCCTTTGCCCTGTTGCAGCACATCACAGACCGGATCACCAAGGAGGTAAAGGGCGTCAACCGTGTGCTCTACGACCTGACGCCGAAGCCCAGCGGCACCATCGAATGGGAGTAAAGAGTTAGATAATCCAAAACTTCCCCGCTGAACAAAGTTCAGCGGGGAAGTTTTGGATTCAGAAGAAGAACAGAAGAAAGCGGCAAAAACAGGGGCAAAGCGCTGCGGGTGGAGAAAGGAAAAATCGGGAGGGCGCTCTATGGAACGCCCTCCTGATTTATACTTTTTAGCAGATGTTTTTACTGTAATGATTTTCCCTTCTGTCCTGTGTTTTTTGCGGTTTGAAACAGCCTGTCAGGAAGAAAAGAACCGAGTGGATCACACATTTTTTACCTTGTGGATCCATTTGTTTCCCTGCATACGGAAGGACATCCAAACCGCCTTGATCACATAGTCGATCCGCAGGGCGAGCATGACCCAGAAGGGGGGCAGCTGCAGCACAAGGCCAGCCAGATACCCCAGAGGAATGGAAGCGCACCACTGGAAGATCACATCGGCAAACATCAGGAACTTTGTATCCCCGCCGCCTCGCAGCACGCCCTTTGTGGTGGTGGTGGCGGTGGACTGGAACAGAACGATCAAGGCGCTGGCCTGCATCATGGAAACAGTGATGGCGTAGGTCGATTCGGTGATCTCATACAGGCTGATGGACCAGGTGCCGATCAGCAGAACAAGGGCCGCGCTGATCATACCCATGACAATGCTCAGAACAAGGAAGGATTTCCCTTCCTTGTGAGCTCGCTCGAAGTCGCCTTTTCCCACAGTTTGGCCCACCATAACGCCCGCGGCGCTGGCAACGCCCATGGTGGCCACGGTGCAGGTCCTGTCCACTACCATGACAATGGCGTAAGAGCTTACGATCTCCTTACCCATATGGCCCAGAATAATGGAAAGAATACTGCTGGAGAAGCCCAGCAGCGTATCGCTGATCACCGCCGGAAGGCCCAGCCGCTGGAACTCTTTTATCAGACTTTTCTGAGGAAGCCGTAAGAGACCTCCAAAACGGTATTTCAGAGCTTTCTCAATTTTCAGCATATAAACGACACATACCACAAATTCCACCACACGGGCGCACAGGGTCCCTACAGCCGCGCCGGTCACACCCATGGCGGGAGCTCCCAGCTTGCCGAAAATGAAAATGTAGTTGCACCCGATATTGACCAGGAAAGAGATGCTGGAAACGATTAGCCCCAGCTTTGTATTTCCGATAGATCGCACTAAGTTGGCGATGATCAGGCCCAATCCGTGGGGCAGATAGACAAAGGCGGTCACCCTGAGATATCCGGCGCCTTCCCGAATCACGTCCGCGTCATTGGTATAAACGGACATGATCTGCGTGGGGAAGAGAAAAGAAACTACCGCAAATACGGCGCCCAGCACGAAAACCAGCTGCAGCACCAGGTCGCATACCCGCTTTACCGTGTCCTTTTTTCCCGCGCCCCAGTACTGAGAGGCCAGCACCAGGCCTGCCGCGCTGAATCCCATACAGAGAAACGAATAGATCTGATAAAACTGGTTGGCCAGCGATGAGGCGGAGATCGAAACTTCTCCCAGCTTTCCCACCATAATGGTGTCCATCATGTTGACGCCCTGGTTTATGATGCTCTGCAAAACCACAGGAAGTGTAAGGACCAGCATTTGCTTATAAAAGCTTTTGTCCGTCACTATGTATTTGCTGAGCCACCCTTTCTTTTGTTGTTCCATACCCTCTTTTCTCCTTTGCTTAATTTTTATTGATTTTTGCATTTTTCACCGGTTGGAAGGGAAAACAGGAATCGGAAATACCGTGGATCTCCGATTTTTGCTTTGTACAGCTTTTATTATAGATCAGAAATGCTTCGTTCGGTATGGGGAGAAGGGAACACCTCAGAAAAGCGTCATTACAAGTCAGGTTTTCTGAATCCCGCCTTCCGCCTTTCCTGCTATACTGAAACCAGAGCGTAACTTCCGCAAACAGCGGCATGCGGCTTTTGGCAAGGCCTTGCGGGGAGCCTGCATTTCCCTGCCTGCGGGAATACGCCATTGTAAAAATTCGGGACAGCATCGCCGGACAGACGGCAGTCGTCCCAGCAAACAGGAGGTTTTGTATGAGCGAAATGAAAACGAACAACTTTACCGTTACCGATTTCGAGCACGCAAAGGTAAAGGTGAAGCAGGGCTGGATCCAGGGCTATACGGAGGAAGCGCCCAACGGTACGCTGAAGATCTACAAGGGGATCCCTTACGCCGCGCCTCCGGTGGGAGACCTGCGGTTCAGGCACCCTCAGGATCCCGGCTGCTGGAGAGGCATTCGCCGGGTGACCCAGTACAGCGCCGCCGCCGTACAGCAGGTGCAGGAGCTGGGAGACGCGAAAGCCAATGTTCACGGCGTCCCGCAGATGCTGGCTCCCTCTCAATATGAGGAAGACTGCCTGTACCTGAACGTGTGGACGCCGGCGAAGACTCAGGAGGACAAGCTGCCGGTATTTATTTGGGTACATGGCGGCGGCATGGTGGCCGGGTCCGGTGTGGAAGTGGTTTGTGCCGGGGAAGGTCTGGCAGGGCGGAAGGATATGATCGTTGTCACCATCAACTACCGCCTGGGCCTGTTTGGATTTTTTGCGCACCCGGAGCTTACGAAGGAAGGGAACGGTACTTCCGGAAACTATGGCCTATATGACGTGAGAAAGGCCTGCCAGTGGGTCAAGGAAAACATTGCGGTGTTTGGCGGCGACCCCAATAACATCACAGTGGCCGGTCAGTCCGGAGGCGCGAGAGCCACCTGCTCTCTGCTGGTTTCTCCGCTGATGAACGGGCTTGTGCAGCATATCTCCGTGGAAAGCGGCTTCATGGTATTCGGCTCCGGCGGTCCCTGCCCCCGGGAAGAGGTGGAAAAGGCCTCTCAGGAGTTTATGGATTCCATCGGTGTGTCTACCATAGAAGAGCTGCGCCAAAAGGACGCCTGGGAGCTGTTTGACGCCTACCAGGAATATACCAGGGGACAGCCCTTCTCCGGCGGCATTCGGTTCTGTGTGGACGGCGAGTTCCTGCCAGGAAATTATTATGAGCTGCTCACAGCCGGAAAGATCAATGATTTCGATGTGATGATCGGCAGCTGTGCTCAGGAATCTCCGGTACGGGCGTGCAAGGGCCTGCCGGTAGAAGAATTTGACCAGCACCTGAAAAAAGAATTTGCCGCGGATTATGAGCAGATGAAGGCCTGGTATCCAGCCGCCAATGAGGTGGAAGCGGAAAAGGCGTGTACCACTCTGGCCTCCCGTATTATGGCAGTCAATGGTTTTTATGTGGCGAAAATGTGCCACAAGTATGGAAAAAGAGCGTTCCTTTGGGTGATGAATAAAGAGAACGAGACGAAGAGAGGCCATGAGCTGGGCTGCCCCCACTGCGCGGAGATGCCCTATGTGTTCGGCAGAGTGGATACCGGCGAGCGGGATCCCTTCTTCCCCTACCACTGGGTGGGCGCGGACTATGACTTTATGGAGCTGATCCAGGATTACTGGTATCACTTCGCCAAAAAAGGAGACCCCAACAGCGAAGGTCGCCCCGTATGGAAAAAGTATGAGAATGATTTTGACGCCTGCGTTCTCGGCAATGAGACCCATATGCTGCCAGAAGAAGAACAGCCCCCTTACCGCTATGTCTTTGACAAGGTAGTAGCAAAGGGAAAGGATTCGCTTTCCGTGGGAACCTACGGTATGCCCCACATCGATTAAGCGCAAGGGCAATTAGTAATTAAGAATGCGGCAGAGTTCGATAAATTGGAGTTTGGCTGCCCTTTGCCTCCCCTTATTTATAGAGGGGAAACAGACTGCTTCGCAGTCTGCGGGGACCACCGTAAGGTGGTGGAGGGGATAGTCACACGCAGAAAGTGGGATAAAACCGCTAGTTCTAATCCCCTCAGTCACGGCTTCGCCGTGACAGCTTTCTACGCTTCGCTCCGGTTGCTGTGCCCCACCGGGGCACAGCAACCCTTGCTCGCGCAAGGGGAGCCTAAGGACGTTAAACTTATAATTTAGCAGTTATCTGCCTGCCTTTCTCCTGTCATTCTGAACGAAGTGAAGAATCTCGTCCCTTGACCTTTTTAGGAAATTCAAGGGCGAGATTCTTCGCCCGCGGCTCAGAATGACAGAAAGGGGGAGCTACCCTCCATTGCTCATTCCTCATTTTATATACGCCCTTCTTTCAGGCGCTGCTGCGCAGCGCCACCACCGTCTAGCGTCTAGAATCCAGAATCTAAAAAAGAGACTGCCGCGAAAGGAACATTTCGCGGCAGTCTCTTTTTAATAAAATCCGTGAGCTCGTCAGGAGATGGAGCGCAGGAAGGAAACCAGTTCGTCCGCCATTTTTCGGTGAGTCTTGGCGGAGGGGTGGTCACAGGCCCCAAAGCCGTCGAAAAACAGCATTTGGCGGAATTTCATGCAGTAAACCTCTGTGTCGCCGGTTTCTTTTTTGTATTCCTCCACAATGCGGAGAATGTCATCGTAAAAATAGTAGCTCATGCTTCCCAGACAGCAGATGATTTTTGTTTGGGATCCGTTTAAGCTCCGCAAGGTTTTCAGGAAGCGCAGATATCCTTCATGGAACAGCCTGTCAGGATCCTTGTGGCCGCCGTAGGTAACGGCGTGAGAATCGTTGGTGCCCAGGTTCACCACAACATAATCCTTCGGGTGGCGGGAAAAGTCCCATTCCTCGATCTCGGAGCAGCCCAGCTTGTCGCTGAGTACGCGGTCTGTATAGGGATACAGCTCGTCCATGGCATAGGAGACCAGTTCTCCGCCGTATTTTGTGGTGGCAATGCCGGAGAAACAAATGGCGCTGTAGTCCATTTCCAGTTCTTTTGCCGCCAGCATTCCATAGGTTTTCAGGGCGTCTTCCGTATAGGAAAAGAAGCCTTGGGAACGGTCGTCTGAAAGATTGCCGAAGCCGCAGGTAATGGAATCGCCGATGAATTCGATCTCCGGGCGCTTCTGTCCGTCCGGTTCTAAAAGCTTTCCCTCGAAGGAAAGGGCATGAAGGGCGGTATAGGATTTGAAATTTTCTGTCAGCTTAATGATGCGGATTGTATGGGCCGTTGCATCGCTGCCGTGATACAGGATGATACGGTTTTCCTGCTCGGTAAGCTCATATTTCTTTACTTTTTCTTCATTGCCATCGATTACCACACCCACCACGGGCCAGGTCTGCCGTGTGGCAGGCTCTTTGTTCCACATGCTGAATACGGGTTCTTCGCCGTTTAGAGCGCTGAGATCCGCCATGAGAAGGGTGCCGCAAAATTTGAGCTCAATGGAGGCCCCGGTCCAGTTAAAATACAGCCGTTCATGTTTGGCGTCATCATAACAGCGGCCGCAGGTTTTCAGCAGAGAGTTCATTTCCTGGGCATACAGAGTTTTCATCATAGACCACTTTCCTTTCTTTTTCCGGCGAAAGGCATTTTGTCCTGAAAAGGATCGCTTTGCTTTCCTGCCGTGGTTTTTCAGGGATTTCCTTCATTATATCCGGAGGTGGTAAGCGCGGGATATCAAAAAGCAGAGCAGAAATGTGGGAAATATGATTTTTTTCGAAAAAAATTTGAGCTTACCGCTCAAAGATCCACGTCAAGGAATGAATAATTATGGTCAGAGTAACGATAGAAGAGAGGAAAAGAAGGAATTATACTGGAAACAGCAACAGGGCAGCGCCGCACAATTCTAAACGGTGTTGCCATAGATTTTGATTGATGAGGAGGAATCAGATGAACAGGAAATGGACCCTTCGGGCAGGCACGCCGGACGATGACAACCGCAGTTATCTTCCTTTTTCCATTATCGGCTCGGATATTGTGGTAAATGAGAACGGCAACAATTCTCAGCCTTACCCGGCACGCTTACAGAAATTTCAGGAGGTCATTGCGGACGGGAAGGAGAATATCTGGTATGAATACGTACCGGCCTCCTATGACCCGGAAAAGAAAGCTCCGCTGATCGTAAGCCTGCACGGCGGTTTAATGACAGGCTGGGGCCAGTGTGTTTACAGCAGCTGGTCCATGCTGGCGGAGCGGGAAGGACTTCTCTGCGTGTTTCCCGACGCCAGTGAAATGATGTTCTGGTGCACGGAGGGAATTTACGAATCCGGCGGTCCCACCGAGCTTGACGGAAAAACAGTGGCCCGCGCGCCGGCGGATTACCGGGAAAACCACGATCTGAACTTTGTGCGGGGGCTCATTGAGCGCATGAAGCAAAAATACAATGTGGACGAGTCACGAATCTTTATGCAGGGCATGTCCATGGGGAATATGATGACCCATCAGTTTGCCCGCTATTATGGCGATCTTTTGGCAGGCGCCGCGGGAGCGGGAGGCTCTACCTTCCCTTACTGCCTGTTTGACCAAAGCGGAAAGATCAAAAATATTGCCGGGCCGGTTCCCGTGTGGCAGTCTCGGCCGGAGCACAATTCTCACGGCTCAGATTATCGGGAGGCGGCCAGGAAAAACGACTATAACCGGTATTACTGGTTGAAGCTCAATGAATGCGATCCCCTGCCGGAGATCCGGATCCATGGAGAAAACAACTTTGCGTTCTATCGGGGAAAAAAGGCAGATCTGGTCTACCTGGATATCAAAAACAGGGATCACGGTCAATCTCTGGACGAAGCGTATTTGTACTGGGATTATTTCTTTTCCGGTCTTCGCCGGGAAGCGGATGGAAGTATCACCATGGGAGAAACCAATCTGCCCAGAAAGGGAGATGAACACGCGGCGGCCTTTGCCCCCGGCGTTTCCAGGGTATGGTGGCACAACCGGGTGGTGGAGCTGAAAGCGGCGCCGGTGCGCTGGCAGAAGCTGAAATACCATGGCCTGAACGGCGGCCAGCTGGTGAGAGGGGAATACACCTGTGTTCCCGTAAGCTTCCTGGCGGAAATGACGGGAGGAACGCTTTCTGTTTCCGAGGATACGCTGACGGCGGCATTGACCCTGCCCGACGGAAGAGAGCTGCAATTTGCCCGGGGCAGCATTGGGTGTATGATAGACGACAAGCTGCGCAGCATGTACTGCGAGGCCCTGCACCGGGAAGGGGAGCTTCTGATCAGTGTGGAGTGGTTCGCAAGATACATTCTGGGCTGGACGGCCACGGAATGCGACGGCGTCACTTACGTCACAGATCATTTTGCCGAGCTTTCCTACTATATGGCCGGTGTGATTCGGGACATTCTGGAAGGAAACCATACCTTTGAAAGCTACGAAAAAATCATGCGGGAAGCGATCCCGTTTTTAAGAACATCAGAAAGGAATACGGAGGGGAACTGATATGAGCAGAAAAATACAGCTTCGCGCAGGTATGCCGGATGATGATAACCGCGATTATTTACCGGAGCGGATCAAGGGCTCGGATATCGTGGTGAACGAGAACGGCAACAACTCCCAGCCCTATCCGAAGCGGCTGAAGGAGTTCCACGCCATTCTGGACGAGGAAGGGAGGATCGTGGAGAAGCCGGAGGACGGTATCGAAGGGGTGTGGTATGAATATGTGCCGGAAAGCTATGACCCATCGAAAAAGAATCCCCTGGTGCTGAGCATGCACGGAGGTCTGATGACGGGGTGGGGCCAGTGTATTTACAGCAGCTGGTCCATACTGGCAGAGCGGGAGGGTTTCCTCTGTGTGTTTCCCAACGGGCATACCAACCGTTTTTGGCAGATGCAGATGTTCCCGCACAAAAAATTTAAGCTGAAGGCCATAGACGGCATGGAATTTCCGGAGCCGGCGCGTACCATAGAGGAAAACATCGACTGCAATTTTGTGCTGCGGCTCATCAAGCACATTCAGGCAAAATACCCGGTAGATGAAAAGCGGATCTACATGCAGGGCATGTCCAATGGCTGCGGCATGACACAGCAGTTTTCCCGGCGTTACGGCTACCTTCTGGCCGGCGCCGCCTGCTCCGCCGGTCCCGGGCGGATCCATGGGCTGATCGATGAAAACCACCGGCTGAAAAACCAGGGAGGTCCGCTGGCCATATGGGAATCTCACCCGGAAAATAACGGCCATGGGAATGCCGATATGGAAGCGGAAGCTCGCTCAGTGAGAGAAAGCAGGTATTACTGGCTTACGATCAATCAATGCGACCCCATACCCAAAATCAGTATTATGGGGGAAGACAATATGGCATTCTATACCGGACAAAAAGCGCCGTATGTCTTTAACGATATCAAGATCCGGGATCACGGACAGGCGTTGGACGAGGCCTTTTTGTATTGGGATTACCTGCTGGCCGGGACCCGCAGGGGAGAAAACGGGGAGATCGTGCAAAGCGAAACGCCCCTTTCCACAGCGGGAGATGAACGCGCGGCGGCCTTTGCCCCCGGCGTTTCCAGGGTATGGTGGCACAACCGGGTGGTGGAGCTGAAAACGGCGCCGGTGCGCTGGCAGAAGCTGAAATACCATGGCCTGAACGGCGGCCAGCTGGTGAGAGGGGAATACACCTGTGTTCCCGTAAGCTTCCTGGCGGAAATGACGGGAGGAACGCTTTCTGTTTCCGAGGATACGCTGACGGCGGCATTGACCCTGCCCGACGGAAGAGAGCTGCAATTTGCCCGGGGCAGCATTGGGTGTATGATAGACGACAAGCTGCGCAGCATGTACTGCGAGGCCCTGCACCGGGAAGGGGAGCTTCTGATCAGTGTGGAGTGGTTCGCAAGATACATTCTGGGCTGGACGGCCACGGAATGCAACGGTGTCACTTACATCACAGATCATTTTGCCGAGCTTTCCTATTTCATGGCGGATCTGATCCACGATCTTCTCACAGGCCGTGCCCTTCCCGCCGACTTTATCGAAGAGGCTCTGAAGGACTAAGAACTTGTACCAAATAGAATAAAGCGTACAGCTTTCCGGCAGAGTTTGCCGGAAACAGCGTTTTGTTCCCGGTAAACTCCGCTTGGAGATCTGCACTGGTATCCTGTCGGTACAAGCTTACAAAAATCAGTTTTCTGGATTCTCCTTTTTCGTGACCCTCAGCCTGTATTCGCTGGGGGTCATATTTTCTATCTTTTTGAAAATCTGGGTAAAGTGGGAGAAATTGGTGTATCCCACCTCCAGCGCCACCATGCTCACCGGAAGGTTGCTGGTGGCGAGCAGATCCTTTGCCAAGGTCATTTTGCAGTCTACAATGTAATTTTTGATGTTTTTTCCGGTTTCCTTTTTGAACAGCCGGGTGAAATATTCCGGGTTCAGATGAACGTGCTCGGCAACCTCCTTTACGGAAAGCAGCTGACTGTAATTTTCACTGATATAGGCCTTTGCCTTTTCCACGTAGTCCAGCTCCTGGGGAACGGAGGAAGCGGTGGTCACCGCGTTTAAGAGAAAATCCACCGTGCGCTTTACCTCCTCTACGCTGGAAAAGCTGTCCATGCAGTCCCGGTAAGTGAAATCCTCCGTAAACAGGGAATTGATATCCACGCCGTTTTCATAAAAGTACTTGAAAAACAACTGGATCAGCTGCTGGTGCACATCGCAGAGGCTTTGAAACCGGTTTGGCATGGTGGCGATTTTTTCGTCCAGGCAAAAATCGATATCCTTTTTCAAAAGGCTTTTCTGCCCGGAATATAAAAGCCTGCTCCAATGATTTTGGTAATCGGGCAGGGAAATGTTCAAATTATCCAGAAGGGCTCCCGGAATGATATGGGAAAGCACAGGCTCCTTTGCCACGTTGTTTTTGATATGCTCGTTGGCCACCTTGATGGCAAGCTGAATATCGGAAAAGGGAAAGCTGTCTCCATAGTAGCAGGCCATGGGGCGGCCGGGAAGCGCCTCGCGCAGGGCCTTGAAAAACTGAGATACGGGCTCTTCGCCTGCCGGAAGGCGTTCGGCCTCCTCGCTGATCAAAAGAACGGAAAACTGGCGGTAGGGATTTAAGGAAACCAGCAGGTCCAGCCCGTCAAAAAACGGGACGCTTTTCAGGGCGCTGCTGATGGCGTTCAGGATCTGGTGCTGGGAAGGATACCCCGGCTCACGGTGCGTATAGGAAAAGATATCCGCGAAGATCAGCTGAGCGGTGCTTTTGGGTGTAACAGGATGGCCGGATTGATTCAAAAGGCGAATACAGCCGCTGACGTCCTCAGGGTCATTGGAATACAGCTTCTGGATAATGGAATTCAAAAACTCACTTTCGTGGTTTTTGAATAGATGGCCGTACCGGGTAATGCGCCGGTTGTTATAATTTACGTTGACCGCGTCGATGGCCCTTTTCAGAGCGGCTTCAATATCCTCAAAGGGCGCGGGCTGCACGATATAGTCGAAGCAGCCCAGCTTGATGCTGGTTTGAGCATAGGAAAACACCGCGTGAGAGGTAAGCACGATCCGCAGCACGTCGGGATACTTTTCTTTGACAATAGAATTCAGCTCCAGTCCGTTTCTCCCCGGCATCTCCACATCGGTCAGCAAAATGTGAATAGGCTTTTTTTCCAGAATTTTCAAAGCCTCGCCGGTGCTCATGGCGGTGTCTACAGAGGTAAAGCCCAGCTCCTGAAAATGAATGCCGTTCAGCAGCCCCTTCAGCACGCTGATCTGATCGTCCACAATGAGAATATTCATAGCGGCTCCTTTCCTGTTATGATGGGCACGAAAATGACGGAGCAGGCCCCGCCTGTGGGAAGATTGTAAAAAGCGGTGTGAAAATTATTTTTGTACACGATGGACATGCGGCGCCGAAGGTTATTGATACCCACGTTATACTGGTCAAAGGTGCCGCTCAGCTCTCCGTTGAGTTTTTCCAGGACCTCCGGGCTGTAGCCGCAGCCGTTATCGGAGCAGTGGATCTGAAGGTATTCTCTGTCATTGTAATGGACACGGCTTACTTGGATATGAAAGGAAAGAGGAGCGCCGGTTTTATCGTTGTATTTGTAGGTGTTTTCCAGAAAAGTTTGAATAATAAGAGGCGGTACCGTATAGGAAAGCAGGTCTGTAGGCACCTCCTGACGCAGCAGAAGGATCCGGGAGGAATCCATCAGGATCAGCCGATGGTAGTCGTTTACCTCCTTCAGCTCAGATTCCAGCGTAACTACGGTCATCGTGTCGTGAAAGATATAACGGAGGTGGTTGGAAAAGCCCAAAATCATATTTTTCATACGTCCGTATTCTCCGTTTTCCAGCATGCTGTACAGGCTTTTCAGACAGTTCAAAAAGAAATGAGAGCGGGTCTGTAATTGGAAATATTGTAAATGGGCATGTTCCTTTTCCGACTCTTTTTCCCGTTTTTCAAGCTCCAGAGCCACAATGTTGTCCCGCAGGTCTGTCAGCGCGTTTTTGATATCGGTAAATTCCTGATAGTGTCTGCCGGGGAGAGCGCTGCTTCCCTCTGTGTCCTCTTCGTTTTCCAGCTGCTGCGACATGATGGCGATCTCCTGCAGGGGGAGCACCAAAACCCGCCTTAAAACACGGTATACCGCGATGATGATCGCGGTCACCAGCAGAATGATAAGAAACAAAAAAGCGATTTGGGGAAGTACGTGGGAAAGCAGTGCGGAAACAGGGGTGATCACACAGATGCCCACTGAATATTCTTCCAGAAAAACCGTGTGAAAGAAATAGCCGGACCGCAAAACATCTCCGGTGCGCTGAGAGGATCCCATCAGCATGGAAAGCCCGATCCCGTGTTCCTCTGTAAACTCTTTTCCAATCAGGACTTCCTCCTCAGCAAAGATCACGATGGTGCTCTCTTCGGAATAATCGGGTACCGGGTTGCGCTCAAGATAGGCGCGGATATTGAAACAGGAAAACAGCGTGGAGCGGCGATGGTTGTTTGCAATGATCAGATAGGGGTCATAGTCATCGGAGGAGATAAACCAGGTATTGTAGTCGGAAAAGCCGTATTCCTCCGGCTCCTGCCCCAGCATGTGCAGAAAATGGTATAGATCGGGGGAACGTTTTTGATCCACAAGAATGCGGTTTCCATGCACAAAATACGCGGCATTCTGAATACTGTCGTAAAGCATGGTGACGCCATAGGAGGGTGTATGGGACAGCATGACCTGGCGAAGATTATACTGTTCCACCACCCGCTTGGAATCCGCGTAGCTGTTTAGGGAAAGCAGCTGAAAGCTGGGATTGGAGTAGACCAGGGTGCGGTTAAAATCCCGCAGCGTGTCCAGATCTTCAGAAAAAGTTTTGGTATATTTTTCCAGGGAGGAGGCATTATGGCCCAAAATCTGCCGGGCATAGGTTTGTACGGAATACACGCCATAGGCAAAGGTGGCTACAAGGAGCAGCAGTATCGTGATCCAAAAGGACAGCTTAAACAGCTTTTTCACGGAAGGTTGTTTTTCCATAAGGCACCTCCTGCTGAAATTTTGCCTTCATTCTATCATTGGCCCTGAGGAAAAGCAAGAGCGTGAACCCCCGGTTCCGGCAACCATCTCAGAAAAATAGTAATGCTAGACAGATTTTTGGTAGTTCTACCAAGAGACTCCTTGGTATAATGACGATACTGAACGATAGGGAGGGGCTTACCATGACAGAAAAAGCAGTTCGAAGGAAAAAGCCTTTTTGGGCAAAGCTGAAACAATATTGGCCGCTTTACGCGATGCTGATCCCCGGTCTTATCTATTTGATCATCAATAACTACCTTCCCATGGCGGGACTGACCATCGCGTTTAAGAAAGTCAATTACGCGGTAGGGATTTTCAACAGCCCCTGGACAGGCCTTGATAATTTCACCTTTATTTTCGCCACAAAAGACGCGTTTATCATGTTCCGCAATACAATCCTTTACAACCTGGCATTCATTGTGCTGGGAAATGTGTTCGGGCTGCTGGTGGCGATCGCTCTGGATACGGTGAAGAACCGCTTTTTCAAAAATATGTCCCAGGTGATCATCCTGGTGCCCTACCTTCTTTCCATTGTGATCGTAACCTATATCGTATTTGCCTTTCTGAGTCCCAGCAATGGCTTTATCAACAACTCCATTCTGGCTCCGCTGGGAATGGGAAAGGTGGAATGGTATAACGACCCGAAGCCATGGCCCATTATTCTGACCATTGTGTACATCTGGATGTCCTTCGGATATACCTCGATCCTGTACTATTCCACCCTGATCGGGATCGATAAAACCATGTACGAGGCCGCCGTGATCGATGGGGCCGGTATTTGGAAGCAGATCCTGTACGTCACGCTTCCCTGCATGAAAAAGACCATTATTATTCTGATGATCCTGGCCATTGGGCGGATCTGCTACTCAGATTTCGGCCTGTTTTACCAGGTGCCCATGCACAGCGGTATGCTCTACAGCACCACCCAGACCATTGATACCTTCGTGTACCGGGCCCTTCTGGAGCAAAACAGCATCGGCAGAAGCGCGGCGGCGGGATTCTTCCAGTCGGTCCTGGGCTTTGTGCTGGTGATGACCGCCAACGGGATCGTCAGTAAGCTGGATAAAGAAAGCGCGCTCATTTAAGAAAGGGGGAGCCCGGCATGATCGTAAAAAATAAAGCCTTCAGCGCGGCCGCCTATCTTTTTATCGGTGTGCTGATCCTGATGTGCATCATTCCCTTTTGGCTGCTCATCGTCAGCTCGCTGACGCCGGAATCAGAGCTTTTGCTTCACGGTTATTCTCTGGTTCCCAGGGAATTTACGCTGGATACCTATCGCTATCTGTGGTCCTCCAAGGACGGGGTATTGCACGCTTACCTGATGAGCGTGATCATCGCGGTGATCGGCGTCAGCACTAATGTGATACTGACCACGCTGTTTGCCTATCCTCTTTCCCGCAGGGACCTGCCCGGGCGGCAGATCATTTCGGTCGTTCTGTTTATCACTATGCTGTTTAACGGCGGCCTGGTTCCCACGTATCTGATCTATACGCAGCTTTTCCATTTGAAGGATACGCTGGCGGGTATGATCGTTCCCGGGCTTTTGATGAACGCGTTCCATATTATCATGATGAGGACCTATATCAATTCCAACATTTCCGATGAGATCCTGGAAGCGGCAAAGATCGACGGCGCCAGCGAATTCCGGTGCCTGTGGTCTGTTGTTCTTCCGCTGAGTAAGCCGATCTTGGGAACACTGGCGCTGATGACCTTTATCGCCTATTGGAACAACTGGACCAACGGCATTTATTATGTGCAGCAGCGGATCGACCTGCACGGTATTCAAAATTACCTGAAGCGGGTCATGGACAGCGCCACCGTCATGCAGCAGCAGATCGCCCGGGGAATGAATGTGGACGCCAGCCAGGTGCCTACCACCGGTATTCGTATGGCGCTGGCGGTAGTGGCGGTGATCCCGGTGATTTTGGTTTATCCCTTCTTCCAGAAATCCTTTGTAAAGGGGATCACGCTGGGTTCCGTGAAGGGATAAACATGGAGTTGTCCGCCAGCTTGCGGCGGAGGGAATGAAAGGGGCTTTAATGATACAAACTCTGTATCATTGAAATATTACAAAGCAACAGGAGGAAATAAAGCTATGAAAAAGGTACTTGCAATGCTGTTGGTGCTGGCTCTGGTCCTGGCCTGCGCGGGCTGCGGCGGCGATAAGCCCGGCACAGGCTCCAGCAAAGTGGAGAGCACGCCCAAAAGCAGCGCTCCCGAAAGCAGCAAAACATCTGTAGAGGACGAGGAGTACCCCGTGCTGCGCTTCAATATGAACAGCATGAACGGTGATCCCCGCTCCAAGGAAAAGGAAGTCATGGACGCGATCAACGCTATCCTTCGGGAAAAAGCTCATGCGGAGATCGAACCGGTTTGGGTCACCTTCGGCACCATGCAGGAGCAGTTGAACCTGCTGCTGACAGGCGGCGATGATTCCCTGGATTTCTTCTCTTCTTTCTGGTATCAGCCTCTGGGCAATCTGGTCACAAACGGCCAGGTAGCTCCCCTGGATGATCTGCTGGAGGAGTACGGCCAGGAGACCAAGGCTCTTTTCGGCGACGGAAATGAAGCGATCCTGGACTGCGGCAGAGTAGGCAGCCAGCTCTATGGTATTCCCACCATCACAGCATGGACGGCTCCCAATATCTATTTCTGCCAGAAAGCCGATTCCGACGCCGCCAATATTGATTGGAGCACTGTGACAGATCTGGATTCTCTGACCACAGCCATGATCGCCATGAAGAAGGCGAACCCGGATCACTACTATATCCCCGGTTCCACAGAGCCCTACTGGATCCCCAAGGGGATCGACTACCTGGGAGACCAGAACTATCTGGGCGTTCTGACCGATCCGGAGAACAGCTCCACGGTAGAGAACTACTATGAATCCGAGTATTTCCTGAATATCATGGAGAATGTAAAGCTCTGGCAGCAGAACGACATCATTTCTCCCGATCCCATGAGCAACTCCAGCGCTACACTGCAGAGCATGCAGACTGGTCTGACTTCCGGCACCACCGGCTACAACTGGAGCGCCGCGGAATTCCTGTATGAGGCCAATGTGGCTCAGACCTACGGCGGCGAAGTGGTCGGTACGGAAATCAGCCCCAGCTATATCACTACCGGAAACGTGACCACCTATCTGTGGCACATCACTCCCTTCTGCAAAAATCCCGACGCCGCCATGCGCGTTCTCAATTTGCTGTATACCGATCCCGAGGTAGCCGCTTTGTTCCAATATGGCGTGGAGGGCGTTACCTATCAGCTGAACGACGGCGTAGCCTCCTATTTGGACGGAGAGAACGGCGCCACCGCCGGTTGGACCGGTGAAAAGAGCTATGTGGTCCCCAACGGCACCATCGTTCCCGTGTGGGATAACCAGTCTGTAGACGTAAACGAGCAGGTGGCGGAGAGCAACAAGAACGCCGCGAAATCCATCGCCCTTGGCTTTACCTGCAACATGGAGCCCGTGGCAGATCAGGTTGCAGCCTGCGCCAATGTGATCGCACAGTATTACACTCCCCTAATGAACGGCGTGGTGGATATCGACGAAGTGCTGCCTGTGTTCCAGCAGGCGCTGCACGACGCGGGCATCGATGACATCATCAAGTGCAAGCAGGAGCAGCTGGACGAGTGGCTCCAGAACAAAAACGGTTGAGTTCGTATCAAATTTTGCCATATCAGAGTTAGGGACAAAGCCCGGGAGCGAAAGCCCCCGGGCTTTGCCTCAAAAAAGGGAAAAAGCCGGCGCGAAAGTTGACACTCCCGGGCCGGAAAGCTATACTGAAAGCAATGCCATGCCGGATCAAAAAGCAGGGCGGCTTTTCAGGAACACATTGTATCAAAGGAGGAGCTTCTATGGTCACTACAGCAGTTGAGGCGATCGAAGCGGCTGAAAAAAGCTGGCAGCCGCCGGAGGTGCCTGAGGATATCCCTCAGGGCGATATGCCCGGAGATAAGGTGTGGATCGGGCCGCAGTCTATGGAAAAGGCAAAGGTGGCCTTCCGGGCGCTGCTGCCGCTTTTGAAGGAGATCATGCTTCCCAGAGAGTGCCAAAGGGCGGTGATCGCGGTGAGCGGGGGCAGCGGCGTGGGGAAAACCTGTGTGTCCGCGTTACTTACCTATTATTTCAACCAGATCGGTGTAAAGTCATATACCTTGTCAGGAGATAATTACCCCTGCAGGATCCCGGAGCAGAACGACGCGGAGCGGCTGCGCATTTTTCGGGAAGCCGGGGTGCGGGGCATGCTGGAGGCGCGGGCGTATTCTCCTGAAACAGCGGCGCTTTTGAAAAAGCTGCAGGAAGAGGGGTTGGATCCCGATCCCGATCAGGCGGAGCGTTATCCCTTTTTGAAAAGCTATCAGGCTGCCGGGAGAAAGGCGCTTTCCGGATATCTCGGAACGGAGCTGGAGCAGGAGTATGGGCAGCTGGAGTCAGTGCTTACCGCGTTTCAAAACGGCGCCGGCCGCCTTTGGCTTCGCCGCCTGGGCCGGGACGATACCGCCCTGTGGTACGAGGAAAAGGATATGAGCGATACCTCCGTGCTTATTTTGGAATGGACGCACGGCAACAGTGGAAAATTTCAGGGGGTGGATATTCCGGTGCTGCTGAACAGCACGCCGGCGGAAACCAGGGAATACAGGCTTTCCCGGGGACGGGATGCCAACGCTGACACGCCCTTTATCACCATGGTGCTGGAGCTGGAGCAGGAAAAGCTGGAGAAGAGAGCGGGTTTTGCAAAACTGATCCTTTCCAAATCCTGCGAGATATTGAGCTATGAGCAGTTCAAAGCACAGATGGACGGGAACAGGTGAGGTGGCTGAAATGAAAAACAAAGTGAATTGGGGGCCGATGCTGAACGCCTACCCGGACAGCCTGGGCGGCACTCTCAGCGGTTCGGCGGATTTTTTGCGACGGCCTGAGGTGCGGGGCGCTTTTTCCACCTTCTATATTTTGCCCAGCCTGTTCCACACCGACCTGGATCGGGGTTTTTCCGTGATCGATTACGGGATAAACGGCGTGATCGCCAGGGAAGAAGACCTGGAAGCACTGCGGGCCATGGGGATCAGCTTGAAGCTGGACTTCATTTTGAATCACCTTTCCGTGCAGTCGCCGCAGTTTCAGGACCTTTTGCGGTACGGGGAACGCTCCCGGTACCGGGATTTTTTCCTTGACTGGAACGCCTTTTGGCAAGGGCACGGAACCATGACGGAGGAGGGCTATCTTCAGCCGGACGGCAAGCTTCTGGAAAACATGTTTTTCCGCAAGCCCGGTCTGCCCATTCTGATGGTGGAATTCGCGGACGGCGTGAAAAAGCCCTATTGGAATACCTTTTACCAGCAGGTCGATGTGGATGAAGCGGGGAAAAAGCATTACCTGGGGCAAATGGACCTGAATATCAAATCCCCCTTAGTGCGGGACTTTTACAGGCAGACCTTGAAAACGCTGGCCTCCTACGGCGCCGATATTGTCCGGCTGGACGCTTTTGCCTATGCACCGAAGGAGGTTGGCTCCCGGAATTTTCTGAACGACCCCGGAACCTGGGAGCTTCTGGAGGAGATCACAAAGATGGCGGAACCTCATGGGGTGTCTCTGCTGCCGGAGATCCACGCGAGCTATGAAGAGGGGATCTACCGCACCATCGCCCAAAAGGGCTATCTGGTGTACGATTTCTTTCTGCCGGGGCTGGTTCTGGACGCCTTTGAGGAGAAATCCGCTGAAATGCTGGTGAAATGGGCCTGTGAAGTGATCGACAGCGGAATGCGTACCGTAAATATGCTGGGCTGTCACGATGGCATTCCGCTTTTGGATCTGAAGGGGCTTCTGCCGGAGGAGCGGATCCAGGCATTGATCCAAACACTGGTGGCAAGAGGCGGCTTTGTGAAGGATCTCCATGGGGCGAAAAATGTGTATTACCAGGTGAACGCCACCTATTACAGCGCCCTGGGTGAGGAGGATCGGAAGCTGGCGCTTGCAAGGGCGATCCAGCTCTTTATGCCCGGGAAGCCTCAGGTATGGTATCTGGACCTGTTTGCGGGGAAAAACGACTGTGAAGCTATGAAACGCGCTGGAGCCGGCGGGCATAAGGAAATCAACCGTACCAATCTGACAGAGCGGGACGTGCGGGAGGGCCTTCAAAAGCCGGTGGTGCAAAAGCAGCTTCAGCTCCTGCGGCTGCGGGCAAATTGCCCGGCTTTCCACCCGGAAGCGGAAATTTCAGCAAAAGCGGCGGGAAGCGGCCTTACCCTTTGCTGGCGTTACGCCGGACAGGAGGCGCTGCTGGAGGCCGATTTGGAAAGCTGCTCTTTCCGTGCGGTCACACGGAATTCCGCGGGACAAGAGGAGCTCTGCGTTGTCAGCGAATGTTAGCAGTCAGCTAGCAGTTAGTTGTTAGTTACTAGTTGTTAGAGAAGGGAAAATCTCCTTCTCTATCATTCTTATACCCTTTCTAACAACTAATATCTAACAACTCTAAAGCGTGAACCCGTCACGCTTTGCGGCAGCTTTGCCGCCTGGCCGCAAAATCGACTATCTCTTTCGTGGCGAGGCAGGATTTTTTGTTGTTTTGACGAAATGCGTATTTTCCCCTTGCGCGACCTTCTCAAATAAGTTATGATAAGCTATTGAGAAGAAAAGAGATCCTTTGATGGAAAAAGGAGTGAAAGCGCATGGCGAAAACAGGCTATCTTGTACTGGAAAACGGAAAGGTATTCCGTGGAGAACGCTTCGGCGCGCCGGGAGAGGTGACTGCTGAGGTGGTTTTCACCACCGGCATGACAGGGTATTTGGAAACGCTGACGGATCCCAGCTATTGGGGACAGATGGTGGTGCAGACGTTTCCGCTCATCGGCAATTACGGGGTCATTCCCGCCGATTTTGAAAGCGGCAGCATCGGCCCCAGGGCCTATATTGTAAAGCATTGGTGCCAAGAGCCTTCCAATTTCCGTTCGGAGGGCGATCTTGACACCTTTTTTCTGGAAAAAAACGTGACGGGTCTTTCCGGCATCGACACCCGTTCCCTGACAAAGATCCTGCGGGAGCGGGGCGTGATGAACGGTGTGATCACAGATCACCCGGAGCAGGTGGATCTGGAAGCCCTGAAGGCCTACCGCGTCACCGGTGCAGTGCGGGCGGCTTCCACCGGGGAGCGGTACGTGGAAATGCCGGAGGGCCAGGTGAAAAAGCGGATCGCCCTGCTGGACTTCGGCCTGAAAAAGAATATCTGGCGGGAGCTTGTAAAACGGGGAGCGGAGGTGACCGTTTGCCCCTGCGATACCACGGCGGCGGAGCTGAAGGAGCTGAGGTTGGACGGGATTATGTTAAGTAATGGACCCGGCGACCCCGCTGAAAATAAAGAAATTATAGAAAACTTAAAAGAAATATGTAAACTTAAGATCCCCATTTTCGGTATCTGCCTGGGTCATCAGCTTCTGGCGTTGGCCCACGGCTTTCAAACGGAAAAGCTGAAATACGGCCATCGGGGGGCGAATCAGCCGGTCAAAAATCTGGAAAAGGACCGTGTCTACATCACCAGCCAAAACCACGGCTACGCAGTGATTTCCGAAAGCATTGATCCGGCGGTGGCCCGGGAACTCTTTGTGAACGTCAACGACAACACCTGCGAGGGGATCCGTTATTTGGACTGCCCCGCCTTTACCACCCAGTTCCACCCGGAGGCCTGCGCGGGCCCCCTGGATACCGCTCTGTTGTTCGATGAGTTTTTCGCCATGATGGAAGCAGGAAAAGGAGAATAAAGTATGCCGCTGAATAAGGACATCAAAAAAGTATTGGTGATCGGCTCCGGGCCTATTGTGATCGGCCAGGCCGCTGAGTTTGACTATGCGGGTACCCAGGCCTGCCGGGCGCTTAGGGACGACGGCATCGAGATCGTGCTGGTGAATTCCAACCCAGCCACCATTATGACGGACAAGGCCATGGCGGACAAGATCTATATTGAGCCTCTGACCCTCACCACCGTCAAGCGGATCATAGAAAAGGAGCGCCCCGACAGCATTCTTTCCGGCTTTGGCGGGCAGACCGGCCTTACCCTTTCCATGCAGCTGGCAAAGGAAGGCTTTCTCGCAAGGCACGGCGTGCGTCTGCTGGGAGCTTCTCCGGAAACCATCGATAAGGCGGAGGACCGCCAGATCTTTAAGGACACCATGGAAAAGATCGGGCAGCCCTGCATTCCCTCCAAGGTGGTCACCACTGTGGAGGACGCCGCGAGCTTTGCCCTTGAGATCGGCTATCCCGTCATTATTCGCCCGGCCTTTACTCTGGGCGGCTCCGGCGGCGGCATTGTCAATGATCTCACGGAGCTTCGGGAGGTGGCGGCCAACGGTCTGGCGCTGTCTCCCATCACCCAGATTTTGGTGGAAAAGAGCATTGCCGGCTGGAAGGAGATCGAGTTTGAGGTGATGCGGGACAGAAAGGGCAACACCATTACGGTCTGCTCTATGGAAAACCTGGACCCCGTAGGCGTGCACACCGGAGATTCCATCGTCATCGCTCCCACCGTGACCCTTTCCGATAAGGAATACCAGATGCTCCGCTCCGCCGCTCTGAAGATCATCGATGAGTTGGGGGTAGAGGGGGGCTGTAACTGCCAGTTTGCCCTGCACCCCACCTCCTTTGAATACGCCGTGATCGAGGTGAACCCCAGGGTTTCCCGTTCCTCGGCCCTGGCCTCCAAGGCCACGGGTTATCCCATTGCCAAGGTGGCGACGAAGATCGCCATCGGCTATACCCTGGACGAGATCAAAAACGCCGTGACCGGGAAAACCTATGCCGCCTTTGAGCCAGCTCTCGATTATGTGGCGGTAAAGTTCCCCAAATGGCCCTTTGATAAATTTGTGTACGCCAAGCGGGAGTTGGGGACCCAGATGAAGGCCACCGGCGAGGTGATGAGCATTGCCGATACCTTTGAAATGGCCCTGATGAAAGCGGTGCGGGGCGCTGAGATCGGGCTGGATACGCTGAACCTGCCTAAATTTGAAGGAGAATCGGAGGAAGCCCTGTGGCAGATCGCGGCCCATGCCACAGACGAGCGGATCTTTGCCGTATACGCCCTTTTGAAGCGAGGCGTTTCCATGGAGGAGATGCACGAAAGAACCATGATCGACTGCTGGTTCCTTTCCAAGCTCATTCATTTGATCTCCTATGAAAAGGAGCTTGCCGCGGGTGTGCTGACGGAAGATCTTTACACCAAGGGAAAGCAGCTGGGCTATCCGGATTCTACCATCGCGAGGCTTTCCGGCTGTAAGGTGACCTTCCGGCGGAAGCCCACCTTCAAAATGGTGGATACCTGCGCCGGAGAATTTGCCGCTCACACGCCCTATTTCTATGCCGCCTACAATACCGCAGAATCCGGCGGCGAGGACGAGGCCCTGGAATTTATTCGGGACAAGGGAGAAAAGCCCACTGTGGTAGTGCTGGGCTCCGGCCCCATCCGGATCGGCCAGGGAATTGAATTCGACTATGCCAGCGTTCACTGCGTCATGTCCTTGCAGCAGCTGGGCTATCAGGTGGTCATTATCAACAATAACCCCGAAACGGTCTCCACCGATTTCGATACCGGAGACAGGCTGTACTTTGAGCCCCTTTCCCCGGAGGACGTGATGGATATCATCGAAATCGAAAAGCCAATCGGCGTGGTGGTGGCCTTCGGCGGGCAGACCGCCATTAAGCTCACCAAGACCCTGGCGAAGAATCATATCCCCATTCTGGGCTCCTCCGCCGACACCATTGATATGGCCGAGGACAGAGAGCGGTTTGACGACCTGCTGGAGCGCTCCGGCATCAAGCGCCCCAGGGGTTTTACGGTAATGACCGCCGGGGAGGCGCTGGAAGCCGCCGGGAAGCTGGGCTATCCCGTGCTGATGCGCCCCTCCTATGTGCTGGGCGGCCAGAACATGATCATTGCCTACTGTGATGAGGATATTGAAGAGTACATGGGGATCATTCTTTCCCACAAGCAGGATAATCCCGTGCTGATCGATAAGTACCTTTCCGGTATGGAGATCGAGGTGGACGCCATCTGCGACGGGGAAAATATTCTGATCCCCGGCATCATGGAGCATGTGGAGCGCACGGGCATTCACTCCGGCGACAGCATCGCCGTATACCCCGCCTCCGATATCGACGACGATATGAGCGCGAAGATCGTTTCCACCACGGAAACCCTCTGCCGGGAGCTCCACGGCATTGGGCTGATCAATCTTCAGTATATCATCATGGACGGGGAGATTTATGTGATCGAGGTAAATCCCCGGGCCAGCCGTACCGTGCCCTATATCAGCAAGGTGACAGGCGTTCCCATGTGCGATTTGGCCACCCGGGCAAGCCTGGGCGAAAAGCTGCGGGACATGGGCTACGGCACGGGGTTGTATAAGCCTTCTCCCTATGTGGCGGTAAAGGTGCCGGTATTCTCCTTTGAAAAGCTCACCGACGTGGATACCCACCTGGGGCCGGAAATGAAATCCACCGGCGAGGTGCTGGGGATCGGCAACAACCTGGAGGAGGCTCTTTATAAGGGCCTGATCGCCTCCGGCCACAACATGAAGCGAAGCGGCGGCGTGTTTATTACCGTGCGGGATCAGGACAAGCCCGAGATTGGGGAGATCGCCAAGAAATTTGCCAGAATGGGCTTCGAGCTGTACGCCACCACCGGCACCGCCATGGTGCTTGCCAAGGTGGGGCTTTCTGTGAAGATCGTGGATAAGATCCACGAAAGCTCCGTCAATACCATTACCCTTTTGGAAAGCAAAAAGGTAAATTACGTCATTTCCACCTCCGCCAAGGGCAGAAACCCCGCCCGGGACAGCGTGAAGATCCGCCGGAAGGCAAGCCTTTTGGGCATTCCCTGCCTGACGGCCCTGGATACCGCCAACGCTCTGGCGGATTCCCTGATGAGCCGCTATACGCCGGAAAACACGGAGATCATCGATATCAATAACCTGAAAGAGCAGAAGCAGAAAATGTGCTTCACCAAAATGTCCGCCTGCCGGAACGACTATATTTATATCAACTGCTTCGAGCCGGAAAACATGGTGGCTTCTCCCGAATTTCTTTCTATCTACCTGTCCGACCGGCACAACGGCGTGGGCGGCGACGGCGTGATCCTCATCTGTCCCTCGGACAAGGCGGACGCCCAGATGCGCATGTTCAACCTGGACGGCAGCGAAGGTCTGATGTGCGGCAACGGCATTCGCTGTGTGGCAAAATACCTGTTTGATAACGGGATCCGCAAAGGAGAGAGGATCGGAGAAGGCAGATATGTTCTGCATATCGATACGAAAAGCGGCGTAAAGGAATGTACGGTCACCACCAAAAACGGCCTTGTTTCCAAGGTGGCTGTGGATATGGGCAGAGTAGAGCTTGCCCCGGAAAAGATCCCGGTGCGCCTGGAGGGGGAAAGCGTGATCAATAAGCCCGTTTCCATTGACGGCGAGGTGTACCGCGTTACCTGCTGCTCCATGGGAAATCCCCACTGCACGGTGTTCGTCCCCTCTGTGGATAAGCTGGATCTGGAGCAGCTGGGGCCGAAATTTGAAAACGACCCCATGTTCCCCGACCGGGTCAACGCGGAGTTTGTGGAGGTCATCGACGAGCATACCCTGAAGGCCAGAATTTGGGAACGGGGCAGCGGCGAGACCATGGCCTGCGGCACCGGCACCTGCGCCGCCGTGGTGGCGGCCACCTTAAACGGCTATTGCGAAAAGGGCCGGGATATCCGCGTGATCTTAAAGGGCGGAGAGCTCACCGTAAACTACACCGACGCCCGGGTGATCATGACCGGCAAAGCGGAAAAGGTGTACGATGGAGTCGTGGAGGTTTAAGGGAATTAGGAATGGGCAATGCACGGTGAAAGGCGATTCTCCTTTGTCATTCTGAGCCGTAGGCGAAGAATCAAAGGACGAGATTCTTCACTTCGTTCAGAATGACAAGAGGAAGCTATCCGATAAGTCATCATTCATTGCTTCTTTCCCATGTAGTAACTGCGCCGCCGTCCGGCATCAAAGGTTCTTTTCTTCATAAGTCTGAGTGAATTCAGCGGGAGCGTTGTATAAAGGGTATATCCCGGCTTTGCCGAGTAAAGCCGATAGAGGGGAAATACCATGAAAAAGAATTTGTTTTTATGCCTTGCCGCCGCGCTTCTGCTGACTGCCGCCGGATGCGGTGATGATGAGCCTTTTAGCGCTGGCCCAGCCGCTTCCGGATCGAAGCTCAGCGCGGGCGTTTCAGAAGTCTCTGCCGCGCCCAGCGAACCGCCTGTTGCTCATGAAGCGGAGCCCGTGCCGGACCCCACGCCCCGGCCTGAGGCGGTGGCCGGAGACGGGGGAGAGCTCGATCTGCTGTCCTCCAGTCCCTACTATTCCGGGCAAGAGGCGCTGCTGCGGGATATTTGCCATGTGTCTACCCGCAAGCCTCCGGAAAGCTTTTACTGGCTGAATGAGGAAGCTGTCCGCGCGGCCTGGGGGATCGACGGCTATATTTCCGCATGCTGTCAGGATTTTGTGGCCGGCTTTGATTTTGACCGCCCGGGTGAAAACGGACAGCAGGAACGCTTTTTTGTGTTTATCGCCATGTTCCCCGAAGTGGAGATCCCGGAAACCGACCGTGACGGCAGAGTCTGTTATACCCCAGCTGAAGAATGGGCCGCCGTAGAGGGCCGCCCGGGCTTTGAAGCAAGGAAAGTGGAAGCGGCCCTGCTGCCGCCTTCTCAGAAGGATCCCCAAGCGGAGTGGTTGACCGCTGCGGAAACAGCGTCTTCCGGCTCCTCCCCGTTGGAACCCGCTCCGGCGCCGCTGCCTGCGGTGGTTCGGGTGCGGTTTCAGCTCGATGACTTTTGGGTAATGCTTCAGCTGCCGGAAAGCGCCCTGGAAGGCTTTTGGGAAAACACGGGATCGCTTTTTCAGCAGGTGGACGCTCAAAATATAGAGAAGCCAATTTATATGAGCTCCAATGCCGCCGCCTTTGCGGCCTCTTCCGAAGGGGAGTAAAAAACAAATGGGAGGAACCTCTTATGAAGCTTTTGTTTAAGCAAAGATTCTTTTCCTGGTTTGACAGCTATGATATTTACGATGAGGCCGGCAACACGGTTTATACGGTCAAGGGCCAGCTTTCCTGGGGCCATTGCCTGAAAATCTTTGACGCTTACGGCAATGAGATGGGAACTGTAAAGGAAAAGGTCTTTACATTTATGCCCAAGTTTGAGCTGTATCTGGGGGAGCGGTACATAGGCTGTATCTCCAAGGAATTTACCTTTTTTAAACCCCGGTACCATATCGACTGCAACGGCTGGCAGATCGAGGGGAACTGGCTGGAATGGGACTATACCATTCAGGGACCCTCGGGCGCTCCGGTGGCGGTGATCGCCAAGGAGGTCTGGAACTGGACAGATACCTATGTGATCGATGTGGCGGAGCCCCGGGACGCCCTGTGCGCCCTGATGTTCGTGCTGGCCATCGACGCGGAGAAATGCTCCAGAAGCTGAGAAGCTCATTACGGGGAAGCAATTCCCCTGAATGAAATAAGAGCCTGTATGCGTAACCGATGAATGCCATCTGGCTGTGAATACGGGTTCAAAAATCGGGCAAACGCCTGAGAAGGGGGGCCGTTTTTTATGAGCGGCGGAATGCTTACGTTTACAAAAATGCACGGCTGCGGCAACGACTATATTTATTTTAACTGCTTTGAAGATCCCGTAGAGGCCCCCGAACAGCTGGCTGTGCGCCTTTCCGACCGGCACAAGGGCGTTGGCGGCGACGGCGTGATCCTCATTTGCCCCTCGGAAATTGCCGACGCGAAAATGCGCATGTTCAATCTGGACGGCAGCGAGGGGAAAATGTGCGGCAACGGCATTCGCTGTGTGGCAAAATACGTGTTTGACCACGGTATCGTCCGAAAGAAAGAGCTGAAAATCGAAACCCTCAGCGGCATAAAAACCTGTACGGTACACGAGAGGAACGGCAAGGCTGAAGCCATTACGGTGGATATGGGAAAAGCCATTCTCACACCGGGGAAGATCCCCGTGAACCTGACAGGAGAGGCCGTGATTGGCCGAAAGGTTCTTCTGGCAGGGGAAGAGCGGGAGATTACCTGCGTTTCCATGGGGAACCCCCATTGCGTGATCTTCGGCGGCGACCCGGATCAGCTGGAGCTGGAAAGGATCGGCCCCGGCTTTGAGCGTGACCCGCTGTTCCCGGAGCAGGTGAACACGGAATTCATTCAGGTGCTGGACGATCATACCCTGAAAATGCGGGTATGGGAGCGGGGCAGCGGCGAAACCATGGCCTGCGGCACCGGCGCCTGTGCCTCCGCCGTGGCGGCGGTTCTAAACGGGTATTGCCCCAAGGGGGAGGATATTCTGGTCCATCTCCGGGGCGGAGACCTTACCATCAATTACACCGAGGAACGGGTCCTTATGACCGGCGAGGCGGTAGAGGTGTTTACAGGGCAAATTCTGGACGCTGGCTGCTAGATGCTGGATAAGAGCGGGAGATTGGAAGCGGCGAGCCGCCGCTGGCACTCGTGAAGCTGCTCGGTGCAGGGAAATGGTTTCTGACCCGACCGCAGCTAAGCAGATAAATTGGAATTTAGAGGTTACTCGCTCGCTTCCCTCTGTCATCCTGAGCGAAGCGAAGGATCTCGTCCTTTGCCCTTTTACTCAGGAAGTAAGGACGAGATGCTTCGTCGCTATGCTCCTCAGAATGACAGGAGAGAACTAGTCGCCAAATTGGAATTTAGCGAGTTAACCAATAGCAGAAACTCTTGCCTCCCCTGAAAGGGGAGAGGGCGCGGCGAAGCCGTGACGGAGGGGTTTCAGCTTAGTGAAAGCCCATATAGGACCTGCGTTTTACCAACTTCCCGACAGGAACCCCTCAGTCATGCCAGCGCATGACAGCTCCCCTTTCAGGGGTGAGCGCGTCCCGGTGGGACGCTGGCGCGAACCGACCGAGCCGACAGGCGAGAAAGCCAAGGGTGTGTACATCTATCCTTTATCTTACACAAAATCCCTCCTGCGGCACTTGAATCAAGAAAGAAGGAAAAGAAAATGGCAAAATATATTTTTGTAACAGGCGGCGTGGTGTCCGGCCTGGGAAAGGGGATCACCGCCGCTTCGTTAGGCCGCCTGTTAAAGGCCAGGGGCCTGAAGGTGGCGGCCCAGAAGCTGGACCCCTATATCAATGTGGACCCCGGCACCATGAGCCCCTATCAGCACGGCGAGGTGTACGTTACCGAGGACGGCCTGGAAACAGACCTGGACTTGGGCCACTACGAGCGGTTTATCGACGAGGATCTGAACAAGTTCTCCAACCTGACCACCGGCAAGGTGTACTGGAATGTGCTCAATAAGGAGCGCAGGGGAGAATACCTGGGCGAGACCGTGCAGGCCATTCCGCACATTACCAGCGAGATCAAGAGCTTTATCTACAACGTGGGCAGCCATTCCAACGCGGACGTGGTCATCACCGAGATCGGCGGCACGGTGGGCGATATCGAGAGCCAGCCGTTTTTGGAGGCGATCCGCCAGGTGGGCCAGGAGGTGGGCCAGGAGAATTCCCTGTTTCTTCATGTGACCCTGGTGCCTTACCTGAAGGGCTCCGGCGAGCACAAGTCAAAGCCCACCCAGCATTCCGTCAAGGAGCTGCAATCCATGGGCATCAAGCCCGACATCATCGTGCTGCGAACGGACGAGCCCATTGCAGATAAGAGCATTTTCAAAAAAATCGCCCTGTTCTGCAACGTGTGGCCGGATTGCGTCATTGAGAACCTGACGATCCCCGTGCTGTACGAGGCTCCCATTATGCTGGAAAAGAGCCATCTTTCCGATATCGTCTGCCGGAAGCTGAAGCTGGCCTCGCCCGACCCGGATCTCAGCGAGTGGATCGCTATGGTGGAGAAGATCAGAAACCGGAAAAAGACGGTTCGGATCGCCCTGGTGGGAAAATATGTGAAGCTTCACGATGCCTATCTTTCCGTGATGGAGGCCCTGCGCCACGCGGGCTACGACCACAGCGCCAAGGTGGAGATCGACTGGGTGGATTCCGAAACGCTCACCGAAGAAAATATCGCGTCCCGCTTGGGAGACTGCCACGGCATTCTCATTCCCGGAGGCTTCGGCAGCCGGGGCATTGAGGGTATGGTGCTGGCCGCGAAATTCGCCAGAGAAAATAAGATCCCCTATTTGGGCATTTGCCTGGGCATGCAGATCGCCGTGATCGAGTTCTGCCGGAATGTCTGTGGCATCGCGGACGCCAATTCCGGCGAGTTTGATGAATTCGGCCTCCATAAGGTGATCGATTTCATGCCCGATCAGAATAACGAGATCAATAAGGGCGGCACCCTGCGGCTGGGTAGCTATCCCTGCCGGATCAAGCCCGGCACCAAAATGATGGAATGCTACGGAAAAGAGCTGATCCACGAGCGCCACCGCCACCGGTATGAATTCAACAATGATTACCGGGAGACCGTGGAGCAGGCCGGCATGGTGATTTCCGGCGCCTCCCCGGACGGGCACATTGTGGAAACCGTGGAGCTTCCCGGCCACCCCTTCTTTGTGGCGGGCCAGTTTCACCCGGAATTCAAATCCCGCCCCAACCGCTCTCACCCGCTGTTTAAGGGCTTCATCGGCGCTGCGGTGAACTATATGGAAAAGAGTGAAGCGAAAAAATAGAAATCCCCCCTTGACACTTTGGAAACTGCCTGCTATACTTGTCCGATTTAGCAAATCGTTTTCAAGGAGGGTTCGTATATGACAGGACTGAAACGGGGAACGGTGCACCTGAGCGCCCATGACCCTGCATGGGCGGACCAGGCCCGAGAGACCATTCGCATTCTGTGGGAGGTTTTTGGGGACCTGGCCAAGGACATTCAACACATTGGCAGCACGGCGATTCCGGGAATCGAGGCGAAGCCCATCATAGACATTGCCGTGGGCGTTGGCAGCTTTGAAGGGCTGCCGCTGAAAGCGCTGGAGGCGGCGGGTTTTCAGGAGCGGCACAACCGTTTTTCCAGCAACCTTCTCTATGTGCTGGAGACGGAGGACCGGGTGCGCACCCACCAGGTGCATATTCTCCTCTTTGACAGTCTGCAATGGCACAACTACGTGGATTTCCGGGATTACATGAACGTGTTTCCTGAAAAAGCCGCGGAATATGAAGCCCTGAAGCGGAGGCTGGTTTCAGAATGCGGCAATGTACAGATGGCTTATACAGACGGCAAGCACGATTATATGGAAAAAACGCTGGCGGAAGCTCGAGCATATGCCTCTCAAAAGAGCAAACAAAACTATGTGATTCACCCTTGAAAGGAAGATATCTATGAAGCTAAACGGTAATTTTCAGAATTTGGGGCAAAGTTATCTCTTTGTCACCATTGCGAAAAAGGTGGCGGCCTATACAGAGGCCCACCCCGATCACAAGATCATTCGCATGGGCATCGGCGATGTGACCCTGCCCCTGGCTCCCGTGGTAGTGGAGGCTATGCACAAGGCCTCAGAGGAAATGGGAAAGAAGGAAACCTTCCGGGGCTATTCTCCGGACAGCAACGGCTATCCGTTTTTGCGGGAGGCCATTGCCGGGTACTACAAAAGCTTCGGCGTAGAGCTGAACGCCTCCGAGGTATTTGTAGGGGACGGTGCGAAAAGCGATGTGGGCAATATTGTGGATCTTTTCGATGTGGATAATACCGTGCTGGTCCCCGACCCGGTCTACCCGGTCTATGTGGATACCAACACCATTTCCGGGCGCAGGATCGTCTATCTGGACGGCACGGAGGAGAACGGCTTTTTGCCCATGCCGAAGGAGGATCACCCCCCTGTGGACCTTATCTATCTCTGCTCCCCCAACAATCCCACCGGGGCGGTATACACCAGGGAACAGCTGAAGGTGTGGGTGGACTATGCCTTAAAGTGTAAAGCTATTATCCTTTACGATGCTGCCTATGAAAGCTTTGTCACAGAGCCGGGCCTGCCCCGCAGCATTTTTGAGATCCCCGGCGCGGAGCGATGCGCTATCGAATTCTGTTCCCTTTCCAAAACAGCCGGTTTTACCGGAATGCGCTGCGGCTATACCGTGATCCGCAAGGAGCTTGTGGTGGACGGCGTACAGGTTTCAAAGCTTTGGGAGCGCAGGCAGGGCTGTAAATTCAACGGCGTAAGCTATATCACCCAGCGGGCGGCGGAGGCCGTGTTTACCCCGGAGGGTCAAAAGCAGATCACGGAAAGCCTGGAATATTACCGGAATAACGCCAAGGTCATGGCCCAGGCGCTGGAAGCCATGGGGATCAAATTCACCGGCGGGAAAAACTCCCCCTATCTGTGGTTCAAATGCCCGGAGGGCATGGGCAGCTGGGACTATTTCGACCATCTCTTAAACGACCTGGAGATCGTAGGCACCCCCGGCGAAGGCTTCGGCAAAAACGGCGAAGGCTGGTTCCGCCTTACCGCCTTTGGCGACGCGGAAAAAACCAAGGAAGCCATGGAAAGAATGCGGAAGGGTAATTAGTTGTTAGTTGTGAGTAGTTAGTTGTTAGAAAGGGCGGCGAGCCGCCGCAGCACTCGTGAAGCTAGCCGGTGTGTAAAGGCAGTTCCCAGCCCGAACATAAGTAATTGGAATTTGGCGTGCTAACGAACCGCAATAACTCTTGCCTCCCCTTGCTTGCAAGGGGAGGGGGACCACCGTCAGGTGGTGGAGAGGTTCCAGCTCGCTGGAAATCCGTATAAAACCAGTACTTTTCTGCGAACCCCTCAGTCAGCCTATCGGCTGACAGCTTTCTCCGCTTCGCTCCGGTTGCTGTGCCCCAGTGGGGCACGACTAGCAATGTCTGAGCCGACAGGCGAGTTCGGTGCTGGACGTGCCCCACCGGGGCACAGCACCCCTTTCAGGGGTGAGCGCGTCCCGGTGGGGGGAAGGTCTCCAGTGGAGAACTCGGCTGTCGCTTCAGACATTGCTGAACGTGCCCCACTGGCACACAGCAACCGAGCCGGCAGGCGAGACCGCTGGTGCGAACCGTTCTCAGCTGTCGCTTCGGGTGCAAAGCGCAGAAAGCCATGGCTTTCTTGGCGCATTGTTCTGCACCGACCGAACCGACAGGTGAGACCGTTGCTGGGCGTGCCCCACCGGGGCACAGCAACCGAGCCGACAGGCGAGAAAGCCAAGAGGTGTGTGCTTAAATGCCCTTAGCCTCCCCTTGCTTGCAAGGGAAGGGGGACCGCCGATAGGCGGTGGAAGGGATAGTCACACGCAGAAAGTGAGATAAAGCTGCTAGTTTCAATCCCCTCAGTCACGGCGAAGCCGTGACAGCTCCCCTTGCCGCAAGGGGAGCCTTAGGGCATTGCACCACCATTTTACTTTACAGCCGGAAGGAAACGCATATGCTGGAACAATTAAAGGAACAGGTCTATAAAGCCAATTTGCTGCTGCCGAGTTATCAGCTTGTCACCTTTACCTGGGGGAATGTAAGCGGGTATGATCGGGAAAGCGGTTTAATGGCCATCAAGCCCAGCGGGGTGGAGTATGAAAGGCTTACCCCGGAGGATATGGTGCTGGTAGACGTAAAAACTGGAAAAAAGGTGGAGGGAAGGTGGAACCCCTCTTCCGATACCGCCACCCACTGCGAGCTGTACCGCAGCTTTGAGGGGATCGGCGGTATCGTGCACACCCACAGCCGGTGGGCCACCACCTTCAGCCAGGCGGGCCGGAGCGTGCCGCCTCTGGGTACCACTCACGGAGACTATTTTTACGGAGAGATCCCCTGTACCCGGAAGATGACGCCGGAGGAGATCGCCGGAGAATACGAGCTGGAAACCGGACGGGTCATTGTGGAGACCTTCCGGGGCAAAAACCCGCTGGAGATCCCGGCGGCGCTGGTGCACAGCCATGGTCCCTTTGCCTGGGGCACAGACGCGGAAAACGCCGTTCACAACGCCGTGGTGCTGGAGGAGCTTTGCTTTATGGCCTGGCACGCTATGCTGCTGGAGCCGGGTCTTCCTCCCATGCAGCAGGAGCTTCTGGACAGGCACTATCTGCGCAAGCACGGGGAAAACGCTTACTATGGGCAGTAAAAGCCCGGTGTGCTGTATCAGCAAACATTACTTATCAGGGCAACACCGCATAATCTTTGTGCGGTGCTGCCTTAGGAAAAACGAGGTTGTTACAATGCAAAGCGATAAAAAAAGAAATTGGCTGGCCCTTTTTCTGGCCGCCGCCGTGCTGGGCGCGGCTTTTACAGGCTGCTCCAAAAAGGAGGAAAAGCCGTCCTCAGCTGTTTCTTCTCAAACGGGAAGCAGCGGCGCCGCTTCTTCCCAAACAAATATCAGTGACAGCTCCTACAGCGCCGGGCTTACGGCGGAGGGCTATTTTGAGGGCGTAACCGCTCTCAGCTACGTGACCCTGCCGGATTATAAAACCATGGCGGTTCCGGAAGAGATCTCCACGGTGGCCCCGGTAGATGTGGAAAGCCAGCTGAACGGCATGCTGGAAAAATACGGCACGATAGAGCAGATCACAGACCGGGCGGTAGAAAGCAACGATACCGTGAATATCGACTATGTGGGCACTATTGACGGCGTGGAATTCCAGGGCGGTAACACCATGGGAAACGGCGCCACCGTCACCATCGGCGTGACGAATTATATCGATGATTTTCTGGAGCAGCTGGTGGGCCATATGCCCGGCGAAACCTTTGATGTAAATGTGACCTTCCCGGAGGATTACGGCGAGGAGAACGTGAACGGCAAAGACGCGGTGTTCTCCACCACCATCAATTATATCCAGGTCACAAAAACGCCGGAACTTACCGATGCTTTTGTGGCGGAGAACTGGAAGGAAAGCGACGGCTGGTCCACTGTGGCGGAAGCGAAGCAGGGCGTGGAAGAGGATTTGCGTGTGGAGGCGGTTTCCGAGTATCTCTGGCAGGAGATCCAGGCCCAGGCGAAGATCAGTGAGGTTCCGGCGGCCATTCAGAATTTTTACACGGAATATATGAAATCGTACTATGCGGAACAGGCCGCGCAGTACGGCGTGGATCTGGACACGCTTTTAAGCCAGTATCTTCAGGTGGAAAGCATGGACGAGCTGCTGGAAAAGAACCAAAGCCAGCTGGAAGCTAACGCCAGGGGAAGCCTGGTTCTTCAGGCCTTGTCCGAGGATATGGACGTAAGGCCCACAGATGCGGATCTGACGGAATATTTTGGGGAAAGCGGCTATGCGGAGATCGAGGCGCATTTCGGCAAGCCCTATCTTTGCCTGATCGTCAGAGAAGCGCTTACCAAGGAAATTCTGGGAAAATGATCGGCCCTGTGCCGTTTCGGAAAGGAGGTGGTACAAATGGTTCTGGAAAAACAGGGTAGATTCTATTTCAGAGTCGGTTCCGATGTGCTCCGTACAAACCTGATGGATGCGGATTAAATTTGCAGGCTGATCCATTGTACGGAGCGATTTTCGGATCGCCTACTCCTATTCCGCATGGTCAGGTTTATGAAAACAGGTTATTTTTCATAAACGAAAGGAGCAAAGACCATGATAGAAATAGGAATGAATCGAATCGTTAAAAATTTCGGATTTAAGAAAATACTGAACGGAGCCTGTCTGGAGGTGCTGACCGGGGAGCGGGCCGCTATTGTAGGGCGCAACGGCACGGGGAAATCCACGATCCTGAAGCTGATTTCCGGCGAGGAGGTTCCCGATTCCGGCGAGGTCAGTATCCGCCGGGGCGCCCGAGTGGGCTTTTTAGAGCAGATCCCCCGGCTTCGGGAGCCCGGAAAAACCGTGGGGGAGGTATTGCTGGAGCCTTTTTCTGAGGCACTGGAAATGGAAAAAGAGCTTCGGGCGCTGGAAGCCCGCATGGCCTCTCCCGCTGAGGAGTACGAGGCTCTTTTGGAGCGGTACGCCAAGGTGCAGGAGCGGTATACCGCCCTGGGCGGCTATGAGATCGAGGAACGCACCGCGAAGATCATTCAGGGCTTTCGTTTGCAGGAATTGCTCGGCCGGGAGTACAATGTGCTCAGCGGCGGGCAGAAAACGGTGGTAAATCTGGCGGCCGCCGTGCTGCCGGAGCCCGATATCCTGCTGCTGGACGAGCCCACCAATCACCTGGACGTGAAAACGCTGGAATGGTTCGAGGGCTTTCTCGCGAAATACCGGGGCACGGTGCTCATGGTTTCTCACGACCGCTGGTTTCTGGACCGGGTGGCTACCCGCACCTTTATTTTGGAAGCGGGACAGTGCACGAGCTTTGCCGGAAACTATTCCTTCAGCGTGAAGGAGCAGGAGCGGCTGATGCTGCTGGAATTTGAGCAGTATAAGAACCAGCAGAAAAAGATAGAGGCCATGAAAGCGGCTATCAAGCGTTTTCATGAGTGGGGCGTTCGAAGCGATAACCCAAAATTCTTCCGCAAACAGCATGAGCTGGAAAAGCGGCTGGAAAAAATGGAGGTGCTGGAGCGTCCCCAGCTTACGAAGCCCAAGGTGCCCATCAGCTTCGGCGGAGAGCGCACCGGCTCAGAGGTGCTGCGGCTGGAGGATCTTTCTCTGAGCTTCGGGCAGGACACGGTTCTGCTGGAGCACGCCTCTCTGCTGCTGCGGGAAAAGGAAAAGGTATGTCTCATGGGAGATAACGGCACGGGAAAAACCTCCTTGATCCGCGCCGTGCTGGGGGAGCTTTCCGGCTTTTCCGGAGAGATTTTTCTGAACCCCAGCGTGCAGCTGGGCTATATCCCCCAGGAGATCCGTTTTCCGGTGGAAACAGATACCGTGCTGGAGGCCTTTCGCCGGGAATGCGTTTCCGGAGAGGGCCAGGCCAGAAGCCTTCTGGCAAGGTATTTCTTTGTGGGGGAAAACGTGTTCAAACGGGTGACCGCCCTTTCCGGCGGGGAAAAGGTGCTTTTGAAGCTGGCGATCCTTTTGCAGCGGCAGGTGAACCTTCTCATTCTGGACGAACCCACCAACCACATTGATATCGAAACCAGAGAAATGCTGGAGGAAGCTCTGCTGGATTACACCGGCACCCTGCTGTTTATCTCCCACGACAGATATTTTGTGGAGAAAACCGCTTCCCGGGTCGTCGCGCTGCAAAACCGGCGGTTGGAAAGCTTTCCCGGCGGCTACGAGGCCTACCGCGCCTCCCGGCAGTCTAAAGAGCTCACGTAAAAGAAAACAATATTTCGCCCGGCAAAGCCAAATTCTCTTGTGCTTTGCCGGGCGCTCTGCTATACTGAAGAAAATACAGCGTTACAGTCTTTTGAGGGCTGTCATGCAAAGGAGTTTATGGTATGAATCTCATTCCAAAATGCAACGGGCCTGTTTCTGTCACGAAGGATTTCTGTAAGGTAGTGCTGCCGCTGGCTTACAGCGGGGAATGCGCCTGTGCGGGGCTCTTTCCTCTGAAGGCGGAGGAGCCCGCCCTGCTGCGCTTTGAGAAGGAAACTTCCCTTCCCGCCGAGGGCTATGCTCTCCGCGTGGAGCCGGAAGAGATCGTGCTTTCCCACGCCGATGAGCACGGCGCTTTTTACGGCCTGCAAACCCTGTTCCAGCTTTTAGAGGAGGGGGAGAACACCCTGCCCTGCGGTACGTATCAGGACGCGCCCCGCTATGGCTACCGGGGCTTTATGCTGGACGTGTGCCGCCATTTCTTCCCGGTGGAGGAGCTGAAAAAGGTGTTGGACCAAATGGCCCGGCTGAAGCTCAATACCTTCCATTGGCATTTGAGCGAGGACCAGGGCTTCCGCTTTGAAAGCAAAAAGTTCCCGAAGCTCAATGAGGTGGGCTCCTGGAGAATGGAAAACGGCAAACAGTACGGCGGTTATTATACCCAGGAGGAGATCCGGGAGATCGTCAGCTATGCCGGCGAACGCCAGATCCAGGTGATCCCGGAGATCGATCTGCCCGGCCACACCACGGCCATCATTGCGGCGTATCCCGAATTGAGCTGCTCCGGGGAGCCTGCCGAGGTGGTATGTACCGCCGGGATCTTCCCCCAGATCCTCTGCGGGGGAAACGAAAAGGTCTATGAATTTCTCTATGAGCTGTTGGACGAGGTGTGCGCCTTGTTCCCCGCCCCGTATTTCCATATTGGCGGCGACGAGGCCCCCAAGAGCGAATGGGAAAAGTGCCCCCGCTGCCAGGCGGAAATGAAACAGCACGGCCTGCAAAACGAAGAAGAGCTTCAGGCGCTGTTTACCGTAAGACTGGCGGATCATCTTGCCAAAAGGGGCAAGGCCGTGATCGGCTGGAATGAAATTTTGAATTCCGGCACCATGCGTTCCGACGCTATTGCTCAGTTCTGGACGCCCCAGGGTGCGGAGGCCTCCGCCAGGGAGGTGCCGAAAGGGAGGAAATTCATTTTCTCCAACGTGAGCTCCTTCTATTTTGATTACGATCCCGCCCTGGTGACCCTGCGCGCTACCTATGGCTATGAGCCCTCCATCGTTCCCGGGCAGGAGATCCCGGCGGCACAGGTGCTGGGGCTGGAGGCCCCCCTGTGGACGGAATACGTGGAAACGCCCCAGCGCCTGGAGGAAATGATCTTCCCCCGCATGGCGGCCCTGGCGGAAAACGCCTGGACGAGGGAAAAGGACTTTGAGAATTTCAAGGCCCGCCTTCATGCCTGGGAGCCTTACTGGAAATCTCAGGGCATCAACGCCATGCCGCCGGAAGAGGCGGACTGCCACAGCGGAGACGGTGCCCGGCGTGTGGCCGACGCGGTGGAAGCCCAGCTGAAGCGCTGGGGAACAGATCTGTCCGGTGATACCGGCGCGCTTTTGGAAGGAAAAGATCCCAAAGAGCTGCTTCGCGGCTTTGTGATGGGAATGGTGTCCGATACCTACACCGCGGAGGAAAAGGAGAAGGTGGTAGAACTGTTGGCGGGGCGGCTGCAATGAAGCGGATTTTGCTGATCGCCACCGGCGGCACCATCGCCTCCCGCAATACGGAAAGCGGCCTGGCGCCCGGCCTTTCTCCGGAAGAGCTGCTGCGCCATGTGCCGGACGCCGCCTCCTTCTGCCGGGTGGAAACCACGCAGCCCTTGAATCTGGACAGCACCAACATCGCCCCGGAGCACTGGCTGCTGCTGACAGGGATCATTGAGAAAAATTATGCGGGATACGACGGCTTTGTGATCTGCCACGGCACAGATACCCTGGCCTATACCGCTGCGGCCCTTTCCTATTTGATCCGCCATACCAGAAAGCCCATTGTGCTCACCGGAGCCCAGAAGCCCATTGACCGGGAGGATACCGATGCCCGGCAGAATCTTTTAGACAGCCTGCGGGTGGCCTGTGACCGGGACAGCGGCGTGTGCATCGTGTTTGGCGGCCATGTGATCGCGGGAACCAGGGCAAGAAAGACCCGCACCAAAAGCTACAACGCCTTTTCCAGCATCAATTTTCCTGATCTGGCAGAGGTCCGGGATCAGCGGGTGGTCAGGTTCATTCCCTGTGAGGAAGAGGGAAAGCCGGTGTTTACCCACAGCCTCAATACCAATGTGGTGCTCTTAAAGCTGATTCCCGGCCTGCCTTCAGGCGTTCTTTCCGCCGCGGGAAAACTCTGTGACGGGCTGATCATTGAAAGCTACGGCGTTGGCGGAATTCCAGATTGCTATCTCGCGGAGCTGGATTCTCTGGTGCAAACCGGAAAAACCGTGGTCATGGCCACCCAGGTGCCCCAGGAGGGCAGCGACCTTTCCGTGTACCAGGTAGGCCACCGCTTAAAAGAGCGCTACCGCCTGCTGGAAACCTACGATATGACTCTGGAATCCACCGTCACAAAGCTGATGTGGGTTTTGGGACAGACCGGGGAGCCTCGGGAAATTCAGCGTCTGTTTTATACGCCTGTCAATTACGATCTGCTGTTTTAGTTGTTAGCTGTTAGTAGTTAGTCGTTAGAAAAGACCAAGCCTCCACCTTTTTGTCATTCTGAGAAATGAAGTGACGAAGAATCTTGCCCTTAATTCCAGGGGAAAGGGGCAAAAGACGAGATTCTTCACCGAGAAAGCAAGGTTTCCTTTCTTTCTGTTCAGTAATGACAGACGGAAAGTGAGCGGATAACCGCTAAATGATAGTTTAGCAGTTACTCTTGGCTCCCCTTATTTATAAGGGGAGCTGTCAGCCGAAGGCTGACTGAGGGGATCGGAAGCCAGCGATTTGATGCCGCTTTCCGCGCAAGCCCGATCCCTTCCGTCATGCTTACGCATGCCACCTCCCCTTGCTTGCAAGGGGAGGCAAAGGGCTGCTAAATTCCAATTTAGCAGATAGCCCCTATCTGTCATTACTGAGGAAAAGAAGCTTCGCTTCTTTACGAAGAATCTCGCCCTGAAAGCCTTTCAAAAAGGCCCATAGGACATTTATTGAGAAAAGAAAACGCTCTCCGTGAACGTGCGGAGAGCGTTTTCAGTGTCGCTTCTGTTCGGAAAGGCCTGTAAGATAATCTAGAGAAACGTGATAAAACTGTGCAAGCTTTATCAGAATCTCTATGGGAACCGTGATCTTCCCAGTCTCATAGTCGGAATAAGTGGCTTGCCCCACATGGAGGTAAGCAGCCAGATCGACCTGTTTCAGATCGTGATCTTCTCTTAAATCCCGAATTCTTGGAAACTGCACAAAATCACCTCAGGGCGATTATAAAATATCGGCGATTCCGATATTGACATATATCGGTAATACCGATATAGTAAAATAGAAAATGCCAAACATAAGGAATTTTTTTGAAAAGCGGTGGCAATATGAAACGAAAAACAGTAACAGATCCCGCGCTTCCCTGCTGCAAAAAATGCAAATTCTTTCAGCAGCATTATGTGCGAATGGGGCCCGCAATATACCAACCATGCGCCTGGGGCCATTGCCTGCTTCATCATTACCGGCAAGCGCTGCGAACCTACTGGGAGCCCTGCACAGAGTTCCAGGCAGGCTCCCTTCCCAAACGATTTCGCATAAAGCGTGATCCGTTTTAGCAGCAAAAACCCTCTGCCGGGTATCCGGCAGAGGGTTTGCTCCTTTAGATGTTAGTTGTTAGTCGTTAGAGAAGAACAAGCCCTCTCCTTTGTCATTCTGAGTAACACAGAAAGCTATAGCTTTCTTGACGAAGAATCTCGCCCTGAAAGCCTTTCAAAAAGAGCCGAAGAACGAGATCTTTCACCGAGAAAGCAAGGCTCTCCTTGATTTTTGCTCAGTAATGACAGAAGGAAAGCAGGTGGGTAACCGCTAAATTATAGTTTAGCAGCTAGTTCTCTCTTGTCATTCTGAGGAGCATAGCGACGAAGAATCTCGTCCTTACTTCCTGAGTAAAAGGGCAAAGGACGAGATCCTTCGCTTCGCTCAGGATGACAGAGGGAAGCGAGCGAGCAACCTCTAAATTCCAATTTATCTGCTTACTTTTGGTCGGGGCGAAAACTTCCCTCCCGCACCAAGCAGCTTCACGAGTGCCATCGGTGCAACCGCCTTCAAAAAAGTATTGACAAAAGGAAAAACCAGGCATATAATGTTCGTGACCTAACAGTACGGTTATGAACAGTACGTGAACAAACAGTACAAAGGCGAACATTTTGAGGGAAAGGAGAAATAAGGCATGAGCCAAACGGAAGAGATCGGTTTTCAGATCCGCACTTTGTCAAAGCTGATCAAGCGGCAGACGGACCGGTTGGCGTTCCAGGGGGCGGAAAGCCCGGAAAACGGAGAAAAGCCGGGAAGCGGCTTTCACGGCTGGATCATCGGCTATTTGTACCACCATCGGGAGCAGGATATTTTTCAAAGGGATCTGCAAGAGGCGTTTTCCATTCGCCGTTCCACGGTAACGGGGCTGCTGCAGCTGATGGAGAAGAAGGGGCTGGTGACCCGCAGCTCGGTGGAAAGCGATGCCCGGCTGAAAAAAATTACCCTGACTCCCAAAGCCGTTGCCCTGCACGAAAGCATTATGAACGGAATTCAGAAAACGGAAGAAAGCATTTCCAGGGGTCTTTCTGAAGAAGAGAAACGAACCTTTCTGGAGATCTGTGGGAAGATTAGGGCTAATTTAGAATCTGAGCTTCCGGAAAAGCTGGGAAAAGGAGGATCCTGCGATGATTAAAAAACTGGCCGGAGCGATCCGGCAATACAAGAAAGATGCCATTCTATCACCGCTTTTTGTCACACTGGAGGTGGTGATGGAGGTGGTGATCCCGCTGCTGATGGCGAATTTGATCGATCTGGGCATCGAGGCGGGGGACATGGGCTATATCGTAAAAATGGGCGCGGCCCTGGCCCTTTGCGCCGTGATCTCCCTTGCCTTCGGCGTGCTTTCCGGGCGAAGCGCTGCAAAGGCCTCTGCCGGGTATGCCTCTAATCTGCGGAAGGATATGTACTATAATGTACAGCGCTTTTCCTTTTCCAATATCGATAAATTTTCCACCGGCAGCATCGTTACCCGCTTGACAACAGACGTGACCAATGTGCAGAACGCCTTTCAAATGGTGATCCGCATTGCGGTGCGGGCCCCTATGATGCTGGTGTTCGCCCTGGTGATGGCGTTCAGCCTGAACCCCACTCTTTCCTGGATCTTCCTTGCCGCGATTCCCATTCTGGGCGGCGGTATGCTGCTGTTTTCCAGCAAGGCCTATCCGGTATTTGAAAGAATGTTCAAGCGCTATGATAAGCTCAATACCGTGGTGCAGGAAAATCTGCGGGGCATTCGGGTGGTGAAGGCCTTTGTCCGGGAGGAGCACGAGAAGGAAAAGTTCTGTACCGCTTCTGAGGATATCCGGAAGGATTCCACCCTGGCGGAAAAGATTCTGGCCTTTACCTCTCCTTTGATGCAGTTCTGTATGTACGGCTGTATTCTGCTGATCTCCTGGTTCGGCGCGAAGCTGATCGTGGGGAACAGCATGACCACCGGCCAACTGATGAGCATGATCTCCTACGCCTCTCAGATCCTGATGAGCCTGATGATGCTTTCCATGATCTTTGTGATGACCATCATGTCTCAGGCTTCCGCCAGGCGTATTGTGGAAATTCTGGACGAACAGCCCGATATCACCGACGGGAAAAAGAACCTGACCGAGGTGAAGGACGGCTCCGTGGTGTTTGAAAACGTGGGCTTCCGCTATAAGAAAAGCGGGGAGCTTTGCCTTTCCGATATCAATTTGAACATACCCTCCGGGCAGACGGTGGGTATTTTGGGCGGCACCGGCTCCGGTAAAAGCAGCCTGGTGCAGCTGATCCCCCGTTTGTACGATGCTGCCGAGGGCCATGTGCTGGTAGGCGGCGAGGACGTGCGGGATTATAACCTGGAAGCCCTGCGAGAAGAGGTGGCCATGGTGCTGCAAAAGAACGAGCTGTTCTCCGGCACCATCAAGGAAAACCTGCGCTGGGGCAACGAAAACGCCACTGACGAGGAGCTGGAGCATGTCTGTAAGCTCAGCCAGGCCGATTCCTTTATCCGGGAATTCCCGGAGGGGTACGATACCCATATCGAGCAGGGAGGCGCCAATGTTTCCGGCGGCCAGAAGCAGCGGCTCTGTATTGCCAGGGCGCTGCTGAAAAAGCCCAAGGTGTTGATTCTGGACGATTCCACCAGCGCGGTGGATACCCACACCGACGCTTTGATCCGCCAGGCCTTCCGGGAGGAGATTCCCGGCACCACAAAGATCATTATCGCCCAGCGGGTCTCCTCCGTGCAGGATGCGGATCAGATCATCGTGCTGGACGGTGGTAAGATCATGGATATCGGCACCCATGAGGAGCTGATGGAGAAGAGCCCGATCTATCGGGAAGTATATGAATCTCAGCAGAAAGGGGAGGAATAAGTATGCCAGGACCCAGACACCCCGGGGGAGCGGCCTTTGCCAAGGGAAAAAGGGCCAAGAACCCCACGAAGACCATTGGACGAATTTTAGGATATATCAGGGGCATGAACCGCCTTCGGTTTCTTATCGTGCTGGTTTGCATTCTGATCAGCTCTATCGTAAGCGTGATAGGCTCCATGTTTCTGCAAACGCTTATCGATGATTACATCACGCCGCTGCTGGGCATGGAAAACCCGGTGTTTACCGGGCTTTTCAAGGCTATCGGCATTATGGGTCTGATCTATCTTTCCGGTATTCTTTCGGCGTTTTTGCAAAGCTGGCTGATGGCCACTGTTTCTCAGGGCGTACTGAAGGACATTCGGGACGATATGTTCTCCCATATGCAGGCCCTGCCCATTCGGTATTTTGACACGCATACCCACGGCGACACCATGAGCTGCTACACCAACGATACTGATACCATGCGGCAGCTGATCTCTCAAAGCATTCCCCAGCTTTTTTCCTCGCTGATCACCATTATTTCCGTGTTCGTGGCGATGGTCACCACCAGTATCGCGCTGACAGCATTGGTGCTGGCTTTTGTAGCGGTGATGCTGGTTCTGACCAGGATCATCGGCAGCCGCAGCGGAAAATATTTTGTGCGGCAGCAGAAGTCTTTGGGTGTGGTAAACGGCTACATTGAAGAGATGGTATCGGGGCAGAAGGTGGTAAAGGTGTTCTGCCACGAGGAAAAGGCCAAGGAAGAATTTGATAAGCTCAATACCACCCTGCGGGACGAGGCCACCGCCGCCAATATCTATTCCAATATCATGGGGCCCGTGATGGGCAACCTGGGCCATTTGCAGTATGTGCTTATCGCCGTGGCAGGCGGCGCCCTGGCCCTTTCCGGCATTGGCGGCCTGACACTGGGCGGCATCGCGGCATTTTTACAGCTGAGCCGCAGCTTCACCATGCCAATCAGCCAGGTTTCCCAGCAGTTTAACATGATCGTGATGGCCTTAGCCGGCGCGGAAAGAGTGTTTGCCCTCATGGACGAGGAACCGGAGCAGGACGAGGGCTATGTGACTCTGGTAAACGCCAGGGAGGAAAACGGGGAACTGGTGGAAAGCGAAAAGCGCACCGGCCTGTGGGCCTGGAAGCACCCCCATGGCGATGGCACCGTTACCTATACCCGACTTACCGGCAGAGTGGAGCTTCATGGTGTGGACTTCGGGTACGATCCGGAAAAGCTGGTGCTGCACGATATCTCCATCGATGCCGAGCCCGGTAAGAAGATCGCCTTTGTGGGCGCTACCGGCGCGGGAAAAACCACCATCACAAACCTCATCAACCGGTTTTACGATATCGCCGACGGCAAGATCCGGTACGATGGCATCAATATCAACAAGATCAAAAAGCCGGATCTGCGCCGGTCTCTCGGCATTGTATTGCAGGACGTGAATCTGTTTACCGGCACGGTGCGGGAGAATATCCGCTATGGCAAGCTGGATGCTACAGAGGAAGAAGTAATAGCGGCGGCAAAGCTTGCCAATGCCGACAGCTTTATCCGGCGTCTGCCCGAGGGTTATGATACGGTGCTTACAGGAGACGGCAGTGGACTTTCCCAGGGCCAGCGGCAACTTTTGAGCATTGCCAGAGCTGCGGTGGCCGACCCGCCGGTCATGATTTTGGACGAAGCCACCTCCTCCATTGATACCCGCACGGAGCGGTTGGTACAGCAGGGTATGGACGGCCTGATGCAGGGTCGCACGGTATTTGTGATCGCCCATCGGCTTTCCACCGTGCAGAATTCCGACAGCATTCTGGTGCTGGAGCTGGGCCGCATTATCGAGCGCGGCAACCACAGCGAGCTGATCGCCCAGAAGGGAAAATACTATCAGCTTTACACCGGCGCTTTCGAGCTGGAATAGGTGAAACAACAATGGGAAGCAGGGAAGGATCCCTGCTGATGTAAAGCAAAGAAGGAAACTCTTGGAAAGTTATATAGGTTTCTCAAGCAGTTCCCCCTATCATCCTGAGGAGTATAATGACGAAGGATCTCGTCCTTAATTTTCCGAATAAAAGGCTAAAGGACGAGATCCTTCACTTCGTTCAGGATGACAGAAAGTAGGTCTTTTCCCTTTCTAACAACTAACCACTAAAAAACGAGATTCTTCCCTCCGCTCAGAATGACAGGAGAGAAGTGAGCGAGTAACCGCTAAATTATAGGTTACATATTAGCCGTTAGTCGATAGAGAAAGGCGGCTCCCTCATTGTCATCCTGAGGAACAAAATGACGAAGGATCTCGCCCTTAATTTTCCGAATAAAAGGCTAAAGGACGAGATCCTTCACTTCGTTCAGGATGACAGAAAGTAGGGTCTTTTCCTTTTCTAACAACTAACCACTCGCAACTAACATGCCAAATTCCAATTTAGCGGACTAATGAATAGTAGTAACTCCTTGCCTTTCTCGCCTGTCGGCTCGGTCGGTTCGCACCAGCGTCCCATCGGCACACGTCCAGCAACGACCGAGTTGACAAACGAGAACGGGTCAGAGCGGTTGCTGTGCCCCAGTGGGGCACGTCCAGCAATGTCTGAAGCGACAGCTGAGTTCTCCACTGGAGACCTTCCCCCCACTGAGGCACATCAACCGGAGCGAAGCGTAGAAAGCAGTCACGGCAAAGCCGTGACTGAGGGGTTCTGACAGAAGAGTAGAAAATACTGGTTTTATGCGGATTTCCAGCGAGCTGGAACCTCTCCACCACCTGACGGTGGTCCCAGAAGGCTGCAAAGCAACCTTCTTCCCCTATTCAGGGGTGAGCGCGTCCCGATGGCACACAGCAACCGAGCCGACAGGCGAGAAAGCCAAGGGCTAGCGTTAAACTGCAATTTGCCATCTTATCTTCCGGTCGAGTCAGAAACCAAACTTCTGTACCAAGCGGGGACACGAGTGGCCACGGCGCCTCGCCGTAAACTACAATTTGGCGTATTCTGTACTTTTCTCTTCATTGCTAATTTCCCATTGTCTCCCTTTTTAGCATAGCTATTTACAGCGAACCACAGAAAAGCAAAACAGCCTTGGAGCAATAAGCTCCAAGGCTGTTTTGCTTTTTGCGTTAATTTTTTACAAAGAACTGCTCGTACCACACAATAAAAGTGTAGAAGGACCAGATCTTCTGCATATTCAGGGCTTTTCCTTCCTTGTGGTCGTCCAAAAGCTTCATCAGCTCTTTTGTAACGAAGAACTTTTCGGCGATCTCGCTTTGGAAGGCTTCCTTTACCTTGTTGTAATATTTCTCCTCCCGCAGCCAGTCGGAAAGGGGAACCGGGAAGCCCAGCTTCTTTTTGTTGGCCGTGCGTTCCGGCAGCTGCTTGATAGCGGCGCTTCGCAATGCCTTTTTGGTGGTTTCCGTTTTGCAGTCCGCCCGGAAGCGGGTGGGAATGCGGGTGGAAAGCTCCAGCATTTTTTTATCCAGGAAGGGCACTCGCAGCTCCAGAGAATTGGCCATGCTCATGCGGTCTGCCTTCAAAAGGATATCATAGATCATCCAGGTGTGCATATCCACGTATTGCAGCTGGGTGGGCTCGTCCAGGTCCCGCACCTCGTCGAAATAGCGCTTGCTGTATTCCTCCGGCAGCTTGGAGGTGATAGGGCGCTTCAGGTATTTCTGGCGCTCCCGGCTATCGGTAAACACATAGTTTGCCCGCATAAACCGCTGCCAGGGCTCCATGGCCCCCCGCACCAGGAAATGCTTGCCCTTGAATTCCGGCAGCTTTCCCGCCACGGCGCCCGCCATTTTCCGCAGAGGACGGGGCACCTTCCTGGTGTATTCGGCGAAATGGCCGCCCTGCAGGTACATGGGGTAGCCGCCGAACAGCTCGTCCGCGCCCTCGCCGGAAAGCACCACCTTCACATATTTCCTGGCGTTCTTTGCCAGAAAATACAGGGGGATCTCCGAAGGGTTGGGCAGGGGCTCGTCCATAAAATACTGAATTTCCGGCATAGCGTCGAAGAATTCATCGGCAGAAACCTTATTGCTGATATTGGGTACGCCCACCACGCTGGAAAAATCCTGGGCATAGGGCAGCTCGCTGTATTTTTCCTCCTCATAGCCTACGGAGAAGGTTTTTACTTTTTTGGTTCCCTTGGAAATTTCCTTCACCACGTAGCTGGAATCCACGCCGGAGGAAAGGAAGCAGCCCACCTCCACATCGCTGATCTGGTGCATGGCCACCGATTCTGTGAATTCCCTTGTGATCTCCTGCTCCCAGTATTCCAGGGATCTGTCCTCTTCCGCCCGGTACTGGATACGGTAGTACCGCTCGATCTGCATTTCCCCGTTTTGATAAGTGAAGCAATGGGCGCCGGGCAGCTTATACACGTTCTTGAAGATCGTTTCCTCATCGGGAAGGTATTCGTAAGAAAGATACTCCGGGATCTTTTCCTCCCGCAGCTCCTTTTGAAAGCCGGGGTGGGAGAGGAAGCTCTTGATCTCAGAGCCGAAAAGAAATTCCTTGCCATCTTTGTAGTAGTAGAAGGGCTTGATGCCGAAAATATCCCGGGCGCCGAAAAGTTTTTTCTCCGCCTTGTCCCAAATGACAAAGGCGAACATGCCCCGAAGCTTTTGCAGAATTTCTTTTCCGTATTCCTCATAGCCGTGAAGAATCACTTCAGAATCAGCTTTTGTTGTAAAGCTGTGCCCCTTGTCGATCAAATCCTCCCGAAGAGCCTGATAGTTATAGATCTCTCCGTTAAACAGCAGGGCCTTGGTGCCGTTTTCATTGAGAATGGGCTGTCTGCCGCCCGCGAGATCGATAATGGAAAGCCGCCGGAAGCCCAGGGAAATATCTTCGTCCACATAGTAGTGAGCGTCGTCCGGCCCCCGGTGAACGATCCTGTCCGCCATGGCGTGGATCACCGCCTCCCGGTTTGAAACCGCCGAGGTATTGAAAAAACCTGCAAAACCGCACATAGTATGCTACACTCCGATCTTCTGAAATTTTAGAGCACCTTTTACTGGGGCTTGTTTGAAAATAGAGAAAATGATGGATTTTTGACCAGAAGCGGTCAATTTCAAGGAAGAAACCGCAAGTCAATCTCGTGCGATTGAAGTCAATCACGAGATTGACTGGGATTTCTAACGCGGAAAATGGCCGTTTATAGGCAAAAAGACGGCATTTTCGATTTTTCAAAGAAGCCCTAAGGCTGAATGACAAGCTTCAGTTCAATATCTTCACAATCATATCCCACAAGCTTGAATCGGTTTTGCCCCTTTGGCATCGGCAGTACGATCCTGGTAGTTTCCTCAGCAGAAGCTTCCGACGAACGTTCGATCACAGTGGTAACCTTGTCATTGGGGTCGATATGCACGATTTTAGCCTGTCCCCCGGAAAGAGTGAAGGTAAATTCGATCGTAAGCTCCTGTGCTTCCGGCAGATGATTTTCCCATATGGTTTCACGCCCGTCAAATTTTCCTATGGAGAAAGAGAGCTCGTTGTCCTTTTGAGAGCTGGCGGAAAAGGATTTTGCGAAATGATCCGCCTGTACGAGCATCTCCTCGGAATTGTATTCCAGTTTCGCAAATTCGTTGCCGCACGCAGCCAGAAGCAGGCACAGAAAAGTAAGCAGCAGGATTTTTACCAGGTTTTTCATGGCATTTTCCTTTCTGAAGGGAGTAAAGTAATGCGCCCCTTCTCAGCAAAGCAAGGTTTTATATTCCGGCTTTAATGTTCCGCCGCATTCCTCTACACAGCGTTTGGCAAGCACTTCTAAGGCGTCCAAATAGCGGCTATCCAATCCGGCGCTCTTTTTAATGAGGGAGAGCTCTGTGCAGCCCAGCACAATGCAGTCGCAGCCCGCACCGTACAGGGCCTCCGACAGCCTGTGAAATTTTTCCGGGCTGGCGGGCTTTCCCGCCTTGATCTCGTCATAGATCAGGCTCATCACCAGTGCCTGCTCCGGCTCTTTCGGGATCGCCGCCTCCAGCCCCAGGCCGGAAAAGGCGCTCTGAAACAGGCCGGTGCTCACCGTGCCGGTGGTGGCCAAAATGCCGGGGCGCTTTTTTCCGGCAGCCTTCAGCTCCCGGGCGGTTTCCTCCACCATGTTGAGAAAGGGAATGGAAACGCTTCCGGCAAGCTCCTTGTAGAAATAATGGGAGGTAACGCAGGGGGCGCACAGGCACCCTGCCCCCAGCCCCTCCAGGGTTTTGGCGGTGGCCGTCATAGAGGGCAGGGGAGAAGGCTTTTCAGGATCCAGAATATGGGCGGTGCGGTCCGGCACCTGAGGCCGGTCAAATACGATCACGTCCAGATGCTCCTGGTCGGTTTTCGCGTCTGTCATTTCGATAATGAGCTGCAAGAGATAAGCGGTGGCCATAGGCCCCAGCCCGCCGATAATGCCCAGTGTTTTCATGGAGTTCACCTCTCTTTTCCATTTAATGGAAGATAAGATAAATTGGAATTTGCAGGACTGACAAATAGCAGTAACCCCTTGCCTTCCCTGACAGGGGAGGTGGCGGCCATAAGGCCGTCGGAGGGGTTCCAGCTCAGCTGAAACTTCGATAAATCCTACATTTCACCAACTGTTCTGGTAGAACCCCTCAGTCACGACTTCGCCGTGACAGCTCCCCTTTCAGGGGAGCCAAGGGTTATGTGCAAAACTATCATTTAGCCTTCCTTTACAACGCCTCTCAATCCCGCAGTCCCTTATTCCCAAAATACCGCTTATACTTTTCAAAATAGTGGTATTGGTTTTTCACAAAATGGACCCAGCGCTTCAGGGAACGGTCGCCCTTGTAGTAGTAGGACCGGCAGTATTTGCCCTGGCGGATCAGCTCCTTTGCTTCTGCCTTCAGGGCCTCGTCCTTGACATACCGGAAGATGATCTTTTTTGGAATGATCGTCCACAGCACCTTGTTGGTGGCCGCGGTGCAGGGCAGGTCCTTGTGATAGATCACATCGTCCACCAGCCATTTTGCCAGGTTGTATCCGGCGGCGGTGACAAAAAAGCTGCTTCTGCCCTGCCGGAGGTTCATTTCAAACAGCTTATAAGTGCCGTCCCGCCGGTCATATTTCATATCGAAATTGGCAAAGCCCACATAGCCGATGCCTTCCAGAAAATTTTTCATCATCTCGTTGAGCTTTTCATCATAGCCGTTTATGATGGCGGCATAGCTGCCGATACCCTCGGGGGAATGCTCTTCCAAAAGGGCGTTGCCCAGGGCGATAAGCTTTACCTTCTTATCCCTGCCGCAGTAGCAGTTCATCACCCGCATGTTGCTGTCGTCGCCGGGAATGTACTCCTGCAAAATCAGGTGATCCTTGTAGGAGGAAGAATAGATGGCGGTGAGGATCGCATCGAATTCCTCCCGGGTTTCCGCCACAAACACCTTTTTCTTGTGGGGAAATTTACAGTTCCAATAGGCAACGGAATTGGAGGGCTTGATGATAACGGGAAAGTCAAAGGGCAGCTCCAGGTTTTCATGGTTTTCATAGGTGCAGGTAGTGGTTTTCGGAAAGGAAAACCCGTGCTCGGTGCAAACCTCATAAAAGCTTTCCTTGATGGAAAGCCGCATGAGAAGCTCTTCCTCAATGCATTCAAATTCGTACACGCCCCGAAGCTGCTCCTGATTTCTCACCAGCAGCTTGATATAGTTATCCCCACAGGGGACAAGCAGCAGCTTTTTGCCCGTGCCCTCATAGCGCTTTGCGAAATTCAGAAGCGTGGAAACGAACACCTCGTCGTCTTCCAGCTTCGGCTCCACTACCTCTACCGTGACGATTTTGCTGGCGGTGCAGGGGCCTAAGATCCCCTTTCCGATGGCAACGGAGGAAACGCCGTATTCCTCGTGAAAGGAGCGGGCCATACCGTACACGTTGATATCGCTGCCCAGCAGTACCGGGATAAACTCAATTTTCTCCGCCATGGGGCTCTACCTCCGAAAAGAATTGCTTGTACCAGATCAGGAAGGTGTACACCGTCCAAACCCGGCGGCTGTTGTCGACTTTGCCGTTTTTATGGTCGTCCAAAAGCTTTAAGAGAAGCTCGGTGTGGAAGAATTTCTCCGCGTTTTCACTTTGGAATTCCGCTTTTACAAGCTCATAATATTTTTCTTCCTTCAGCCACACCCTGGTGGGTACGGGGAAGCCCAGCTTCTTTTTCCCGGCCCATTTTTCCGGCATGCGCCGAAGGGCCGCCTTCCGCATGGCGAATTTGGTGTTTTCCCTGTTGACCCGATACCTGAGAGGGATCCGCCCCGCCAGGGCCATGATCTTTTTATCCAGGAAGGGAACCCGCAGCTCCAGGGAATTTGCCATACTCATTTTATCGGCCTTTAAGAGGATATCTCCCACCATCCACATGTTGAGATCCACAAACTGCATTTTTGTCACAGCGTCCTTGTCCTGTACCATGTCGTAATAGGGCTTCACCATAGCGGCAGGGGACAGGGCGTCTGTGGGGTGCTTCAGAAGCGCTTTGCGCTCCTTCTCCGTAAACATATAGGCGTTGCCAATGAAGCGATCCTCCAGTTTTTTGCCCCGGCGTACCAGGAAATTCAACCCCCGGTGGGCGGGCAGCAGCCCGGCAATGGAACCGATGAGCTTTCGCAGGGGGAAGGGGATCTTATCATACCAGGCGCATTCCAGCGGCTCCTTATAGATATTGTAGCCGCCGAAGATCTCGTCGGCGCCCTCGCCGGAAAGTACCACCTTCAGATGCTTCGCGGCGGTATTGCACACGAAATACAGAGCCACGGCGGAGGGATCCGCCAGGGGCTCGTCCATATGATACTGAATTTTGGGGAAGGTACCCCAGAATTCCTCCGGGGTGATGACCTTGCTGATATTTTTCACCGGGATCTGCCGGGAAAGCTCCTCCGCATAGCTGATCTCATTGTATTTTGTGCCGTTGTCAAAGCCCACGGTAAAGGTTTTATCCACATGGGCGGAGCAGGCCACATAGCTGGAATCCACCCCGGAAGAAAGGAAAGAGCCCACCTCCACATCGCTGACCTTGTGCGCTTCGATGGAATCGTCAAAGGTCTTTTCGATCTCATCTACCCAATCGTCGAGGGACTTGTCCTCTTCGGCGTGAAACTCCGGCAGCCAGTACCGGGTGAATTCCATTTTGCCATCGGCATATTTGAAATAGTGAGCCGGGGGCATTTTATACACGTTTTTGAAAAAGGTTTCCGGCCCGGGGGAATACTGGAAGGAAAGGTAGTGCTCCAGCGCCCGTTCGTTGAGCTCTTTTTTGAATCCGGGGTGGAACAGGAAGCTTTTGATCTCCGAGCCGAAAAGCAGGAGCTCTCCCATTTTCGCATAGTACAGGGGCTTGATGCCGAAGAAATCCCGTGCACCAAACAGCTCTTTTTTCTCTTTGTCCCAAATCACAAAGGCAAACATACCTCTGAGCTTTTGCAGCAGCTGGGGGCCGTATTCCTCATAGCCGTGAAGGATCACTTCGGAATCAGCTTTTGTTGTAAAGGTGTGCCCCTTGTCAATCAAATCCTCCCGGAGGTCCTGATAATTATAGATCTCTCCGTTAAACAACAGGGCCTTGGTGCCGTCCTCATTGAGAATGGGCTGTCTGCCGCCTGCAAGGTCGATGATGGAAAGCCGCCGGAAGCCCAGAGAAATATCACCGTCCATATAGTAATCGGCGTCGTCCGGTCCCCGGTGCCGAATGGCGTCTGTCATGGCGTGCAGTACGCCTTCATCCCGCTGGGTGTTACTGTCGCCGAGAAAGCCAACAAATCCACACATAGCTTTTTTGACCGTCCTTTCTGTTCCGTTCTCTTTTTTGCAAAAGAAAAGCAAAGCGCCGCCGCTCTCCCGAAAACCGGCCGAAACCGCGCCCTGCTTTCTAGTATATCCCAAAAACAGCCTCACAGAGGCAGAGAATGACGGCTTTACCCGTCATTATTTTATCACGTCAGGAAGAAAATGACAAATTTTTTTCAAAACACCACGGAAGCTTCGTCTTCTGTGATGTTTTACACCACGGAAGTCTCGTTTTCCGTAGTGCTTTGACTTCGCGAAAGCCTTTCTTCAGTGTTCCGATTTAGATGATTTTTCCACATTTTTGATAAGCTCCATTAAGGCGGGGGCGTGTTGAGGAAATTCCTTTGCCAGGCTTTCCGGCGTCAGGGCAGGGATCGTTTCCCGTTTTACCCCAACGCAATCGCCAATGCTTTCCCCGCTGAGTACATAGCGGCTTTTCGCCTCCGCCATGGCCATGGCGGAATTCATGCTGGCGCCGAACAGCCGGGTATCCAGAGAAAAAATATCCTGAGAATTTTTAGGGTTAGAGGAATACAGCAGCCGGAAGATCTTGTATACCGCCGCGAAAAGATAGGTGGAAACCTCTCTGGTAAGGCTTTCGCTATTGATTTTTTTCAAAAGACCGAATACAATACTAAGGGAATTGATCAAAACCCGCCGGTTATATTCTGCGGAAGGCGCGTCCTCCTTTTTTCCACGGGGCATATCGCCGACGGAAATATCCTGAATAGCCAGCACCGCACCGCTTCGGTGCAGGGTGCGGCCCAGCAGATAATCGCAGGAAACATCGTAATAATCTGCGGCCCGGATCACAAAATCCAGACCGCACTCCCGAATTCCCTTTTCGTAATGGGAGAGCAGCGCCTGGGAAATACCCAGATCGGCGGCAACCTTTTTTTGGCTGTAGCCCCGCTCTTTTCGCAGCAGGGTCAAAAGCCTGGGAAAATCTTCATTCAATTCAAATCTGCCTCTCCGCTTTCCGTTTTCGGTCGTCATGAAAATACTCCTTGCCTTTTGTGCTTCACCTGTTTCTGTGAACTGTGGTTTAGAGGGTCTGCTTTTTCTGAGATTATACAATAAGTAAATAGGAAAGTAAAGGAAAAAACGGGGAAAAGAGCGGGATTTTCAAAAAATTTGTCTTTTATAGAGAAAAAGGATTCCAAAGAATTTTTTCGGGGGAATTTTTTAACTCCCAGCTTTTGTGAGAAAGGAAGGCTGTCTGTGAAATCTTATGTGATCTATTTGCTCCGCAATATGCCCTGTGAGGGAAATCTGGAGGGGCGCTATATCGGAAGAACGGAATCTCCTTTGGCGGAAAGCTCGGTAAAGGAACTTTTGGAACTGAAGCGGACCTTTCAATACCCTAAGGCGGAAGCGTTTTATGCCAGTCCCTCCGTCCGGTGTGTGGATACCTTAAAGCTGCTGTATCCTCAGGCGGAGCCGGAGGTCATTTTGGAAATGGCGGAATGTGATTTTGGGGACTGGGAAAATAAAACCGCGGAAGAGCTGAAAAATGAGCCTGGCTTTTCTCAGTGGCTGGAAAGCGGCGGACAGACCGCGCCGCCTCACGGAGAAAGCAGCCCGGTATTTGTACAGCGGGTATGCATGGGCTTTGAGATGCTGGTGCAAAACCTGATGGCCGCGGGAAAAACCACAGCGGTGCTTGCGACCCATGCCGGGGTACTTACCACCCTTCTTGCCGCCTATGGCCTCCCCAGGGCCAAGCCCTTGGATTGGATGTGCTCTCCCGGCTGCGGGTACGCCGTGCGGATCACGCCCAGCCTGTGGATGCGTTCCATGGTCATGGAGGTCATCAGCCAGCTGCCCCAGGGCGAAGAAAACCAGCGCCCGGATCACCTGGTCATCGACCTTGCGAGAGAAGCAGCGGAAAAGGCTTACGGGGATTAGAGGCTGGATACGGGATTCTAGATGTTGGACGAATGAAAGACGAGCGTACATTAGTAATTATCAATTAGTAATTAGTAATGAAGGGAAAAGTCCGGGCGATAATATAGTTTTATACACAGTTCCTTCCTGCCATTCTGAGGAACGAAGTGACGAAGAATCTTGTCCTTCATTGTCTGAGTAAGGAGATGAAGAACGAGATTCTTCACTTCGTTCAGAATGACAAGAGGCAAGAGAGAAGCTTGCTGCTAAATTGTAGTTTAGCAGTTACCCTTGGCCCCCCTGAAAGGGGTGCTGTGCCCCGGTGGGGCACGTCCAGCACTGACCGAAGCGAAGCGTAGAAAGCAGTCAGCCGATAGGCTGACTGAGGGGTTCCGACCGTATAGCAGAAAAGGCAGGTTTTATGCTGGATTCCAGCGAGCTGGGACCTCTCCACCACCTGACGGTGGTCCCAGAAGATTGCAAAACAACCTTCTTCCTCTATTCAGGGGTGAGCGCGTCCCGGTGGGGAGGTCTCCAGTGGAGACCTCCCTGACCCGTTCTCAGCTGTCGCTTCGGTTGCTGTGTCCCGGTGGGGCACGTCCAGCAATGTCTGAGCCTACAGGCGAGAAAGGCAAGGGGTTGCTGCTATTCGTTAGCCCTACAAATCCCAATTTATCGTACTAACCGCCCTCTTGTCATTCTGAGGAACAACGTGACGAAGGATCTTGTCCTTAATCCCAGGACGAAAGGACAAAGAACGAGATTCTTCACAAAGAAAGCAAAGCTTGCTTTGCTTTTTGTTCAGTAATGACAGGAGGAAGGTGAGTGGATAACCGCCAATTCCAATTTGCCAAACGCTTCCCCCGTCCTTCATTGCTTATTCCTCATTTCTAATTTAAAAAACCGTGTGGAAAAGATAAGTCCTTTTCCACACGGTTTTTAGCAGTATTTTATCAACAAGCTCAAATCCGGAACATGAGATCCGCATAGGTGGGATAGGGCCAGTGATCGGAGGAAACATTCAACTCCATTTCATCTACTGTGGCCCGCAGGGCCTCCATGGCGGGGATCATGGTATCCCGGTAATAGGAGGCAACGGTCAATACGTTTTCACTGGTAGTTCTGGGATCCGCCAAAGCGGCTTCCAAGCCCTCCGCCTGCTCGTAAGCGGTATCCAGCAGGGCGGAAAGCTTTGTGAGCAGGGCGGTTTCCGCCCTGCAGGGGAGATCCTTCTGAATGCTTCGCTTCGCGTTGATGGCTCCCGCCAGCTCGGCAAGGTAGGAGCTGACCGAAGGGATCACCTCATGGCGCACCATTCTGCCCATGGTGAGGGCCTCGATATGCAGAGTTTTACTGTATTCTTCCATGATGGTCTCGTAGCGGGCCTCCATTTCGGCCTCTGTGTAGATCTTATGGCTGGTGAAAAGTGCCACATTTTTCTGATCCAGATACCGGGGCAGGGCGTCCACCGTGGTGCGCAGGTTCAAAAGCCCGCGGCTCTCCGCTTCCTTGACCCACTCCTCCGAGTAGCCATCGCCGTTAAAGATGATGCGCTTGTGCTCGGAAACCACCCGCTTTACCAGAGAAAGCACGGCGGCCTTCAGATCCTTCGCACCTTCCAGCTCATCGGCAAACTGCCGCAGCTCCTCCGCCGCAATGGTGTTCAGCATGATGTTGGGGCAGGCAATGGAAAGGGCGGAGCCCAGGGAGCGGAACTCAAATTTATTTCCGGTAAAGGCAAAGGGAGAGGTACGGTTCCGGTCTGTGGTGTCTTTATTAAAATCGGGCAGAACGTGAACGCCCGTTTCCAGCTTTTTGTGCTCTATGCCGCCATAGACCGCGCCGGACTCAATGGCGTCCAGAATTCCGGTGAGCTCGTCGCCCAGGAACATGGAAATAATGGCGGGCGGCGCCTCGTTGGCGCCCAGGCGGTGGTCGTTGCCCGCGGAGGCAACGGAAATGCGCAGCAGATCCTGATATTCGTCCACACCCTTGATGATCGCGGCCAGAAACAGCAGGAACTGGGCGTTTTCCGCCGGGTTTTTTCCGGGATCCAGCAGGTTTTTGCCGCCATCGGTGGAAAGGGACCAGTTGTTGTGCTTGCCGCTGCCGTTGACGCCGGCAAAGGGCTTTTCGTGAAGCAGGCAAACCAGACCGTGGCGCAGGGCCACGTTCTTCATGGTTTCCATGGTGAGCTGGTTATGGTCGGTGGCGATATTGGTGGTGGTAAAGATCGGGGCCAGCTCGTGCTGGGCGGGAGCCACCTCATTGTGCTTGGTTTTCGCCAGAATGCCCAGCTTCCAAAGCTCGCTGTCCAGCTCCTTCATGTAAGCGGCGATCCGGGGCTTGATGGCGCCGAAGTAGTGATCCTCCAGCTCCTGTCCCTTAGGGGCCTTTGCCCCAAACAGGGTGCGCCCGCAGAAGATCAGATCCTCCCTCCGGTCATAAAGCTCCTTATCCACCAGAAAATATTCCTGCTCCGGGCCCACTGTGGTGATGATCCGCTTGGTGGCGGTGTCTCCGAACAGCCGCAAAATGCGAAGGGCCTGACGGTTCAGATCCTCCATGGAGCGGAGCAGGGGGGTCTTTTTATCCAATACCTCGCCGCTGTAGGAGCAGAAGGCGGTGGGAATATACAGGGAATCCCCCTTGACAAAGGCGTAAGAGGTGGGGTCCCAGGCGGTGTATCCCCGGGCCTCAAAGGTGGCCCGCAGGCCGCCGGAGGGGAAGGAGGAGGCGTCCGGCTCGCCCTTGATGAGCTCTTTGCCGGAAAACTGCATGATCACCCGTCCGTCAGAGGTGGGGGAAATAAAGCTGTCGTGCTTTTCAGCGGTGATGCCGTTTAAAGGCTGGAACCAGTGGGTAAAATGGGTGGCGCCCTTTTCCACCGCCCAATCCTTCATGGCGCTGGCCACGGCGTTGGCCACTGTGAGATCCAGATCCTTCCCCTCGTCGATGGTTCTGCGCAGAGAGCGGTAAACGTCTCGGGGCAGCCGTTCCTGCATCACATCATCGTTAAATACCGCGCTGCCAAACAGCTCCGGTACTGTCCTGCGGTTTTCTGAACAGGTTCCCATCACAGATCACTCTTTTCTCAATATAGATTCAGATATGCTTTGGAATACACGTCCTAGCACGAAAGGCGCCGAGGGAAGACCCTTCAGCGCCTTTGCTGCTATGGGCATTATTGTAGACCAGGCAGCCGGTTTTGTCAATCGTTTTTTCACGATTTTTCCCGATTCTGCAAGCTGCATAGATTGATGCTGCAAATCGGCAAAGAATTCGGTGGAAAATTGCGATAGCCAAGTGGCCCGGAAGGCTTTCCGAAAAACGGTACGGGATCAGATCACGGGCAGCTTTCCAAATATATGGCGCTTCCTGCTTGACCTATTCCGGATTTCGGGCGATTTTGAAAAATCTGTAAGTAAGATACGCCCCAGGCTGCCCGGCGTGATGGGAACAGCCTTTCCTCGCGTTCCGGCAAAAGAATGGAAAAGCTTGTCGCTGCGCCAGGTTGCTATAGGCTTCTTCCCAGCTCTGCATGGCGTCAAGGATCGGCTTCAGGCTTTCTCCGAGCTCGGTAAGAGAATATTCCGCCCGGGGCGGCACCTTCGCGCATACCTGGCGAAGCGGTACAGAGCCTTTCTGCATCGGGTTCAGGGAAAGCATGTTCTTTTTCTGGAGTTGGCGCAGGGGCAAATACCCCCCGGAATCATCAAATATCCCTTCTGGCAGATGACGGCGGAAAGCCCCAGGGCGGTGTACGCCTGCATAAATTTAGGGGAAATGGTCTGTCCGGAGGAGATCAAAAAGCAATCCCTGTATATCGACAGGGATATTGCCGAGGTGCTGGATGTGATCAGGCAATAGAAAACGGGAAGAAAGCTTCCAGTGAAAACTTAATAGAAGCGGGAAAATGCTGTTGTTTTTCAAAACGGCAGGCTTTCCCGTTTCTGTTTTCATTTCAGGTCATAAAATGAACCGGGCTATATTGGGCGCCATATATCTGAAAAATTTGAAAGAATTTTCTTCTTAAGGGTTGACAAACAGAAAAGTTTTGCATATCATATGAACAATAGCTCATATGAAAGGACGTTGGTGTATGGCGAAAGCAAAAGGGGTCCCCAGGTGCGAGTATCTTTGCGTGCATCAGGAGGTCGTAGACCGGGTGAACCGGGAAATGCCGGAGGAAGAGCTGCTCTTTGACCTGGCGGAGCTGTTTAAGATCTTCGGGGATTCCACCCGGGTGAAAATTTTGTTTGTACTGTTTGAAGCGGAAATGTGCGTGTGCGATATCGCGCAGCTTTTGGGCATGACCCAGTCGGCCATTTCCCACCAGCTTCAGGTTTTGAAAAAAAGCAAGCTGGTAAAATACCGCAGGGAAGGAAAGACCGTGTTTTACACACTGGCGGACAGCCACGTGCGGACGATCCTGGACCAGGGCATGGAGCATATCACGGAGTAAGGCCTTCGGTTTTAGGCAACACCGCACAAAGACCGGACAGAGGCCTTGTACACAATTTGCTCGCATAGTTTCCGTCATAGCGCACAGCTTTCGTTTGCCGAAATCGCAAGACCATAAATGGTCTGATTGGCTGTGCTCGATCTGTGCACTCTGACGAAAAATCTGAAGAGTTAATCGGAGATTAACTCTTGTGCAGCTTCTTGCGCACAATCTCTGTGTGGTGTCGCCTTTACAAAAAAATTTGAAATAAGGGAGTGTCGGTACATGAAAAAGAAATTTGACCTGTTGGATCTGGATTGCGCGAACTGCGCGGCAAAAATGGAGGCAGCCATCAAAAAGATAGACGGCGTGAACGACGCCTCGGTAAGCTTTATGACACAGAAGCTCATGGTAGACGCCGAGGACAGTCGCTTTGAGGAAATTTTGAAGCAGATCGTAAAGGCCTGCAAAAAGGTGGAGCCGGACTGCACGATCATGCTGTAAAAACCCGGAAATTATGCAAACTTATAGAATTAAGTAAAGCTAATTTACTTTACATGGGAATGGGGCGAATTCTATTATGTCAGGAAAACAAAAGAAAATGCTGCTTCGCATTCTTATCAGCGCGGTGCTGCTGGTGGCGGCGGTGCTGATCCCCTATCGGAGCGGGTGGAGATTTCTGCTGTTTTTTCCGGCCTACTTTGTGATCGGCTGGGACGTGTTGTGGAAGGCGGTAAAAAATATTGCCCACGGGCAGATCTTCGATGAGAATTTTCTGATGGCCTTGGCTACGGTGGGCGCCTTTTGCACGGGCTTTTTCGGGGAAGGCGAATATCCCGAAGCGGTGTTTGTCATGTTGTTTTATCAGGTGGGAGAGCTGTTTCAAAGCTATGCCGTGGGAAGATCCCGGCGCTCCATTGCCGAGCTGATGAATATCCGGCCGGACTATGCCAATATCCGGCAAAACGGCGAATTGGTTCGGGTAGACCCGGAAGAGGTAGCGGTGGGAGAGCTCATCGTTGTCAAAGCCGGAGAGCGGATCCCCTTAGACGGCGTGGTGGTGGACGGAAGCTCTTCCTTAAACACCTCCGCTTTAACGGGAGAATCCCTGCCCAGAGAGGTGGAGCCGGGAGATGCTGTGATCAGCGGCTGCGTTAACCAGACCGGGCTTTTAGAGGTACGGGTCACAAAGCCCTTTGGGGAATCCACCGTGTCGAAAATATTGGAGCTGGTGGAAAATTCCAGCAGCAAAAAGGCGAAGGCGGAGAATTTTATCACAAAATTCGCCCGTTATTATACGCCTGTAGTGGTGATCGGCGCCGCGCTGCTGGCGGCGCTGCCTCCCCTTGTCACGGGGGAGAGCTGGTCTGTTTGGCTGAACCGGGCTCTTGTTTTTCTGGTGGTCTCCTGTCCCTGCGCGCTGGTGGTTTCCGTGCCGCTGAGCTTTTTCGGCGGGATTGGCGGCGCTTCCCGCAGCGGTGTGCTCATCAAGGGCGCGAATTATCTGGAAGCGCTTTCCCAAACTGAGATCGTTGTGTTCGATAAAACAGGAACGCTGACCCAGGGCGTGTTTCGGGTGACGGATATCCAGCCCGAGGGCTGTACGGAGCAGGAGCTTTTGGAAACGGCGGCTTTGGCGGAAAGCTATTCCGATCACCCCATTTCCCGTTCGTTGAAGGAAGCCTTCGGCAAGGAGGCGGACGCTTCCCGAGTAACTGACGCTCAGGAGCTTTCCGGAAGAGGGGTGCGGGCGGTGGTGGACGGCAAAACCGTCTATGCCGGAAACGAAAAACTGATGGCAGAGCAGGGGATCCGGTGCCGTCCCTCCGGGAAAACGGGAACAGTGGTGCATGTGGCGATGGACGGCCGCTATTTAGGCCATCTTATCATTTCCGACGCCTGTAAGCCGGACGCGAAGGAGACCGTTTCCGCCCTGAAGGCTCAGGGGGTAAAAAAGCTTGTTATGCTCACCGGGGACGCGAAAGAGGCGGGCGAAGCGGTGGCGGCGGAGCTGGGGCTGGATCAGGTCTATACCCAGCTGCTGCCTGCCGATAAGGTGGAGCGGGTGGAAGGCCTGCTTCAGGAAAAATCCCCGAAAGGAAAGCTTGCCTTTGTGGGGGACGGCATCAACGACGCGCCGGTGCTGTCCCGTGCGGATATCGGAATTGCCATGGGAGCCCTGGGCTCCGACGCGGCCATCGAGGCGGCGGATATCGTGCTCATGGACGATAAGCCCTCCAAGATCGCGGCGGCTATGAAAATTTCCAAGGGGACCCTGCGGATCGTACGGCAGAATATCTGGTTTGCCCTGGGCGTAAAGCTTTTGGTGCTGGTTCTCAGCGCCTTCGGCGTATCCGCCATGTGGGAAGCGGTTTTCGCCGATGTAGGTGTGCTGATCCTGGCAGTGCTGAATGCTTCCCGGGCGTTGAGGCTGGGGCGTTAGTTGTTAGCTGTTAGTTGTTAGTCGTTAGAGAAGGGCACGTTTTTCTTCTGTCATTTCTGGGCACAAAGCAAGGAGAACCTTGCCCTTGTATTCCTGAAAAAGGGCAAAGGGAGAGATTCTTCACCGGGAAAGTGCCAAGAAAGCTATAGCTTTCTGCACTTTTTGTTCAGCAATGACAGACGGAAAATGAGCAAGTAACCGCTAAATTATAGTTTAGCGGCGAAGCGCCGCGGCCACTGGTGCCCCTGCTTAGTGCAGGAAAATGATTTCTGACCCGACCGCAGGGACACCGTTAAATTATAGTTTAGCGAACTAGTCGTTAGAAAAGGGAAAGTTCTCTCTTTTGTCATTCTGAGGAACGAAGTGACGAAGAATCTCGTCCTTAATTCCAGGGCAAAAAGGAAAAGAACGAGATTCTTCACTTCGTTCAGAATGACAGGAGGGAGGTGAGTAGATAACCTCTAAATTCCAATTTAGCATACAAACCGCTTTGCCCTGTTTGGAAAGGCAGGAGAAAAATGGAAAACGGTCAATAGATCATCATTTGTCAAAAAAGCAAGGTCGCTTTACTCAATTAGAAGAAAGGAAGAATTTGAAATGCTGGAGGTAAGGCATGTTTCCTGGGCCGCGCCTGACGGAGAACAGATCCTGCGGGACGTGAGCCTCACTGTGCCGGACGGTGGGCTTACGGTGATCACGGGGCCAAACGGTGGCGGAAAAACCACGTTGGCAAAGGTGATCGCCGGGTTGGAGACCCCAAGCAGCGGTGAAATTTTCCTGAATGGGAAAGATATTACCGCCCTGGACGCCACAGAGCGGGCCAGGGCCGGGATCAGCTTTGCCTTTCAGCAGCCGGTGCGGTTTCAGGGCTTCACGGTAAAGCGTTTGCTGGAGCTGGCAGCGGGAAAAGAACTGACCGAAAAACAGGTCTGCCGTTTGCTGAGCCGCGTGGGTCTGTGCGGAAAGGAATACGCGAGCCGCCGGATGGACGCTTCTCTTTCCGGAGGAGAGAGTAAAAGGATCGAGATCGCAGGCGTTCTGGCAAGGCAGTCGAAGCTGTCTGTCTTCGATGAACCGGAGGCCGGGATCGACCTTTGGAGCTTTCAAAACCTGATCCGCGTGTTTGAAGGGGAGCGGGAAAAGCGCAAGGGAGCTTTGCTGATCATTTCCCACCAGGAGCGGATCCTGCGGATCGCGGACGAGATCGTGGTCATTGCCCAGGGGAGGGTACAGCGGCAGGGGAAGGCGGCAAGGCTGCTGCCGGAGCTTGCGCGAAACGGCGCCTCCTGTCCTGGCTGCCGAAGGAAGGAGGTCGATTTCAGATGAACAGTATCACAGAGCGGCTTCTGAATCTGGTTGCCGGTTGGAAGGGAAATTTTACCGGTGCTTATAGTGTACGGGAAAACGGACAGTGCAGCGAACTGCATTCCACCGAGCAGATTCGGCTTGTTCCGAAGAAAGAGCAGCCTGGTCTGGAGATCCACATTCTTCCCGGCACAAGAGGAGAAATGGTCTCCATTCCGGCCTGTGTGACCCATGGTGATGTAGACGACTTGGTCTACAACGATTTCTTTGTAGGGGAAGGGGCAGAAGTCACCATTATTGCGGGCTGCGGCGTGCATCTGGAAACGGGCGAGCTCGCCCGCCACAGCGGCGTTCACCGTTTTTTTCTGGAAGAAAACGCCCATGTGGTCTATGAGGAAAAGCATGTGGGCACCGGCGAGGGAGAGGGGCTTCGTTCCATCGATCCGGTCACGGAGATCCATTTGAAGCGCGGCGCGGTGCTGCAAATGGAAAGCGTGCAGCTGGGCGGCGTAGACAGAGCCCTTCGGAAAACCGAGGCCCGGCTGGAGGCCGGAGCGAAGCTGCTGATCCGGGAACGAATTTTGACAGAGGGCAATGAGGAAGCGAAAACGGAATTTGAGGTGTGCATGGAGGGGCAGGGGGCCTCGGCCGATCTGGTTTCCCGCTCTGTGGCAAGAGAGAATTCACACCAGGCCTACCATTCCCGCATCATTGGAAACGCGCCTTGTACGGGCCACTCGGAATGCGACGCGATTTTAGCAGGCCACGGCAGAGTAGACGCCGCTCCAGAGCTTTCCGCCAACCATGAGGAAGCCGCTCTGATCCATGAAGCGGCCATTGGAAAAATCGCGGGAGAGCAGATCATGAAGCTGCGTACCTTCGGCCTTACGGAGGAGGAAGCGGAAGCAAGGATCATAGAGGGCTTTTTGGAATAGGAAGCCGCGGCCGCGGCAGGAGAGATGCCGGAAAATTCCGCCGCCCGCAAATTTCCCCTTGAAAAATCAGGAAAATTCAGGCATAATAATATTCAGAAAGGACTGCGGCTGTCCTTTTTGATATCAAAAAAAGAGGGGGAACTGACATGGGCCGTTATATGGTAGACCTGCAGGTGAACCGCCCCGACGACCAGATCCGTCAGATCGTTACGGATTATATGGCGCGGGAGGGCTTTACCTATACCACCTACAAGGGGGAGGAGCTGTGGAAGAAGGGCGTCGGCATGATGACCGCTCCGCAGTTTATGAAGGTGAATTTCGCCAACGGGCAGGTACATATGGAGGCGTGGCTGAAATATGTGCTTCTGCCCGGCGTGTACTTCGGTGAAATGGGCGTTACAGGCTTTTATGCCATCGCCGTGAAGAAGCCTTTGAAAAAGAGAGTGGATACTCTGGCGGCGATCCTGACTCAGCAGGCGCAGGCTTGACGGGAAAAATACCGTAAAAAAAGCCGGGCAGACGGTTCAAAACCGTTTGCCCGGCTTTTTTACAGGTCTTTTCCGGAAAGGCGCGAGAGAAGCGCCTTGGCACTTTGTGTCAAAAATTCAAGAAAAATATTTCTGTATTTGCTAAAAAAACAATAGCAAAATTCTGCTGATTATGCTATACTGTACAAATGAAGCTGTTGGGAGGGCAATTTGGTTTACATAAAATAAATCCGCTTCTGTTTATCACAGCTGCGGAAAGTGACAAAAGCAATGTATCAGTACGTCAGACCGGCGATACAACGGAAAGGGGTCAGGACTTATGAAAACTGGAAAACTCGTTCGGGTGGCAGTGTGCGGCGGCGGCGCAGTGGCGCAGGCCAGGCATCTGCCGGAATATGCGGCCAATCCCAATGCCGGGATCACGGGGATTCTAGATTTTAACCGGGAGCGGGCGGAGGAGCTTTGTGAGCGCTACGGAGGCCGTGCCTACGCTTCCCTGGAGGAGGTGCTGGAGGACGAAACGGTGGACGCTGTCAGCGTCTGCACCCCTAATGTCACCCACGCCGACTACACCATTCGGGCTCTGAAGGCCGGAAAGCATGTTCTGGTGGAAAAACCCATGGCACTGGACCTCGCGGAAACAAGGGCCATGATAGAAGCGCAGAAGGAGACCGGAAAAATTCTAATGCTGGGCCACAACCAGCGGCTGGTAAAGGCCCATGTAAAGGCGAAAGAGCTGCTGCGGGAGGGGGCTATCGGCGAGCTGCTGTTTTTCCAGTGCAATTTTAAGCATGCAGGGCCGGAGACCTGGAGCGCCGACCCCGGAGCAGCCACCTGGTTTTTCCGCAAGGACAAGGCAAATTTCGGCGTTATGGGCGATCTGGGAGCCCATAAAATAGACCTGATCCGCTACCTGACAGATTCTGAGATCAAAAGCGTGTTCGCCAATATGATGACCTTGGATAAAAAGCTGCCGGACGGCACGCCGATCGAACTGGAGGATAACGCCGTGTGCATGTTCCATATGGAAAACGGTCTGCCGGGCATCATGAATTTCAGCTGGACCAATTACGGCGGGGAGGATAACGGCAGCACCATTTACGGAACCAAGGGTGTTATGAAGATTTTCGGGGATTATGTGGACGATATCGTTCTGGAAATGCGGGACGGCGTACAGGTAAAGTACAGCGTGGGCGCGATCCAAACCAACCAGAACCAGACAAAAAGCGGGGTGATCGATGAGTTTATCGCCTCTATTCTGGAGGGCAGGGAGCCCATTGTCACCGCTATAGACGGCCACAACACCCTGGCAGTGATCGAAACCGCCATGCGCTCCGCCCGGGAGAAGCGCTGGCTGGAGATCGAATATTGAACGAGTTTATTGGTTGCTTAGACTAATGTTTAATGAGCAATTAGCAATGAGGAATGAGCAATTTAAGGGCTTAATTCGGTAAATTGGAAGTTGGCATGTTAGTTGTTAGTCGTGAGTAGTTAGTTGTTAGGAAAGGAAAAAGCCCCCTCGTTGTTATCCTGAGTCACCAAAGGCGGCGAAGGATCTCGTCCTTTGCCCTTTATACGGGGATTAAGGACGAGATTCTTCGTCACTTCGTTCCTCAGAATGACAAGAGAGAGGGGACTCTCCTCTAACAACTAATTACCTTACGACTAACAACTAGTTCGCCAAACTATAACTTACCGTACAATTATCAAGCGTTGCTCGCAACGCCTGTGCCCTTATCTTTCGTCTAGCATCCAGCATCTAGAATCTAATTTGCTGTTTCACCGCAAAAGCTTTTTCAAGAAAAAATCTCTTGCTTCCTTTAGACTGGAAAACGGCGGAAGCTCGTCCCGTTGGGCCGCGGACAGCAGCAGGCCCGCTCCGAAATCGTGAATGCTGATGCTGTCCAGCAGCCGATCGACAAATTGTTCTCGCTGTGCTCCGGCAAATTCTTGCAGCAGAAAGGGATCGCACCGAAATAACTCTACGGCGATAGGCCCCAGCTCGTACCAGGTGGGCGCCAGGCAGGCGTCGGCGCAATCGATAACCAGCACCTTTTCTTTCCCGGTGACCAGCAGGTTTTCTCCGGTCAGGTCTCCGTGCACCAAAACCTTTTGGGAAAGGTCAAGTCTCCCTGCTCTTTCCCGCAGCTCCTCCGCCAGGGTGGGAGGCAGCTCGGAAAGGCGGGGATTTTGTAGAGCCCGTTCCAATAAGTCTATGGAAGGGAGCAGACTGTTTGCCGGGCGGTTTAGTTTACATAATATTTCCTTCGACCGCCGGACAAACCTGCGCTTCTGCGCGGGGGAAGCGCAGGCCAGCCAATCGCCCGCTTCCTGCCCTTCGGCGTATTCCATGATGAGATAAAAGAAATCGTATTTGTCCCGAATTTGCCCCCGGGCAAGTAAGCGGGGCGTGGGGATCCCCTGTTCCATCAGCCAGCCGCAGACAGCCGCCTCATTGTGAAAATCCGGCGCGGGGTCAAGTCCGCTTTCTTTGGGAAAGAACACCTTTGCCACGGTGTTTCCCGCCCGGAACACGGCGTTTGTGCCGGGGGTAAGCTTCTGCAAGGGCGCGAAGGGCAGCCTCTCCCGGCAATAGATTTCCTGAACCAGCGGGGTAAAGGCGGGAATAGACTGGTACACCCGCCCCCAGTCGTCCCAATTTGCAATGGTTTCATGAAAAAACTGTTCTGCGCTCATGCTTCCTCCAGGCGGCAGTCGAAATTGTCTTCCATGACTTGAAATCCAATTTTTTCATAGACCCGGTTGGAGATAGGATTTGCCTTATCCACAAACAGGGTGCAGTAATCAAACCTTTCTCCCAGCTTTTCCCGGCAGATGGCGGCCACTGTGTTTTGGCAGTAGCCCTTGCCCCTGTACTCCGGCGGCGTATAGACCCAGTTGATCCCCACCCCGTGGGGCAGAGAACGCCCCACCACTGCGGCCATGGAAACCGGGGCCTTTTCTTTTGTTTCCATCAGGTACAATCGGCCGTCCTGAATGATACTTTGGAACCTTTCCCGCATTTCCTCCGGCACGGATTCTTCCCGCAGGGCTTCTTTGGTAAACGCGCATGCCCAGTCCGTCACGATGCCCAGCTCGGACAGTTCCGCCTTGCGAACGGTGGCCGATACCACCGGCGGCTCGCACAGCTCCTTGAGAACCATGATATCCATGGCGGCCCGCACCCGGTAGGGCTTGCCGTAGGCGGAAAAGAATGCGTTGCACAGCGTCTTCGAGGCGTTCACGCCGGTGATCTTGATTTCTTCCCTTCGTAAATATTCCGCCAGCAGCACAGCGGCGGAAAGGGCGGCGGGGTCTCCGGGAATAGCGTTCAGGCAAAGATTGTAGGGCAGAGTGTTGCCGAACAGCAGCACGCTTCTCCCATCCTCTTTACAGCAGCCGAACAGCAGATCGGGGCGGCAGGGCTCGTCTCGGTAAGCTGCGGCGTTCCCTAGATTCAGCTGGCAGACCGCTTCAAACTGCTGTAAAAAGGCCTGGTTCTCTGTCAAAAATTCTCCGGGAGTTCCATAAATTTTTACGTTCAAGGCTACTTCCCCTTTCGCTTGGATTAGTATATTTGGCCTATTATAGCGAAAAAGCCCGGGAAAAGTCAAGGGAAGGCTTGTGTATTGCGGAAGTCTCCTGTATAATAGTTGCATACGCAACTTTTCAAAGGAGGGACCGCCTGTGACCCTGAAGGAAAAGCTTTGCCCCTATTTGGGGGACAGAGGCTTTTATAAAAATGTGGCGGCTATTGCCTTGCCGATTTCCCTGCAAAGCCTGATCACGATCGGCGTAAACATGATGGATACCATTATGCTGGGAAATTTGGGGGATACCGCTATTTCCGCTTCCGCCCTGGCCAACCAGTTTATCAATATTTTTCATATCTGCTGTATGGGCATGGGAATGGGCGCGTCGGTGCTGACCTCCCGGTTTTGGGGAATGCAGGATAAGGCCTCCCTGCGCAAAGCGGTTACGATCATGCTGCGGCTTTGCTTTTCCATAGGCATGCTTTTTACGCTGATCACGGTAATTACCCCGGATGGCATCATGCGCGTCTATACGGAGGACGCGGCCATCATTCAGGCGGGAGCCGGTTATTTCCGCTGGTCGATCCCCTGCTATCTTCTGCTGGGCTTTTCCCTGACCTGTACGATCGTGCTGCGCAGCGTAGGGCAGGTGCGGCTGCCGCTGATCAGCTCTATCGCGGCGTTTTTTATCAATGTCTTTTTCAATTATGTGTTTATTTTCGGAAAATTCGGCGCGCCCCGTATGGAGGTGGAGGGTGCGGCTCTCGGAACCCTGATTTCCCGCGCTTTTGAATTTGCCTTTATCTGCGGCTACTTTTTCTTCCGGGACCGGCGGATCGGCTACCGGGTGAAGCATCTTTTCCTGAAATGCGGAGATCTGGTAAAGGATTATCTGCGCATCAGCATTCCAGTGCTGGTCAGCGACGCGCTGCTGGCGTTTGGCAACAGCGCCGTGGCAATGGTCATGGGCCGGATCGGCGCCGCCTTTGTTTCCGCCAACGCCATTACCACGGTAGTGCAGCAGCTGAGTACCGTGTTCATTCAGGGAATCAGCAATGCCAGCGGCATTATTACCGGGCACACCCTGGGCGAGGGAGACGCGGAAAAGGCGCAGCGGCAAGGCGTTACCTTTCTGGGGCTGGGCGTTGTCATCGGTGTTCTGGCAGGCGGGGCGATCATGCTTCTCAGCACGCCGGTCATCAGCTGCTACCAAAATGTATCGGAGGAGGCCCGGCAGATCGCGGAGCAGCTTATGATGGCGGTGGGGCTGATCGTCATTTTCCAGGCCGCCAATTCTATTCTTACCAAGGGTGTGCTGCGGGGTGGAGGAGATACGAAATTTTTAATGGCGGCGGATATCCTGTTCCTGTGGGTAGCGTCTATCCCGCTGGGCTATCTGGCCGGCTTGGTCTGGAAGCTGCCTGCCTTCTGGATCTACATTTTTCTGAAGATCGATCAGTTTATCAAAGCCATCTGGTGTGTGTTCCGCCTGAAAAGCCGGAAATGGATCAAGAAAATATAAAAAAAGGAAGCGGTGCGGCACAGGCCGAAAACCGCTTCCTTTTTTTGGTTAGACTGGTAAGGGCTCCCATACCGGCACGGGCTTTCATTTCCGATGACCTTCACATTCCTCCCGGATCAGCTCCACATACCGCCTTACCTTTTCATAGGTGTTGTGGATCTGATAGACGTCCCGCTGGACGATCTCCAGGGTACAGCCCTCCGCGGCCCCCACCGTTTTCCGGAAATGGGCCCGTACCGCGTCCTCGTCCAGAACGCTTCCCACGCCGATCAGGGTGGGGTCCGGCTTGCGCAGGTAGGTGATCTCCTTTCCCCGCAGCCTTTGCCCCATAAATGCCTCATTGCACCAGGGGGAAATGGAAACCTTGCCCAAATGGGGAAGGGTGCTGAGGTAATCGTCCCAAATGGCGTGCACCGCTTCGCAGCAGCCATAGGAGACCCGCCCGTAGCAGTCCAGCACTTTTTTGTAATAGGGAAAAATGAATTCCCCGTACATGGCGGGGGAAAGCCCCGCGCTTTCCTGGCAGTCCATATAGCCCCAGATATCGGTGGTGTGGTAATGATCCTGGTTCGAGGGCAGCTTGTCGGTAAAGCAGTAAGAGCCCTGAGCTACCCGCTCGCTGCCGGTGGTGGAAAGCAGCCAGCCGTCCTGTTCCTCCGCCCGGAACAGGGAAACATAGTCGTCTGTGAGCTGATCCATCATGCTATGGAACTGTTCCGGATAGTCATACATGGCGAAAAACATGTTTTCCATGCTCATCAGATGAATGATATCCTGCACCGGGCAGGCATACAGGGAATGACCCACGAGCCTTGCCGGAAGGATTTTTCCGAACAGCTCGTTGTATTCGTCCATTTCCCTGTCTGTTTCCTCCTTCGGAGGTAAAATAAGCTGGGACTTTTGCAGCTTGTGGAAGTCCTGCTCCAAATCGGTGAGCTGCTCCACAAAATGGTGCCCCAGCCCGCCTTCCTTTTCCGAGTGCTCCACCCGCGCCGGCAGGCCGAAGGGAATCAGATAGCCGCCGCAGGAAAAGGGCATGTAGTCTGTCACGATGGTAGCAACGCTTAACAAGGGCACACAGGCCGTTGTATAAGGCGCAGATTATAAAAGGTGCTCAGATTTTCCACTCAAAGGAAACACGGTCGCTGGTGGCCTGAACCTGGGACAAAATAATGTCAGTCACTCGCCGCCGGTCGTCAAAGTCGATGTTGTTCCAGTTATGCAGATGGGCGGACAGAAATTCAATCTTTTGCGGGGAGATCGTTTCAGCGTTCAGCGCCGCAATCTCCTTGATAAGCCGTTGCCTGTTGGCGTCCAGCTCCTCGATTTTACCGTTGGCATAGGACAGCAGAACCGCATTAGCCCCGGTCAGTGTATTCAGCAGTTTTTCAATTTCGTCCTCCACCTGAGCCAGTTCCACATTCAAAACGGTCAGCTTAGGGTTGACAGTCGTTGCCTTGGCGGTCAGGGTTTGAAATTCGGAGAGCTTCTTTACCATTTCTCCATAGACGAATTGTTCAAACTCCGCCGTCCGAAGCGTCCCGCAGCCCTCACAGCTTTTGTTGTCGGCACGCTTGGAGCAGCGAAGATACTGCGTTCCTGTCGGATTGCCTACGCTCATAAGGGCATACCCGCACCGCCCACACTTGATTTTTCCGGCCAGCCAGGTATTCCGAGCCTTGCGCCCGCCCTGGAACGTGATATTTGCTAACAGCTTTTTCCTGCACCGCAGCCAGGTATCAGCAGGGACAATGCCCTCGCTGGGGGCCAGCACAAGGATTTGTCCCCGCAGGTCCTTGTTTTTTCGTTCCTGCACGTCCCGGCCCTGGTAGAGATAGCAGCCATTTGTTCCGGCGAAGTCCGCCGCGTCATTGACTACCACCGCACCCTGGCCCTTGAAAAACTCGTACAGTTCCAAGTCAGCCTGGGCGTAAATCGGATTGCGGAGCAGTTGGGAGATAAAGCCCCGTTTCAACTCCTTGCCGTAAATCAGGATATTGTTTTCAGCAAAGTACCGGGCAATATCTCCGAATGACATGGACGGTTCGGCGTACATCTCGAACATCAACCGGGCGATGTTTGCTGTGGCAGGGTCCGGGATCATCATTTTCGTCCGTATGCCTTGGATGGTGGTGGGCTCCAGCTTAAAGCCGAACGGGGCCGCGCCACTCATGTGGAAGCCCCTTTGACACCGGGAATAGTAAGCGTCGGTCACCCGCTTCTGGATTGTCTCGCGCTCCAGTTGGGCAAACACAATGCAGATATTCAGCATGGCCCGGCCCATTGGTGTGGAGGTATCAAACTTTTCCGTGGAGGAAACGAACTCCACGTTGTATTCCTGGAACAACTCCATCATGGTGGCGAAGTCCAGAATAGAGCGGCTGATACGGTCCAACTTGTAAACCACAACCCGGCGAATTAAGCCTTGCCTGATGTCAGCTAAAAGCTCCTGGAATTTTGGCCTGTCCGTATTCTTCCCGGAGTAGCCCTTATCTTGATAATCCTTGTGGTTCCCACCCCTTAACTCGTATTTGCAGAACTCGATTTGACTTTCAATGCTGATACTGTCCTTGCGGTCTACGGACTGTCTGGCGTAGATAGCGTCGATACGGTTTTCCATGATAGCTCCTTTCCTGTCGGGAAATGGAGCTGTCACCCTTTACAAATATATTATACCAAAGACAGCCCCAAGGCACAAGGATGTGGGAAAACGCAGAAAGACAGCACCCGGAAAAGTGCTGTCTTTCAACCTTGCCCCACCTCTGGTCATGGTGACCAGAAGCCCAGCGAGGATAATTCCATTTCGATCTATAATTGCGCCGTATTTGCCACGCACCCCGGCACAGGGGAGCACCCCAGGCCGCCGGCGGCTCCGGCTGTCATAGCTCCGCAATACTGCGAAGCTCCCCCGCAAGTCCATGGGAGGGCGTGAGCAAGTTTCATTATCCCCCGCGCTGTCGTCGCGCCCGGCTTGCCAGGGCCAGGTCAAAGGTTCGCGCTGATCGCTCGGCCCACTTCTCTCACCTCCTTGAGCGGGCTGTCCTGGCGGCGCGCCTTTCGTCGCTATTCACACAGGTTTTGTGCCTGGAATACTGTGTATTCAGTTGTCCTCAGTGTATAAGCCTCCTTACCTATCAGGCGGGAAAAGGGCCGTTTGTTGCTCCCTACCTGTAAAAATTTTTCAAAATTTCACAGAGATTTTTCAAGCCCCGGCGAATACTGCTGCAAATAGAGCTTTCCACCACATTTTCAGCCCTGGCAATCTCGGACTTTTTCTTGCCCAGAATGTAGTGGGCATACACTCTCCGGGCCTGGATGGGCGGGAGACGGTCAAGGGCGGCGTAGAGGACGGAACGGTTTTCCTCGTCCAGAATGATTTCCTCCGGGGTCAGGGGAGGGAACATCACATCCGGCTCAAAGCCGGGGTCAACGTCCAGGGAACACTCGTTATGCTCCCGCTTGCGGCGCTTGTAGCTGTCACACTGGCAGCCCCCGGTGGAGAGAACGACGGCGATTTCGTCGGAAACTTCCAGGGTGATATTTTCGGTCAGGTGGGGATAGTAGCGGTTTAATTTGATGGTTGTCATAAGTAACCTCCATTTCGATGTTGGCGGAAAGGGACAGATCGAAATGGAGGGGCGGGGAGCGGCAGCGAGCCTCTGGACACGGTGACCAGAAGCGCCGGGATAAAAAAACGCCCGCACAGCGCAAGGCTATACGGACGTGTCTGGGCGACGGGATATTACAATTTTCGCGGTTGCGGCCAGGGCTGCCCTTTAGGGGGAAAGGGCTTTTTTTGACAAGTCAGGTGGGGGAATAAAATAGAAAGGCACAGCATTAACCTCCTAACGGCTGCCGTACCTTTCGATAGAAAAGCCGATAACCGCATTTTTCATCTGCGTGTTATCGGCCCTGCGTCTATGCGTCTGGCTCTTTGATAACTGTTATTTTCAAATTCTTTGCGTCAATTATAGTTTCCTTTTTGCATTTTGGACAGAAAAGAGGATAATTTCTTAAGACAGTATCTTCTCGTATTCTGTCGCGGGTCTTATTCCCGCATATAGGGCAAAGTATCCATTCCATTAACATTTACCACCTTAACTTTTCGCTAATTGTTCTTAAGGGCGTTTTCAACTGCCTTTTTCAAAACTGTACTGGAATTGGTTGCGCCTGTTACGGCATCAACATCTATCCTCTGTTCTGAAATAATTTTCTCAACAACTGCTTCCGCAGCTTGGCCCCGCTCATTTTTGTGTTCTAAAATACGGATGTTTGTAATTACTCCTCCATGTACTGTAACTTCTACTTTAGCATGGATGAAATTAACATCGCATTCGCCAATATAGACCCCATTCGGAATATCCGAAAGGCAGATTTCTTCAATAGAAATTTCACTTACAGCGTGCTTATAATCGGCCACTTGCTTCAAATAGATTGCAAGAAAAATGCCTCCTACCAAAATAGCTAAAGCAATAATGGTTACGGTTGCTTTTTTTATAGAGCATTTCATCTCCAACACCTCTCTATTTTTCGCCATATCTGTTCAGGTACTTTCTTTGCTTTACCAGTATTTGCACAGACTACTTTCCCCATTGACTTCATCCCAGCGGTTTTGAAAAATTCGTCCATGTTTCGTATTGCTCCCCTGCTCTGTCCAAATAACCACGAAAATGGGGCTGGCGTATTGCAGGCGGTCAAGAGCATATATTTTTTCCCGGACAATCGAGGTTCTGGAAATGTTGCAGTTTCTTTCATAGCCGTTCCCAGCAAACGGTCAAATAGATTTTTTACCGGGGCGGGGACATTAGCCCAATATGTAGGTGCCGCAAGAAGTACAATTTGACTTTCGTGCAACAATAGAACGATTTCTTGCATATCGTCTTTTTGAATACACATTCCAGAGTCCAGACACCTTCTGCATCCAGTGCAAAAGGATATTTGCTTTTCGTACAAATTGATTTTGCTCACGATATATCCAGCTTTTTCTGCTTCGCGGATTGAATAGTCTAACATGGTGGCAGTTACTCCATCCGCACGAGGACTGCCTAAAATAGCAAGTACCTTTTTTGAATTCACTGTGTTTCCTCCGTATTTGCAATAGATTGATAAATCATGTTAAAGCCGTGTTGAAGAAATTCGTTTGGGGACAAGCCCATTTCCTTTTGGATGTAGTCCTTTTTATTCGCTGCCAAAAGAATAAGTCCCGATAGCATCCCCCAACATGAAAATGATGTTGGTATAAGTTCCATATCACGGCGCAGATCACCGCTTTCAATACCGGACAGCAAAAGTCCTTTTATCATTTTGTTTATTTCTTCTCCTACCTGATAACTTTCTTTTTCTTCCGGGAAGAAATCCTGGTTTTCAAAATTGATATTGATTTTTTCAAGCGTCATCTTAAAATAAAAAGGATATTCTTCCTGATACCGTACTAACTCTTTGCAAATCAAGTCGTACTTTGCCCTTGTTGACTTTTGATGTTGTAAAGCAGAAGAAATATAGGAACAAAGTTTTTTCATGCTGTCTAACACTAATATGCTTACAATTTCTTCCTTGTTTTCAAAGTACACATAGAGAGTTGCTTTGCTATATCCTGCCGCCTTAGCTATGTCATCCATAGACGTTGAGGAAATACCCCTTTCAGCAAATAATTGAGAGGCCACAGATGCAATGTTTTCCCGATGTACACTTCTTGGCTCCTTTTTTCGTCGGCCCATAGTATCTCCCCCTATAATTAAACTCTTAGTTTAATTATAGGGGGAGATAGGTGTTTTGTCAATAGCCACATACATAATTTTGCGGGAGTTTCCAAGGGAGCACGTAAGTGGCAAGCAGGGCAAGTGTATAACACTTGCGATTTTCGCCTTGCGAAAATGCTTGTTGGGGTGCCCCCAAACCCGCCGGGAGCTTCTGGTCACCGTGACCAGAAGCTCCCCTGTCTGCGGCCCCGTCGCTGACGCTCCTGGGCCTTATGCGCTTACAGCGCCACTATCTCCGAAAGTCTCTCCAGCAGTTCAGAGAGCGGTTCCCATAAATCCGCATAATCTTTTTGCAGAGCCTTGATTTCATTGGGGTAAACTCCTCCTTGGGTATTTGCCCGGACAGCAATCTGATTGAGATTATTTGCGCACCGCCTTTGCAGAGAGACGATTTCTTTGACAGGAGCGAGGTCAACATGAAGTACATAGCCGTTAAGAGCCATTTTCCGCATATAGGCCGAAAGGTTGCGGATGCCCACATCTGCCATACGTTCCCGGATTTTTGCCTGTTCATCCTGGGACAGCCAGACACAAACCGATGTACTCCGAATACGTTTCTTTCCTGCAACTACTGTTGACCACGGAAATCAATTTTTGCAAAAGGGATAAAAAGGAGCTATACTAGAGGGATGGGAAAGCAGCAAATAGTCGAATATTTCGAGGAAGTAGAAGCGAGCCGGGAATACAGCGGATATTTTTGCAGTATTCCGGAAGCGATTAGTATAGTGGTTCTGGGAAGTATGTGCGGACTGCGGAATATAAGCCAAATACACCAGTGGGCGGAGAGTGACAAAGTCAGCGAATTTTTGAAGGAAGAATTCGGAATTGAGCACATTCCGTGCTATTATTGGCTGCTTAGTCTGTTAAAACTGATAAAACCGGAATCGCTGAACAAGTGCCTGATGAAATGGGCGGAAAGCATACTGCCAAAGGAGCGAAAGGGACTCACCATATCTTTAGATGGGAAAACGGTACGCTCAACCTGCAAAATGGAGAGCTATGACAGCCCTCTGCACATCATCAGCGCCCAGATATCAGAATTGGGAATCACTTTTGCATCCAAAAGCGTGGAAGGGAAAAGCAATGAGATCCCAGCGGTCCAGCAGCTGATCGGTGAATTGGACATTCAGGAATGCATGGTGGTGGCGGATGCGCTGAACTGCCAAAGAGAAACGGCAGAAACAATCGTCCGGGGCAAGGGCGATTATCTGCTGGACGCAAAAGGGAACCAGCCTGTTTTGGAAAGGGAGATCAGGGAATATGTTCAGGATGAGAGCCTGAGAAAAACGATGGATCGCAAATCCGTCACAGAAAAGAGCCGGGATCGGATTGAAAGGCGGACTGCATATACCACAACAGATGTGGGCTGGCTTTTGGGGAAAGAAAAGTGGAAGAATCTATGCTGTATCGGCGCAATCAAGACAGAATTCGAGAGAAAAGGGGCTAAAACCGAAGAATGGCATTACTATATCTCCAGCCGCGATCTTACCGCCCTGGAGCTGCTTCATCATGCCCGGATGGAATGGGCCGTGGAATCCATGCACTGGATTCTTGATGTCCATTTTTCGGAAGACTTCTGTCGTATCGTAAATCGTACCATCCAACAGAACCTGAATATGCTCAGAAAGTTTGCTTTGAGCTTGATTAAGCAATTCAAAACCGCTTCTAATTCTAAACGTCCCCTTTCCCAAATTATGTTTAACTGCCTGCTTGATCCCTCGGTTATTTCTCATATCCTTGAAAATTGATTTCCCTGACTGTTGACTGACTTTCGGAGCCGTAAGCCACTGATTTTTTGCTACTCATAGATACCTCCCATAAATTCAAATGTTGACAGTATTCCGATAAATCGGGCCTGGGGAATGATACTATACCAGCTCCTATGAAACCAGGGCCGGAAACCCTTGCGGGGCAAAGCTTTGAAATTGCTAATTGTCCACATATCAGCCGTGGAAAGACAGCGGTTTGAGGGGGAAGCGGTTCGACTCTATCCCCCCGCCCTTTCCCTATCCAGGGAAAGGGGGCGGCTCTGGAGGATATATCCCCCGTCGCGCCTTGGGAGGTAGCACAACTGGGGCAGCCTGTCAAGGGTGCGGAGCACCGCCGCGTAGCGGCGGCTTTGCCCTTGACAGGCTGCCCCGGCTGTGCTATGGGTGGCGCGGCGACGGGGGATAATCCAGCAGAGCCTCCGTGGACGGAACGGGGAAAATAGGCGGGGTGCTTCTGGTCACGGTGACCAGAAGCCATACAAAAACACCGCTCCGTTTTTTAGCGGAAGCGGTGTTTTGTGTAAGGTTGACAGCCCATTTAGTTTGTTGTGCTTATGTATGCTCTTGTTAAGGGAAGATATCGTCGTCAAATAAGGTGTGGTTGACGATATTCATCAGGAAGCGCTCTTCCCATTTTCGGGCTTCTTCCCCGGTACATTCCAGCAGCGGGGGAAGGATATCCTCCCGGAAGGTCCATAGCTCCATGGTGACCATGGGGCGGCTGTCCGGGTCAAAGCGCCCGTGCTTTTCCCAGGCCTTCAGAAGCTTTTGCATTTTCTTACTGTGAGCAATTTCCACCTGCTGGTGGGCCAAATAGTCCAGTCTTTGCCGGTCTGCGTTGGAAAACATGACGGCGCACCTCTCTCTTTATAAGCTGTAAGTGCATTCTATGCTTTTTCCGTGTTTTTTTCAAGACCCGGCTCTCGAAAACCGGGAATTTCGGAAATTCCCGCGCTGTGTCCTGTGATTTTTCGATGAAGCGTGCTATGCTGAGCAAAACGAAAGGAGATGAAAAGCTGTGGACCAGCAAAAAATCGGCGGCTTCTTAAAGGAGCTGCGCAAGGAGCGGGGCGTGACCCAGGAGCAGCTGGCGCAGATCCTGGGCGTGTCCAACCGAAGCGTTTCCCGGTGGGAAAACGGGAACAATCTGCCGGACCTGGATCTGTTGATCCAGATCTCAGAGTATTTTGAAACCGATCTGGAAGAGCTTTTAACCGGAGAAAGGAGAACAGAAGAAATGGATAAAAAAACAAAGGAAACCGTATTGCAGGTGGCAGACTACAGCAACGAGGAAAAGCTTGCCCTGTTCAGAAGGCTGAAATGGCTGCTGCTGGCGGCCCTTGCCGCTTTTTTGGTCTACATGGTGCTGGACCTGTGGGAGCTGACGGCAACCCCCTTTTACGCCGATCTATCCGATGCCATGCTGGGCCTTGTATTTGGCGGGCTGCTGGTGGGCGTTCTCTACACCACCCGGTATGGAGAAAAATTCCGTGCCTTCAAAAAGCGACTGATCGGCAGAAAGTAAGCGTAGCATAAAATAACAGGCCCCCGAGCGGATGCTCGGGGGTCTGCCGGGCTGTCGATAAACTCTCTAACCGTAAGAAACGGAAGGGGGAAGAGTGTGAGAGGGGACCATCAGGGTCCCTCTCTCGCGTTTCAATCAGAACTTCTTGAGGGAATCTTTAATTTCCTCAAGAAGTTTGAGCGTGGCGAAAAGTTTTTTCGACACGCTCACAGGCCCCCAAGCGTTCGCTTGGGGGCCTGCCTGTCAATTCAGCGAAAAATTCTGCCGGCGCAAATGCACCGCGGATCGGTCAAGGCCCCGGAGAAGCGGCAGCTGTTTCACCGCCATAGGGATTGATAAGCCGCGTGCCATCAGGAAACATCATCATTACCAGGTAACCGTTTGGAGCTTCAAAATGGGGAGGAATGATTTCTTCAAAAGAATACTGCTTGGTTCCATCCGGCAGAAAAACGCCGTTTTTGCCTGCTATTCTGCCGTCGGGAAGTTGCAGGGCGTTTTCGTCCTTTTCAGACCGGTGGATCAGAACGCTTTCCTCCTCATAAGGCCCGCCATAATAGTATTCCTTCGCTATGATCCGCGTGCCGTCCGGAAGGGTCATTGCCGCCTCCGGTTCCGGATAGTTTACATAATTGAAGTAAAATGGAGCATAAGGCTGATAGACCGTAGCACCGTCAGGCAGCAGCACGCCCCGGCCGGTTATGCGCCTTCCATCGGGAAGCAAAATGTCGTAAAAGGTGCCAGTGGTGAGGATCGGATCTTCACCTTTCACCATCTTCGCCACAGGGCAGTCGCAGAGATCGTTGTTGAAATAATAGGTAGTCGCCACGATCCTGGTGCCGTCGGGAAGGGTCTGCACTGTTTCCGGAACCGTTCGATTCTCCTGAACATACGGGAACGGCGCCTGCTCCGCGTAAAACACTTTCCCGTCGGGCGTCACGACCCCCTCAGAGGTAATTAACCGTCCGTCAGGCAGCAGAGTTCCTTCCTCCGTGATCTTTGCCAAAAGGCTTTCCCCGTGAGCTTCATCAAAATAATAGGTAGGAGCTTCAGTTAGAGCGGAAGCCTCCGATGAGTTCTCCGGTTCGCTGGCAAAAGAGCTTGCGGGAGCAGAGAAAGCCGCCGGGCCGGAAGAAGCGTTTAAGGGAGAGCTTTCCTCACCGGCAGTACACCCGACGCAGAACAGCAGGTAAAGCCATAATGGAAAAAAGAAAAATTTCTTTATTTGGTTCATGAAATCACTCCACTTTAGCAGAGTTGTTCAAATCTTTACAGGCATCGGAAGGAAAGACTCTACAAATTCGGATCGGAAGAGGACGGGGGCGAGGTCGGGACAGGAGGATATGCTTGTTCGCCGCCGAAATTATCAATGATTTGGGTACCGTCTGAAAGTGTGAGAACAGTTGCCTGTTTGTTTGGGCCGTAACGGTAAAATGTGAGATCCTCATCGGAAAGCAGAGTGCCGTCAGGAAGCAAAACTCCCTCTTTGGTTACCAGCCGTCCATCGGGAAGCAAAATCCCTTTCTCTGTGTTTTGTACCAGCTGATCATCTGCTACAAGGAATCCACCGCCCTGATATAAGTAGTAGGTAGGAGCTTCAAAATCGTCGAAGGATCCAGATAAGCTTTCCATGGAGCTTTTTCCATTATCTGAGGAAGGATTTTCCATATCGGAATAGGGCGCGGCAGAAAATGCCATTGATTTTGAAGAAGCGTTCGTATCAGAAGAAATACTGCATCCCCCACACAAAAACAAAAAAATCAGCAATGAAAATAGGGAAAAAGATTTTTTTATACAATTCATCAAAATTACTCCTGAAATTTTTATTGGGAGTCTCTAAAAACTCAGAAAAATGCACTTGTAAAGCCTGTAAAAGGCCGATTTTTCTAAATCATTTCATCGGAACAATGAGTTTTTAGAGGTTACCTATTATTCATATGCTTTTAGAGCTTTGTATAGATCGCTGTCAAAGGCAACAGCTAAAAATGCTCTTGGGTTGTCAGTTGTGTAGGCAATGTGAATCCCTGTCACATATCCGTTGCTGTCTACCACCGGGCCACCACTTATTCCTGTAAATTCAGGAACACTGTCTCCGGCGGTTCCGGTAGAAAACAAAACGCGGTATGTGCCAAATTGGCTGCGAGGAGCAATTGTTTTTCCCTTCGTGGCAAACATAGGATGCTCAACCAAATCCTCCATCAATGGATATCCATAGGTTGTAATCGCTTTTCCGGTATAAGTCTTTGCACTGATTTGTTTTTTGGGAAGATAAGAATAACTTCCTTGCATTGCTTTTTTGACTACAAATACACCCCAGTCATCATCGTTGCGGTAATTACCTTTCCAAGAAGCACCTACACGCATTTGGGTATTATCAGCATAAACACGCGCATAGGGAGTATTGTTTCCAGGGATATAGGCTTGGTAAATATAGACCTCATCGGCCCAACCGCTATCACCCAAATCCCACTTATTTCTATAAAGCGCATGTGCTGCGGTCGCCACTACAATACTGCTCACAAAAAAACCAGAACTGTGTAAAATAAATCTCCCACGTTTAGAAATTACCTTGCAAACTGTGCTAGTCAGCCGATTGTTCTGTGGATTTGTAACAAGGTTATAATCGGCAACACTGTAAGGTTCTATTCCTTCAGTATCTTCCTTCGAGGGCTCCTCCGGAAGAGTTTCCTCCTGCGGTGGAGAATCGTTATAAATATAATATCCTCCATCACCGTCACGGACATATACCCCGTGGCGATGAGGTTCCTCTGAGGTAAGCGCGTAATTTGCGGGCGGCGCCTCCTCTATCTCGGCAGGATAAGCGACAGCCTCGATGTGCTGATAGACTCTTTCCACAAGCTCGGGATCAATTTCCGCCAATGCGCCGCAGAATTCTTCCAGACAGAGCTCCTCCGGAAATTCCCCGTTTTCACACTGTAAAAGCTCCTCCGCCTGAGCAATTAACGCTTCTTTTTCCGGAGGTGTTTCCGGCGCGATATGATCTCCTGCAGCAAAAACAGAAGGCGGTGAAATCAAAAGCAGCAGAGCAGCCAGCAGAAAAGAAACGAACCGTTTAGACTTTTTCATTTTCTCCCTTCCTCCCTTCCTTCCTTCATGAATAGGTGGCCTTTTCAGCTTGTTAAGCGTAAAGCCAAGTACTTAATTATATTACATTATAAATTAAATATTGAATATAGTCAATAAAAAGCTTCTCATTAAGGGATATGTTAAAGAAAAACAAACAGGCATTTTAAGCTGTATTACAACTCAAAATACCTGTTTGCTTTTTTGAAACGCTTGCAGCCTTGGTAAAACAAGAACTTTCTATGAAACTGTAAGATAAACGGCTTTTCTAAAGCAGCTTGGTTTTACAATAGCTCAAAGGTCAACACCGTGTTTACCCCGGTTTCTTCTTCCACAGCCGAGAGCCGTACCCGGTCGCCGGGCTCTGTCAACACTACGGTTTCAAAGGCGGCGCAGTCTATCTTATAAATCTCGTCCCTGCTTGTGATCAGGTAGGCGAAAGAATTGCCGTCCTGCACCAGGTATTTGATATCCTTTACCGTTACGGTAACAGCGTCCGGGTTTTCCGCCGGGGTGGACACGCCGGAGATCATACCGTTTTCCAGCAGGGCGTTTTTGTATTTTGCCATGACCTCCCGCTGGGTGGTGGCGGTCACCACAATGTTATAGCGCTCCACATGGATCAGGGCGTACTGCTTTACCAGACTGCCCTTGTCCTTCAGCACCATGATATAGGTGGGCTGACCCTCCACATTGATCACCGAGGGGAAGGAGGCGGTATAACCCAGGTTCTGCACCTCGCCCTCGGCGGAGCGCATCACGGAGTATTCCTCCGCGCCGGGAATGGGGTAGTAGCGGATCTCCGCCGTGCGGGAATTCATCAGGACAAAGCCGATGTTGGACTGGTCGGAGGCAACGCTGGTCACGCCGGTGAACACCCACACATCGTCGTCAAACATTTTGTAGCCGTAATCGTCGGTCACGTGCTTGCAGTCCTTTTTGGCGAAGAGAGAGTTGAAATAGCCGCCGGAAAGCTCGCCGTACCAGTCGTACCGCTGGGCAAGCATATCGCCGTCGTACACGATATCCACCCAGGAGGGGATATCGGCCACATCGTAATACTGGGTCTCGCCGGTGCAGGCGTTCAAAATCACAGCGCCCTTGACGTCGGTGCCGCCGAAGAGAAAAACATCTTTTTTCAGTACGGCTGTCACGTAGTAGGGGGCGCCGTCCTCGCCGATCTCAAAATAGGAATTTCCGAAAATGGCGGTGCGGTAAGAAAAACGCAGATGACGGCGGAGATCCTTGTCAAAATAGGCGGATTCCGCATACCGCATGGGCTCCTTCAGCTTCACATACTCGCTGGTGTTTTTTACGGGATCTACAGCGATGTAGCCGGGAATTCCCGAAGAGCGGTTATTCCACCAGCGGAAGAAATCGGCGTACTCCAGGGGAGAGACCTTCATGGGCCTGCCGTTCAGGTTGATTTGGGTGTACTGGGAATTGATCTCGAACTGGCTGACCAGCTCGTTTAGGGAACCCAGGGCCCTGGCGCCGATGATCTGGGCGCTGCCTGAATCCATCAGGGCGATATCCGAAATGGTTTCAGAGGCGGGGGTATCGGCAATGAAATCCCGGCTTTCAATGGGTCCCGCAATGGCCGCATAGCTCTTGGCATGAAACACGGTAGAGGAGGCAAAGGAGCAAAGCAGTCCCACGGCGGCGATGGCCACGGCCGCAAATACACAGTATTTTCCCAAAGTCCTTTTGGGGCCTGTGTGTTTCAGGGTGAAGCCGCCCTGGGAAGAGCCGAAAATCATTTTACTGGGCTCGTTTGTTGCCTCCAGCCGCAGGCCGGAATGGAAAATCAGCTCCAGCACGCCGAACAGGGCAAGCACCCCGCACACCGTAAACCAGGTTTCCCCGGACTGAATATTATAGGCGGGCAGCTCTACATAGTCATATACGGCAAAGGCAAGAAGCGTCAGCAGTACGGCCCATAGATGGCCCTTCCAGCCGCCCTTCTTTGCGGGCCTTTTTTGAGTGTTCTTCTTTTCTGTCTGTTCCATTTTCATGGTTCTCCTTTTTCCCCCGCGGGGCTTTGCGGGACGGTTCCCGCAGGTTCGAATTCCCCGTCCACAGGTGGTTTACGCATTCATCATACAGGAACCGCCCCCGGAAAGCAATAGATGGGCCTTCGGTGTAAGAGAAATATAAGAATTGGAAAAGCTGTGGCTTGCTTTGACTTTTTGACAGTGCCAGCCTATAATATATAAAGAAGACAAATTGCGAAAAAGCTTTCAGCAGAAAGGGAGTGCTTCTGTGACGCTGTTGGAATTGCTGCGTGCGGAACGGGAAGCGAAATACAAGGGCGGACTGTATCACCTGACGCAGATTCAATTTGCCTATAACAGTAATCATATGGAGGGAACCCGCCTCACAGAAGAGCAAACCCGTTACATTTATGAGACGAGTTCTTTTTTCCCGGAAGGGGAACAGCCTATTCGTGCTGATGACGTGGTGGAAACTCTCAACCATTTTCGCTTGTTTGACAGAATGCTGGATCATGCGGAAGAACCGCTGACAGAAGAATTAATCAAGGAATATCATCGCGTGTTAAAAACCGGCACCACAGATTCCGCCTTGCCCTGGTTTCAAGTGGGAGACTATAAGACTGTGGCCAACGCCGTGGGGGAAATCAAAACCGCCACACCGAAGCAGACGCCCATACGTATGAAGGCGCTGCTGGGGCGGTATCACCGAAAAGCGGCGCATACGCTGGAGGAGCTGGCGGAGTTCCACTATCAATTTGAAGCGATCCATCCCTTTCAGGACGGCAACGGCAGGGTGGGAAGAATGATCCTGTTTCGGGAATGCTTGAAAAATGACCTGATACCTTTTGTAATCCTTGATCGTGATAAGCTGTTTTACTATCGCGGGCTGCGGGAATATCCTCATCAACCCGGGTATTTGATCGGCACCTTCCAAATGGCGCAGGATATCTATCGGGAGCAAATCGGGAAATTTATGCCGCCAAAGTCTGAGCAGAGTTCGGCAGTTTTCCACTGTTAAGGCAGGCCCCAAAAAAAGATTGAGGTGATCCTGCTTCGGAAAGCATGCATATGCGGAGCTTGAGAACTGCCGCGGCCGCTATCACTTTATGGCAGTTCTTTTTTTACTGTCCTGTTTTTCGTGCTTTAAAAAACGTCCTTTTTTCTTCTTGAAAACTCCTTCCTTTTTTTGAAAATATCCATTGAACTTTGTATGGGTTCTATGGTAATATAATTTTGTCTAAAAACAGAGAAGAAACGGAAAGAATTTTGAAAAGGGCGGCTTGCTTCGGCGGCTGCTCAAACTCAGGAGACAAATCGGTATGGATATCTTTTCCCTTTTTACGCTGTTAGGCGGGCTGGCGTTCTTTTTGTATGGTATGAACGTCATGTCCACGGGCCTGGAAAAAATGGTGGGCGGCAAGCTGGAGCATGTGCTGAAATCCATGACCTCCAATAAGTTCAAAAGCCTTGCTCTGGGGGCGGTGATCACCATTGCCATTCAGTCCTCCTCCGCCATGACGGTCATGCTGGTGGGCTTAGTGAACTCCGGCATCATGGAGCTTAGCCAAACGGTGGGCGTGATCATGGGCTCCAGCATCGGCACCACACTGACGGCATGGATCTTAAGCGCCACCGGCATTCAAAGCGAAAGCTTCCTGCTGCGCATGCTGAAGCCGGAATCCTTTTCTCCTCTGGTTGCCTTACTCGGTATTTTCCTGGTGATGGCTCACAAGGAAGGGAAGAAGCGGGATATCGGTACGATCCTGCTGGGCTTTTCCGTTTTGATGACGGGCATGACCTTTATGAGCGCGTCGGTCAGTCCGCTGGCGGATATGCCCTTTTTCCAGGATATCCTCATTATGTTCAAGAACCCTCTGATGGGAATTCTGCTTGGTACCATTGTCACCGGTGTGATCCAAAGCTCCGCCGCTTCCGTGGGTATTTTGCAGTCCCTTTCCATGACGGGGAGCATCACCTACGGCATGGCGATCCCCATCATTACGGGCCTGAATATCGGCACCTGTGTGACCGGGCTGCTTTCCAGCATTGGGGCCAACAAAAACGCCAAGCGTGTGGTGGCGGTCAGCATTTACTTCAAGGTGCTTGGCACGGCGATCTGCCTTTCCGTGTTTTATCTGCTGAACGCAGTGTTCCGTTTTGAATTTGTAGATTCTCCCATCGGCACGCTGGGGATCGCCGTGGTACATACGCTGTTCAATGTGATCAATACCTTTATCCTGCTGCCCTTCTCCAAGCAGCTGGAAAAGCTGGCAAAGCTCACCATTCGGGAAAAGAGCACGAAAGAAGAGCTTTTGGACGAGCGCCTGCTGCTTTCCCCGGCCTTTGCCATTGTGGAGTGCCGGAACCTGGCGGTGCGTATGGCAAAAACCGCCAGAGATTCCATGCTGGCGGCCATTGGCCTGGTAGACGCCTTTGACGCGAAGATCGCGGAATCCGTTACGGAAATGGAAAATGAGATCGACCTGTACGAGGACAAGCTGGGCACCTACCTGGTAAAGCTCAGCAGCAAAAACCTTTCCCGCTCAGACAGCAACGAGGTGGCGGAGCTTCTGCACGCCATCGGTGATTTTGAACGCATCGGCGACCATGCCGTGAATATTCTCCGGGTGGCTCAGGAGATCGATGATAAAAAGCTGCGGTTCTCCGAAACGGCTCAGCAGGAGCTGGTAGTGATCACCAGGGCAATCGTGGATATCCTCAGCCTTACGGTAGAGGCCTTTGAAAAGGAGGATAACGCTTTAGCAGGCAAGGTGGAGCCCCTGGAGCAGGTAATAGACGATCTGAAGCTGGAGCTGAAAAGCAGGCATATCCGGCGGCTGCAGGAAGGCCGCTGTACCATTGAGCTGGGCTTTGTCCTTACCGACCTGCTGACGAATTACGAACGTGTTTCCGACCACTGCTCCAATATTGCCGTAACAGTGATCCAGATCAAGGATTCCGTCATGGATACCCACGGCTATCTGAATGAAGTCAAAACCGGAGGCGGGCAGGAATTCACCCAGGCCTTCGATGCCTACAGAGAGGCTTACAAGCTGCCGGAACCCAGCCAGCCTAAGGAAGAAGGCGGCGAAGAGTGGGACAGCCGCCAGGAGAGCCTTTTCCCTGCGTCCTAATAAAAAATGGTCTGCTGCAAAACGAACCGTTTTGCAGCAGACCATTTTTCAGTAGTTAGCTGTGAGTGGTCAGTTGTTAGAAAGGGCTTAGATACAATGAGCAATTAGCAGTGAGCAATGAAGGGCAAGGGCCCAAGCGTTGCAAGCAGCGTCCGGTAAATTGTAGTTTAACACACAGTTTCCAACTGTCATTCTGAGGAACAAAGTGACAAAGAATCTCGCCTTTCATTCCTGAGTAAAGAGCCGAAAGACGAGATTCTTCACTTCGTTCAGAATGACAGGAGGGAGGTGAGTGGATAACCTGAAGCGCCTGTGTCCTTGCCCTTCATTGCTCATTTTTCATTGCGCTTCCGCCCTTCTCAACAACTGCCGCCCGCAGCTGACACCTGTCCGGCAGCCGATCACGTTTTGCAAAATTTATTTGTTCGGGAAGCAGGTAAGCGTGTCGTTTTGATCCACTGTGGCGAGAAATACTTCCTTCGGGCTGTCAAAATTCTGCCGCTTCAGCTGTTCCCGCAGCCATTGGGGGTCCTTGCCTGCCATGGTGAGCTCCCGTTCCATCACGTTGCCGTCCACGATCACATTCAGCAGCAGCTCCTCCGCCTGCACGGGCAGCTTCATGTCGTTGGGGTTGGCCGGGCGGTACTGCGCCTTCGGCAGAAAGCTGACGTTGCCGTTCTGCTCAAATACCGCGGTCTGTACCTGACTCAGGTCAAAGAAGCCCGCCAGCCGGGCCATGGTCAGAAATTCGTTGATATCCAGCTTTGCTTTTTTCAGCTTTTTCCTGTCCAGAACACCGTTTTGCAGCAGGATAATGGGTTTTCCGCCTAAAAAGCCCCGCAGGCGGTTGGATTTGGAGGAGCAAAAGGAAATCAGCACCGCCGTCAGGCCGTAAATGATCATGGCTTCTGTAGGCCGAACGGGGTTTTCCAGCTCTGTGGCAAGCTCCGCCGCGATTGAGCCGATGGTGATGCCGGTAATGTAATCGAACATGGTCAGTTGTGAGATCTGCTTGTTGCCCATGAGCTTCGTCAAAATAAACAGGATCACCAGGGAAAGCAGGGTGGTGCCCAGTATTTGCAGGAATTCCATAAAAAGCCTCCTTTTTTGATAGCCTGTCCGGAGGATCTTTAAGTTATTCTGTATGCAAAAACTTTTGTTTTGTACTTGACTTGCATGAAAACTTGTTGTATTCTTAATAAAATATTTATTTTGAAAAATACTAAAATTGTTTCGATTTATTTATCTGTTCGTCAGGAACTTCGGCGGCAAAGATCATTTCAAAAAGGGGGCTTTCCTGTGGGCGATTTTTTCACAGCGGCGTGGCCTTGGATTTTGGGTGGAATCAAATTTATTCTGCTCATAGGGGGTGCGGGTTTTCTTTTGTGGCTGGTTTTAGGCCGCGGGAAAAACGGGGAAAGCCGTATGATAGGGCTCAGTCGGTTGATGGCTGTCTTTAAAGGCAGTGTTCCGCCGGGGAGGAGATAGCTTCCATGTTTTCTCAAGCTGAAATAATGCGCATTGCCTGCTTTTGAAGGTTGAAGCTCATACAGCCGGAATTTCTTTGTGTTTTCCCGGCAAGCTGAGAAGGATAGGGCCTGTTGTGAAATGTGATATTTCGCAGCAGGCCTTTTTTGTGCTGTCCTGTGATTTCTTAGAGCCTGTCTCGAAATAAGACATGCGCAGATAGCGCCGTCAGATTTTCAGCCAGACAAGGCGGTTTTTGCAGGCGGGCTGTACTTGGCAAGGACTCAAACGCCGCCAGCGCGCCCTTTGAGTCCCCATGAGGTGTGTTTACCCTTGTCAAGTGAAGCTATCGATTATTTTGGGATAGGCTCTTAAAAGCGGCTATGGAAAAAAGGGGAGAATCGTGCTAAAATAATCGCAAATATTTTTGTAAAAGGAGAGCGTGAAGCATGGAAAAGCAATTCGGCGCGGTGATCGTGGCGGCGGGAAGCTCCAGTCGCATGGGGGGAGAACGCTCCAAGGTGCTGCTGGAACTGGGCGGAATGCCTGTGCTGCGCTGGTCGCTTCGCGCTCTTTCCGCCTGTGAGGACATCGGGCAGCTGGTGGTGGTGTGCAGGCCTGAGGATCTTCCGGCTATGGAGCAGGCGGCAGAAGGGCTCCCTTTGCCGGTCACCTTTGTGGAGGGAGGAAAAGACCGGCAGGAATCGGTTCGCCGGGGTGTGGAAGCTTTGGGGCCCCAATGGGAGTACCTGTTGATTCACGATGGCGCCCGGCCCCTGGTAACGCCGGAGCTGGCTCACCGGGTCTGTGCGGACGCGTTGGAGCACGGGGCCGCCACGGCGGCGGTGCGTTCCAAGGACACCTGTAAGTTGGGGGAAGTTTTTGTAGAGGAAACGCCGCCACGGGAAAAGCTTTTTGTCATACAGACCCCTCAGGCTTTTCAGAAGGAGCTGTATCTGTATGCCCTGAGCCGGGCTGAGGAGCAGGGGAAAAGCTATACGGACGATTGCCAGCTCATTGAGGCCGCCGGAGGAAGGGTGAAGCTGACCGAGGGAGACTACCGGAATATCAAGCTCACCACCCCGGAGGATCTGCCGGTTCTCCGGGCGCTTGCGGGAGAAAACGGAATGGGGAGGAATACCATGCGGATCGGATACGGTTATGATGTGCATCGTCTGACAGAGGGCAGAAAACTGATTTTGGGCGGGGTGGAAATTCCCTTTGAAAAAGGTCTTTTGGGCCATTCGGACGCCGATGTGCTGACCCATGCGGCGGCGGACGCCCTGCTGGGCGCGGCGGCTTTGGGAGATATCGGCAAGCTGTTCCCCGATACCGACCCGCGCTATGAGGGCGCGGACAGCCTGAAGCTTTTAAGCGAGGTGTGTAAGCTCCTCTCTGAAAAAGGATATGCCATCGGAAATCTGGACTGCACCCTGATCGCCCAGCGCCCGAAAATAGCCCCTTATATTGAAAAAATGCGGGAAAACCTGGCCAGGGCCTGCGGTGTGGAGGTAGATCAAATCAGTGTAAAGGCCACCACGGAGGAAGGCCTGGGCTTTACCGGAGCCGGAGAAGGCATGGCCGCCTCCGCCACAGCCCTGTTGAACACTCGGCCTTAAAGCCCTTAATCCCTTATCCAGTATCTAGCATCTAGCGTCTAGAATCACCTAACCTTGTCTTGCGCATAAAATGGGATAAGCCATACCCCTTTTGGGGAAGGCCTTGTGAAATTTTTCGCAGATAAGATAACGAGGTGATTTTTATGGGCAAGCCCTTGATCATGGTGAGTTCTGTGACCTATGCCATGAAGGCCAGGGAGCTTTTGACCCGGCACGGAATACGGGGGTATGTAGAGCGGATCCCCCGAACAGCGGAAACAGGCTGCGGCTACGGTGTATACGTCCCCCAGGGGGCGGACGCCGCGGAGCGGATCCTGCGGGAAAACAAAATCAGAATACTGGGCAGGCTGGAACAGGATGATGCGGAATGATCTACCTGGATAACAGCGCTACCACCTATCCAAAACCAGTTGGCGTGCGGGAGGCCATGCTGAGATCCTTTCGCGAGCTGGGGGCTAACCCCGGGCGAAGCGGTTATGAAATGAGCATGCGGACAACGCGGGCCATTTACGAATGCCGCCAGTGCGCGGCTCAGCTCTTCGGAGCGGCGGGCCCGGAATGCGTGGTATTTCAACCCAGCTGCACCCAGGCGCTCAATCAGGTGCTGAAGGGGTTTCTCAAAAGCGGCGACCATGTGGTGGTTTCCGATCTGGAGCACAATGCCGTCATGCGCCCGCTTTCCGAATTGACAAAGCGGGGCGTGACCTATACCGTGGCTAAAGTGACTCCCGCCGACAGCGATGCCACCATGGAAGCCTTCCGGCAGGCCATGGGGCCCAATACGAAGCTGGTGGTGTGTACTCAGGCCTCCAATGTATTTGGCATTCGGGTCCCGGTGGAGCGCATCGCCGCCCTGTGTCATCAGTATGGCGCAAAGATCTGTGTAGACTGCGCTCAAAGCGCGGGCCTGGTTCCCATTAACCTGACGGACAGCGGCATCGACTATTTGTGCTGCGCGGGCCATAAGGGGCTGTACGGCCCCATGGGTACCGGTATGCTGATCTTCCGGGATCCTCAGGATCAGCTTGCCACGCTGATCGAGGGAGGGACCGGTACTCAGTCCCGCAGTATGCTCCAGCCGGACGATCCGCCGGAGCGGTATGAAAGCGGCACTTTGAACGTACCGGGGATCCTGGGCCTGCGGGCCGGTATGGAATTTGTGAAAAAGAAGGGGCCAAAACGGATCTGGCAGGAGGAAATGCAGAAGATCCGCCTGCTTTACGGCAGACTTTCCAGGATTTCCAGGGTAAAGCTGTATACAGAGGCGCCAAGCCTGCCCTGGTATCTGCCTGTGCTTTCCTTTACCGTAGAGGGAATGCCCAGCGAGGCTGTAGGCGGGGCGCTGGCAGGGGCCGGGATCGCCGTGCGCTGCGGGCTGCACTGCGCGCCCCTTGCCCATGACAAAATGGGAACGGAAACAGGCACGGTTCGGGTGTCTCCCTCCATATTCACCCGCAGGGAGGAAATGGAGATGCTGGCTTCCAGAGTAAGGCAGATCTGCCAAAAATAAGAACCTGTATTCACAACCTGCAAACGCCGTCTGAGCGGACTTTTTCGCGCTGCTCGTCGTTAAATTTGCTTGCCATACGGACAGTATGCCTGCCCAAATTTGCCCAGGGGTTGTTTGAAATAGAGAAAATGCCGGATTTTTGTACAAGGCGAGACGGTTTCAAGGCGGAGGACCACAAGACGGGCTGATGCCCGTCTGGGATTTCCAACGCAGAAATCCGTCCGCTTTGGGCAAAAGACGGCGTTTGCGTTTTTTCAAACAAGCCCTAAAGCAACACGAAAAATTCTCGTTCATCCGGCATTTTCGGTTATGAATACAGGTTCCAAGAAACGGGAAAACTTTCAGAGAAATCGCAAAACCCCTTTTATTTGCGCTTTTTTTGTGTTAGAATAAATAAAAACAACACCGCACAAAGACCGGCTTGAGGCCTTTGCACACAATTTGCTTGCAGATTTTCCGCCATAGCGCACAGCGTTCGCTTGTCAATCACGAGATTGACTGCGCTCAATCTATGCACTCTGACGAAAAATCTGACTGCACAACTTGCGCACAATCTTTGTGCGGTGTTGCCTAAAAAGCGGGTGCCCCCTTCCCTGAATGGCGGACGCCGTTATGGAATTTGAAAAGAAAGGAAGGATCGCGATGGACGCATTGATGAACTCCCTGTCTCGAACAGGCCAGACGATCCTGAATGTGGCCCGGCAGTTCACGCTGAAGGACGCGGTCGATGTTCTGATCGTCACAGTCCTGTTGTATGGCGTGATCAAGCTGGTACGGGAAACCAGGGCGGGGCAGCTGGTAAAAGGGATCCTTCTGCTGGTAGTCCTGTTTTGGGTGTCTTCCAGCAATGTGCTGAATTTGATGATGCTGAACGCGATCCTGCATTCATTTTTCCAGTCTGCCTTTATTGTGGCGGTCATTCTGTTTCAGCCGGAGATTCGTCAGGCATTGGAGCAGGTGGGCCGCAGCAAGGTGGGGCAGTCTCTGGCAAGCGCGGTGGGCATGAAGGAAAAGGAGCACGGCAAGGCGGAGATCCACCGGGCGATCGACGGCGTGGTGGAGGCCACCGCGTTGCTCCAACAGATGCGCATGGGTGCGCTCATTGTGTTTGAACGCCATACGAAGCTGGGGGAGATCGCCGCTACAGGCACCATTGTAGAGGCCGATCCCTCTGCCCAGCTGATCGCCAACATATTTTTTAACAAAGCGCCTCTGCACGATGGGGCCATGATCCTCCGAAATGGCAAGGTGCATGCCGCGGGCTGTATTTTGCCTCTTACCGCCAGCGACAGTGTCAGCGCTGATCTGGGCACCCGCCACAGGGCCGCCCTGGGTATGAGCGAGAATTCCGACGCGGTGGTGGTGGTGGTTTCGGAAGAGACCGGGCAGATCTCTATTGCCATGAACGGAAGATTGACCAGAAATTATAACCGGGTCAGTCTGGGAGAAATGCTGGAGCGCACCTTACTGGGCGTTTCCGGGAAACCCTCCTCCGGCGGCAGGCGGATTTTGGGGAAGCTGGGGTTTGGCTCCGGTTCCTCCAAGAAAGGGGGCTAAAGCGTGGACGAAGAAAAAAAGGCCTCTCAGGAAGAGCCTGAAAAGAAAAAGAAAAAACTGAGCTTGAATGGGATCTTTTATCACAACACCTTTGTTTTGATTTTCTCCTTTTGTGTGGCGTTGATTTCCTGGTTTGTATTGGCCGCCGGAAACGGAGACAGCAATCGTGTGATCACGGATGTGCCGATTTCCGTAAAGCTGTCTTCCGCCGCAGAGGAGGACGGCTTTCGGGTATTCAATATGTCCTATAATACGGCGGATCTGGAAATTTCTGGCAGCAGCCTGATCACCAATAAGCTGTCCGCCGCGGATTTTGAGGTATCCGTGAATTTGAACCTCACCTCTACAAAGCTGACCGGGAACACGCTGCAGAAAGCCACTGCCCGGGTCCGCACAGAAAAGAAAACGTCGATTTCTGACTACAATATTGTTTCCGTCAACCCCGAGGAGATCACCGTGGAGTATGACCGCTATAAGGAGGTCACCTTTCCCATAGAGCACGAGGAGATCAAATATAGCGCGGACGCCAGCTTCTATCCCGGCGCTCCTGTGTTTTCAGCGGAATCGGTGACCATTGCCGGGCCGGAATCCTCCGTGAACAAGATCAGCCGGGCGGCGGTAAGCTATACGCTGGACAGCCCCTTAAAGGCAGACGCTTCCTTTACCTGCCCTGTGCGGCTGTACGATCAGAATAACCAGGAGATCAGCGATGTGTCCGCCATGTATTTGGAAATGGATGTGGATACGGTCGATGTGGTCATTCCGATCTTAGCGAAAAAGACGGTAACGCTTGTGGCCTCTACCGTGCATCAGCCTAAGGGCTTTTCCGACAGCCGGATCACAGTAAGCCCCGCTACGATCGACATTGCCGGTTCGGCGGAAGTGCTTGCGGGCATCAAGGAGATCCAACTGAATACGCCCATTGATTTCGCAGAGCTGGATCTTCAGCAGAAAAACACGTTTACCATGGATATCCCCCTGCCCACCGGTATCAGAAATATCAGCGCGGTGGGAGAAAACGCGGTGAGCCAGGCAACGGTAACGGTGAATTTGAACGGCTTCCGGGACGCGGCTGTCACGGTGTACTCGGATAATTTCCAGATCTCCAACAAGCCGGTGGGGAAAGAAGTGACAATCAACACCCAGTCTTTGGAGGTGGCCTTGGTGGGCTCTGAAGCCCAGGTTTCCAAGCTGACAGGAGATTCTCTCTCTGTGCAGCTGAATCTGACAAATTTTGCTTCTCACACAGGCAGTGTTGAGGTGCCCGCCACCATTTCCATTACCGGAAGCGGCTCTGACACCTGTTGGGTCTTGGGCAAATATACGGTGCTGGTTCAGATCACGGACAGAGCCTCTATGCAGGCCAATGCTCTGCCGGAGGACGTATCTTCTGAGGCGCCGCTTGTGGCAACGCCCCAGGAATAAATAGCCCGGAAGAGATCTTCCGCAAGCTGATGCGGGAACTGTCCTGGGATACAAGGTGTATTTATCAGGTAAGGGAGGCGGCGCGCTTCCCTTACCCGATTTTATGAAGGAGGAGCTTTATGGACGTTCGGGTAGGCGATATTCTTCGCATGAAAAAGCCGCACCCCTGCGGCAGCCTGGAGTTTTCCGTGCTGCGCTCCGGCATGGATTTTAAGATCAAATGCTGTAAGTGTGGGCGGGAGGTCATGCTCCCCCGGCTGAAATGCGAAAAGAATATCAAAAAAATCATTCGGGAAGAGCTGGAAGAGCCATAGAGTCTCATGTGTGACAAGTAGATGAACTTTACACAGAAAGAGGCTGAATTACCATGTTTGAAAATTTACAGGTGTTTGAAAATCGGCTGGAAGAGCTGAACCTGAAGCTGTATGATCCGCAAACGGCGGCAAACCGTGAGCTCTATGCCGAGCTGATGAAGGAATATAAGGAACTGGAGCCCATTGTGGAAGCGTATCGGGAATACCGGCGCTGCGTTCAGGCTCTTACCGGCGCAAAAGAGCTTTTAGAGGAATCCTCAGACCGGGAGCTGCGAGAGCTGGCCCAGGCGGAGCTGAAGGAAAGCGAGGAACAGCTTTCGGAATGGGAAGAGCGCCTGAAGCTGCTGCTTTTGCCGAAGGACCCCAACGATGAAAAAAATGTGATCGTGGAAATCCGGGGCGGCACCGGAGGCGAGGAAGCCGCGCTTTTTGCCTATGATCTCTATCGCATGTATACCGCTTACGCGGAAAACCGGGGCTGGAAAACGGAGATCGTGGGCTTAAGCGAAACAGAGCTGGGCGGTTTTAAGGAGGTCAGCTTTCTCATTGACGGTGCGGGGGCTTATTCCCGGCTGAAGTTTGAAAGCGGAGCCCATCGGGTGCAGCGAGTGCCGGAAACGGAGACCCAGGGCCGCATTCACACTTCCGCGGCCACTGTGGCGGTGCTGCCGGAAGCGGAGGAAGTAGAGGTGGAGATCGACCCCAAGGACTTACAGATCGATACCTTCCGCTCCAGCGGCGCAGGCGGCCAGCATATCAATAAAACCTCCTCCGCTATTCGCATTACCCACCTTCCCACCGGCATGGTGGTGGAGTGCCAGGACGAGAGAAGCCAGTATAAAAATAAGGACAAAGCCATGAAGGTGCTGCGTTCCCGGCTGCTTTCCCAGGAGCGGGAGAAGGCCAGCGCCCAGGTGGCGGAGGAGCGCAGAAGCCAGGTGGGAAGCGGAGACCGCTCCGAACGGATCCGCACCTATAATTTCCCTCAGTCCAGAGTGACTGATCACCGCATTGGCCTGACCCTTTACAAGCTGGAAGAGATCATGGCGGGAGAACTGGATCAGCTGATCGATCCCCTGATCGCCGCCGACCGAGCCGCACAGCTGGAGGCTGAGGGGAACGGTTAGACGATGAGGAAATTAGGAATGAGCAATGAGGAAGGGCACAAGCGTTGTACCCAACGCTCGATAAATTGGAATTTAGTGCGATAAGCGAAAGCCTTCCCTTGCTTGCAAGGGAAGGGGGACCGCCGATAGGCGGTGGAAAGGATAGTCACACGCAGAAAGCAGGATAGAATCGCCAGCTTCAATCCCCTCAGTCAGCCTTCGGCTGACAGCTCCCCTTACTCGCGCAAGTGGAGCCTAAGGGCGCTAAACTATAATTTAGCAATTATTTACCAGGTTTCCCCTATCATTGCTAATTGCTCATTCCTCATTGCTCATTATATCTGCCGTCCAGCATCCAGAATCCCGGAGCGTGCCTATGGATACATTACTTTTCAATGGAGAACATAAAAATGAGATAGCACGTGCCGGAGAGCTTCTTCGGGGCGGCGAGGTGGTGGGGATCCCTACCGAAACGGTTTACGGACTGGCTGCCGATGCCTTGGACCAGAAAGCGGTGAAAAAAATTTTTGCCGCCAAGGGAAGGCCGGTGGATAATCCACTGATCGTGCATATTGTGGAGCTTTCTCAATGGGCGCCTCTAGTCCGGAAAATCCCGGAAGCAGCTTTACGGCTGGCAGAGCGCTTTTGGCCCGGGCCGCTGACGATCATTTTGGAAAAATCCGACCTGATCCCCATGGAAACCAGCGGCGGGCTTTCCACCGTTGGGGTGCGGTTTCCCGCTCACCCGGTTGCCCAGGCGGTGATCCGGGCGGCTGGCGTCCCGCTGGCGGCGCCCTCCGCCAATCGCTCCGGTAGGCCCAGCCCCACCACCTTTCCTCATTTGCGGGAAGAGATGGAGGGCCGGGTGGCGGCGCTGGTGGACGGCGGAGATTGCCAGGTAGGGGTGGAATCCACCGTGATCACCCTTGCGGGGGAACGCCCGAAATTGCTGCGTCCGGGTGGTGTTACCCTCGCACAGCTGGAGAGCGTTTTAGGTAAGGTAGAGGTAGACCCCGCAGTGCTCCATCAGCTGCGGGAAGGGGCTGTGGCCGCCTCTCCTGGCATGAAATACAAGCACTATGCGCCCAGGGCGGAGGTCACGCTGGTAGATGCCTCCCCGGAAGAATACTCAAGTTATGTAAACCAGCAGACGGACTGCCATGCTCTTTGCCTGGAAGAGGATCTTCCCTTTTTACGGGGGCCTTCCCTTTGTTTCGGCAGCAGATATGACGGCAAGGAGCAGGCCAGGCTTCTGTTTTCCCGGCTTTCTCAGCTGGATGAGCTGGGCGTGAAGCATGTCTATGCGCACATGCCCTCTAAACGTGGGATCGGCCTGGCGGTGTATAACCGGTTGATCCGCGCGGCGGGGTTTTCCGTGATCAATCCGGAATCCCACTATGTGGTAGGACTTACCGGCCCCAGCGGCGCGGGAAAATCTACGGTAGGAGAGCTTTTGCGGCAGGCCGGCTGGGCCGTGATCGATTGCGACGCCCTTACCCGCAGCCCGGAGGTGTATGACAGGGAGTGCGTCGGCGCCCTTCAAGCGGCTTTTGGGGAGGACGTTGCTCCCCAGGGCGAGCTTGATCGCGGAAAACTTGCCGGGCGCGCCTTTGCCACCCCGGAAGGGAAGCGGAGCCTGGAAGAGATCACCTTCCCCAGGATCCTGGCCGCCGTGCGAAAGGCCATTGAGCAGGCCTTTGTCCAGGGAAAGCAGATCGTCGCTCTGGACGCTCCCACGCTGTTTGAGGCCGGGCTGGACGCGGCTTGTGCCCGAATTTTAACTGTCACCGCTCCGAAGGAGGAGCGGCTTCTTCGGATCCGGTGGCGGGACGGCATTTCCGAAGAGGAAGCCCTGCTGCGGCTTTCCGCCCAGCGGGAGGAAGCTTTTTATACAGATCGGGCGGATCATGTGATTGAAAACCGGGCGGAGGCGAACCTTGCGGAAGCCCTTGTCCCCGTTTTGCGGGAATTGCGGATCGAGAACGGAGGAGCTTGCTCATGAGAAAAGGAGGCCTTGCGCTTACCGCCGTCTTGCTGGTGGTGGCGCTTTTGGGAATTTTCGCCGGGCCGTCTCTGGTAAAAACCGGCTGGAGATTGCTGTACCCCCGGCCCTATGAAGAGCTGGTAGGGCGGGAAGCACGGGAGTTTTCTTTGAATCAGAGCCTGATCTACGCGGTGATGCGGACGGAAAGCGGCTTTGAATCAGACGCGGAATCCCACGCCGGGGCAAAGGGACTGATGCAGCTGACCCCCGCCACCTTTCAGTGGATTTCTTCCCTCTATCCCCCGGAAAACGGCGGAGAAGACGTGCTGGATCCGGAAGATAATATCCACTGCGGCTGTGCCCTGCTTCGGCTGCTTTTGGACCAGTACGGCAGTCTGGACGTGGCCCTGTGCGCCTACAACGCCGGCATGGGAAATGTGGCAAGCTGGCTGGAACAGGAAAAATATTCCAGCGACGGCGAAAGCCTGCACACCATTCCTTACCCGGAAACGGACAGCTATGTAAAAAAAGTAAAAAAGGCCATGGAAAACTATGAAAAACTGTACGGGGAATAGTTGTTAGTTGGGAGTTGTTAGTTGTTAGAGAAGGGCAAAGCGCAATTTGCGCTCCGGGCAATGAGCAATTTAAGGACAAAGTTTGCTAAATTGGAATTTGGCGGCGAACCGCTTACTTTCTATCTGTCATTCTGAACGAAGTGAAGAATCTCGTCCTTTGCCCTGGAATTAAGGGCGAGATTCTTCGTCAAGAAAGCTATCGCTTTCTGCGTTCCTCAGAATGATAAAAGAAAGGATTTGCCCTTTTCTAACGACTAACAGCTACCGACTAGTTCGCTAAACTATAATTTATTACTCTACCCTTGCCCTTCATTGCTCATTGCTAATTGCTAATTTCTCATTGCCCTTTCTAACAACTAACAACTAACAACTACAAAGGGGGGGATCTTCATGCGCCGCGGCGAACAGGCTGAGAAAAACGGCACGGCTTTTTTGAACCGGCCGGGCATTTTGCTGCCCAAGCCCACGTTTCTTTCCTCTTTCTTTTTTTATGCGGTGCTGCTGTTCGTGGCATGGCTCAGTGCCTTTGGGTGCTTTTATACGGCCTTTCAGATCCAGCTGGACTGGCCGCCGCTGGTGTTTGCCGCCGTTAGCTTTGGCCTGCTGTGCGGCGCGCAGTTTCTGATGGAACGCCACAGGTGGGTGTTTCCTCTTATCACGGCCGGGCTGGGCGGCTTTGCCCTGTGGCGGAATTTCGAGGAAGCCGCCCAGGGCTTTCGCCTGACTGTCAACGCCGTATCGGAGGCCTATTCCCTGAAGCTTCGGCTGGAGCCGCCTCTCCCCACTCTTTCCACGGTTCCTTCTACCTCTTTAGGACAGCTGGCAAGCCGCAATACCTTCGCCGTTTTTCTTTCCTTTCTTTTCCTCTGGCTTCTTTCCTGGCTGCTTGTTCGGCACAAAAGCGTCTTGGGTGCCTTCTGCCTGACCGGTCTTTTTCTGCTGCTTCCCCTTTCCTTTTCCATTGTGCCGGAGGAGTGGGCCTTCGGTTTGCTGCTGGTGTTCTGGGCGTTCCTGCTGCTGGCAGCCCCCTCTATGCGGCAGCGCCGTCAACTGATAGAAACGGGAGATTCCTTTCATTCCTCGGGGGATATGTTTTTTCGCCCCGCTTCTTTGGCACTGCTGCCTGTGCTGGCGCTCTGCTTGATTGTTCTCTATCGCCTCTTCCCACCGGAAACCTACAGCCGCCCGCAGTTTATCACCGATCTCCGCTCCGGACTGACAGAAAGCCTGGGAATCTCCTCCTCTTTCCACAGCGGTACGCAAAACACCGACCGGGTAGACTTTTCCGCCCTTGGCAGCAGACGCTATACCGGAAAAACCGCTTTGCAGGTTCAATACGAATGGCAAAACGGCGCGTCGAAGGCAGAGATTTCCCTGTCCTCTCCCACTGGGCAGAAGGATTACCTGAAAAGCTTTGTGGGCAGCGTATACACAGGCACAAGTTGGGAGCATCTTTCCCGGGAGGACACGGAGCTGGTCAATGAGATCTGGGAAGCGCAGCCGGCCCAAACGCTGTCGTCCTCCCTTCTGCTTGCCATGCCCATGGAAAGCGACCCCCGTTTTTCCTATCTGCTTTCTGTTCGCAAGCTGGAGGGAAACACACAGGCCGTTTACGCGCCCTATGGCCTGTACGCTCCGGACGGCCCGCCGAAGGACACCAAGTATCAGGACGATGGATTTTTGCAGTCCTCCCATATTCTAGGGGGCGTAAAAGAACACCGCTTTTCCGCTGTGGCGCTTCCCAGCTGGAAATACGCGGCAGGGTACGCAGAGCGATTTACGCAAAATTTCAGCACAGCCACAAACCGGCTGTTGGACGAAGAACGCGCTTCAGAGCTGCAAGCCGCTTTGGCTGAGGATTTTGAAGAGAAAAATCGCAGCGGACTTCCCTACCCGAACTGGGATCGGTGGAAAGCGCCGGAATGGGCGAAGAGGCTTTTGGAAACATATTCCGGCTCAGCTTTAAGCCCTTTGATAAATTCCAATCCTCCTTTTACCGGCGCAGAGCTGGTGGAGCCCTTGGAAAGCTACACAGAATTTGTATATCAAACTTACACCCGGCTTCCCGACAGCGCACGGGAATTTGCCGAGGCGTTTCTCACGGAAAATCGGCTTCCCTCCCTCAACGCAATTGGCCGCCAAGCCTATATCCAGCGGCTTCAGGCCCTTCTGGCGGAGCGGTGCACCTATACCCTCACCCCGCCTGCCCTGCCCCAGGGACAGGATTTTGTGGAATATTTTCTCACTGAAAGTCACAGCGGCTATTGCGTGCATTTTGCCACCGCGGCTGTGGTGTTGCTGCGCACGGCTGGAATCCCGGCGCGTTACGCCGAAGGCTACTGTGTGCCCTCCGGCACAGATGGCCGCTGGGTCAACGTACCGGATTATAATGCCCACGCCTGGGTGGAGGTATACTGGGGCGATATGGGCTGGCTGCCGGTAGAGATGACGCCTCCGGGGCCCATGGTTCCCGCTGCATATGCTAACGCTATTGGGCCCGGAGAAGATGAAATGATTTCTCCCTCTCCCACTCCGGACGGAACTCTTTCCTCCGCTGTTTCTTCTCAGCCGGAGTCCAGCGCCATTCCGGAAATGTCCCCTTCCCCGGCACCTTCCGCTTCTCCCACTCCCGCAGGATCTCAGGAAGAAACTGCTTCCTCCACCGGGCCAAATGCTTCCTCTTCACCGGGCATTGCCCTGGCTTCTTCAGGCCGTCTGACCCTTTGGGGGCTGCTTTTCATCGCCTTCTGCCTGGCTCTTCCCTTCCTGCTTCTCTGGGTATTTCGGCTATTCCGCCTGTTTCAAAGGAAAAAGCAATTCCGCCAGAGGAACCGCAACAAAGCGGCTCTTTGCGTTTACGCCCATCTCCTGCGGCTGTATCGGGCAAACACTGCCCTTCCCGGCGATGGCATCGATCCCCCGGAGGAACTGACCCAGCTTGCGCTGAAGGCCCGGTTCAGCGATCACACCCTCACCCGCCAGGAGCTTTCTCAGCTCACCGATCAGGCCGAGCTTCTGGAAAAGAAGCTTGCGGCGGATCTTCCCAAATGGGAGCGCCTGCGGTGCAAATATCTGCTGGCGCTGTTCTGAATCATAGTGGTTGTACCATAAGAACAAGGTCTCCTCCGTTGTCACGATTGAACCAAAAGCCAAGTACGTCTGGCTTGCCTGGAGGAGCTTTCTCTTAATTTCCTAAAGTAAATGGACAAAGAACGAGATCCTTTATTCAGTTCCCTTTTGTCATTCTGAGCCGTAGGTGAAGAATCTCGCCCTTAAGCCTCTGGGTAAAAAGCAAAGGGCAAGATCCTTCACCGAGAAAGCAAGGTTCTCCTTGCTTTTTGTTCAGTAATGACAGGTAGGAAATAAACGGATAAATGGCAAATTATAGTTTAGCGAACTAGTTGGTAGCTGTCAGCTGTTAGTCGTTAGAGAAGGGCAAGTCCTCTCTTTTGTCATTCTGAGGAACGCAGAAAGCTATAGCTTTCTTGACGAAGAATCTCGACCTTAATTCCAGAGCAAAAGGACAAAGGACGAGATTCTTCACTTCGTTCAGAATGACAGAATAGAAAGTAAGCGGTTCGCCGCCAAATTCCAATTTACCGAAGCTATGCCCTTGATCCTTAAATAATTGCTCATTGCTCAATTAGTATACGGCCCTTCCACTCTCCAGCATCCGGGATCTAAGCTTCTCACAGCTGGAATCCGTTCAGTGTTTCTGTGATCTGTCCGGGCCGCAGGGAGATTAGCTCGGTTCCGCCGGGCAGGTCGGCGTTTATGGCGGAGGGATCGGAAGCAGTTGTCAGAATGCTGAATCGGGCAAAAGGAGCCTGCTGCAGAACGCTTCTGACCGTTCCTTCCTCAGGCGTATGGCACAGGTATACAATATGGGAAACGCCGGAAAACAACTTTTGGGAAGAGACCGGCTGAAGTGTATCTGTTTTCCCCAGGGAAAGCAGAGCATTCAGGACGGGGCGGCGGGACTCCTCGTCGGTGATCTCTTTCATCGAAAAGCCGTCTCCACCTCGAAGAGCGGCGCGGTGGGGCGCCTCCTGCTGAGATAGAAAATGGGAAAGAGTGGCAAAGGCGTCCAGTAAAAGATCGGCCTCCTGTCCGGAACCGGGCTCTAACAGGAAAAGAAGGTGCTCGGCAATGGGATATCCGAATTCCTTTATCAGAAGCCCGCCCGTTTTTTGAGAGAGTTTCCAATGGACTCTGGAAAGCTTGTCCCCTTCCCGGTAGTTTCGAAGCCCAAAAAGCTCTGAGGGATCGTCCCCCGGCTTTGTCTGGGAATAGGCGTCGCTTTCGCTGTTCGGCTGCGGAACCTGATTGAGAGATAGGAGGGGAGAATGCACCGTGGGGTAAAAAACCACTGTTTGCCGCGGGCAGCGGGAAAGGCGCATGGGAAAGGCGAAAATCCCCATATAATCACACACCCGGCCCCGGCGAAGCTGGCAGACTACCTGTCCGCAAAGGGGGGAAGTGAGCTGGTGAACAATGGTAAGCGGGCTTTGGCTGGCGGTAAAGCCGAAATGCTCTTCCTGGATTTCCCCGGTCAGAATGTTTTGCGTGCGCAGAGTCACCCTGGCCCGTCCGCTGACAAAGGGGAGGGCGTTGGAAATGGTGAGCCGCAGAGGGACGCTTTGCCCCTTTTGGGCGGAAAGCTCTTCCGCCTGGAATTCCAGCCGGATCCCGAGAATGCCGGGCAGGGAAAGCAAAAGGGAGAGAAGGGGAAGCGCCAGCGCCACCAGCAGCACATAGTAGGAAATGTAGCCGTTATAGCAGACAAAAAACAGGAACACGCCCAGGAGGATCAGCAAATAAGAAATTCTGTTTTTCAGCATAGCGTTATTTCACCAGCTTGGGGGAGGGCGTGAATTTCAAGACCTCCGAGAGAACGGAGCGGGCAGTCAGGCCGTTTATCCCCGCCTGGGGAGAAAGAAGCATGCGGTGCTCCAAAACGCTTAAAAACAGCAGATGGATATCGTTGGGGATCAGGTAATCCCTGCCGGACATCCAGGCGGAGGCCCTGCCTGCCCGAATCAGTGCGGCGCCTGCTCTGGGGCTGGCTCCGATCCGAAGGGTAGAAAGCTCCCGAGTGGCGGCGCAAAGCCGCACCACATATTGATACAGCTCGTCCGACACATGAACGGCCGCCGCCTGCTCCTGCATTTCCAAAAGCTCATTCCCGCTGATCACAGGGTGCACGAGATCCACCGGGCGATCTCCCTCTGTCTGCTTTAAGATTTTGATCTCCTGCTCCGGCTCCGGGTAGCCGATGGAAAGCCGCATCATAAAACGGTCCAGCTGAGATTCCGGCAGCATTTGGGTGCCCGCGGAGCCTATGGGGTTTTGGGTGGCGATCACAATATAGGGCTGGGGCAGCTTGCGGCTCACGCCGTCTACCGTGACCTGCCGTTCCTCCATCAGCTCCAGCAGGGCGCTTTGGGTCTTGGCGCTGGTACGGTTGATCTCGTCCGCCAGAAACAGATTGCAGAAAGCCGCGCCGGGGCGGTATTCAAAATCTCCCTTTGTCTGGTTGTAAATGGAAAAGCCCACCACGTCCGCCGGTGTGATTTCCGGGGTGAACTGAAGCCGGTTGTATTCCAAGCCCATTGCTCTGGAGAAGGCCAGAGCCAGCGTGGTTTTTCCCATGCCGGGGTTGTCTTCTAAAAGAATGTGTCCCTGTGCCAGAATGGCCATCAGCGCCTTGCAGATCACCGTATCCTTGCCGAGAATAACCTTGCGTACCTCATTGATCACACGCAGTGCCTGGGGCTGTATCATAAAGAGATCACCTCATTCGAATATTTATAGAGAGCGCAAGCGATGCCGCATGATCTTTACGCGGCGTTGCCTATAGCGATTTTCATTGCTGATAGGGGTTGTTTAAAAAATCGTAAACGCCGTCTTTTTGCACAATGCGGACGGATTTCTGCGTCGGAAATCTTGCGGGTCTCCGCCTTGAAACCGTGTCGCCTTGTACAAAAATCCGGTATTTTCTCTATTTTTAAACAACCCCTATTTTAGCATAATTTTGGAGAAAAGACCAGACTTGACTGTAAATTTCACACCCCCTAATGAGAAAAGCGCTAAAACCCGCTTCCAGAATTTTCCGAAAAGAAATTTTTAGAAAAGTTGTTGACAACTCTCAAAGAACGTATTATAATAAACGCGTATTCTGATAGCACGAAGATGAACTCACAGTTTTTGTAAGTCATTGAACGTCTGATGATTTACACAAGCTGTGAGCTTTTTTTAACCGGGATTTCCCGGTGGGCTCGGAGCGCAGGGAGGGCTACCTCCCAGTGGCACGGCGCAGCTATGCCGGATACAATTTTTTATGGAGGTGCCGAACATGAACGGTACAGTCAAATGGTTCAACGCAGAAAAGGGCTATGGCTTCATCTCTAACGATGAAGGCGGCGAGGATGTTTTTGTACATTTCTCCGCGATCCAGTGCGAAGGCTTCAAGACTCTGGAAGAGGGCCAGAAGGTCACTTTTGAGACCGAGCCCGATCCCAAGAACAGCGAAAAGCTGCGGGCTGTGAACGTCCAGAAGATCTGATTTTCAGCATTTTGGACCATTCAGCCGGGCCTTCCTTTTTCGGGAAGGCCCGGCTTTTTTGTGCCTTTTCTTCCAAAAAATGAAAAAGTAAAAAAATATAGTTGACAACCGGGGAAACTTTCGCTATAATAAATAACGTTCCGATTTGCGGACGTAGCTCATCTGGTAGAGCGCCACCTTGCCAAGGTGGAGGTAGCGAGTTCGAGCCTCGTCGTCCGCTCCAAAAGAAAAAGCCGAGTGAAAGCTCGGCTTTTTCTTTTAGGACGACAGGCTCGAACTCGTATTTTGTTAGGAGAAATTCCGAAGGAATTTCAAGAAAGTCCGGCGTGCCGGACTTTCTGCCTCGCTCGTCCGCTCCAAAACAAAAAGCCGAGCAAAAGCTCGGCTTTTTGTTTTGGGAGGAGCAATTAGGAATGAGAAATTGGCAATTTAAAGGTCAGGGGCTTAGTCTTAAAGGTCAAGGGCTTAGTCCGCTAAATTGGAATTTAGCGGTTATCCACTCACCTCCTTCCTGTCATTCTGAACGAAGTGAAGAATCTCGTCCTTTGGGTCTTTTTAAGAGCTTTAAGGTCGAGATTCTTCGTCACTTCGTTCCTCAGAATGACAGGAGGGAACTGTGTGCTAAACTATAATTTACCGTTCTTGTCCTTCATTGCTAATTGCTCATTCCTCATTGCTCATTATTGCACCACCGTTCAACATCTAAAACATAAAACATTCCCCTTTTTAACACCTCCAATCACTGGCAAATCCGCAAAAAAGCCTTGACATTCTCTGGAAGGCGTTGTATACTCTTTTTCGGTAAAACAAAGCGGAAGTGAAAATCGGCTGTTTCTTAGTTCGGAATATGCCGGAAATTTGCTTCTCACCCGTGCGGTTTCTGTCCGTCACAGGTCAATAGCGCAGCAGGCGACAGGCATTTTTCTGTTTTTGGAGCTTTGGCTTTTGAAAACGGAAAGTGTAGTCGTGTTAGTGCGAATTGATCGCGGGCAGAAGCATCTGCCCGCTTTTTTGCGGTTTTTGCGGGTGCGCTTTGAAAATCAGTTTTGAGGAAATCTTGATGGAGGTGCTTACCGATTAGCAACAAAGAGCTGCAAATCAACGAACAGATTCGTGACAAGGAGCTCCGTGTGGTGGATTCTGACGGCTCTCAGCTGGGTATTATGCCCCTGAAGCAGGCGTTGGAGCTGGCGGAGCAGCGGAATCTTGACCTGGTGAAGATCGCGCCCCAGGCGAAGCCCCCGGTGTGTAAGATCATCGATTACGGCAAGTTCCGTTTCGAGCAGTCGAAGCGGGAGAAGGAGCAGCGAAAGAACCAGCGGGTCGTTGAGATCAAGGAAGTCCGGCTTTCTCTCAATATCGATACCCACGATTTTGAGACGAAGAAAAACCATGCCACCCGCTTTATTGCCGAAGGGAATAAAGTGAAGGCTTCCATCCGTTTCCGCGGAAGGGAAATGGGCCACCCCGAGCTGGGGCAGGAGATCATGCGCCGGTTTGCCGATGCTATGAGCGAGGTCGCCAATGTGGAAAAGGCCCCTAAGCTGGAGGGCCGTTCCATGCTGATGTTCCTTGCGCCCAAGCCCGTCAAGTAATGCAAAATTTAAGGAGGACTGCAAAATGCCGAAGCTCAAAACACACAGCGGCGCCAAGAAGCGCTTCAAATTATCCAAGAACGGAAAGGTGATCCGTGGACACGCCTTTACCAGCCATCTGCTGAACGGCCACGGCAAGACCCCGAAAACCAAGCGTCATGCCCGCGGCACAGTGGTGACAGATAAGACTAATACCGCCGCCGTCAAGAGAATGCTGCCCTATAAATAAGAAAAGGCGCTGGGACGTTTTCAAAAGCTTCTATTTTTGGATAACAAGAAAGGATTGAAGAGATATGGCTAGAGTAAAGGGCGCAATGATGACGCGCAAAAGAAGGAAAAAGGTACTAAAGCTCGCCAAGGGCTACTGGGGCTCCAAGAGCCGCCATTTTAAAATGGCGAAACAGGCCGTGATGAAATCCGGCAATTACGCCTATATTGGACGTAAGCAGCGCAAGCGGGATTTCCGCCGCCTGTGGATCACCAGAATTTCTGCGGCCTGCCATATGAACGATATCAATTATTCTACCTTTATGAATGGCTTGAAGAAGGCCGGCGTTACCTTGAACAGAAAGATGTTGTCCGAGATCGCCATTGCCGATCCTTCCGCTTTTACCGCTTTGGTGGAAAAGGCAAAGGCTGCTCTGTAAGGAAGAAATCCGCGCCTGAGGCACCCGCCTTGGGCGTTTCCGTTTTTCTATCCGCAGTCAGGCAGGGAAGGGTTCTGGGGTCCGGCTGTAAAAATTTCGCTTGGAAATCTTCCGGAAAGGAGGGCAGCAGAATGGAATTTGGTACCATCACCAGCAGACAAAATCAAACGGTTCGTCAGGCTGCCGCGCTGGCCCGCAGCGGGGAAAAGCGATGGGAAAAGCGGCAGTTTCTCTGCGAGGGGGCACGGCTGTGCCAGGACGCGGCGCTTTCCGGACTGCCGGTAGAGCTCTGCTTTGTCACAGAACAGGCCAGGGAGAAATACGGTGACTATCTGCGCCTTGTCCTCTCCGCCTGCCGGGAGGCTTACCTTGTGGAAGAGCATGTGGCTCAGCTGCTTTCCTCTACGAAGGCTTCGCAGGGCGTCTTCTGTGTCTGCGGCTGGCCCAAGGGGCTTTTGCCGGAAACAGCTTGGAAGCCGGAGCAGGCCCCGCTGCTGGTTCTGGAAAATTTGCAGGATCCCGGAAACCTGGGCACAGTGTTCCGCACAGCGGAGGCGCTGGGAGTCGGACAGGCTGTTCTGCTGGGTGAATGCTGCGACCCGCTGTCGCCCAAGGTGCTGCGCTCCTCCATGGGCGCGGTGTTTCGGATGAAGCTGCGAGCGGAAAGAGACTCTGGGAAATTATGTAAACTTATAAAAGAGCAGGGCTTTACTCTTCACGCCGCTGTGCCGGACGCTTCCGCCCGGCAGGTAACGGAGATCGATTTCCATGGCGGACAGCACGCTGTGGTGATCGGCAATGAGGGAAACGGTTTGACGGCTGAGACCATCGCCCTGTGTCACGACAGCGTTACAATTCCCATGACAGGCCGGGCAGAATCACTGAACGCCTCTGCGGCGGCCACGATCTTGCTATGGGAAATGCGGCGGGAAGCTGTGGAAAGGGAGGGGGAAGCCTATGGATAACCGCGCTTACTGGATCTGGATCCAGCAGGCCTTTCCTCCCGGAAGCAGAAAGCCGACGCTTCTTTCCGCACAATATGCCGGCGGCCTGCGGGAATTCTGCCAGGGAGGACCCCGGCTGTGGAACAGCCGTCGGGACCTGACTGACCGGGAAACCGCCGCCTTGCGGGATTTCAGCATTTCCCAGGCGGAGGCCAGGTTGGAGTACGCGGAAAGGCTGGGGTGGCAGGTGCTGACGCCGGAGTGTGAGAAATATCCCGAGCTGCTGAGGAATATTTCTGATCCTCCTGCGGTACTGTATCTAAAGGGAAGCCTGCCCGATGTGGATTCCATGGTCTCCATCGGCATTGCCGGGGCCAGAAAGGCGACCCAGAGTTCTCTTGACGCTGCCAGAAAATTCGGGTATCAGCTGGCGGCGGGCGGCGCCTGTGTGGTGTCCGGCGGTGCGAAGGGCGTGGACGCCGCCGCGCTTACCGGCGCTTTGGGCATTCCGGGTTCCCGTATGGTCAGCGTGCTGCCGGTTTCCCTGGACAGCACCTATGTTACGGAAAACGCCAAGCTGCGGAATATGATCTGCTCTCACGGCGGGGCGCTGGTCACGGAATATTTTTCTCTCAGCCACCCGGAATTCGGCACCTTTCAGGCGAGAAACCGATTGATCACAGGGCTGAGCCGCGGCACGCTGCTCATTCAGGCGGCCCGAAAAAGCGGCACCATGATCTACGCCACTCACGCGCTGGATCAAAACCGGGATCTGTTTGTCTATCCCGGTCCAGAGGGCACGGTGGAATTTGCCGGAAGCCGGGAGCTCATTGAGGACGGAGCCCGCGCAGTGGTCTGCGGCGAGGATATTTTAGCGGAATACGGCGGCGTGCTTCCGGAAAAGCCGCAGCCCCAGGTGTATGACCTTTTTGAAGATCTGGTGGTTCCCGCCCTGAAAACAAGAGAGGCGGTTCCCGCTTTAGCAGACGCGGCCGCACAGGTTTCTCCCCAGGCCCGCCAGGTTTTGGCGGTATTGGGCAGGGAACCGTTGGATATCGCGGCTCTGGAAGCAAAAACGGGACTTCCCGCTTCCTCTCTCTTGGGGCTGTTGACAGAGCTGGAGCTGGAGGGGCTGGCGGAATCCCTGCCCGGGAAACGCTATCTTCGGGGAATTTGAGAGTTCCCTAAGGAAACGCCAAATTGATCGCACCTGCCGGATTTATTCAGTGCTTCCTCGAAAATATTCCTTAAAAGAATTATATTTTTTGGGAAATATTATAAGATAATAGCGTTTCATTTTACGGGAGCGGCTTTTTCACACGGCACAGAAGGCTGCTCCCGCTATGCTCGAAAAGAAAGGAAGGAATATGGTATGTCGAAACTGGTGATCGTGGAGTCGCCCTCCAAGGCGAAAACCATTCAAAAATATTTGGGAAACGGCTATGAGGTCATCGCCTCCATGGGCCATGTGCGTGATCTGCCCAAGGCCCGGCTCAGTGTGGACGTAAAGGATAATTTTGCTCCCAAATACAGCATTATCAAAGGAAAAGAAAAGCTGGTAAAGGAGCTGAAGGAGGCCGCCGCCAATTCCGAGGGCGTGCTGCTTGCCACCGACCCGGATCGTGAGGGAGAAGCCATCTCCTGGCACCTGGCCTATATTCTGGGCCTCAGTGAGGATGCGCTGGACAGAGTGACCTTTAACGAGATCACCCGTACCGGTGTGGAAGAGGGCATGGCGCACCCCAGGGCCATCGACCTGGACCTGGTAAACGCCCAGCAGGCCAGAAGAATTCTGGACCGGCTGGTAGGCTACACCCTCAGCCCCTTCCTGGCGAAAACCATTCGCCGGGGATTGAGCGCCGGGCGGGTGCAGTCTGTGGCGGTGCGCATGGTGGTGGATCGGGAAGAGGAGATCAAAAGCTTCGTCCCGGAGGAATACTGGAGCATTGACGCCAAGCTGACCGCGCCGCCCTCCAAGGCGATGTTTGCCGCAGCGTTTTACGGAGACGAAACCGGAGAGATCAAAATTTCCTCCAAGGAGGAAGCAGACAGGATCTTTTCCGAGCTGGAGCAGGCGGAATTTCTGGTAGGAGCCGTGAAGAAGGGCAAGAAGAACCGTTCTCCCGCCCCGCCCTTTATCACCTCCACCCTGCAGCAGGAGGCTTCCCGTAAGCTGGGCTTCCAGGCCCGGCGCACCATGAAGGCCGCCCAGGAGCTGTATGAGGGTGTGGAAGTGAAGGGCCAGGGCTCCATGGGTCTTATCACCTATATGAGAACCGACTCTCTCCGTATTTCCGAGGACGCCATCAAGGATGCCTCCGACTATATCCGGGACCGCTGGGGAGAGAAATATCTGCCCCCGAAGGCCCGGCATTTCAAATCCCGGGCGAACGCACAGGACGGCCACGAGGCCATTCGTCCCGCTTCCATTGCCATTACGCCGGATCAGGTGAAGGATTCCCTGACCGGGGATCAGTATAAGCTCTATAAGCTGATCTGGGAGCGGTTTATCGCCTGCCAAATGGCGAACTGCGTGCTGAATACCACCCAGGCCACCATCACCGCCGGAAGGTATCTCTTTAAGGCCTCCGGTTTCAATGTGGCTTTTGAAGGTTTTACCGCCCTGTATGAGGAAAGCAAGGACGAGGAAGAGAAGGCGGGGAAGGATCTTCCCGCCCTGCAGGAAGGCATGAAGCTGAAGGTGAAGGACTTAAAGGGCAATCAGCACTTTACCCAGCCGCCGCCCCGGTATACGGAAGCTTCCCTGATCAAGACCCTGGAGGAAAATGGCATTGGCCGTCCTTCCACTTACGCGGCCACCATTTCCACCATCACAGGCAGAGAATATGTGGTGCGGGACGGCAAGGCCTTTAAGCCCACGGAGCTTGGAGAGGTGATCACCAAGCTGATGAAGGAGCGGTTCCCTGATATCGTCAACGTGAAGTTTACCGCCAAGGTAGAGGACGAGCTGGACGCCGTGCAGCGGGGTGAGGACCAGTGGGTGGATACCCTGCACCGCTTCTATGAGGGCTTTGATAAAAGCGTACAGAAAGCAAAAAAAGAAATGGACGGCGTGAAGATCCATCTCAAAGAGGACGAGACCGATGAGGTCTGCGAAAAATGCGGTAAGCCCATGGTCATCAAGGTGGGTCGTTACGGAAAGTTCATGGCCTGCTCCGGCTACCCGGAGTGCAAGAACGTGAAGAAGATCATAAACGATACCGGCGCGAAATGTCCGAAATGCGGCGGCAAGATCATTCAAAGAAAATCCAAGCGTGGCCGGGTGTTCTATGGCTGCAGTGAATATCCCAACTGCGATTTCGTCTCCTGGGATCCCCCCTCGAAGGAAACCTGCCCCGTGTGCGGCAAAACCCTGCTGCAAAAGAAGGGGAAGGATAAGCTGTTGTACTGCGTTACAGAGGGCTGCACCTTTCCCGGAAAACGGGCGGAGGAAGAGTGAAAGCGTACAATGAGCAATTAGGAATGAGCAATGAGGAATGAAGGGCAAGAGCAGAGTGTGGTAAATGATAGTTTTGCAGATAGTCCCCTCTTGTCATTACTGAGCAAAAAGCGGAGTAAACTCCGCTTTCCCGGCGAAGAATCTCTCCCTTAAATTTCTAAGAAGAAGCCAAAGGACGAGATTCTTCGCTTCGCTCAGAATGACAGGAGAGAAACCAGCGGCTTGCCGCAAACTATCGCTCCTCTTTCCTTTCAAATCACGAAATGACCGAATCAGGGGGTGAAGGCTATGGAGAAAATCACTGTTATCGGGGCGGGCCTGGCAGGCTGTGAGGCGGCTTGGCAGATCGCCTCTCAGGGCGTTCCAGTGGTATTGTATGAGATGAAACCTCTGAGATTTTCTCCCGCCCACAAAAGCGAGAGCTTTGCGGAGCTGATCTGCTCCAACTCCTTGAAGGCGGCCAGAATAGACAGCGCGGCCGGGCTTTTGAAGGAAGAAATGCGCAGGCTGGGCTCTTTGCTGACAACCTGTGCGGAGAAGGCGAAGGTCCCCGCCGGAGGCGCGCTGGCGGTGGACCGGGAGGAGTTTTCCCGGCTGGCCACGGAGGCCATTGAAAATCACCCGCTCATCGAGATCCGCCGGGAAGAGGTCACAGAGCTGCCAGGAGGTCTGGCCGTGGTGGCTACAGGCCCCTTGACAAGCGAGCTCCTTTCGGAAAAAATACAGGCGCTGTGCGGCGGGGCCTTGAGCTTTTTCGACGCCGCCGCTCCCATTGTCACAAAAGAAAGCCTGGAGCTGGAGAAATGCTTTTTTGCTTCCCGTTATGAAAAGGGGGACAGCGATTATATCAATTGTCCTATGAACCGGGAAGAATACGATCACTTTGTACAGGAGCTGACAGCCGCAGAGCGCGCTCCGGTGCACAGCTTTGATGCGGCAAGTCCCAAGGTGTACGAGGGCTGTATGCCTATCGAGGTGCTGGCTTCCCGGGGACACGACGCCATTCGCTTCGGCCCCATGAAGCCGGTGGGCCTTATCGATCCCCGCACCGGTCACCGCCCCTGGGCGGTATTGCAGCTGCGCACGGAAAATCGGGAAAATACTCTGTATAACCTGGTAGGCTTTCAGACAAACCTGAAATTCGGCGAGCAGAAGCGGGTGTTCGGCATGATACCGGGTCTTGGCCGTGCCGAGTTCGCGCGGTATGGCGTGATGCACCGGAACACCTTCCTGAATTCCCCGCAGGTGCTGGACGCGGATTTTTCCTTCCGAAAGCGGAACGATCTGTTCTTTGCCGGGCAGATCACCGGGGTGGAGGGCTATATGGAATCCGCGGCCTCCGGGATCCTGGCCGGAAAAAACGCGGTGCGCAGGCTGCGGGGAGAACCGCCTCTCATACTGCCGGATACCACGATGATGGGCGCTTTGAGCCACTATATCGCGGAGTATGCCGGGAAAGATTTTCAACCCATGGGGGCAAATTTCGGCGTATTGCCGCCCCTTTCGGAAAAAATACGGGACAAGCGGGAACGGTACGCCGCTTTGTCTCAAAGAGCCTTGGAAGCGCTGGACTGTACTGTAGCGGAAAGGAAGCTGAAGTGACATGAAAATTATTGTGGACGCCTTCGGCGGCGATCACGCCCCTGAGGAAATTCTGCTGGGCTGTTCCCAGGCCATGGAAGAGCTGGGGATCGAGGTGCTGCTGACCGGAGACCGGGCCAGGCTGGAAGCCGCCGCCAAGGAGCTGGGCCTTTCGGAACGCCTTGCCCGCATGGAAATTCTGGAATGCGGCGGGGTGCTTTCCATGGAGGACGACCCCATGAGCGTGATCCGGGAAAAAACGGACAGCTCCATGGCGGTGGGCCTGCGTGCCCTGGCGGAGGGCAAGGGAGACGCCTTCGCCAGCGCCGGGAACAGCGGTGCTCTGGTGGTGGGCGCCACCACCATTGTCAAGCGCATTCGGGGTGTAAAGCGTGTGGGCTTTGCACCGATCCTGCCCAAGCGGACAGGCTTTTTCATGCTGAACGACGGCGGGGCCAATGTGGACTGCCGCCCGGAAATGCTGCTGCAATTCGGCCTGATGGGTTCGGAATATATGAAAAAGGTCATGGGGGTGGAGAAGCCCCGGGTAGGCCTTGCCAATGTGGGCGAGGAGGCCCATAAGGGAGACGACCTTCGCCGGGAAGCGTATGCGTTGCTTTCCGCTTGCCGGGAGATCGATTTTGTAGGCAATGTAGAGCCCAGAGATATCCCGGACGACGCTTGCGATGTGGTGGTCACCGACGGCTTTACGGGCAATATGCTGTTAAAAATGTACGAGGGCGTGGCCCTGACCGTCATGGGGCTGGTCAAGGGTGTGTTTCAAAAAAGCCTGAAAAATAAGCTTGCCGCCGGCATGGTATACGGCGATATGAAGGCCCTGAAAAAGCAGATCGATTATAACGAATACGGCGGCGCGCCTATTATGGGCGCCGCAAAGCCGGTGTTTAAGATCCACGGCAGCGCTAAGGCCGCCACGGTGAAAAACGCTCTGCGCCTGACCAGGGACTACACCCAGTCCGGTTTTACCGAGGAGATCGGGCGTGTGCTGAAATAAAAAGAAAGAGAAAGGAGCTGTGGGTATGAGGCCTCTGGAAGAATATGAAGCCCTGATCGGCTACCGGTTTCGGGACAGAACGCTGCTGGAAACAGCGCTGACCCATTCCTCCTATGCCAATGAAAAAAAGTGCAGAAGCTACGAGCGCCTGGAATTTTTAGGAGATTCCGTGCTGGGCTTTTTGACGGCGGAATATCTGTTTTCCCATTTTCCCCAGCTGCCGGAGGGAGAGCTGACAAAAACCAGAGCTTCTCTGGTATGCGAGCGATCTCTATGCGGCTTTTCCAAGGAGCTGCAGATCGGAAGCTTCCTGCGGCTGAGCCATGGGGAAATGAATTCCGGCGGCAGGGAACGCCCCAGTATTCTGGCGGACGTGTTTGAATCCACCGTGGCCGCCATTTATCGGGACAGCGGCAGCCTGGAGGAGGCGAAGAAATTCGTTCTGCGCTTTATCGCCCCGGCGGCAAAATCTCAAAACACCAAGCCTTTTAAGGACTATAAAACCAATTTGCAGGAGATCATTCAGCAAAACCCGGAGGAGCATCTGGAATATGTGGTGACCGGGGAAAGCGGGCCGGATCACAACAAGCATTTTGTGGTGGAGGTCCACCTGAACAGCAATGTGATCGGCAAGGGCGGCGGGCGAAGCAAAAAGGAAGCGGAGCAGCAGGCCGCCCGGGAAGCATTGGAGCTGATGGGCTATTGAAGCATTCCAATCTGGCTTTTTTCGTGCCCCACCTGGGCTGTCCCCGGCGGTGCAGCTTCTGCGATCAGAACGCCATTACAGGCGGCGCGAAGCAGCCCGCGCCCCAGGAGGTGCTGGAAACCTCCCGGCGGGCGGCAAAAGAGCTTGGAGATAAGGTACAGGAAACACAGCTCGCCTTTTTCGGCGGCAGCTTTACCGCCATTCCCAGAGAAGTGATGGTGCCGCTGCTGGAAGCGGCACGGGAAGCGGTCAAGAACTATGGCTTTCAGGGGATCCGCTGTTCCACCAGGCCGGACGCTATCGACCGGGAAACCCTGGAGCTTCTTGCCCGGTACGATGTGAAGGCCGTGGAGTTGGGGGCCCAGTCCATGGACGACAGGGTGCTGCGGCTGAACCGCAGGGGCCATACCGCCGCTCAAACGGAGGAGGCGGCGGGGCTGATCCGGGAATTCGGCATGGAGCTTGGCCTGCAAATGATGATCGGGCTCTATGGCGATACGGAGGAAACCGCTTTGGCGACGGCCGAAAGCTTTATTGTCATGGGGGCGGATACCGCCCGGATCTATCCCACCGTGGTGCTGCCCGGCACCTGGCTTGCCCAGCTGTATCAAGCGGGGGAATACCGGCCCCAGACCCTGGAGGAAGCGGTAAGGCTTTGCGCCCGGCTGCTGCCCCTGCTGGAGGGCGCGGGCGTGCGGGTGATCCGTATGGGTCTTCACGCGGAGCGGGAAATGCAGGAAAAAATACTGGCGGGGCCTTACCACCCGGCTTTCCGGGAGCTTGTGCTCAGCAGAATGTTTTTGGAGCGGCTGATGGGGGAGCTTTCCGCAGTCCAGCCGGGAGAATATACGGTAAGGGTGCACCCCAAAAGCATTTCCGTGGCCTTGGGGGAGAAGAAAAGCAATGTGGAGCATTTGAAAAACAGGGGATATGGTGTTATCTTTTGTCAAGACGGCAGTGTAGAACGGAATGGGTTTCTCATAGAAAAGGGATCAAGTGAACAGAGAACGGGAGAGAGCATATGATACTGAAATCTTTGGAGCTGCAGGGGTTTAAGACCTTCCCGGATAAAACCACCCTGTCCTTTGAGCAGGGGGTCACCTCGGTGGTGGGGCCCAACGGCAGCGGAAAAAGCAATATCAGCGACGCCATTCGGTGGGTGCTGGGGGAACAGTCTGTCCGTTCCCTGCGATGCTCTAAAATGGAGGACGTGATCTTCGGCGGCACTCCCATGCGAAAGGCCATGGGCTACGCGGAGGTCACGCTGACCATCGATAACGGAGACAGGCGGCTGCCCTTTGACGATGATACGGTGGCGGTCACCCGGCGGTATTACCGCTCCGGGGAAAGCGAGTATCTCATCAACAAGGCCTCGGTGCGCCTGCGGGACGTAAACGAGCTGTTTATGGATACGGGCCTGGGACGAGACGGCTATTCCATCATAGGGCAGGGCAAGATCGACAGCATTGTAGCCGCCCGGTCCGAGGACCGCCGGGAGATTTTCGAGGAGGCGGCGGGCATTTCCCGCTACCGCTACCGCAAGGAGGAATCGGAGCGCAGGCTTCAGAAGGCCGAGGAAAACCTGGTGCGCCTCCGGGATATTCTGGGCGAGTTGGAGGAACGGGTAGAGCCCCTGCGCATTCAGGCGGAAAAGGCGGAAAAATTTATTGCCTACGATGAGGAAAAGAAGGGTCTGGAGATCGGCATTTGGCTGGAAACCCTGAACCGCTCCGGAAAAACCCTGCGGGAGCACGAGGAAAAAATCGCCCTGGCAAAAGCAAGGCACGAGGAGATCGAAGGGGAAGTGGAGAAGATCTCCGCCCGGATCGAAGAGAATTTCCGGGAAACGGGCGGCTGCACCGGAGAGATGGAGCAGGTGCGCGGGGAAGCGGCGGCGCTGGACGAACAGGCTGTGCGCACCGAGGGTGAGATCGACCTTTTGAAAAACGATATCGAGCACGACCGCCGGGATATGGAGCGGCTGGAGGAGCAGATCGGCGAAGCGAAGGAATCCGATGAGGCCATCGACCGGGAAATCGCCGGGAAGCGGCAGGAATTGGAGGAAAAGGCCCAAAGGATCGAAGAAAGCCGCGACAAGCTGGTTTCCTATACAGAGCGGCTGGAACAGCTGCGCCAGGGAGCGGACGAGGCTACCCGGCAAATCGAGCAGGCCGCTGTGGAGGCGGCCCAGCGAAACTCCACTCTTTCGGAAGAGCGCGTTCGGCTTTCCTCCACCCAGTCCTCCATGGCGGAGATCCGCCTGCGGAGCGGCGCGGTGGAGGAAGGCGTTCAAAAGGCCCGGGAGAAGGAAGCCGCCGCCCAAAAGGAAGCGGAGGAGCTGCGGCAGATGCTGGAAGATACCGAGGCCGCCATTGCCGCCGGGGAAAACACCGTAAAGGGGTACGAGCTCAGGCTGGAGACCCGGCGAAAAAAAGCCATGGAAGCCAAGGAGGGCTGGGATAAGCTGACCCTGGACGCCAATGAGCAGCTGCGCCGGGCCCGGCTTCTGGAGGATCTGGAGCGAAACCTGGAGGGCTTTGCCCAAAGCGTAAAGGCTGTAATGAAGGAGGCTGGCCGGGGGATCCTTTCCGGTATCTGCGGCCCGGTCTCCCGCATTTTGAAGGTGCCGGGGGAATACGCCGTGGCGCTGGAAACCGCCCTGGGCGGGGCCATGCAAAACATTGTGGTGGAAACGGAGCAGGACGCCAAAAGCGCCATTAACCTGTTAAAGCAGCGGGATCTGGGCCGGGCCACCTTTTTGCCCCTTACCACTATTCGGGGCAATGTGCTGGAAGAAAAGGAAATGGAGGAAATGCCGGGCTTTGTAGGCATTGCTTCCCGGCTGTGCGGCTGCGAGGCAAAGTATGACGGCATTCGGGATTCTCTGTTGGGCCGGGTAGCGGTGGCGGAGGATCTGGACAGCGCCGTCGCCATTGCCAAGCGGACGAAATACCGGTTCCGCATCGTCAGCCTGGACGGCCAGGTGGTAAACGCCGGCGGTTCCTTGACCGGCGGTTCCCGGGCCAAGAATTCCGGTCTTTTAAGCCGCGCCTCGGAGATTCAGCGGGTGCGGGAAAAGGCCGCCGCCCTGCAAAAAAAGGCCGAAGAGGCCCAGACGGCTTGGAAGGAGAGGCAAACAGAGCTTTCCTCCGGCGAAGCCGAGCTGGAGGCGGCAAAGGGCGAGCTGATCGGGCGGCAGGAGGAGCGCATCAAGATCGCGGCGGAATGCTCCAGAAACCAGCGGGAGCTGGAAGCTGTGCGGGAGGAAATTTCCGGCTTGGAGCGGGAAAAAACCGATTCCGCCGGGCGGCTCCGGGAGCTGGAAAGCCAGGAAAAAGCTGCCCTTGCGACCATACAGGAGCTGACCCGCCAGGCCGAGGAGGCCGAGGCGGAAAGCAGCAAGCTCACCGGAGACAGAGAAGAGCAAATGGCTCGGTGCGACGATATTTCCCGTACCATTCAGGAGATCCGCCTAAGCGAATTTTCCGCCCAAAAGGATAAAGAGGCCCTGGAGACCGCCATCGAAGGCCTGCGGGCCAGAAAGCTGGATTCCGTCGGAACAGCGGAAAAGCTCCGCCTGGAGATCGAGGCCTTGCAGCAGCGCACGGCGGAACTGGAGCGGCAGATCGGGGACTGTCAGGAAAAGGCCCAGGCTCTTCGCCGGGGGGCCGAAGAAAAGCGGCAGAGCATCACGGCCATTGCGGAAAAACGTGCCGCGCTGGAAAAAGAGGCCGGAGAACTGCGCACGAAGGAACGGGAGATCGGCCTGGAGCGGGAAAATATCGGCCACGAGCTTGCCAGGCTTCAGGAGCGCTCCGACAGCTTGCAAAAGGAATACGACACCATTCTGACCCGGCTGTGGGAGGAATACGAGCTGACCCGCCGGGAGGCCGAAGAGGTGGGCGCAAAGATTGAAGACCTGGCTTCTGCCCAGCGCACCCTGGCAGACCTGAAAAACAGGATCCGCGCGTTGGGCGTGGTGAACGTCGGAGCCGTGGTGGAATATAAGGAAGTGTCAGAGCGGTACGAGTTCTTGAAAACACAGATCGGCGATGTGGAAAAATCCAAAGCGGAGCTGCTTTCCCTCATCGATGACCTGACAAAGCATATGCGGGAGCAGTTTACCCTGCGGTTCGCGGAAATCAACTCCCATTTCGGCTCCATTTTCCGGGAGCTGTTCGGCGGCGGCGCGGCGGAGCTTTCCTTCACCGACGCGGAGGACGTACTGCGCTCCGGCATTGAGATCAAGGTGCACCCGCCCGGAAAGATCGTCACCCATATCGAATCCCTTTCCGGCGGAGAAAAGGCACTGGTGGCCATTTCCATCTACTTCGCCATCATGCGGGTCAATCCACCGCCCTTCTGCGTGCTGGACGAAATCGAAGCGGCGCTGGACGATGTGAATGTGAACCGCTTTGCCCAATACTTACGCAGAATGAGCGGAAACTCCCAATTTATTGCCATCACCCACCGCCGGGGCACCATGGAAGGCAGCGATATGCTCTACGGCGTGACCATGCAGGATGAGGGTATTTCCAAGCTCCTGGCTTTGAAAACCGAGGAAGCGGCGGAGTTTGGGACGTAAGTTGTGAGTCGTTACTTGTTAGAGAAGGGCAATTAGCAATGAGCAATTAGGAATGAGCAATTAGGAATGAGCAATTAGGAAGAGCAAGGGAAGAGTTCAGTAAATTGGAATTTGGCGGCGAACCGCATACTTTCTATCTGTCATTCTGAACGAAGTGAAGAATCTCGTCCTTGACCTTTTACCAAGAATTAAGGGCGAGATTCTTCGCCTACGGCTCAGAATGACAGTGGGGGGCGGGGGAACTATGTACTAAACTATAATTTTTTGAAGAACAAGTTGTTAGCTATTAGAGAAAAAACAAAGAATCCCCGAGCTGGGAAAGGAAAAATCATTATGGCGTTTGATTTTAAGAAGGAGCTAAAGGAATTTTATCAGCCGAAGGATCGTCCTGAGATCGTTACGGTTCCCAGGGCAAGCTATATCGCCGTGCGGGGGCAGGGAGATCCCAATGAAGAGGGGGGCGCTTATCAGCAGGCGATCAGCGTGTTATACGCGGTTGCCTATACGCTGAAAATGAGTCCGAAGTCCGGCTATTCCATGGAAGGTTTTTTCGACTACGTGGTTCCGCCGCTGGAGGGCTTTTGGCGGCAGGAAGACGGGAAGGACGTAGATTATCGCAAAAAAGATCAATTTCACTGGATCTCCGTGATCCGGCTGCCGGAGTTTGTCACAGAGAAGGACTTCCAGTGGGCGGTGGGAACGGCCGCAAAAAAGAAAAAGCTGGATTGTTCGGCGGCGGAATTTTTTACTGTGGAGGAAGGGCTTTGTGTACAAATGATGCACCTGGGGCCCTTTGACGAGGAGCCCGCCAGCGTTGCGAAGATGGACGCCTATTTGAAGGAGCATGGATACGAAAACGATCTCAGTGCCCTGCGGCTTCACCACGAGATATATCTGTCAGACGCGCGTAAGGTACCGCCTGAGAAGTGGAGAACTGTCATTCGTCACCCCATCAGGCAAGGCTAACGATATTACCTGTTCAAAATTAAGAAAGGCGGCAGAGTATGGGCTTTTTTGAAAAAATCCGGGACGGCCTGAAAAAAACAAGAGACAACATCAGCGGGCAGATCACCCAGATGGTGAATTCCTTCACCAAAATCGACGAGGAGCTGTTTGAAGAGCTGGAAGAGCTGCTGGTCATGGGAGACGTGGGGGTGGAGACCTCGGTCTTCATCACCGGGGAGCTGCGGAAAAAGATCAAGGAAAAGGGGATCACCGATCCTGCCCAGATCATGGCGGAGCTGCAGGAGACCGTGCAGGAGCTGCTCAGCGGAGACGATGCCCTGCACCTTTCCACAAGGCCTTCTGTGATCCTGGTCATAGGGGTCAACGGCGTGGGCAAAACCACCACCATCGGCAAGCTGGCCGCCCGGCTGAAGGCGGAAGGGAAATCCGTGATCCTGGGGGCTGCCGACACCTTCCGTGCCGCCGCCATCGAGCAGCTGGAGGTATGGGCCCAGCGGGCGGAGGTGCCCCTGATCAAGCACGGGGAAGGGGCCGACCCCGCCGCCGTGGTATTCGATACCATCTCCGCCGCCAAGGCAAGGGGCTGCGATGTGGTGATCTGCGATACTGCCGGGCGGCTGCACAATAAGAAAAACCTCATGGACGAGCTGGCGAAGATTTCCCGGATCATTGACCGGGAGCTGCCGGGGTGCGACCGGGAAACGCTTTTGGTGCTGGACGCCGCCACGGGCCAGAACGCGGTGAACCAGGCCAGAGAATTTCAAAGCGCCGCGGGGATCACCGGCATCGTGCTGACAAAGCTGGACGGCACGCCCAAGGGCGGTGTGGTGCTTCCCATCAAGAAGGATCTGGGCCTTTCTGTAAAATTCATCGGCGTAGGGGAGCAGGTGGACGACCTGCAGCCCTTTGACGCCGCCGCCTTTACAAGCGCCCTGTTCGATACCGGAGAGGTTTTGCCCCAGGAGGAAGCGGCAGCGGCTTCACAGCCGGAGGCTCTTCCCCAAGAAGCGCCCCCCGTGATTCCTGAAGAAGCGCCGGAAGAAAGCGAGGAAGAAAAGCACAAGCGGTTCCGGGCGTTTGCGGAGGAACTGATGGAGCGGCTGGACAAGGGAGAAAGCGTTCAGGAGCTGCTGCCGGAGCTTACCCACTGGCGGGACGACAGAGCGCTGGACCGGGATGACCAGCGTTTGGTGAGAAATCTTTTGCTTACGGTGGAAAATCGGTAAAGGGATCCCGGGAAGGAGAGAGGAAACATGAAATTTGTGATCGCAACGCACAATCCGGGCAAGGTGGTGGAATTCCGGCGGCTGCTGGAGCCCATGGGAATCGAGGTAGTTACGGCGGAGATTTCCGAGCCGGAGGAAACGGGAAAAACCTTCGGAGAAAACGCCTTTCTCAAGGCGGAGGCGGCCTGTAAGGAGACGGGGCTTCCCGCTGTGGCGGACGATTCCGGCCTGTGCGTGGATTTTCTGGACGGCGCGCCGGGCATTTATTCCGCCCGGTTTGCCGAACCCGGCAAGCGCCGGCTGACCTTGCTTCAAAAGCTGGAGGGGGTGCCCGTAGAACAGCGGGGCGCTCACTTTGTAAGCGCCGTGTGCGCGGTGTTTCCCAATGGAGACCGGATCGACGCGGAAGGGAAGTGCTTTGGTACCATTGCCTTTGGATCCCGGGGAGAAAACGGCTTTGGCTACGACTCCATTTTCGAGCAGGAGGGCCGTACCTTCGGGGAAATGAGCGATGAGGAAAAGGACGCCCGCAGTCACCGGGGCTTTGCCTTTTTGGAATTTGAGAAGAAGGTGCGGGAATATTTGAAGGACCATAGTGAAGTATGAAGGGAAGCGGGCAACATGGAGTTTATTGCGAAGGAAAGTATCCGCAGTATGTCAAATCCGGGAGTCGTGTCCAGGCAGCTGTTGAACCCGGATAATTCCTCCAGTACAAGAGTGACGGTCACAGAGGTACATGTGGAGCCGGGCGCAAGCCAGCCGAGGCATGCCCATGAGTCTTCAGAGCAGGCGTGGTACGCGCTGAAGGGCTGCGGCACGCTTTTTGCTTCGGGAAGGGGAGGAAAAGGATTTTCGGGCCGGTGATGTGGTGCGGTTTGCCGAGCGCGAGATCCATGGACTTTCCAACAACAGCGGGGAGGGGTTTGTCTATCTTTCCGTGACGGCGCCGCCGATCCATTTTGGAGCTGCCTACCAAAAGGAAGAATGAATCTAAAGTTATGTAAACTTAAAAAGCGGAGGAACCCATGAAAACCATTTGCGGATTAGATTGTAACGATTGCCCCGGAAAGGAGACCTGCCCGGGTTGTGAGGAAGTCGGCGGTCAGGGAAAATGCGTGATCTATGCCTGTGCCAGCTCCCATACTGGAAACGACTGTGAAAGCTGTCATTATTTTGACGGCGCCTGCCACAGAAAAGAGCGGCTCATTCAGGAATTCAACGACCTTGGGATCAAGGATATGCCAAGGGTGACAGATTTGACCGCCCTGCCCGGCCATTATATCAATTTGGAGTACACTCTGCCCGGCGGGCAGAAAGCAAAACTGTGGGACGATAAGCGGATCTATCTGGGCGCTCAGCTGGAAAAGCCGAATAGCGAACGCTGCTATGGCCTCACCGCCGATGAAAACTATCTGCTGGTCTGCGAATACGGCGAAAACGGCTCTGATCCTGAGATCGTCTGCTACCGGCGGAGAGATAAATGAATTATGTAAACTGAATACGCCCGCTCTCTGTATGGAGCGGGCTCAGAAGGAGAACAGGATGGAACTGAGAAAAGTAGACCTCAGCAATTTGTGGGAGCTTCTTGCCTTGAAGGTCTTGCCGGAGCAGGCGGAGTTTGTAGCGCCCAACGATGGGAGTATTTTGGAAGCTTACGCCACCATCGCTTCCGGATACGTAGCCCAGCCTTTTGGAATTTATGTAAACCAAAAACCGGTGGGCTTTGTCATGTTCGGTTATGGCTCGTTAGGCGATGAGGACGACCCTCCCGTTGCCGAGGGGAATTATTGCCTTTGGCGGTTTATGATCGATCAGGCTCATCAAGGACAGGGCCTGGGGAAACAGGCGCTGGCACTGTGCATTGATTATCTGCGGACGTTCCCCTGCGGCCCGGCGGAATATTGCTGGCTTTCCTACGAGCCGGAAAATCAGCGGGCGAAGGCTCTGTACGAAAAGGCCGGCTTCGCGGAAAACGGTGAGATGTGCGGGGAAGAGATTGTCAGCGTGTTAAAGCTGTGAAGAGAAAGGATTGCTGAATTATGTTAACCAGTAAACAACGGGCGTATTTGCGCTCCTTAGCGGTAAAGGAAGACACCATTTTGATGGTGGGAAAGTCCGGCATGGGGCCGGAGATCGTGAAGCAGGCGGATTCTGCTTTGGAAAAACGGGAGCTCATCAAGGGCCGGGTACTGCCGGACACCTCTCCTGTTTCTTCCAGAGAAGCGGCGGAGGAGCTGGCGGAAAAAACCGAAAGCCAGGTGGTACAGGTCATCGGTTCCCGGTTCGTGCTGTACCGCAGAAAGAAAAAGGACCCGAAAATCGTGCTGCCGAGGTAAAGGAAGACAAACGATGAAGATTATTACCATATGCGGCAGCCTGCGGTTTCAGCAGGAAATGCTGGAAGCCGCCGAAAAGCTGGAGCTGCGGGGAAATTGTGTGCTGGCGCCCATTTACCCTGTAAGGCGGGGAGAAAATGCCTACACGGAGGAAGAACTGTCCACGCTGAACGCCATGCACCGGGAAAAGATCAGGCTGTCCGACGCGGTGTTCGTCGTCAATGTAAACGGCTATATTGGCAGCTCCACGAAAAGCGAAATAGAATTTGCGGAATCTCTTGGAAAGGAGGTGCTTTACTATGCCGGGGGAGAAGAATAAACCGGGGAAAAAGCTGATCCTTCTCCGGGGAAATTCCGGAAGCGGAAAAACTGCCCTTTCAAAGCTCCTGCAGGAAAAATTCGGCCCCAATACCATGCGGATCTCCCACGACATGGTGCGTATGGAGATCCTGCACACTCGGGGGAAAGAGGGCGTGGAAAAATCGGAGCCCCTGATGATCGAGCTGTTGAAATACGGCAGCCTGCATTCGGAAATCACCATTCTGGAGGGAATTTTGCCCGCTGAAGCGTACAAGGGCCTATTCCGGGCCGCTGTGGAGCTGTATGGGAAAAGCAATATCTTCGCCTACTATTACGATCTGCCCTTCGAGGAAACCCTGCGCAGGCATGAAACCAAGCCGAACCGAAACGATTTCGGCGAAGCGGAAATGCGCCGCTGGTGGGTGGGAAGAGACCTGCTGCCCGATCTCACAGAAACGATTTTGACCCAGGAGCTGAGCCTGGAAGAAGCGGCGGAACAGATCGAACAATTAGTTGTTAGAAGTTAGTTGTTAGTCGTTAGAGAAGGGCAATTAGGAATGAGCAGTGAGCAATCAGGAAGGGCAAGGACAGAGCTCGATAAATTGGAATTTAGCGGGCGAGTGCACGGTGCGAAAGCCTCCCCTTGTTTACAAGGGGAGGGGGACCGCCGAACGGCGGTGGAAGGGATAGTCACACGCAGAAAGTGGGATAAAGCCGCTAGTTTCAATCCCCTCAGTCAGCCTTCGGCTGACAGCTCCCCTTACTCGCGTAAGTGGAGCCTAAGGGCGCTAAACTATAGGGAGTCTCTAAAAACTCAGAAAAATGCACTTGTAAATCCTGTAAAAGGCCGATTTTTCTAAATCGTTTTATCGGAACAATGAGTTTTTAGAGGTTACCTATAATTTATCGGAGATCCACGGCGAGAGTGTTCTTCTCTAACAACTAACAACTAACAACTAATAACTAATTACTAATTTCTGGAAGGAGTCCCAAACATGAAGCTTGGCATTTACGGCGGTACGTTTAACCCCATTCATTTGGGGCATCTTCATATCCTGCGGGAATTTATCCGGCGGCTTTCGCTTGACCGGGTGCTGCTGATCCCCGCCCATACGCCGCCGCACAAGCAAGCCCATGCCTTGGCCAGCGGTGAGGACCGGACTGCCATGTGCGCGCTGGCGGCAAGGGAGGTCACGGAGGCCCCTGTGGAGGTTTCTGAGCTGGAGCTGCGGCGGGAGGGCAAAAGCTACACGGCGGACACGCTGGAGGTCCTAAAAGCTCAGTTTCCGGCGGACGAGCTTTACCTGCTGATGGGGGAGGATATGTTTCTTACCATAGATCACTGGTACCGCCCGGAAGCGATTTTTTCCCTGGCGGTGGTGTGCGCCTCTCCCAGAAGCGAGGCGGGGTTTCAAAAGCTGGTGGAGAAAAAGCGGGAATTGGAGCGGCAGTTTGGCGCAAGCTGCCGTGTGGAGAACATTCCGTATTTCCCCGCCTCCTCCACGGAAATCCGGCGTCTGACCGCAGAAGGAAAAGATCTTTCCCGCCTTGTGCCGAAGGAGATCGAGCGATATATCGCGGAACACAGACTGTACAGGGAGGGAGAAGCTTGACCTACAAAGAGTATGAAGCGGAAGTAAAGAAGCATCTTACACCCCAAAGATATTTTCACAGCAAGTGCGTGGCCAAAGAGGCGGCACGGCTGGCGAAGCGGTATGGGGCAGAGGAGGAAAAGGCCCGCATCGCCGGGATCCTGCACGATATTATGAAGGATACGCCGAAGGAAGAGCAGTTGAAAATTCTGCGGGACTTTGGTATAATACTCAGCGAGTCTGAGCTTCAAAACCCAAAGCTGTGGCATTCTCTTTCCGGCGCCGCCTACTGCGAGCATGTGCTGGGCGTTTCCGACCGGGAGGTGCTTTCCGCCATCGCCTGCCATACCAGCGGAAAAAAGGACATGGCGCTGCTTGACAAGGTGCTTTTTGTGGCAGACTATATTTCCGAGGATCGGGACTATCCCGGCGTGAAGGAAATGCGAAAGCTGGCGAAATCCAGCCTGGAGGAAGCTATCATCGAGGGCATCGCCTTTACCGTACAGGAAAAAATGGAACAGCGGCTGCCCCTGGGAGGCGGCTCTATCGAAGCATATAACGACGCGGTGCTGGCACTGCGGGAAAAGGAAACAGGAAAGGAAGAATAACAAAGCTATGACCAGCTTGGAATTGGCAAAAAAGACAGCCGCGATCCTGGATAACAAGAAAGCGGAGCAGATCAATGTTATAAAAATTGAGGATATTTCCAGCCTGGCGGATTATTTCGTCATCGCCAGCGGCGGGAGCTCCACCCACGTGCGCTCCCTTTCGGACGAGCTGGAGGAAAAGCTGAAGGCCGAGGGCGCGGCCCCCGCCCGTGTGGAAGGCTACCGCTCCAATTCCTGGGTCCTGCTGGATTACGGCAGCGTGGTAGTACATGTGTTCACTCAGGAGGCCCGGGACTTTTACGATCTGGACCGCCTGTGGGTGGACGGTAGCAAGGTGGATTGGGAAGAAGAGACACTGGAGTAAACAGAAAGGAGCACTGCATGGAATACAGCCAGAGGGAATTCGTTCTGAAAAACGGAAAAATCTGTTTGATCCGCCGCCCGAAAGCAGAAGATGCGGAGCGCATTGTCCGCTACCAAAGGGAATCCAGCGGCGAAACGCCCTACCTGATTGTAGGGCCGGAGGATATCACCCAGACAATAGAGGAACAGGCGGAGCGGATTGAACGCTGGAACGCTTCCCCGTGTCAGCTTCGGCTGATGGCAGAGGTGGAGGGCGAACTTGCGGGTGTTGCCATTGTATATGGGAGCGGCTTCCAACGCCGCCTGCGCCATCGGTGTACCGTGGACATCACCCTGTATCAGAAATTTTGCGGAATCGGGATCGGCACGGTGCTGCTGGAGGAGCTTTTGAAGGCTGCTGCCGTTGCCGGATATGAGCAGGCGGAACTGGAAGTGGTTTCTGCCAATACCCCGGCCATTGCGCTGTATCAAAAGCTGGGATTCAAGGAAACCGGTGTCGTTCCCTGCGCGCTGAAATATGCAGACGGAAGCTTTGCGGATTTTTTGCTGATGGTTAAGCCCCTGAATTCTGGCACTGCCGGAGAAATACAGAGAAATAACCCCTGAGAGGCGTTTTGCTTTGTAAGGGAGAAAAAAGGAAGATGAAGCATGAAGTACGACCACAAAAGCGTTGAACCCAAATGGCAGAAAAGATGGGAGGAAGCAGGCGTTTTCCATGCGGAAAACGGCTCTGATAAGCCGAAATATTACGCGCTGATCGAGTTCCCCTATCCCTCCGGGCAGGGCCTGCATGTGGGCCACCCCAGGCCCTACACCGCATTGGACGTAGTGGCCAGAAAGCGGCGGATGCAGGGCTATAACGTGCTGTACCCCATCGGCTGGGACGCCTTCGGCCTGCCCGCTGAAAACTATGCCATCAAGAACCATGTGCACCCGGCGGAGATTACCGCGAAGAATATTGCTCATTTCAAGGAGCAGATCCAGTCTCTCGGCATTTCCTTCGACTGGAGCCGGGAGGTCGCCACCACCGACCCGGAGTATTACAAATGGACCCAGTGGATCTTTTTGCAGCTCTACAAGGCGGGGCTTGCCTATAAAAAGGAAATGAACGTGAACTGGTGCACCTCCTGCAAATGCGTGCTGGCCAACGAGGAAGTGGTAAACGGCGTGTGTGAGCGCTGCGGCAGCGAGGTGGTTCACAAGGTGAAAAGCCAGTGGATGCTGAAGATCACCGAATACGCCCAGCGGCTCATCGACGATCTGGAGCTGGTGGATTACCCCGAGCGGGTCAAAACCCAGCAGAAAAACTGGATCGGCCGCTCCACCGGCGCGGAGGTGGATTTTACCACCAGCGCCGGAGACACGCTGACCATCTATACCACCCGTCCCGATACCCTGTACGGCGCCACCTATATGGTCATTTCTCCGGAGCACCCCTATATTGAAAAATGGGCGGACAAGCTTCAGAACATAGACGCCGTGCGGGAATACCAGCAGGCGGCGGCAAAAAAATCCGATTTTGAGCGCACGGAAATGGCAAAGGAAAAAACCGGTGTAAAGCTCCAGGGCGTTACAGCCACAAACCCGGTAAACGGCCGGGAGATTCCCATTTTCATTTCCGATTATGTGCTGGTTTCCTATGGCACCGGGGCCATTATGGCGGTGCCCGCCCACGATACCAGAGACTGGGATTTTGCCAAGAAATTTGATCTGCCCATCATCGAGGTGGTGCAGGGCGGCAATGTGCAGGAGGCCGCCTTTACCGACTGCGAAACCGGAATCATGGTGAATTCCGGGATCCTCGACGGCCTTTCCGTAGAGGAAGCGAAAAAGCGGATCACGGAATTTTTGGAGGAAAAGAGCATCGGCCATGCCAAGGTCAATTATAAGCTTCGCGACTGGGTGTTCTCCCGCCAGCGGTATTGGGGCGAGCCTATTCCCATGGTCTACTGTGAGAAATGCGGCTGGCAGCCCTTGCCGGAAAGCGAGCTGCCCCTGACCCTGCCCCAGGTGGATTCCTACGAGCCCACAGATAACGGAGAATCTCCCCTTTCCAAAATGACGGACTGGGTGAACACCACCTGCCCCCACTGCGGCGGCCCCGCTCAGCGGGAAACGGACACCATGCCCCAGTGGGCCGGTTCCTCCTGGTATTTCCTGCGGTATATGGATCCCCATAACAGGGAAGCCTTTGCTTCCAAAGAGGCGCTGGAGTATTGGTCTCCCATCGATTGGTACAACGGCGGCATGGAGCACACCACCCTGCACCTGCTGTACAGCCGTTTCTGGCATAAATTCCTGTATGACCAGGGCTATGTGCCCACGCCGGAGCCCTATGCCAAGCGCACCAGCCACGGCATGATTCTGGGTGAGGATAACCAGAAAATGAGCAAGTCCCGGGGCAATGTGATAAACCCCGATGATATTGTCAACGAATACGGCGCAGACACCATGCGTCTTTACGAAATGTTTGTAGGCGATTTTGAAAAGGCCGCCCCCTGGAGCAGCGCCGGAGTCAAGGGCTGCCGCCGGTTTGTGGAGCGGTACTGGAATTTGCAGAGCTGCCTGTCTCAGGAAAAGGGCCTTCGCCCGGAGCTGGAAGCCATCTTCCACAAAACCATCAAGAAGGTGGGGGAGGATACCGAGACCCTGAAGTTCAACACCGCCATCGCGGCGCTTATGACCCTGCTGAACGCCATCTCGGAAAAGGGTGATATCACCAGGGAAGAGCTGAAGCTCTTTACTCTGCTGTTAAATCCCTTTGCGCCTCATGTCACAGAGGAAATGTGGCAGCTCTGCGGCCTGGGAGAGGACGGGGCTGCCTTGGTGGCCCAGCAGCCCTGGCCGAAGTATGACGAAGCCAAATGTAAGGAAGATACGGTGGAGATCGTGGTACAGGTCTGCGGTAAGGTTCGTTCCCGCTTGACGGTTTCCGCCGACAGCGGCAAGGAAGAACTCCTTGCCGCGGCAAAGGCCGATGGAAAAATTGCCGCCGAGATCGCTGGAAAGACGATCGTGAAGGAAATCTGCGTTCCCGGCAAACTGGTCAATTTGGTGGTAAAGTAATTACGCAAAGAGAAAAACAAAGGATCCGTCCTTCGGGAGATAGCTCTCCGAAGGGCGGATCTTTTGTTTCTATGAGAAGCTGTCAGGGGGTTCAGCAAACCTGATTTTTCACGGTACCGGAAAGCCAGCTCTTCAGGTTGTCAAAGACGATGGCCGCCCGGCGCTCCAAGGCTTCCCGGGTGGCAAAGGCCACATGGGGCGTCAGAATAGTATTGGGCGCGGCGGTCAGGGGGTGGTCCTTCGGAATCGGCGGTTCCATTTCAAATACATCGATCCCTGCGGCGGCGATCCTGCCCTCTTGCAACAGCTCCGCCAGGGCGGCATTGTCCACAATGGGCCCCCGGGCGGTGTTTATCAGCATGGCGGTGGGCTTCATGCGCTCCAGCTGCTCCCGGCTGATAAGGTTCAGGGTGCGGCTGTTCTGCGGCACATGAATGCTCACAATATCGCTTTGCTCCATCAGATTTTCCAGAGGGAGAAAGGTTACCCCCAGCTGCTCCAGCTCCAGCTTTGCCGTGCGGCTGTGGGCCAGCACCTTCATGCCGAAGGCCAACGCGATGCGGATCACCGCCGTGCCAATTTTTCCGGCGCCCACCACCCCCAGGGTCTTGCCGAAAAGCTCTGTGCCGATCAGGCCTTCCTTGGTGCCTTCCCGGCGGGCGGCACAGTCGCAGGGAAAAAGCCGCCGGGACAGGGCGAGCATCAGGCCGAAGGCAAGCTCGGCCACGGCAATATCGGAATAGCCGGAGGCATTGGAAACGGCGATCCCTTTTTCCTTACAGGCGTCCAGCTCCACATGGTCCACCCCGGTAAAGGCGATATCCAGATACCGAAGCCTCTTTCCAGCATGGATCGCCTCAGCGGGAAAGTGCATGTTTGCCAGCAGAACGGCGTCCGCGTCCTCTACCCGGCGGCAAAGCTCCGCGGTGCTTTCCGGCCTTGCGGAATAAGAAATGAACTCATGGCCCAGCGCACGGATGTCTCCTGCATACTGCTCCAGCAGCTTCGGACTGATGCCCAGAGGTTCCGCCAATACGATTTTCATGGAATGCTCTCCTTCTTTTTGGAAATGTGCAGTCTGTCTGCCACCTATTGTACACCTGACGATAAAAAAGCGCAAATAAAAAAGATAAATTTTGGTTGAATTTTACAGCTCGCCAGTGTATGATGGTAGGAAAGACTTGGGATCGAAAGAAGGCGTGCGGTGTTTTACGGACCGGGCGCACAGAAGGAAGGGAAGCCTGTGAAGCGTTATCTTGCTGTGGATATCGGCGCGTCCTCCGGGCGGCACATTTTGGGCTGGTGGGAAGACGGTGTGCTGAAAACAGAGGAGGTCTACCGTTTTAAAAACGGCGTCGACGAGAAAAACGGCCATTTGGTCTGGAATGTGGAGCGGCTGGAGCGGGAGGTTCGCGCGGGAATTGACGCCGCCCTTGAGAAATGCCCGGAAATCGAGAGCCTTTCCATCGATACCTGGGGAGTGGACTATGTGCTTTTCCGGGGAGACGAGCCGGTGTTTCCCTGCTATGCCTACCGGGACAGCCGCACCGAGGCTGTGATTGAAAAGGTGCACGAAAAAGTACCCTTTGAAGAGCTGTACGCCCGTACCGGCATTCAGTTCCAGCCCTTTAATACCGTCTATCAGCTTTATGCCGACAAGGAGGCGGGACGCTTGGAGGGGGCGGACGGATACCTGATGCTTCCCGAATATCTCATGTGGAGGCTGTGCGGAAAAAAAGCCCACGAGTACACCAACGCCACCACCACCGGCCTTGTCAACGCCGTTTCCGGCGCCTTTGACAAAGTGATCCTGGAAAAGCTGGGCCTGCCTTCGGCGCTTTTCGGAGAGCTTTCCCAGCCGGGGACTGTTTTGGGAGAATACCAGGGGATCGAGGTGATTTTGTGCCCTACTCATGATACCGCTAGCGCGGTAGAGGGAATTCCCATGGAGGAAGAGGGGCTTTTTCTTTCCTCCGGCACCTGGAGTCTTCTGGGGGCGAAGCTTCCCCGGCCCGTTACCACGCCGGAAAGCCTTGCCGCCAATTTCTCCAATGAGGGCGGCGTGGGCTACGTGCGGTATCTGAAAAACATCATGGGCATGTGGATGGCAAATACTCTTCGGGAGGAGCTGTGTCCGGGAAAGCCCTTTCCTGAGCTTCAGCGGGAGGCGGAGGAAAGCGGCTATGAAGGCCTTGTGGACGTGACAAGTCAGAGCTTCCTTGCCCCGAAAAGCATGGAAAGAGCGGTAAAAGCCGCCTTGCTGGAAAACGGCTTTCCGGCGCCCGAAACGGTGGGGGATTATTTCCGCTGCGCCTACCGCTCTCTGGCGATAGGCTATGGAAAGGCCGTGAGAGAGCTGGAAGAGCTTACCGGCAGGCGCTATGAAACGCTGTATATCGTAGGCGGCGGGGCGAAAAATCAGTTTCTGAACGCCCTTACCGAGCAGGAAACCGGAAAGAGGGTGGCGGCCCTTCCCATTGAGGCCACCGCTCTTGGAAATTTGCAATGCCAAATCAAGGCGGCCGACGCCGCCCGAAAATAAAGGAGAGGTTATCATGTCAAATCGTATTGTGTTAAACACCATTTCCCACCATGGAGCCGGGGCCATCGAAAATATCGTTCCCGAGCTGACCGCTCGGAATTATCAAAAGGCTTTTGTCTGTACCGATCCGGATCTTTTGAAATTCAAGGTCGCCCAGAAGGTCACGGAGCTTTTCGACAAGGCCGGCTTTGCCTATGAGGTCTACAGTGATGTAAAGGCCAACCCCACCATTGAAAATGTGCAAAACGGTGTAAAGGCCTATCATCAAAGCGGAGCAGACTGCATTGTGGCCATCGGCGGCGGGTCCGCTATGGATACCGCCAAAGCTATTGGCATCATTGTCAATAACCCGGAATTTGCCGATGTGCGCAGCCTTGAGGGGGTAGCTCCTACGAAGAACCACGCTGTGTTTACCATCGCTGTTCCCACCACAGCCGGTACTGCCGCTGAGGTCACCATCAATTACGTGATCACCGATGTGGAGAAGAAGCGGAAATTTGTCTGTGTAGACGTAAACGATATCCCTGGGGTCGCTGTGGTAGATCCCGATATGATGGCCTCCATGCCCAAGGGCCTTACCGCTGCCACCGGTATGGACGCCCTGACCCACGCCATTGAGGGCTATATCACCAAGGGTGCCTGTGCCATTTCCGATATGTTCCACCTGGAGGCGATCCGGTTGATTTCCCAAAGCCTGCGCGCTGCGGTAAACAACGAGCCCGCCGGGCGCGAGGGTATGGCGCTGGGTCAGTATATTGCGGGCATGGGCTTTTCCAATGTGGGCCTGGGCATCGTGCACAGCATGGCCCACGGCTTGTCCGCCCTGTATGATACTCCCCACGGCGTGGCCTGCGCGATCATTCTGCCCACCGGTCTGGAATACAACAAGAGCGTGGCCGGGTCCCGCTATCGCGCGATAGGCAGGGCCATGGGCGTTGATGGGATCGACGCCATGACGGAAGCGGAGGCCGCCGACGCCGCCATCGCCGCGGTAAAGCAGCTTTCCGCCGATGTGGGAATCCCCGCCGGCCTGCAAGGCATTTTGAAGGAGGAAGACGTTCAGTTCCTGTCCGAAAGCGCCTTTGCGGACGCCTGCTGCCCCGGCAACCCCAGAGATACCAGTGTGGAAGAGATCGCCGCCCTGTACCGCGGTCTGATGTAAAGGAGAAAAAGCATGAGCTTTGAGGAAGCAAAGAAAAAATATAAGGCGCTGGGCGTTGACGCGGAGGCCGCCATCAGGAAGCTGCAAACAGTGCCGGTGTCCCTCCACTGCTGGCAGGGGGACGATGTGCGGGGCTTCGATACCGACCCCACTAAGCCCCTGACCGGCGGCATTCAAACCACTGGCAATTATCCAGGCCGCGCCAGAAACCCGGAGGAGCTGATGGCCGATCTCGACAAGGTGATCTCTCTGGTCCCCGGCAAGGTAAAGCTGAATCTCCACGCCAGCTATGCTATTTTCGAAGAGGGGGAATGGGTGGATCGGGATCAGCTGGAGCCCAGGCATTTTCAAAAATGGGTGGACTTCTGCAAGGAGAGAAAGCTGGGCTGTGATTTTAACCCTACCTTTTTCAGTCACCCAAAGTGCGATCCTTTGACCCTGTCCTCTCCCAACGAGGAGACCAGGAAATTCTGGGTGGAGCACGGCAAGGCCTGCGTCCGCATTTCCCAGTACCTGGCGGAGGAGCTGGGGGAGCCCTGCGTGATGAATATCTGGACGGGCGACGGCTATAAGGATATCCCGGCGGATCGCATCGGACCCCGCCTGCGCTATAAGCAGTCCTTTGATGAGATCCTGTCCGAGCCCTTCGATAAGACTATGGTCTATCCCTGCGCGGAATCCAAGGTGTTCGGCATCGGCGTGGAAAGCTATACCGTTGGCAGCTCCGAGTGGTGCCTGAAGTATGCGTCCGGCCGGGATGACTGCATCTGCCTTTTGGATAACGGCCACTATCACCCCACAGAGCTGGTCAGCGATAAAATTTCCGCCATTCTCGCCTATGACGAGAAGCTGGCGCTGCATGTGACCCGTGGGGTACGTTGGGACAGCGACCATGTGGTATTGTTCGACGATGAAACAAAGGAGATTGCCAGGGAGGTCGTCCGCTGCGGCATTGACCGGGTGTTCCTGGCCCTGGATTATTTTGACGCCTCCGTAAACCGCGTTTCCGCCTGGGCCACGGGCTTCCGCAGCTTCCAAAAGGCGCTGCTGTTTGCCCTGCTGCAGCCGGTGGAGGAGCTGGAGGCCCTCCAGGACAGCGGAAACTTCAGCAAGCTGATGGTAATGCAGGAGGAGCTGAAAACCATGCCCTTCGGCGAGATCTGGGACGAATACTGCCGTGTGTGCGGAAAGCCGCTGGACGGCCAGTGGTATTCCCAGGCGGAGGAATATGAAAAAGAGGTGCTGCGGCATCGCGTTTGACGCGGTGTTTCACAAAGCGAAGAAAGGAATGGTATCGTGAAAAATATTCTGGAAGCGCCCTTTATTACAGAAATGCGGAATACCACCGCCAATATGTACCGCCTGGGCTGGGACGAGAGAAACGGCGGCAATATCAGCTGCCTGCTGGACGAAAAGGAGGCGGGGGAGTATCTGGAGCTGAACTGTGTGCTCCGGGAGATCCCCATCGGATTTGAGGCAAAGCCCTTAGTCGGCAAGCTCTTCCTTGTCACCGGTACGGGAAAATATTTTAAGAATATAAACGATGATCCGGAAAATAACCTGGGCATTATCCGGATCGGGGAAGACGGCAAAACCGCCCAGCTGCTCTGGGGTTATGGAGACGGCGGCAGGTTTACCAGCGAGTTGCCCGCCCACCTGATGAGCCACATGGCGCGCCTGAGCATCGATCCGGAAAACCGGGTGGTCATGCACTGCCACCCCACCTATACGCTGGCCATGAATTTTATTCACGAGCTGGACGAAAAGAAATTCACCCATACCCTGTGGGAAATGTGCACCGAATGCATCGTTGTTTTCCCGGATGGCGTCGGCGTGCTGCCCTGGATGCTTTGCGGCACCAACGCCATTGGGGAAGCCACCGCCGAAAAAATGAAGGAATTTCGCCTGGTGGTCTGGGGCATGCACGGCATTTACGGCGCGGGTAAAACCATGGACGAGACCTTCGGCCTGATCGAAACTGTGGAAAAGGCCGCCCAGATCTATATGCAGATCGCCCACCTTCCCCGAAAAAACACTATCAGGGACACGGAGCTGCAGGAGCTCGCGGAAGCCTTTGGCGTCTCCTACCGCAGAGATTTCCTGGAGCTTTAACTCAAAAGCAGCAGTCCAACGCAATGGCACTTCGGTTTTTTGCTTTTGCATACGTAAAAACGACAAGCCTCTAGTGAAGCTTGTCGTTTTTGTAGTTCCGATGCAAAAAGGATAGCGTATGAAGGACCGTAGTTAAAAATGCAGAAAAATCCTGTGAAGTGGATACGAAAAAGATATACCGGCGCGGAAAAAAGTTCGCGCGCCCAGCAAGCCTGAGTGCGCGAATTAAGTGCAGCGTCACGCTGCTGGCGGAAGCGGTGGGATTCGAACCCACGGTACCGTGAGGTACAACTGATTTCGAGTCAGTCCCGTTATGACCACTTCGATACGCTTCCGGATTATTTTGGAAAGCTTTTTTGCTTTCCTCTTTAACAGAGCTTTTGCCTCTTTTTTCGGAAGAGACAACGATGTTATTCTAGCCCGGAAGGGTGAAAAAGTCAAGTATTTTCCGCAAAAGGTTGACACATATGGGGGATTGAGGGTACAATATGACAGGTAAACGAAAAATTCGACAGGATTGTTTCGCCTTTTGGCGGAGCAATTCATTTTCACGGAAAGGGAGTTGATTTCCGATGAAGCGAAAAATCATTGCTGCAGTATTGTGCGTGCTGCTTATATGCGCCTTTGCCGGTTGTTCTCAGGTGAAGGATATGGTACAGGGGGGAACCGCCGTCGGTGAATACCCTGTGGAGGTAGGCGGCGTGACGATCTCCGGAAAGCCCCAGAAAGCGGTAGTGCTGTCTCCCAGCCTGGCTGATGTGCTGTTGGCTTTGGGGTATGAGACCCAGTTGGCGGCGGGCAGTGAGGAATGCACCCAGGAAAGTTTGCGCTCTTTGACAAAAATAGACGGCAGAGATCCTCAGGCGGTGATCGGCCTGTCCCCCGACCTGGTGCTGGCAGATTCCTTCAGCGACGATATGGCGAACGCGCTGCGTGACGCCAATATTCCCATGCTGGCCCTGACTCCCGCTACGGATCGGGAGGATTTTGAGCGGCTGTATGCTGAAGTCGCTTTGGCCTTTGCCGGCGGCGGTGCGGGAGAAGAGGCCGGAGTGCAGGGCGCTCAGGGCATTTTCACCACTCTGGACGATATCAACCGCATTGTTCCCAAGGAAAAAGTGGCTACCGCCTGCTATTTATACGACTTAAACGGCTCGGCCGTGACCGGGGACATGTTTGGCAGTGTCATTATGAGCTATGCCGGTGTGACCAACGTGTTCAAAAGCCTCAGCGGCGGTTCCTACGATTTCGAGAGCCTGCGAATTTCAAATCCCGATACGATTTTCTGTGTGCCGGGCCTTGCGGAGCAGATCCGGCAGGATCAGCGCTTTGAAAATTTTCAGGCGGTACAAAATAACAAGATCTTTGAGCTGGAGCCCAGCCTGATGGAGTGGCAGGGACGCACGATCGTGACCAGCGCTTATGAGATCAGTGCCGCCTGCTTCCCGGAGCTTTTGGAAAATAATTCCATGACAGTGACAGACCCTACCTCCGGGATCGAATCGGCGGTAAGCTCTGTGATGGCCAGCTCCGGGCTGGAGACAGATACCACCAATTATGAGACCCTTCAGCAGGGCGACCAAAACGAAGAGGTACTGAAATTACAGACCCGGCTGGATACGCTGGGGTATTTGGATACAGAATACGACGGACATTATGGGGAGTATACCGCCCAGTGTGTCAGTGAATTCCAGCAGGCAAACGGCCTGGAGGAAACGGGAATTGCCGATGCCGAAACCCAGCGCAAGCTTTATGCCAAGGATGCGAAGTCCAAGAACGCGGAATGACGTGATGGGCTTTTGTCTTCCCTAAAAAGCCGGATTTCAGCAGTATAGCCACAAAAGCAAAGAGCGGCCGCTGAGAGATTTCTCAGGGCCGTTTCCTTTTGTGAAATGCCGCTTTACTTTGCTTTTTGGGTAGTGTATAATGGCCTCACAGAGACTTTTGCTCTGTGGGGAAAAGGAGAAGGGTATGTCAGTTTTTACAAAGGATAAAACGTTTTATCGAAGCCTTATCACCTTGGCGATTCCGATCTCTTTGCAAAATTTGATCACCTTCGCGGTGAATTTCGCGGATAATCTGATGATCGGCTCTCTGGGGGATAACGCCATTTCCGGCGTATATGTGGGGAACCAGATGCAAACGGTGCTGCAAATGTTTGTAGCGGGCATTGAAGGCGCGATCCTGATTTTGGCGGCTCAGTATTGGGGAAAAAAAGATACGGGAAGCATTCGTAAGGTAGTATCCGTTGGAATGAAATTTGCCTTGGGCGTTGGGATCGTTACAACGCTTGCGGCGGCACTGTTTCCTGATTTTTTGATCCGGATCTTCACTTCCGAGCCCGGGGTGATCAAAGAGGGCGCGGCCTATTTGCAGATCGTGGGTTTTTCCTATTTGTTCTTTTGTGTGGCCCAGGTGATGATCGCCTCCATGCGCAGTGTAGAAACGGCGAAGATCGGCCTGTACATATCCCTGATGACCTTGGTAGTCAATATTTCCCTGAACTATCTGTTGATTTTTGGTAAGCTGGGCTTTCCGGCCATGGGAGTTCGGGGCGCTGCCATTGCCACGCTGATTTCCCGTATTTTGGAGATGCTGGTGAGCCTGATCTATGTATTCGCGGTAGATAAAAAGCTGCGCTTCGGTTTTCGCGATCTGCTTCATACAGACCGGCAGCTCTTAAAGGATTTTGTGCGCTATGGGCTGCCCATTATCGGCGGCCAGGTGGTGTGGTCCGTCAATATGCTGGCGAACACAAAGATCCTGGGCTCTTACAGCGCCGGAGTCATTGCCGCTACCAGTATTTCCGGTATGCTTCACAATTTGATCTATGTATGGGTCACCGGGCTTGCTTCCGCCGTAGGGATCATTACCGGCAAGACTGTGGGGGCCGGGAAGTATGACCTGATGAAAGAATATTCTAAAACAGTGCAAATGCTGTTTCTCATTGTGGGCCTGATCTCCGGCGGGGTAGTGTTCCTGTTCCGGGACGGCTTTATTGGGCTTTACAATGCCAGCCCGGAGGCACAGGCTTTCTCCCGGCAGTTTATCAACGTGATGTCTGTTACCGTGATCGGCTCCTGCTACCAGATGCCGTGCCTTTTCGGCTTGGTGAAATCCGGGGGCGATATTTCCTTTGTCTTTAAGATGGACACTGTGTTTGTGTTTTTGGTGGTGCTGCCCTCGGCGCTGCTCTGCCAATATTTGGGCGCGGCTCCCTGGGTGGTATTCGCCGCTTTGAAGTGCGACCAGATCTTGAAATGCTTTGTGGCCCTGGTAAAAATCAACCGCTATAACTGGATGAAAAATCTGACCAGAGACAGCGGAGAAGCCGGAAAGCCCTTGGAAGAAGGAGAGGGTCTGCCTGGATAAGCGTAAATTTCCCCTTGGCGGGATATTTCTGGGACTGGCGGCCTTTATTTGGGGCACCGCCTTTGTGGCCCAAAGCGTGGGAATGGAGCGTCTGGGGCCCTGTGCCTTTAACGCGGCCCGAAGTCTGATCGGTGGCATTGCTCTGCTGCCCGCCGCCCTGATTTCTCTTCGCCTGGAAAGAAAAGGGGAGAAAGAGGGATCTTCGGGAATAAAATACTCTCTTGGAAAGCGGTATGCGCCGCTGTGGAAAAACGGCCTCCTTTGCGGGAGTTTACTGGGAATAGCCAGTCTTTTCCAGCAGACAGGGCTGCAGACAGTCAGCTCTGGAAAAGCAGGTTTTCTGACAGCCCTTTATATCGTGCTGGTGCCGGTGCTGGGATGCCTGTCCGGCAAACGGCCTGATGGAAAGCTTTGGGTGGCAGTGCTTCTGGCGTTTTCCGGGATCTGGTTTTTAAGTGTTGGGGAAGAAAGCTTTTCCATTGCGCCCGGAGATCTGTTGGTCATGGTCAGTTCTCTGTTTTTCTCCTTTCATATTCTGGCGGTGGAACGTGCCACGCGGCACTGTAACGGAGTTGCGCTTTCCTGCATTCAATTTTTTGTGGCTGGTCTGCTTTCTTTTGTGCCGACCTTGCTTTTGGAAGAGCCCCGGTGGAGCGATCTGCTCAGCGCCTGGGGGCCGCTGCTGTATACCGGCGTGCTTTCCAGCGGTGTGGCTTATACCTTTCAGATCCTGGGGCAAAAGACCACGAAGGCCACGGTGGCTTCTCTGATCCTCAGCCTGGAATCTGTTTTCGCGGTGCTGGCAGGCTGGGTGGTGTTAGGGGACGTTTTGCTGCCAAGAGAGTTCTTGGGCTGTGTGCTGGTGTTCGGCGCTGTGATCCTGGCCCAGCTGCCGGGGAAAAAGCGGGTAGTAGGATCGAAGGCGAAGTCTTGCCTTAAAATAACAAAGCGAAAGGAATCGGGAAAATTATGAGAATCCTGGAAACAGAAAGCTATGAAAAAATGAGCGCCCTTGCCGCCGGTATCATCGGAGCGCAGATCCTCTTGAAGCCGGACTGCGTGCTGGGCCTTGCCACAGGTTCCTCTCCCATCGGAACCTATCAGGAGTTAGTGAAGAACTGTGAAAAGGGAATTTTGGATTTTTCCAAGGTGCGCACGGTAAATCTGGACGAATACTGCGGTTTGACCCCGGAGAATCCTCAAAGCTACCGCTATTTTATGAATACCCATTTGTTCGATCATGTGAATATCCATAAGGAGCATACTTATCTGCCCGATGGCTCCGCCCCGGATATAGAGAAGGAAGCGGAGCGCTATGAAAAATTGGTAGACAGCCTGGGCGGCGCTGATTTGCAGCTTTTGGGGATCGGCCACAATGGGCATATTGGCTTTAATGAGCCCACCGACAGCTTCCCCCGGTATGTGCACCAGGTGGATCTCACGGAAAGTACCATTCAGGCCAACTCCCGTTTGTTTGACCGTGTTGAAGATGTTCCCACCAAGGCCATTACCATGGGCATCGGCACCATTATGAAGGCCTCCCGCATTCTCCTGATCGCCGGAGCAGACAAGAAGGAGATCATTCAGAAGGCCATGTATGGTGAGATCACACCGCACGTTCCTGCCTCCGTGCTTCAGCTGCACAGAGATGTGACGGTCATTACTTGTAAAAACTGAGCTAACACGTGTGTTGACGTAGAGCGGAAAAAGATTTCACAAAGCAAACGCTTGACAGGCTCTGCTGCTATTTGCTAAAATATTGGTGCTCTGAAATCACGGTCAAAGGCCGCCAAGCGGCTGAAAGCTCCCCAGAAGGGGAAGCAGAGATCCGGTTCAGGCACTGGCACAGTCAAGAAAAGAAAAGCCACGAAGGCAAGCGGCGTCCCAGGGAAGGGGCCTTGTTTTCGCGGCTTTTTTGACTGCATATTTTTGGAAGAAAGGAAAGTGAATGTAGCTATGTCAAAAACAAGAAAGTATGTGTGGGAAATGGTGATCGCCGCCCTTTGTGTGGCGCTGGGGATCGTGCTGCCTGTGGCGGTGCACGGGATCCCCAATGCCGGAAGCGCCATTTTGCCGATGCATCTGCCGGTTTTGCTCTGCGGCCTGCTCTGCGGCCCAGCCTATGGACTTGCCTGCGGAATCCTGACGCCGCTGCTGTCCAGCCTGATCACCTCAATGCCCCCGGCGGCGGTTTTGCCCAGCATGATCTGCGAGCTGGCCGTATACGGCTTTGCGGCCGGACTGCTGATTCTGGTGATACGCACCGGTTCTCAAATTGCCAACGTGTATCTCTCTCTCATAGGCGCCATGCTCATCGGCAGAGTGGTCTATGGCGCGGTGAACGCCCTGATCTTCCGGGCTGGAGAGTATTCCCTGGAAATGTGGTTCACCGCCTCCTTCGTCACCGCGCTGCCGGGTATCATTATCCAGCTGGTTTTGCTGCCGGTAGTTGTATTGGCGTTGCGCAAAGCAAAGCTTGCGTTTCAGCCGTAAGGCCGGGAAGAAGGCTTTGAAGGTGGAATGAGCAATGAGAAATTTTAAGGGCTTAGTTCGGTAAATTGGAATTTGGCGTACTTACGAATAGCACTAACTCCTTGCCTTTCTCGCCTGTCAGCTCGGTTGCTGTGTGCCGGTGGCACACGTCCAGCAACGACCGAGTTGACAAACGAGAACGGGTCAGAGCGGTTGCTGTGCCCCAGTGGGGCACGTTCAGCAATGCCTGAAGCGACAGCTGAGTTCTCCACTGGAGACCTTCCCCCCACCGGGACGCGCTCACCCCTGAATAGGGGAAGAAGGTTGCTTTGCAACCTTCTGGGACCACCGTCAGGTGGTGGAGAGGTTCCAGCTCGCTGGAAACCCATATAAAACCTGGGCTTTCTCTGTTCTTCTGTCGGAACCCCTCAGTCACGGCTTCGCCGTGACAGCTTTCTCCGCTTCGCTCCGGTCGGTGCTGGTCTCCACCGGAGACCAGCACCCCTTTCAGGGGAGCCAAGGGTAAGTGCTAAACTACAATTTGCCATCTTATCTTCCGGTCGGGTCAGAAACCAAACTTCTGTACCAAGTGGGGACACGAGTGGCCGCAGTGCCTTGCCGCAAACTATAATTTACCGCATACATTTTCACCCATTCGTTGCAGGAACAGAAAAAGTACCGGCCCTAAAAGGGCCGGTACTTTTTCTCGCGGTAAGGAAAACTTCCTAAAAGAGCGCTTAATCCTTCAAAATCACGCCGTTGCCGTCATACATACGGGCGGGTGAGCTGGCGGAAAGGATCAGAATGCCCTCGATAAAGCCCCAGATGGCGATGCCGATGGTGGCAACGCCGCAGGTAAAGATACCGCCTACCAGAGACACGATCAGCTGAATGGTTGCCCGGGAATTAAAGCCCAGGTAGAAATTGTGTACGCCAAAGGTGCCAAGCAGCAGGGCAAGAAGGCCGGCGGCCAGCCTGCTTTTCTGGGCATACCCGGCCGGGGGTACATTGTAATAAGCCTGCTGTACCGGCTGCCCGTATTGAGGCATACCGTACTGAGTGGGCTGATACTGAGGCTGCTGCGCGGTATAGTTGGGCGGTGTCTGCTGCTGATAAGGCGTTTGCTGCCAGGTGGGTTCAGAACGAGGGGGCTCCGGCGCGCGGGGAGGCTCGGGCATATGGAAAGGCTCGGCGGCGGAGCCGGGAATATGAGGCTCTTCCGGTACGTGGATCTCCGGCGGAACCGGATCGGGCTCCAGCGTCAGGTGAGGCGTGGGAGAAGCAGCGGCAGGAGCGGGTTCCTGGGCCGGTTCCCGCACAGGCTCCGCGGGCTTGGCAGCAGAAGCCGCCTCCGGGGCGGAAGAAGCAGGAGCGTCGGGTGTAGAAGGAGCGGCTTCTACCGGAGCGGAAGAGGGAACCTTTTCCTGAGAGGAAGGGGCAACCCCTTCCTCTTGTCCCGTCAAATCCTTGGGTTCAAAATCAGTCATTCGTCATTCTCCTTTTTCGTAAAAATCGGTTGGCCTTTGTGCGGGAGTCAGTCCTTCAGAAATACGCCGTTGGCATCGGTATTGATCCTTCCGTCCAGCAGCTTGATGCCGTCCAGAATTCCCCAGATCATCACCACAATGGCGCCCACGCCGCAGGTGAGCAGGGAGATCAAAAGCTGCATGAGGCCCCGGGAGGTGTTCCCAAGATAAAAGCTGTGGATCCCGTAGGTTCCCATCAAAATGGCCAGAACTCCGGCGGCGATCCTGCTTTTCTGCGGGTAGCCGGGCGGAGGCTCCATACCGGCCTGGGGCTGATACTGGGGCGGGTTGTACATGGGCTGCTGATTGTTGTAATTGCGATAGTCTGCCATAAAGACACCATCTTCCCTTCGAGAATTAAGCGCTTCCCCAATCATATTGCGGGGCAAAGGTTTTCTATTACCGAAAGGCTTGCTTTCCCTTAATAAGCGCCTTTCCGCCTTTGATGAATCCATCATACACTATCGGAAGTCCGAAAGCAATACGGAAATCCGCAAAGTAAGAGAAATGTAATCAAAGGAAAGAAACTGCTCGGCTTTTCTTCAGAAACTGATCTTCCCTTGATAAACGGGCTGTTTTTCATAAATTTCACAAATTGGTGTTGCGGCAGAGGGTTTTATGATATACTAGATGTTAGATTCTGGATGCTGGATACTGGAGAAGGGCGTTTAGGGGCTATAACAATGAGAAATGAGGAATGAAAGGGCAAGGGATAGATAAATTGGAATTTGGCGGATTAATGAATAGCAGTAACCCTTGCCTCCCCTGAAAGGGGAGGTGGCACGGCGAAGTCGTGACGGAGGGGTTATAGGGCACTAGCTGACTGCATAAAGACTGTGTTTTCTGCTCTTCTGTCGGAACCCCTTAGTCAGCCTATCGGCTGACAGCTCCCCTTTCAGGGGAGCCAAGGGGTGCCATATAAACTTATAATTTAGCAGTTGCTCGCCAGCTTCCCTTATGTCATTCTTCATCGCCGAAGACGGTGAAGAATCTTGTCCTTTGGCTCTTGCTCCGCAGTGACAGAGGAGAACTCGCCTTTCTCTAACGACTAACAACTAACAGCTAACAACTACTGTGCCAAATCAAAAAATCGGGATCGGTGATATGATGTTTGAAAATGAGGAAAAACAGGAACGGGCTCTTTTGGTATCAGTGGATACCGGGGAGTATGACGCGGAGGCTTCCTTGCTGGAGCTGAAGGAGCTGGTGCGTACCGCCGGCGCGGAGCCTGCCTTCACCATTATGCAAAAGCGGCCCTCGCCTGATACGGCCACCTGTCTGGGCTCCGGTATGGCGGAGGAAGCGGCGGAGCTTGTGAAGCGGGAAGAACTGGAGCTTGTGGTGTTTGACCGGGAGCTTTCTCCCACACAGATCCGCAATCTGGAAAAGCTTTGCGATACCCGGGTGATCGACAGGACCATGCTGATCCTGGATATTTTTGCCCAGCGGGCTCAAAGCAGGGAGGGTAAGCTTCAGGTGGAACTTGCCCAGCTTCGCTATATGCTGCCAAGGCTCAGCGGGCAGGGAACGGCGCTGTCCCGGCTGGGCGGCGGCATCGGCACCAGAGGGCCCGGAGAAACCAAGCTGGAAATGGACCGGCGGCATATCCGGCGGCGCATCGGCAGTCTGAAGGAGCAGCTGGAAGATGTGGAAGCGGCTCGAAGCGTCATCGATAAGCGCAGAAAGAAAAACGGCACGGTCACAGTGGCGCTGGTGGGCTATACCAACGCTGGGAAAAGCACCCTGATGAACCGTCTGACCCAGGCGGGGGTGCTGGCGGAGAACAAACTTTTCGCCACCCTGGACCCCACTGCCAGGGCCTTAAAGCTGCCGGGCGGGAAAACCGTGATGCTCATCGATACGGTAGGGCTCATTCGCCGGCTGCCCCATCATTTGGTAGAGGCCTTTAAGTCCACGCTGGAGCAGGCGGCCACCGCCGATATTCTTTTGAACGTGTGCGATGCCTCCAGCCCGGAGGCGGGAGAACATCTCCGGGTGACGGAAGAGCTGCTGCAAAGCCTGCGGGGCAGGGAAGGCGCGGCGGAGGCGGACCGCCCTGTGATCCCCGTGCTGAACAAGTGGGACGCGGTAGAGGACCCTGAGCTTGCCCTTCGCCTGCCCGGCGCGGTGCGGGTCAGCGCCTTACAGGGAGAGGGGATAGAAGCGCTTTTGCAGGCGGTAGAGGACAACCTTCCGGAAAAAACCTTTGACACAGAACTGCTTCTCCCCTTTGCCAAAAGCGGCCTGGCCGCCCGGCTCCGGGAAGAGGGCTCGGTGCTTTCCGAAGAATACGTACCCGAGGGCCTGCGGCTTTCCGTGCGGCTTAGTGAACGATTGTACGGCTCAGTGAAGGAATTTGAGATCTGAAGTAAAGGGCAATGTGTAATTGGGAATTTTAAGGGCGAGAAAAGAATTTGCTAAATTGGAATTTATTTGCCCTTTGCCTCCCCTTGCTTCGCAAGGGGAGGGGGACCGCCGGACGGTGAGCGCGTCCCACCGGGACGCTGGTGCGAACTGACCGAGCCGACAGGCGAGAACGGTGGAAGGGATAGTCACACGCAGAAAGTGACATAGAATCGCTGGTTTTAATCCCCTCAGTCACGGCGCAGCCGTGACAGCTCCCCTTATAAATAAGTGGTGCCTAAGGGCGCTAAACTATTAGTTCATTACCCCTTAAAGCCTGACCTCCCGTCCAAAACGATTCCCCGCCATCAAAAAGCAGGCCCGCCCGGCAGGAACCTTTTTCCTGCCGGGCGGGTCGCTTACGAACCTATAACTCTACTTTATTCGATCTCCCAGTCCACTGCCCGGATCCCGTCTACACCGGTGGAATATCCGCCGGTGCCGCTGTCGGTCACTTTCCAGGCTCCATCGATCTTTTCCACCTCCACAAACCGGCCGGCTGTGTAGTACCCCTCATTTTCTCCGGTACCCTCCTTGGTGTTTCCAGCCCACCAGTAGGAAAGACTTTCCTCGGTTTCCGGCCGAAATACCATGCGCAGCGAAATGCGGAAATAGGGCTTTCCTTCGGAAACGGCGCACACCTTCAGGTTTTGATAGAAGCATTCGGCAAGGGGTGCTCCGTATCGGAAAGGCACTGGTTTACATAATCTTGCGCTGCGTCCTTTGCGGCAGTCCGGATCTCTTCCTCCGAGGCAGTTTGTGCCGTCTCCAAGATCTAATCGTCCTCAGCCTGCTTCGCTTTATTGGTGTGATCGGCGACCATATTGAGCCGCACGGCCTCCATCAATTCCGCTTCCGAAACAGGACGATAGCCGTCGCCGTCCCACAGCTGGTAGCCGGTCAGGTCGTTTTGGGACATATAGGCGAACAGAAGCTGCTGTGAAAGCGCCTCCAGCTTTGGCTTTCCCTCCTTGTTGACAGCACTTCGCTCTCTGTCCGCTTCTTCTACCAGAGCGGAAGCCTCCTCCTCGGTCAGCCCGGCAAATTCCGCAATTGAGGAAAGGTAAAGGCTGCCGTCACTGGGGTACCAGGCGGATTCTCTTTGCGGAGCAAATGCGGTGCCGGCGTCCTGAACGGCGACCACGCCTGCCAGGTCGCTGTAGCCGCCGATGGGCTTTATCACTTTTTCACCGTTCTTTTCAAAAAAGCCGTATTGTGTGCTGTACAACAGGCAAAGCAGGTGCGTGGTCTCTTCCTCCGCCGGGTATCTGCCGATCACGTAGTAGGGCAGGGAAATGTTCAAAACCATGGTGCAGGAATCATCGGCCGCTTCGGAAACGGCGTCATCATCTGCCTTTACGTTCCAGTTGTTTTCTTGAAAGGCAAAGTACAACTTTTGGTATTCCGCATCCGAAAAGGTGAGATCGCCGGTGCTGCTGATGGACACTGCCTCCTGTAGGAGGGGCTCAGAGCTTTGCGCTTCAGGAGCAGGCGTTTCCGATAGCTCTCCAAGCTCTACTATGCCCTGACCATCGGGCAGCTGTACCCGGGCGTACTCCAGCAAGTCGTTCTGTTCCAGATAGGAATAGAGCAGCTTGTAGATCAGGCTATCGCCGCCGTATCTTTCCCATTTTTCGTAAGGGCCTTCAAGATCCCGGGGGGATTCCGGCGCCAGACCGGAAGTATCCGTGGGAGCGCCTGTAGATTCGCCGGATACGCCCTGTGTGGTCCCACTTTCCGATCCCGCTCTCTGAAACTCCCGCAGGAGGTCTGCGTAGTTATCTTCTTCGGCGTACCGGGGCAGCTCCGCATGGTATGTGTGATCCTCGTCATAGTACCCGATCACCCCAGCCAGCCCGCCAAATCGGGAAACGGACTTCAGATAGGCGGGGGAGCCGTCCTCCGGCTTACAGAAATAGTAATCTGTTTCCAGGAGCTGGCAGAGCAGATTGGTGCGGTCCACCGCGGTGTATCGGTCCGCTACGAACAAAGGCAGCGTCAGTGTGAGAATGCGGTCTACAGAGCCGTCTTCCGTATCGGAAAGAAATGCTTGCATATCTTCACCGGTAACCACCGGCTCATGGCGCAGGAACACCCGCTGTATCTCCTGAAATTCAGGGTTCACAAAGGTCAGGCTGCCGTCCTTGTTCATTGTGACCGCGTTTTCGGAAAGTACTTCCATAACGCCGGGGGCACTGCTCGAGGAAGAGGTTCCCCCCGGCTGGGACTCTACCTGGGTCAAGGGCAGCAGCCCGCTGCGGCCCAAAAACCAAAGGCCGCCCAGGAGAACCAGACAAGCCGCCAGTCCCCCCGCCCAGCGCAGAGCCTGAAAAGCGGGGGAGAGCTTTTCGGCCTGCACAGGCCCGAAAATATCGGCTTCTTTGATATATTTCTCATCGATCTCATTCATGGAAAGCAAAAATTTTCTGGTATCCATCTCAAAGAACTCCTTTCCTTGCAAGATAAGTTTTCAGCTTCTTCCGAATGCGGGAGACCCGCACGGCGCAGTTGTTTTCCGAAAGTCCCAGCTGTAAGGCCAGCGTGTCGTAAGCCTCCCCAAACCAGTAACGCCCCAGAAACAGGGCGCGGTCTTTGTGGGAAAGCCCCCGAAGAAAGCCGTTTACGATTTGAGAAAGTTCCTTTGTATCCAGCGCCTCCTCCGGCGAGCCCGAAGAGGCAAGCACAGATTCCAGCTCCTCAAAGGCCGCGTCAAAGCCTGCGCCGCCCCGTTTTTGGGCGGTTTCCCGATGGTAGCGCTTCAGCGCCTGGTTTCGCACCACCCGGTAAAGATAGGGCAAAAGCGGATCCGGGCGGTTGGGGGGAATGGAATCCCATGCCCCCAGGCAGGCGTCGCTGACGCATTCCTCCGCGTCCTGAAAATTTCCCAGCAGGTTTTCCGCCAGGCGGCGCAGCTTTTCTCCGTATTGCCGCTGTGTTTCCTCAATGGCTCTGGGAGAGCGTTCCCAATACAGGGCCACAATTTCCCGATCCTCCATAAGCCGAACCCCTTTCTTCCCGTTCCTTTGTTCTCTTGCTTCGCACGATCGCGCTTCACTTACCTTCTACCCGTTTTTTCTTCTATATTACAATATTTCTGAAAAAAAGAAAATTTATTATGGAAAGAGTTCCGTAAGATTCCCTTGAAAAATTTTTGAGATTTGTGAGATAGGATAAAAATGTAGAAAAAAGAGCGTCAAGGAGGTGCGGCATGAAGCCGGAACGAAGGAAAAAGCTTTTTGCATGGGCGGTATTGGCCGCCGGGATCTTATTGACCGCGCTGGTCTGCTGGACTGTGGGAAAGCCCATGATAGAATTTGTTTCTCAGCCGGAACGGTTTCGGGCCTGGGTGGATTCCCACGGACTGTGGGGAAGAATCGCTTTTGTAGGCATGATGGCCCTTCAGATCATTGTAGCCTTCATTCCCGGCGAGCCTTTGGAAATCGGAGCAGGCTATGCCTTCGGAGTGGCAGAGGGTACGCTTTTGTGCCTTTTGGGAGCGCTTCTAGGCGGTACAGTGGTGTTTTTGCTGGTCAAAAAATGGGGAAGGCCCTTTGTAACACTGTTTCTTTCAGAGGAAAAGCTGGATTCTCTGAAATTTTTGCAGGACGAAAAAAGGCTGAACCTGATCGCCTATCTTCTGTTCTTGATCCCCGGCACGCCGAAGGACGTGATGACGTATCTTGTGGGGCTGACTCCCATAAAGCTGCCCTTCTGGATCTTTCTTACCTTTACCGCGCGGTTTCCCTCTGTCATTACCTCTACTGTGGGCGGAGACGCCTTGGGAACACAAAACTACAGCTTTGCCATTGTTGTATTTCTGGGAACCGCCCTGCTCAGCGGCTTGGGGCTTTTGGGATATCGGGCAATTTTGCGCCGGAAGGAACGAAAAAAGGAAGCGGAGCGCTTGCTCTCCGATCAGGAAAGTAAGCGGCCTGCTGCATAAAATTACGTGCTTGATCGCAGCGCCCGTTGTGATCCATAGAAAATAGAAAATGGCGAAACTATAGAGACAGACTGGAAGAAGAAAAATCATTCCGGACTGTCTTGCTTTTTTGTGGAAATGTATAAATATGCAAAAATGCCTTGATTTTTCGAAAAAAGGGTGTATAATAGCAAGTGTTCCTTCAAAATGAGCAGGAAAAAATTTATTTCTTTATAGAAAAGAGGAAAAAGCATGGCAAACGAAATCAAAAAGGTAGTGCTGGCATACTCCGGGGGCCTGGATACCTCCATCATTATCCCCTGGCTCAAGGAGAATTACAACAACTGCGAGGTTATTGCCGTTTCCGGAGACGTAGGGCAGGGCACAGAACTGGACGGCCTGGAGGAAAAGGCAAAAAAGACCGGGGCCTCCAAGCTGTATGTGCTGGACCTGAAGGAGGAGTTTATTCAGGACTATGTGTATCCCACGGTAAAGGCCGGGGCTGTGTATGAAAACAAATATCTTCTGGGCACCTCCTTTGCCCGGCCCATCATCGCCAAAGGCATTGTGGAAATTGCCAAGAAGGAGGGGGCCGACGCCATCTGCCATGGCTGCACCGGAAAAGGAAACGACCAGGTGCGCTTCGAGCTGGCCATCAAGGCCTTCGCGCCGGATATGAAGATCATCGCCCCCTGGCGGATCTGGGATATCAAGTCCCGGGAAGAGGAGATCGAATACGCCGAGGCCCATCAGATCCCGCTGAAAATTAACCGGGAGACAAACTATTCCAAGGATAAGAATCTGTGGCACCTTTCCCACGAGGGGCTGGATCTGGAAAACCCCGCCAATGAGCCCCAGTACGAAAAAACCGGCTTTCTGGAGATGGGGGTCTCTCCCATGCAGGCACCCGACCAGCCCGCGTATCTGACCCTGCATTTTGAAAAGGGTATCCCCACCGAGCTTGATGGAAAGAAGCTTTCCGGTGTGGAAATGGTGGAAGCCCTCAATAAGCTGGGCGGTGAAAATGGCATCGGCCTTGCGGATATTGTGGAAAACCGGCTGGTAGGCATGAAGTCCAGAGGCGTTTACGAGACTCCCGGCGGCGCGATCCTGTATCACGCCCACAACAAGCTGGAGGAGATCTGCCTGGATCGGGATACCTACCACTACAAGCAGCAGGCGGCTTTGAAATTTGCGGAGCTGGTGTATTTCGGCCAGTGGTTCACCCCTCTGCGCGAGGCTCTTTCCGCCTTTGTGGATTCCACCCAGGAAACGCTGACGGGCGATGTGAAGCTGAAGCTCTATAAGGGTAACATCATCGACGCCGGCGTGACCTCGCCCTATTCTCTCTACGACGAGGATATCGCCACCTTCGACGAGGATCAGGTCTACGACCAGAAGGATTCTGCCGGCTTTATCAACCTCTTCGGCCTGCCCATCAAGGTTCAGGCTAAAAAAGGGCTGACATATTAATGAGCAATGTGCAATGAGAAATGAGCAATTTAAAGGCGTAGTTCGATAAATTGGAATTTGGCGGCGAGGCGCCGCTGCCACTCGTGAAGCTGCTTGGTGCGGAAAATCGGTTTCTGACCCGACCATTAGTAGAGCGCTAAATTGGAATTTAGCAGTGATCCGCTCACTTTCCATCTGTCATTACTGAACAAAAAGCAAGGAAACCTTGCTTTCTCGGTGAAGAATCTCGTCCTTTGGTCTTTCGCTCGGGAATGAAGGACGAGATTCTTCGTCACTTCGTTCCTCAGAATGACAAAGAAGGGAACTTGTTCTTCTCTAACGGCAATGACTAACAACTAACGACTGATACGCTAAACTATAATTTACCTGTCCCTGCCCTTAATTGCTAATTACTAATTACTAACTGTTACTTATCCCAGAAAGGAAAAGACCCCATGAAGCTTTGGAAAGGGCGCTTTCAGAAGGAAGCGGATCCGAAAACGAACGATTTTAATTCCAGTATTTCCATAGACAGCCGCATGTTTCGGGAGGATATTGAGGGCAGCATCGCCCATGCTTCCATGCTGGGAAAGCAGGGGATCATTGAGAAGGGCGAAAGTGAAAAGATCTGCGCGGAGCTGAAAAAGCTTCGGGAAGATCTGGAAAGCGGCGCGCTGTTCATTGACCCGGACGCTGAGGATATCCACACCTTTGTAGAGCAGGAGCTTACCGCCCGGCTGGGAGATACGGGAAAGCGGCTGCATACCGCCCGCAGCAGGAACGATCAGGTGGCCCTGGACGTGCGGCTCACGCTGCGAAAGGACTGCAAAACCTTAAAGTCCCTTCTTTGTGAGCTGACCCGGACCCTCTGTGAAAAGGCGGAACGGTACGCCGGTACGGTCATGCCGGGCTACACCCATATGCAGCGGGCCCAGCCCATCACCTTCGGGCACCACCTTATGGCCTATTCGGAAATGCTGCTTCGGGATCTATCCCGACTTCAGGACGCTCTTTCCCGCATGGACGTGTTGCCCCTGGGGAGCGGCGCTCTCGCCGGGACCACCTATCCGTTGGACCGGGAATATGCGGCCGGGCTTCTGGGCTTTTCCCAGATCTCCCGCAACAGCCTGGACGCTGTGGCGGATCGGGATTTCTGTGCGGAGCTGGCCTTTGTGTGTTCCCTTGTGATGGTGCACCTTTCCCGGCTGTGTGAAGAGCTGGTGCTGTGGTGCACCTGGGAATTCAAGTTTATCGAGCTGGACGACGGCTTTGCCACCGGCTCCAGCATTATGCCCCAGAAGAAAAATCCGGATATCGCCGAGCTGATCCGGGGCAAAAGCGGCCGGGTGTTCGGCGATCTGATGGGGCTTCTCACCATGATGAAGGGTCTGCCTCTGGCTTATAACAAGGATATGCAGGAGGATAAAGATGCCGTGTTTGACGCGGTGGATACCCTGAAGTTGTGCCTTACCCCGCTGATCCCCATGCTGGAAACCATGACCGTTCGGGAGGAAAATATGCGCAAAGCCGCGGCGGGGGGCTTTATCAACGCCACCGACTGCGCAGACTATCTGGTGGCGGAAAAGGGAGTTCCCTTCCGGGACGCCTACAAACTTACCGGAGAGCTGGTGGCCTTGTGCATCGAGAAGGGCTTTACCTTGGAAACCCTGCCTTTAGAGGAATACCAAAAGCTGTTTCCTGATTTTGATGAAGGAGTGTATGACGCGGTGGCGCTGGAAAAATGCGTAAGCGGCAGAACGGTTCCCGGCGGCCCGGCTCCGGAAAACGTAAAACGGGAAGCCCGGAGAGTTTTGCAAAGCCTGGAGGGACTGAAAGATGAAGCTTAAGGTTGGAGTGGTGGGCGCTACCGGGTACGCCGGGGCGGAGATCTGCCGTTTGATTTTGGGGCACCCCCAGGCGAAGCTTGCCGCCATCAGCTCCGTGAGCTTTGAGGGCATGGCTTTTTCTCAGGTGTACCCGGCTTATCGGGCCGTTTGCGACTTGGTTTGCGGCACGGAGGACGAGGTTCTGGAAAAGAGCGACGTGATTTTTGCCGCCCTGCCACACGGGCTTTCCCAGGAGCTTGCCGCAAAATGTGACGGGGCGGGGAAGGCCTTCATCGACATGGGGGCGGATTTCCGGCTGGAAAAAGAAGAGGACTACAAGGCCTGGTACGGCGGCAGCTTTGCGGACAAGGCCCTGCACGAAAAAGCGGTGTACGGCCTGCCTGAATTTTTTCGGGAGCAGATCCGGGGAAAAAAGCTTATCGCAAACCCCGGCTGCTACACCACGGCGGTGCCGCTGGCGCTGGCTCCCGCCTTGGAAAACGGGCTCATCGAACCCAAAGGCATTATTGCCGACTGTAAATCCGGCGTGACCGGGGCGGGCAGAAAGCCCAGCCAGCAGAACCACTACCCGGAATTAAATGAAAGCTTCACGGCCTATAAGGTGGCAAGCCATCGCCATACCCCGGAAATGGAGCAGACTCTGTCGAAGCTTTCCGGGCAGGAGATCAGGCTCACCTTCGTGCCGCACCTGCTGCCCATCAACCGGGGGATCCTGGCTACCTGCTACGGCGTTTTGAAGCCCGGCGTCACAGGAGAACAGCTGCGAAAGGCTTATCTCGACCGATACGAAAAAGAGACCTTTGTGCGGCTGCTGCCTGAGGGAGAAGCCGCCAATGTAAAGCATGTGCGCTTTACGAACTTTTGCGATGTTTCCCTGTTTACCGATCCCCGCACCGGTACCTTTACGGCCATTTCCGCCATTGACAACATGGGGAAGGGAGCGGCGGGGCAGGCGGTGCAGAATATGAACCTGGTCTTCGGCCTTGAGGAAACAGCCGGCCTGCTGCTGGCGCCGCCGGCATTTTGATACCCGAAAAGGAGAATTGCCCATGATAGAAACGATTTCCGGCGGCGTTACCGCCGCCCAGGGTTTTTCCGCAGGAGGCGTTCACTGCGGGATCCGGAAAAACAAAACAAAGCCCGATCTTGCCATGATCTTTAGCGAGAAGCCTTGCTCCGCGGCCTCCATCTATACCACCAACCTGGTAAAGGGCGCGCCGATCCTGGTGACAAAGAAAAACCTTGTAAACGGCAGGGCCCAGGCGGTGTTCTGCAATTCGGGAAACGCCAATACCTGCAATGCTGACGGCGTGGAAAAAGCGGAAGCAATGTGCGCTCTTGCCGCCAAGGCCCTGCACATTGCCCCAGAAGACGTGATCGTCGCTTCCACCGGGGTGATCGGCCAGGTTTTGCCCCTGGAGCCCATTGAGGCCGCGGTGGGGGAGTTGGCGGCGTCTCTCAGCCCGGAGGGCTCGCCCGCGGCGGCAGCGGCCATTATGACCACCGATACCATTCCCAAGGAGGCGGCGGTCTCGGTGAAGATTGGCGGCAGGGAAGTGAAGATCGGCGGCATTTCCAAGGGTAGCGGTATGATCCATCCCAACATGGCCACCATGCTTTGCTTTGTCACCACCGACTGCGCCATTTCTCCTGTCATGCTGGAAAAGGCGGTGCGCCTGGCGGCGGACTGCTCCTTCCACGTGATCAGCATCGATGGAGATACCTCCACCAACGATACCTTTGCCGTGCTGGCAAACGGTCTGGCGGAAAACCCGGAGATCACTGAGGAGGGAGAGGACTTTACAGCCTTCACGGAAGGCCTTTCCCAGGTCTGTAAGACCCTGGCCCGGCTCATGGCCGGAGACGGGGAAGGGGCCACAAAGCTTCTGGTGTGTAAAACGGCGGGGGCCAAAGACGTGAAAACTGCCCGCACCGTGGCAAAGGCGGTGATCTGCTCCGATCTCTTAAAGGCCGCCATGTTCGGCGCGGACGCCAACTGGGGCCGGGTGCTGTGCGCCATCGGCTATTCCGGCGCGGAGGTGGATGTGAACAGGATCGATGTGTCCTTTGCTTCCGGAAAGGGCAGAGTCGATGTGTGCAAAAATGGCGCCGGGATCGAATTTTCCGAGGAAACGGCCGCGCAGGTTTTGGGAGAAAAGGAGATCGGGATCCTCATTGACCTGCACAGTGGCAGCTCTTCCGCGGAAGCTTATGGTTGCGACCTGACCTATGACTATGTTAAAATAAACGGAGACTATAGAACATAGGAGGCCCTCATGAGACAGAAAAGCAAAACGCCGCTGAACGAAAAAAGGCTCGGCCGGGGAGCGCTTTTAGCGCTTGTTCTCTCTATTGCCTTGTATTTGAATTTCCTGGTCACGCTGGGAATGGGGATCTTTGCCATGGGCCTTTTGCTGTTGGAGCCGGCTTTCGGCATCATCACCGGCGTTTTGCTGCTGCTGGGGCTGATCGGTATTCCGGTTTCCAAACACATGAACGCCGGAAAGCTTTGGCGGCGGCTTCTTATGGGCGCTGTGATCCTGAATTTTTTGAGTATTGCTTTGTACTGTCTTGTCTGCATTGCGATGATTCTGGCTTGGTGAAAATCAGAAAGCGGGGAACTTAAGTGAACATTTCCAATAATGAACGGGCCCAGGTGCTGGTGCAGGCCCTGCCCTATATCAAAAAGTATACCGGGCAGACCGTGGTGGTCAAATACGGCGGAAACGCCATGCTGGACGAGGCACTGAAAAGCGCCGTCATGAGCGATATCGTGCTGATGCGGCTGGTGGGAATCAACGTGGTGCTGGTGCACGGCGGCGGGCCGGAGATCAACGCCATGCTGGAGAAGATCGGCAAGGAAAGCAAGTTCATCGGCGGCATGCGCTGTACCGATGGGGAAACCATAGAGATCGTGCAGCAGGTACTGGCCGGAAAGGTCAATAAGGATCTGGTGCAGCTTTTGGAAAACGCCGGCGGCAAAGCCCTGGGCCTCTGCGGCCTGGACGGTTCTCTTCTGAAGGCGGATATGCTGAAGGAGGAGCTGGGCTTCGTGGGGGAAATTCGGGAGGTCAACGCCGAAATACTCCACAATGCCGCAAAAAACGGCTATGTGCCCATTGTCTCCACCGTGGCGGCAGGGTATCACGGCGAGGTGTTCAATGTAAACGCGGATATCGCCGCCGCCCGCATCGCCGCGGAGATCGGAGCCATGAAGCTGATCCTGATGACCGACGTGCGGGGCCTTCTGCGGGATAAGGACGATGAGGCCACCATTATCCCGGTGGTCAATGTCAGCGACGTCAACCGCCTGAAAAAGGAAGGCATCATCTCCGGCGGCATGATCCCCAAAATAGACTGCTGTGTAGACGCCGTGCGCCGTGGCGTGGGCAGGGCTCATATCATAGACGGTAGAATTCCCCATTCCATTCTGGTGGAGCTTTTCACCGATGAAGGCATCGGAACCATGCTGTACTGAGCTGGATTCTAGGGCGCGTAAGGGCAATGAGCAATTATTAAGATCAAGGACATAGTTTCGGTAAATTGGAATTTGGCGGCGAACCGCTTGCTTTCTATCTGTCATTCTGAACGAAGTAAAGAATCTCGTCCTTGACCTTTTACCAAGAATTAAGGGCGAGATTCTTCGCCTACGGCTCAGAATGACAGTGGGGGGGAACTATGTACTAAACTATAATTTACCAAGCGTTGCTTACAACGCTTGTGCCTTTGCCCTTAATTGCGAATTACTAATTGCTCATTCCTCATTGTATACGGTCTTTTCTAACGACTAACTTCTAACAACTAACAAGCGAAGTGATTCAACCATGAATTTTCAGGAGATCAAGGAACAGGATGGCACGTATATTCTGCACACCTACGGCCGGGTAGACGTGGCTCTGGTGAAGGGAAAAAACGCCCGGGCCTGGGACGCGGAAGGGAAGGAGTATCTGGATTTCACCTCCGGGATCGGCGTAAACGCCCTGGGCTACAGCGATCCCCTTTGGGCGGCAGCTGTGGCAAAGCAGGCCGGGGAGATCCAGCATCTGTGCAACTACTATTATTCCCCGCAGAATACGGCACTGGCCCAGGAGCTTTCCAAAGCCTCCGGCATGGCCCAGGCCTTTTTCTGCAATTCCGGGGCCGAGTCCAATGAATGCGCGGTGAAGGTGGCCAGGAAATACGGCGAAAAGCGGAACGCCAAAAATATCGTCACCCTGAAAAATTCTTTTCACGGGCGCACGCTGACCACTTTAGCGGCTACCGGGCAGGAGGTTTTTCACAGGGATTTTCTGCCCCTGACCGAGGGCTTTCTGTACGCCGAAGCCAACGACCTTTCCGGCGTGGGAAGCCTGCTCACCGGCTCTGTCTGCGCCGTACTGATCGAAACGGTGCAGGGCGAGGGCGGTGTGGTTCCTCTGGAAGAAAGCTTTGTACAGGGCCTTTCGGCACTGTGCAGGGAAAAAGACGTGCTGCTGATGATCGACGAGGTGCAGACCGGCGTGGGCCGCACCGGGGCTTTTTACAGCTATCAGGGCTATGGAATACAGCCAGATGTGGTCACCACCGCCAAAGGCCTGGCCGGGGGACTTCCTATCGGGGCCTGCCTGGTCAGCGAAAAGCTTCGGAATATTCTGAAGCCCGGCCAGCAGGGCTCTACCTTTGGAGGAAACCCTGTGGTATGCGCCGGGGCCAGAGAGGTGGTCAGGCGGATTTCCGACCCTGCTTTTCTCCAGGCAGTCACGGAAAAAGGCGAGTATCTGCGGGAAAAGCTTCTCACCATGCCCCAGGTAGAGCTGGTGCGGGGAAAGGGCCTGATGCTGGGGATAAAGCTCCGGAACATGGACGCCCACGAGGTACTTGTAAAGTGCGCGGAGCAGGGGCTTTTGATCCTTACCGCCAAGGAGCTGGTGCGCTTTTTGCCGCCCCTTACCATTACAAAGGAAGAGATCGACGCAGGACTGGCGATTTTTGCCGCTGTTTTACAGGCGGGCTGAGAAAACAAACCGGAAAGGAAAGAAAACCATGAAGCATTTACTGAAGCTCTTAGATCTGACCGGGGAGGAGATCACAGATCTTCTGAACCTTGCCGATCAGCTGAAATACGAAACAAAGCACGGCATTGAGCACCCCCATTTGAAGGGAAAATGCCTGGGCATGATTTTTGAGAAATCCTCCACCCGCACCCGGGTTTCCTTTGAGGTGGGCATTCAGCAGCTGGGAGGCTATGCAGTAGTGCTTTCTTCCGAGGGCTCACAGATCGGCCGGGGAGAGCCGGTGCAGGATACCGCCCGGGTGCTCTCCCGGTATGTGGACGGCATCATGATCCGCACCTTCGGCCAGGACGAGGTGGAGGCCCTGGCGGAACATGGCAGTGTGCCGGTCATAAACGGCCTTACTGATTTCTGCCACCCCTGCCAGGTGCTGGCGGATCTGATGACGATCCGGGAATACAAGGGCTCTTTGGAGGGCTTGAAGCTCTGCTTTATCGGGGACGGCAACAACATGATGAATTCCCTGATCGTCGGGGCGCTGAAGGTGGGTATGAGCGTTTCCGTGGCCTGCCCGGAGGGGTACCGCCCGCCCCTTGAGATTTTGGAATTCGCCGCCGGGTACGACAGCTTTGAGCTGACAGATTCTCCCCTGCAGGCGGCAAAAAACGCCGATGTGGTCATTACCGATGTGTGGACCTCCATGGGCCAGGAGGAGGAGCGCGCAAAGCGGGAGGCTGCTTTTGCCGGCTACTGTATTGATGAAGCCCTGATGGCGGCGGCAAAACCGGACGCCATGGTGCAGCACTGCCTGCCCGCCCACCGGGGCGAGGAAATTACGGCGGAGGTCTTTGAAGCCCACGCCGGTGAGATCTTCGAAGAAGCGGAAAACCGCCTCCACGCCCAAAAGGCCGTGCTGGTAAAGACAATGGGGCGATAAATGCTCTTGGAAAATTAGCAATGAGCAATGAGAAACGAGCAATGATTGAGGGCAAAAGCAGAATACGCTGAATTGGAATTTGGCAGTGAGAGAAAGCCTCCCGTTGTGTTATAAAAGCCCTATAGACAAAAGGCGAAATTCTTCAGAAAGGAGCAAGGCTCCTTCTTCTCAGAGATGACGGAAAAAAGGTGTCATTCTGAGCGGAGTGAAGAATCTCGTCCTTTGGCCTTTTCCCAGGGACTGAAGGGCGAGATTCTTTGCCGGGAAAGCGGAGTTTACTTCGCTTTTTGCTTAGTAATGACAAGAGAGTGGTCAGTTCGATAAATTGGGATTTATTTGTGGATTAATTCTGTTTCGTCGTAGGGGAGGGGCAAGCCTCCTCCGAAGCTTTTTTATCCCGTGCGAAAAAGCGGTTTCACACAGGGGAGTATATGAAAAAAGCAAGGCGAATTCTCCAGAAAAAACAGTTGACAGAAAAGCTTTCTCTATGCTAAAATAAGTTTTCTTTCCCTTGAGAAGGAAGAAAAAAGAAAAACTTACCGTTTCCGGCCTGTGCCCGGCAGACGGCAAGTTTTTTTGTTCACAAAAAGGGCCAAAACCGTGTTTTGACCACATGTAATATATAACATACCATACCGCAAAGAAAAAGTCTAGTCTTTTTTTCTTTTTCCTGCTATACTTTTGAAGTCTCAGGCCTGTAAACTTTTTTAAGGAGGAATGGTCATGGAAACAAAACGAGAAACCGGGGCGTCGGAAGCACAGGAGATCGCCGCCTTGTTCCCGGAGGAGACGGCTCATCTGCGGGAGATTGAGGCCCAGGTGGTTTTGGAACTTCAGGACGCCCAGGATCGGGTGGACCGCATGGAAGAGGAGCAGCGGGAGCTGCAGCAGTACATGGTGGAACACCACGGCGAGGGCGACGCCAAGGAAATGTTCCAAACCGAGCGCATCATGCGGGATGTGAACAATTCCGGCGCTTCGGCGGTGCAGTATCTGAACCGCCTGAAAAAGGTACAGGATTCGCCCTACTTTGCCCGGATCGATTTCCGCGCGGCGGGGGAGGAAACGCCCTATTATATCGGGCTTTACGCCTTTCGCCGGGAGAAGCGGCTTTTGATCATCGACTGGCGCTCTCCCGTGGCCAGCATGTTTTACGATTTTGAAACGGGCCCCGCCTTTTACACCACGCCCGCCACGCTGACCTCCCCGGCGGAAAAGATAGAGGGAGACCTGTTTCTGAAGCGGCAGTTCAAAATCAAAAATGGAGAAATGGAATTTGCCTTTGACAGCTCCCAGAACATTCAGGACGATATTTTGCAGAAGGAGCTGGCCCATACCTCCGATGAAAAAATGAAGTCCATCATTTCCACCATTCAGAAGGAGCAAAACCAGATCATTCGGGACGAAACCGCCGACGTCATGATCATTCAGGGGGTGGCGGGCTCCGGAAAAACCAGCATTGCCCTGCATCGGGTGGCCTTCCTGCTCTATCGCTTCCGGGATACGATCAAAGCCCAGAATGTGACCATCATTTCTCCCAACAAGGTATTCGGAGATTATATTTCCAGCGTGCTGCCGGAACTGGGGGAGGAACCCATCTTTGAGGCAAGCCTGGAGGATCTGGCCCTGATCCAAATCGAAGAGGGCGTGGATTTTGTGGGAGAAAAAAATCCCCTGGAAACAGACGACCCCGCCTGGACCCGACGGGTCCGATTCAAGGGAACGGCGGATTTTGTGCGGCAGATGGACGAGTACATTGAAAAGCTGCCGGAGCTGGCCTTTGAAGCTCAGGACTACGTGTTCGGCGAGTTTTCCGTTCCGGCGGACTGGATCCGGGAACGGGTGGCGATCTACCGGCGCTTTCCGCTTCTGAAGCGGCTGGAGCAGGTGGCGGACGATATCCACAGCCGGCTGGAAAACGAATTCCTCCGGGAGGAAAAGCCCCCTCACCGGAATACGATCCTTCAGGGCCTCCGGAAAATGCTGAAGTATAAAACCACCCTCCAGGCCTACAAGGCCTTTTACAGCTGGCTGGTAGAGCCCAAAATGTACAAGCCCGTACAGAAGGGCGTTCTGGAGTGGAACGATGTGTTCCCCTATCTCTATTTGCAGTCCTATTTCACGGGGCTGCAGGAAAGCAGGCTCATCAAGCACCTGGTCATCGATGAAATGCAGGATTACACGCCGGTCCAGTATGCCGTGCTGAATCGGCTGTTCCAGTGCCCGAAAACGATCCTGGGGGACTTCGGGCAGTCCATCAACCCCAACTGCCAGTATACGCTGGAGGACCTTCACGAGCTCTATGAGGGGTCTAAGCTGATGCGGCTGGAAAAAAGCTACCGCTCCACCTATGAGATCATTCACTTTGCGAAAAAAATCGCCGGGGCCCAGGATTTCCAGGCGGTAGAGCGTCACGGGGAGCCGCCTTTGGTGCTGGCCTTTGACGAGGAGGAGCAGGAGCTCCAAAAGCTTCTCGAGCTGATCCGGGAATTCCACCAAAGCGACTATAACGCCTTCGGCATTTTGACTCGAACCAACCCGGAGGCCCAGGCGCTGTATGAAAAGCTTCAGGAGCTGGGGGCGGAGGTGAATTTGATCCTGCCGGAAAGCAAAGCCTTCCAAAATGGGGCCACCGTGCTGTCCGTTCAAATGTCCAAGGGCCTGGAGTTTGACCAGGTGGCGGTTCCCTTCGCAAATGAGGGTGTCTATCACACGGAATTTGACCGGAACCTGCTGTACGTTGCCTGCACTCGCGCCATGCACCGGCTGTTCCTCACCTGCACGGGCACGTTAACGCCGCTTTTGCCAATCAGTAATTAGCAATTAGTAATTAGCAATGAAAGGTCAAGGACACAGGCGTTGTGACCAACACAGGCGTTGTGACCAACGCCGGGTAAATTGGAATTTGCGGATGCACTGCTTACTTCTTGCCTGTCATTCTGAACGAAGTGAAGAATCTCGCCCTTTGGGTCTTTTTCGAAGGGCTTTAAGGGCGAGATTCTTTGCCTGCGGCTCAGAATGACAAGAGAAAACTATCTGCTAAATTGCAATTTACCGTTTTGACCATGTCCTTCATTGTTAATTGCTCATTCCTCATTGCTCATTGTAGATGCCCTTTTCTAAAATTGCGCTGCTCTGCAGCGTCACCACCGTCCAGCATCTGGAATCTAAACGGGCGTGTTGCAGCTTTCCATTCTGCAACGCGCCCGATTCCTGTCTCTTTTTGGAAAGATTTCTCCCGAAAAATTTTCTCAGGCACTTGAATCGAAAGCCGTTTCCGATTATAATGAAAGCAGATTGGTATTTCGGGCGGCCTTTGCCCCGAAAACATTATAAAACCGAAAGGAGTACCAATATGAACTATTCCCATGAAGTGGAAAATATGTGCACGGTGAAGAAGGGCCCGCATCATGGCCCCGCCCCGATTCCCGAAGAGGGAAAATGGGTCAAGTCCTATGAGATCAAGGATATTTCCGGCCTGTCTCACGGTATCGGCTGGTGCGCTCCCCAGCAGGGCGCCTGCAAGCTGACCCTGAACGTGAAGGAGGGCATTGTGCAGGAGGCTCTGGTGGAAACTCTGGGCTGCTCCGGCATGACCCACTCCGCAGCTATGGCGGCGGAGATCCTGCCTGGCAAAACTCTCCTGGAATGCCTGAACACCGACCTGGTGTGCGACGCCATCAACGTCGCCATGCGCGAGATCTTTAAGCAGCTGGCCTATGGCCGCAGCCAGACCGCTTTCTCTGAGGACGGTCTGCCCATCGGCGCCGGCCTGGAGGATCTGGGCAAAGGCCTGCGTTCTCAGGTGGGAACCATGTTCTCCACCAAGCTTAAGGGCGTCCGCTATATGGAAATGGCCGAGGGCTATGTTATCAAAATGGCTCTTGATGAGGAAGGCGAGGTCATCGGTTATCAGTTTGTAAAGCTGGGCAAGATGCTGGAGGATATCCGCCACGGCGTTTCCCCCGATGAGGCTTATAAAAACAATATCGGTCAGTACGGCCGCTTCGATGGCGCAGCCAAATATATTGACCCCAGAGAAGAATAAGCACGGACCATACATAGATTAGGAGGACAACACAATGGCAAATGACGTCATGTTTGAAGGCAAAGAGAGAAGAATGCCCAAAATTGAGAAGTGTCTCGCCGAGTATGGCCTGGGCAGTCTGGAAGAGGCCAGAGAGCTTTGCAATTCCAAGGGCTTTGATCCTTATGAGATCGTAAAGGGCGTACAGCCCATCGCTTTTGAAAACGCCGGCTGGGCTTATACCCTGGGCTGCGCAGTAGCGATCAAGAAGGGAGTAAAGACCGCCGCCGACGCTGCTGAAGCCATCGGCATCGGTCTGGAGGCTTTCTGTATTCCCGGCTCTGTGGCCGAGCAGCGCAGTGTGGGCCGCGGTCATGGCAACTTGGGCGCAATGCTGCTTCGGGACGAAACCAAGTGCTTCGCGTTCCTGGCCGGCCACGAATCCTTTGCCGCCGCCGAGGGCGCTATCGGTATCGCAAAAACCGCCAACCGTGCTCGTAAGGAGCCCCTGCGTATCATTTTGAACGGCCTGGGCAAGGACGCCGCTTACATTATTTCCAGAATCAACGGCTTTACCTATGTGAAGACCGATTATGATTTCTTCACCGGCGAGCTGAAGATCGAAGAGGAGAGGCCCTTCTCCGATGGCGAGCGCGCCGCGGTAAAGTGCTATGGCGCCAACGATGTATTGGAAGGCGTGGCCATCATGAAGCATGAGGGCGTAGACGTATCCATCACCGGCAACTCCACCAACCCCACCCGGTTCCAGCATCTGGTGGCGGGCACCTATAAGAAGTGGGCTCTGGAAAACGGCAAGAAGTATTTCTCCGTGGCTTCCGGCGGCGGCACAGGGCGCACCCTGCACCCCGACAATATGGCGGCCGGCCCCGCTTCCTACGGCCTGACCGACTCCATGGGCCGCATGCACGGCGACGCCCAGTTCGCGGGTTCCTCTTCCGTGCCTGCCCATGTGGAGATGATGGGCCTGATGGGCATGGGCAACAACCCCATGGTAGGCGCTACCGTGGCCTGCGCCGTGGCAGTTTACGAGGGCACGAAGTAAGGCTTTCAGAAATTGAATAAGGAAAGGCTTCCGGTTAGTGATCGGGAGCCTTTTTTGCGTCTCTGAAAAGAAGAATTCCAAAAGTGCTCTATCATGCGTTTTCGGTCGGCCTTGATTAGGAAAATAGCGATTCTAAAGGCTTTGACAGAACTTATGTTTCGTGGTATACTCCATGGTAATATGGGGAAAACGAGGGAAGTTCATGGAATTGATTCGGGAAAAGGCTTGTTGCTTTACCGGGCACAGGTTCCTTTCTGAGGAGGAAAAGGCCGCGCTGCGGGGAAGGCTTTCTGAAGAGGTCTACCGGCTTTGGGAGCAGGGCATGACCACCTTCCTGGCAGGAGGCGCTTTGGGCTTTGATACGCTGGCGGCCCAGGCGGTGCTCTCCCTTCGGGCGGAGGGTCTGCCGGGGCTTCGGCTGGTGCTGGTGCTGCCCTGCCTGGGACAGGAAAGCCATTGGAGCAGACGGGACGCCCAACTGTATCAAAGCCTGATAAAGCAGGCGGACGAGGTGATCTATACCGGCGATGCTTACACGGAGGGTTGTATGTTTCTGCGGAACCGTTATCTGGTAGACCACAGCAGCCAGTGCCTGTGTTATTTGACAAAAAGCGGCAGAAGCGGCACCTCCTATACCGTGCGGTACGCGAAAAAGCAGGGGCTGAAGATCGTGAATCTGGCGGAGCAGGCAAGCTCCCAGCTTTCTTTGCTGTAAACGGAAGGGAGGGAACTGCCATGGGAAGGCAGCAGACAAAATGCCACGGCTCGGAAGAGCGCTTTGAAGTGGTGGCCCGGTTTATCTATGAGCGCTTCGGGCGGGAGATCACCTATATCGCCGATGTGGCGGGAGGACAGGGCATGCTCACAAAGCTGCTGAATAAAAAATATAATTACCGCAGCGAGGTCATCGACCCCAGGGGCTATGTGCTGAAGGGTGTGGAAAACAGGGAATGCGAATACACCGCGGACATGGCGGGCTATTATGACCTGGTGGTAGGCCTTCACCCCGACCAGGCCACCCGCCCGGTGGTGGAAAGCGCCTTTACCACCCCAATGCTGGTGGTGCCTTGCTGCAATTACTGGGACAGAACCCGAAAGCTGGGTACAAAAGCCCTGGTGGAAGAGATCTGCCTGTATCTCAAGGAACACAAAATCCCCTTCGAGCTTGTGACCTTCGATTTCAAAGGCCCCAAGAACGTGGGGATTTTGGCAGGAGGAAAAAGATGAGATGTATTGTGTAAAGGGTGGTTTCACCAAGCCACTACATTACATTGACTGAGGTTCATTTGTGGCAGAATGGTACAGGTTGGGGGGCGGTGATCGACCAGCAGGAAGGAACCGAAGCGGGAGCGTCCAGGGATGACCTGGACGCTCCGTTCTCTTTGCCGGCCCTCTACTAAGAGCGCACTTACTCACCACCAGCCAAGGGCCGATGGTGGTACTGCCTGACGGCAGCTGTGCGCTCTCCGGGGGCGGCTCCGCAGGGGGTGGACACCCCCTGCCGGTATATACCGGCAGACGCTAACGGCGGCTTGTGCATCGGGCGGAGTTGCGCCGATGCACTGAGGGCTTGGGGGCCGTCGGCCACCAACAAGCTGCGCCGGGTATATACCGGTGCATTGCTTGCTACTACTATTAGTGCCTATAAACGAAAGTTGAATGTCATTCGCTTTTGTGGTATACTGAACTCGTAATAAATCGACAAATCGGAATTTGAATGTTTGGAAAGGAAAAAGAAGGAGAATGAATGTTTCGTTATTCTCAAACCAATATCTTGTTCGAAAGATGTGTGCCAATGATGTAGCGGAAGTATACGCATTATGCTGTAAAAACAGTTTATACTATCAATACTGTCCACCGTTTGTATCAGAACAGAGCATTATGAATGATATGAATGCGCTCCCACCCAACAAGGAAATGTGCGATAAGTATTATCTGGGATTTTATGATGGGGAAAAACTGATTGCTGTGATGGATTTTATCATGGCCTACCCGGATGAATTAACAGCCTTTATTGGATTTTTTATGACGGATGTGTCCATACAGAATACTGGAACAGGGAGCAAGATTATTAATGACCTGTGTGCTTATCTGTTCCGTATTGGGATGGCGAATGTCCGCCTTGGTTGGGTAAAAGGGAATCCTCAAGCAGAACATTTTTGGCACAAAAATGGTTTTAGAGAAACAGGAGTTACATATGATACCGAAAACTATACCGTAATTGTTGCCCAACGAGGTTTATAAATTCCAATTTATCGAACCATCTTCCCCACTGTCATCCTGAGGAACAAAGTGACGAAGAATCTTGCCCTTCATTACCTGAGTAAAGAGCTGAAGAACGAGATTCTTCACCGGGAAAGTACGGAGCACTTTTTGTTCAGTAATGACAGAAGGAAAGCAGGTGGGTAACCGCTAAATTATAGTTTAGCTCCCTGATTCCGCTATCACTATTGTCATTCTGAGGAACGCAGAAAGCTATAGCTTTCTTGACGAAGAATCTCGTCCTTAAATCCCTTCAAAAAGACCCAAGGACGAGATTCTTCACCGAGAAAGCGCTCGGCGCTTTTTGTTCAGTAATGACAGGTAGAAAGTGAACGGATAACCGCTAAATTATAGTTTATATGACACCCCTTGGCTTTCTCGCCTGTCGGCTCGGTTGCTGTGCCCCGGTGGGGCACGCCCAGCAACGACCGAAGCGACAGCTGAGAACGGTTCGCATCAGCGGTCTCGCCTGTCGGCTCGGTCGGGTCAGAGCGGTCTCCACTGGAGACCTTCCCCCCACCGGGACGCGCTCACCCCTGAAAGGGGTGCTGGTCTCCGGTGGAGACCGTCCAGCACCGACCGAAGCGACAGCGTAGAAAGCAGTCACGGCAAAGCCGTGACTGAGGGGTTCAAAAAAGTAGGTTTTGTGTTAGTTTCCAGCGAACTGGAACCTCTCCACCACCTGACGGTGGTCCCAGAAGGTTGCAAAGCAACCTTCTTCCCCTATTCAGGAGAGGCAAGGGTTGCCGCCATTTATTAGTATACTAAATTCCAATTTATCGAAAAGCTCCCCACTGTCATTCTGAGGAACGAAGTGACGAAGAATCTCGTCCTGAATCCTTTAGCTAAGAGTCAAAGGACGAGATCCTTCGCCACCTTTGGTGACTCAGGATGACAATTCTGAGAGACATTTTCTCTTTCTAACAACTAACATGGTAAATTCCAATTTATCAGTTTAATTACGGTCGGGCCGGAAACTGTCCTCCCGTACCTGGCAGCTTCACGAGTGCCTGCGGCGGTTCGCCGCTGCCCTTAAATTTCTCATTCCTCATTCACCATTTCTTATCCCGCTTTTTCCAGATCCTTTCTCAGGCGGTGAATGATCCGTTTTTCCAGCCGGGATATGTAGGATTGGGAAATTCCCAGTTCGTCTGCCACTTCTTTTTGGGTGTGTTCCTTGGTGGATTCCAGCCCGAAGCGGAGGGTCATGATCTTTTTTTCTCTAGGAGAAAGCCGGTCTACTGCTTCCAGGAGCATGGTCTTTTCTGCCTCCTGCTCGATGTTCCGGTTTACCGCGTCCGGGTCGCTTCCCAATAGATCGGAAAGCAGCAGTTCGTTGCCGTCCCAGTCTACATTCAGGGGATCGTCAATGAACACCTCATTGCGCAGCTGAGAGCTTTTTCGCAGGTACATCAGGATCTCGTTTTCGATGCAGCGGGAGGCATAGGTGGCCAGCTTGATGTTTCGTTCGATCCGGAAGGTGTTTACCGCCTTGATGAGCCCGATGGTGCCAATGGAGATCAGGTCCTCCACGTTGGCGCCCGGGCTTTCAAACTTTTTGGCGATATATACCACCAGCCGGAGATTGTGGGTGATCAGCGGTTCCCTGGCGTTGGGGACCTCGTTTCGGATATTTTCTATGACTTGGGCCTCTTCCTCCTTGGTCAGCGGCGGGGGAAGAGTTTCGGGGCCGTTGATATAGTGGCATGGCTCCGCAAACCACCGGGAAAGAAGGGCTTGGAAGGAGCGGCGAAGAGAGGAAAAAAATTGTTTCAGGGTTTTCATGGAAAAGCACCTCATTTTGAGTTTTCAGCAATGCTCCCGAAGCTCCGGGAACAGGTCGGGATTGTACAGCGCATCAAATTGTCCGGCGGAAAGCTTCTGGCCGGAAACCGCTATGTAGCAGGAAAGCTCCTGCTCTGTTTTTACCACGGTAACACGTTCGGGACGAAAGGCGGGCAGGATCCCTGCACCACCCACGCTTTCAAAGGGGATCAGCCGCAGGGCTCCGGGGGATTCAGAAAGCGCGGGTGCTTTGTCTGTAAAAAAAGCCGAAAGCTCCGGCGGCACGGCTTTTCCCAGGCTTTCCGCCTGGCATACCAGCACGGGCAAGCCGGAAAAAGGCTCCCGCAGGGCATTTCCCGTGTCTGCTTTCACATAGAGCTTTACCGTTTCACCGTTGTTTTTCACAGCGATCCATTGGCAGCGCAGGCCGTTGGAGCCGGAGGAAAGCAGCCTTTGCGTGAGAGAAAAAAGAAAATAAGCGCCGCAGGTAAAGAAAAACAGCAGTGGGAGGGAAAGGTCAAAATAAATCACGTTTCCCAGCACCGCCACATGCCCCGGCGCAAAAAAGCGCAGCAAAAACAGAAAAAAGCCCGCCAGCAAAAGGGTGAAGGCCCAAAAGCACAGGGCGGCCCGAAAAAACATTCCGGGAGAGATCGGGGCAAGGGCCGCGCCCGTTACGGCAAGGGCACAGCAAACTCCCGACAGCAGAGAGACCCAGCCCGGCAGGCCGGGCAGCAAAGCGGAAAGGGAACAAAACGCTCCGGTAAGAGCTCCCAGCGCCAGCCTTCGGTTTTTGACCCGAAGACGCAGGAATTTTTTGACGCACCACAGCAAAAAGAAATCGATGTACAGGTTTACGATCACCAGAATATCGGCATAAATCGTCAACGGCATTCCCCCATTCTCGCAGGCGCTGCCCGCTGCCTGTATTATAGGCCGAAGCCCCCTTTTGATTCTGTCGGTTTATGGACACGGAAAAATTTTTTAACTTTGCCGATTTTTTGCCCGATTCCTTGCTTTTTATAAGGAAGCAGGTTACAATAAAGGGCAGCTCTGCTCGAAAAAGAAATGCTGAAACAGTGTTTTCCAAATTTTCTTGATGAAGGGGTTGACCACATGGAGAGAAAACAGAAACGGGGTACCTTTTTTGTGCTGCTGGCCTCTCTGCTGTTCAGCATCGGGGGGCTTTGCGTAAAGCTGATCCCATGGTCGGCGCTTTCCATCAACGGGGCCAGAAATTTGATCGGCGTTTTGGTGATCGGTTTGTACCTGCTGGTTTCCCGCCACCGGCTGAAGTGGAATCTGCCCGTGCTTTTAGGGGCCTTATCCACTTTTGGGACTACCACGCTGTATACGGTGGCAAACAAGCTGACGACTGCGGCCAACGCCATTGTGCTTCAGTTTACCGCGCCGGTTTTCGTGATTCTGTTTATGATCTTTTTGTTTCATGTAAAGCCCCAGAAGCTTGATGTGCTCACCTGCGGCGTAGTGCTGTTTGGTGTGCTGCTGTTTTTTATCGACGGTCTGAGGGCGGGAAATATGCTGGGAAATCTGGTGGCGGTGTTGTCCGGCGTGTGTTACGCGGGTGTTTTCCTGATGAACGCTTCCGAAAAAGCGGACGCCTTGTCCTCGGTGTTTTTCGGCCAGCTTGCCGCAGCGGTGATCTTTACGCCCTTCTGTCTGGGAGAAACCGATTTTTCTCCGGCGCCCATGCTGGCGCTCTTCGCTCTGGGCGCTTTACAGGTGGGACTTGCCTATATTTTCCTTTCCCTGGGCATTCGAACCACCCCGCCGGTAACGGCTTCCCTCATTACGGGGCTGGAGCCGGTGCTGAATCCCGTTTGGGTGGCGTTGTTTTACGGAGAGTGTATTTCTCCCACGGCCCTTGCGGGAGCGGTGATCGTAATAGGCGCTATTGTGGGTTACAATGTGCTGAAAAGCAAACGCTCCAAGGCCTCTGTATAGAAAGCACCTTTTCCGGCATACTAGGAAAGAGGCAATGAAACAAAAGCAGGGACGGGCCATTGCCCGTCCCTGCTTCTTTGCGGAAAGGAAGCTGAAGATGAATCAGAACAAAAAGAAGGTCGTACTGGTAGGCACGGGCATGGTGGGCATGAGCTTTGCCTATTCCGCCTTGAACCAGGCGGTGTGTGATGAACTGGTGCTCATCGACATCGATAAAAAAAGGGCGGAGGGAGAAGCTATGGACTTAAACCATGGCGTGGCTTTTGCCAGCTCCAGCATGAAGATCTACGCGGGAGAGTACAGCGACTGCGCGGACGCCGATATCGCGGTGCTGTGCGCCGGGGTAAACCAGAAACCCGGGGAATCCCGGCTGGAGCTGTTAAAGCGGAATGAAGCCGTATTCCGTTCCATTGTAGAGCCCATACTGCAATCCGGTTTTGGGGGGATCTTCCTGGTGGCCACCAACCCCGTGGATGTGATGACCAGGATCACCTACGAGCTTTCCGGCTTTAATTCCAACCGGGTATTCGGCAGCGGCACAACGCTGGATACCGCCAGACTTCGGTATCTCTTGGGAGAATATTTTTCCGTGGATCCCCGGAACGTGCACGCCTATGTGATTGGCGAGCACGGAGACAGTGAATTTGTGCCCTGGAGCCAGGCCATGCTTGCCACAAAGTCTGTTGCGGATATCTGCCGCCAGTCAGAGGGAAAATTCCGTCTTGAGGAGATGCAGAAGATCAGTACGGAGGTGCGGGACGCCGCCCAAAGGATCATCGAGGCGAAAAAGGCCACCTATTACGGCATCGGCATGGCCCTGGTACGGATCGTGCGTGCGGTACTGTCCGATGAAAACAGCGTTCTCACTGTATCCGCGCGCTTGTGGGGAGAATACGGCGAACGGGATCTTTATGCCGGAATGCCCTGCATCGTCAATCGCAACGGAGTGGACCGGGTGCTGGAATTAAACCTGACAGAGGAAGAGCTGGGGCGCTTCCGCCAGTCCTGCGCGATCCTGCGGGAAAGCTATGAGGCACTCTAGGCCAATCCCCTATTTATCTCCGATCCACGGGTACTCCAGAAGCTTAGCGGAGCAAACAGCCTTCGGGGCCTCGTAAAAAACCAGGCAGCCATCGGTGCTTTTCCAGCCCTCCGAAGCAGGGCGGGGAAGCGGTATCAGCGTGAGAACAGCAGCTTCTTCGGAGCAGGAAAGGGATTCCTCCAAAAATGCGGAGGAGGAATAGGCAGGGGCGCATAACACAAGAATGTTATGATCCGTAAAGGGGTCCTCCGTGATTTCCAAGCCGGGAAGCTGCGGCTCTTCCTCTGTATAGCCCCGCGCCTTTTTTACCGTGCTTTGATAATCGGCGAGATCGGTAAGAAACCCATACCCGCCGCCGAAATGAGAATCGGAAAAATAGTTCACATTCTCCAGGGAAAGCAGAAGCTCCATGGCGTTTGAAAAGGAAAACGGAGCGGAAGAAACAGAATCAGAGCACAGGGAAAACCGAAGACGCGGCGTTGTACCGTCCAGAGGACAGCTCAGCTTTTGATACAAACGCACAAAAAGCCTGGCGGCTTCGCCGCGTGTTACGGTTTTTTTCGGAGAAAAGCAGCTGCCAATATAGCTTGTACTGGAAAAAGCCTGATATTTTTCCAGTTCCCGCACAGGCTCCAATGCCCAGTTGGATATCTCATTCCAGTCTTCATAGTCTGGGTCGTCAAAAGGAAACTCCTGCCCGATGCCGGAAAACTCGATCATACGGGAAAAGCATACCGCCAGCTCTTCCCGGGAAATAGGCCGCTCCGGCTGAAAAATGTGAGAGCTTCCGTAAAACAGAACGTTTCTTTTGGCCCAAACAGCATACCGGCTGTAAAACCTGCCGGGTGTGATCTCTGAAAAACCGCCCTGATTTTCCGGAATTGTCACGCCAGCGACCTTTTCATAAAGCCGTCCCAACAGAGTAAGAGCTTCTGCTAACGTAAGATTTTGCTCCGGTTGAGTAGTTGTAATAAAGCGATTGGATAGTAACATCGCGAAAGCCGGAGGAGGCGGCATACAAAGGCAGGGAAAAGCACCCCAATATGAAAACGCAGAAAAGCAGACACAGCGAAAGAAAACGAGCAGCGAAGGATTTCATTGACCGGACAGCTGTTAGTTGTTAGAAAAGGCAGCGTACAGAAGGGCAGTGAGCAATTAGGAATGAGCAATTTAAGGGCAAGGGCTTAGTTCGCTAAATTGGAATTTAGAGGTTACTCGCTCGCTTCCCTCTGTCATCCTGAGCGAAGCGAAGGATCTCGTCCTTTGCCCTTTTACTCAGGAAGTAAGGACGAGATTCTTCGTAAAGAAGCGAAGCTTCTTTTCCTCAGTAATGACAAAAGAGGGGGGCTTGTTCTTCTCTAACAACTAGCAGTTAACGACTAGTTCGTTAAACTACAATTTGCCATCTTATCTTCCGGTCGGGTCAGAAACCAAACTTCTGTACCAAGTGGGGCAATACCATTAAGTTTAGCCTAGCAAATATAATCCGTTCTGCATCCACAGCACCGTAATCATAATTGATTTTTACTATAGCACAAATGGCTCATAAATTCAAACAAGCCGGCTGCCTTTCCCATTTCTTTAGAAACTCTTTAGAACTCCCCTCCCACCCCGTAAAAAAGCCGAAACAATTCCTTGCTATAATAGTCACAAAGGAGGAATGACTTATGTACCATATCCTCGTGGTAGAGGATGACCAGGAAATCAATCGTCTGCTATGCCGCTTACTGGAACAAAACAATTATTGCCCTATCCCAGCCCTCAACGGTTTGGAGGCACTTCAAACCTTAGAGCAAGAGACTGTTGACCTGATACTATTGGACTTGATGCTCCCCGGCCTCCATGGTGAGCAGCTTCTGGCAGAAATCCGCAGAGCGGGCACCGTACCTGTCATCATCGTTTCCGCCAAGACCAACATGGAGGGTAAGGTGGAACTGCTCCGGCAGGGTGCGGATGACTACATCACCAAGCCCTTTCACACAGGAGAGGTACTGGCCCGTATCCAGGCCTGTCTGCGCCGGGCGCTTAGGGATAATGCCCCGCCTGCCGTTCTGCATACCCATGGTCTAACTTTAGACACCTGTGCTAAAGCGGCCAGCGTGGAGGGCCATACCGTCCCCCTCACTGCCAAAGAGTATAAGCTGTTGGAAACCTTGGCGCTAAATCCCCATATGACTTTTTCCAAGCGCCAGCTTTTTGAAGCCGCTTGGCACGAGCCGTACTTAAATGGGAACGCACTCAATACGCACATTAGCAACCTGAGAAAAAAGCTGAAAGCCAAAGGGGCTGACTGCATCGAGACGATATTCGGTATCGGCTACAAGCTACGGGAGGAGGAACACCATGGCAACGGTATTTGAGGCCCAGGCCCTCACCAAATGTTACCGGCGGCGTACAGTGCTGGATAACCTGCATCTTTCCATCCCCCAGGGGAGCGTCTATGGCCTGGTGGGGGAAAATGGTGCGGGGAAAACCACCCTTATCCGCTTGATGGCCGGGCTGGATTTCCCTACCTCCGGTGACTTTTCCCTTTTCGAGAAAGCGGAAAATCAAGTGGAACAACGCCGGCGTATGGGCTTTCTCATCGAAAGCCCGGCCTTATACCCGGATATGACCGCCCGGCAAAACTTGGAGCTGGTGCGTATCCAAAGGGGCATACCAGAAAAGAACCAGGTGGATGAACTGTTAGAGCGTCTGTTCCTGCAGGACACGGGCCGCCAGCGAGTAAAAAACTTCTCTTTGGGGATGCGCCAGCGGCTGGGCATTGCTGTGGCGCTGTTAAATGAGCCGGAATTCCTGGTACTGGACGAGCCCATCAACGGCCTGGATCCCACGGGCATTTTGGAGATACGCAGGCTGCTGCAGGAGTTGAACCAGCAAAAGGGCACCACTATTCTGATTTCCAGCCACATCCTGCCGGAACTGGAGAGTTTGGCCACCCGGTATGGGTTCCTGCATCATGGGCGGCTGGTTCAGGACATCTCCGCCGGGGAACTGGGAGAACGCTGCTGTCAGTACCTCCTTCTTCGCGTATCTGACCCGGAGCGGGCGGCGGCCCTACTGGAATCGGAACTACATACGGCGAAATTTGCTGTGTATCCTGACCGTTCCTTGCACATTTACGACCTTATGGGGCGCACCATGGAGATCAGCGCCTGCTTGGCCCATCATCAAATCCCCGTCCAGGAATTGACCACCAAAGGCGATGACCTGGAAACCTATTTCCAACGGTTGATAGGAGGTGGAGCAGAGTGAAAGCGATATGCTACCGGTTTTTCCATAGCCCTGGGGTGGGCGTATTCTTTCTGCTTTATGGGGTGGTAAGCTGCCTTTCCCTCATCAGCGGCTTTTCCTCTCCGGGGGAGCTGTTTGTCCAGAATTTGGGGGATATGGGCCCGCCCGGTTTGGGGCTGTCCGTGTTTTCAGCGGTATGCATGGGGGCGGCATTTAGCCGGCGCACTTTCCAAAGCCAAATTGCCCATGGAGCGTCCCGGATAATGCTGCTGAGAAATCACTTTCTGCTGTTAACACTGGTGTTCCTGTTCCTGGCCTATCTTAACGCTGGGCTGCCTGCCCTGCTTTGGGCTATCTGGCGGGGCGGTATGGGCGGTGCATATCCAATGGAATATTTGCTGCGCCTGTGCGTGCCCGCTGCCCTGCTTACAACAGCCAGGGGCGTGGGGCTGCTGATATTCCCTTTCCTGTTCCGGGACTCGGTCAAGACCCTGATGATATCACTTGTGTACACCCTGCTGATATCCGCGCTGACCCAAAGCGACCGGCATACCTTCCCATACAGCTTCTACGGTCCGGCACCTTTCCCACTGTGGGCAGATATTGCCGTAGCTATTTTGTCCCTGGGCATACTGGCCCTAACCTTCGGCCTGCTGGCACTATACTTCCGCCAGACGGCTTTGAGGTGACGCTATGCGGATACTTCTTACAGAATTGCGCCGGGTACTTTCTCAGCGTTTTACACTGCTGTGCATTTTGGGAGGGGCGGCCCTTGGCGCGCTTTTCCCTTGCACAAACCTACGAAACCCAGACCGCACGATAGAACAGCTTTTTGGCACTCCGGGGATTATATACGGCCTGTTCCTTGTCATGGCAATGATGGTAGTCCCCTTAGGCAGAGATTTTACTCAGAGGACTTTCCAGCAAAAGATCGCCCAGGGCGGCAGGCGTGTCCCTTTGGTGCTGGCTGCCTTTTCTGTTTCCTTGTTGGGTGCTGCAGGCGGAGCGCTGGTTTTCCCTGTCAGCGCCGTCCTGTTCACCCGGATTTACAGCGGGTGGCAGACTGTACATGGCCAAAACTTAGGTTATCTGCTGGCAGACAATCGCTTCCACACCTGTCTGCTGGCCTATGGTGCGGGTTTGCTGGCAGCAGGGACAGTGTGTTTTCTCATTACGGTCTTATGCCGGGACTTGGTAAAATCATTGGGCATCTCCACAGGATATGTGGTTTTGCTGGTAATGCTTTCCCAAAAAGCCTTGGACGGGGAAAGCCTGGCCGTTTTTCGCAACTTTTTCAAGTGGACACCCGTGTACCAACTGCTTGCGGGCATCCGGCAAGTGCTTATCACCTCGGCGGATATGCAGTTTTTGCTGGTTATCTCCGGACTGACCTTACTGCTGACAGGAGCAGCATCTTGTGTGGCGCTGTTCCATGCTAAGCTGAAATAGGAGGGCGGAATGATACTCTTTTTGTGCATTTCTTTGCTGGCAGTGTGCCTTGTCTTTTTGTCCTACTGCTGGGAGATAAACAGCCTGTGCCGCCAGCTTCATGCGTATAATCAGGGCCAGCGTCGCGCCAAGCTGTCCAACCGCGGGCTGTTCCCTGGTATGGGAAAGCTGGCAGGGGAAATCAATCAGGGACTCAGAGCAAGTGAAAAACTGCGGGAGGATGCCGCCTGCCAGGAAAAACGATTGCGGGAGTCCATAGGTAGCTTGGGCCATGACCTGCGCACTCCCCTGACTGTCCTTCAAGGCTATAGCGAACTGCTGGAGAGCAATCCGGAGCACCAACAGGAATATCTTTTCGCCATGCGGCAAAAGTGCGCGCAGTTAACCGAAACCATCGACCAGTTTACCCAATGGCACAAGGCTGAAAACCCGGAGACTCCTCTCCATATAGAGAGACTTGATTTGGCCGAGCTGCTGGCTGTCTGCTTGATGGAGCAAGCACGCCTGTTCTGTAACGCTGGGGTGGAGCCGGAGGTGGAACTGCCGGAGCAGCCAGTATATATATATTCTGATAAAGGAGCCTGTCGGAGAATATTGGAAAATCTGTTGACCAACGCCTACCGCCACACCACGGGGCAGATATATATCAAGCTGGACCCTCCGGGAGAACCCGTACACCTTGTAGTTGCTAATCAAGCAGAGGGATTGGAGCCGGAGGAAGTGCCCCTGCTTTTCCAGCGCTTTTATCAGTATGATTCTGCCAGGAGCAAAGGCGGCAGTGGACTGGGGTTGGCGATTGTTAAGGCATTGACGGAAAGGCTGGGGGCCGGGCTTGATGCTGGGGTGGAGCGAGGATGGTTTTGGGTACAGATAAGGTTATAGGCGGCGGACGTTTAGGGATTTTCCTCAAAGCGGTATAAGTAAACTCTTGTACAAAGAATAACTTTTATGCGATTGGGTACCTTTATACAAAAAGATTTCGTGAAAGTGGCTAATCCACAAAAGCAACCATTCTAATCAAGGAGCCCCAAAGCGTATCAAAGAGTATGCTTTGGGGCTTTTCTTTATAGAAATGAAATTGTTTTCAAATACAGCCTAAGAGATTATTTATTTTCGCCGATATCCCTAAGTTCAAGCGCGATAGCCCTCGCTGAAGCGAGGATAGCCCGCTGGCCTTCTTCAGATGAATTTCGATAAAGCACTGCAATTTCTTGAATGTTCGATTCCACCGTTAGGTTTGCGCAGGAAAACAAAGAGTCAAAGGATATTCCTAAAAACCGCACCAATATAGAAAGAATTTCATAAGACGGATTCATCTTTCCTCTTTCAATGTTTAGATATCGTTCTTACGGCAATCCCAGAGATATCTGAAAGAGCTTGTTGGGTCATATTGCGGTTTTCCCGCGATATCTTTATATGGCGGCCTAACTTGACCAAAATATTCTCTGGCACTATTGTTCACCTCAACCATATTCTATCGGTCAGGCCGTGTATTATACAGAACCTAATCGTGCTAGATAACTAGAATTATAATTCTATACAACTCAGAGAATCCAAAACTTGTCAAAAAAACGGCAGCTTTTTGGATCGCTCACCCGTATTCAAAAGACATAACTGCCATTTGAGGAGGCAATTATGTCTTTTTCTTCTAACTGGCTAAGACTAACAGGATATCGTTTCACAAAAAATATGTAAAATTTCTCGGAACACTATTGTTTCAATTATAGTATTATCGTTCCATAATTCATGCACTAATAAGCGTATACACAGCAAAAAGGCAGGGTTTCCTATAGAGGCACCCCAATGCCATTAAGTTAACCATACATCAAAACAGCCATCAAGGTGCTATTCATCGAGAGGAGAGATAAAAGCAAGAAATACGATTGCCAGATGAGGAACGTCTGGGAAAAACTCTGCCAGGGCGAACCGGAAGGCGTTTTCTGCGAAGGAGAGCCTCCAAATTCTTCACAGAACGGCGCAGGAAACGGTAGCAGGCAAAGACAGCGTCGGAGAAGTTGAGGCGCTGTCTTTTTTTCTGCGAATCCTGCGATATTTTCACACCCCAGGATACGGCTTGCGTAAAGTTGAAAATCAGGAAAGCGGCGAAAACCTCTTGCAAAACCAGCATCGGGATTTTCGAGTGGAGGTGGATCAGGCCCACCGTGTATTTCAGGCTGCGGAAGGAGGTTTCAATACCCCAGCGCCTGGCGTAAAGCGCCTTCAATTTTTCAGGAGGGAACTCCTCCGAATCCAGATTTGTGATCAGGGTTTCTGTGTTCCCGTCACTGATTTCTATGCGGACAACCCGAAAGTGAAGTGCATAAAACTCTGTTCTCCCAACAGGCAGAAAATCGAATGTTATTTGGGCAGTGAGATGATAGTAATTTTCTGGAATGGACGCATTTGTCTTCTCTAATTGGCCCTTGGAAAACCGGCCCAGAGCGAGGGTTACGGGTTCGTCAAACATCGGGGAATCCGGCAGCCGCACGCCAAAAACGGAGTTCCGTTCTTTCAGGCGGATCACATAGTTCCAGCCCCGGTTTTCCAGGTGGGCCAGGTGATTCAGAGAGCCGTAATTCCGGTCGGCCAGGACAATTACAGGCTCTGAAACGGAGGAACGGTCTGCCATTTCGCACAGGGCCTTGTTTTCGTTTTTTTCGTGCTCTTTTTGCACGATCAGATCCGTGTAGATCCCATTTTCCAGGTCAAAAAGCGCGTTTATGTGATGCTTGTTCCACCCATGCTGGCGGTCTGTTCCGGGGAGGTAGGAGAGTGGATCCTGGGGATAAGCGGCAGACTTCAAGGACGAGCCGTCCACAGCGAACAGGCGGTATCCACGGTATTTCTTTTCCGGATGGAGCTGATTTGTAAACCCGTGGAATAAGGCTTCCAGCGCTTCGGGCAGCAGCTTTTTCCGCTGCTGCACAAACGCGGGGGCGGAGGGTGCTTTTTCCTGAAAATGGAAGGATTCCATCAGACTCTTACCCACGCTTTCACTGCCCATAGTGAGCAGAAGGAGTATGATTTTTCAAAATCCAACGCCCTGTGGTGGGTAAAATCTTTTCCGGGCCGGTTGGCGTATGCTTCCGGGTTTTTCCCCAGCTTTTTGACCAACGAAAGCAGCTTTTTGCGCAATCCTTTTGCAGTGTGTTCCATCCTTTTTGCCCCCTGAAAATCTTTTTTCAAGGGGCTTCGCCGCATATTTTTTCTCTTTTGTCAAGGGTTTTTGTCTTTTCTTTATGCTTTTTTAGAGCTTCCTTAACTTAATGGCATTGACCAAGTGGGGACACGAGTGGCCGCGGCGCCTCGCCGCAAACTACAATTTAGCGGTTTCTTTGCCCTTCCTTCAAGAAAGCTATAGCTTTCTGTGCTGCATAGCGGCGCCACCGCCGTCCAGCGTCTAGAATCCAGCCTCCAGCATCTAAAAAGGTGCGTTGCAGTTTTTCCTTCTGCAACGCACCTTTCCACAGCGCGAAAAACTCAAAACATCGTCTTTTTCCCGGTGCGGTGAGCCTCGTAGGCTTTTTCCATCAGCTCGGTGAGGGCGATGGCATCCTCGATGCCGTTTGGCGCTTTGCCGCCTTCGGTAACGGCGTCGATCCAGGCGTCTATGGGCATGGGATCGGGCTGCGGCAGATCGGTTTTCTGAACCAGCTTATTCTCCGTTTCCTCACAGGAATATTCCAGAATATTATTGTGGATCATCAGGGAGCCCTTTGTGCCGCTCATTTCCAGCACATAGGGCATTCCGTTTGTGACAAAACCGGTTTCGGAAACGCCGATGGCTCCGTTTTCAAATTCCAGAACGGAGACGGCGTTGTCCTCCACGCCCTTATGGGTGACCTCTGTAAACAGGGAAACAATGGACTTCGGCTTTCCCATGAACCAGCGCAGGGTGTACATGGGGTGAGCGCCCAGATCGATCATAGCGCCGCCGCCGGTTTGCGCGGCGTCATAGAAATGGGGCGGAAGCCAGCCGGCGGTGCTGCCGTTGTGGGCGTCCCGCACACGGGCGTAGGTGATCTGCCCCAGCTTGCCGCTGTCTACCAGTTCCTTGGCGGCCTTCAGCGTGGGCCAGGTTTTATGAGGATAGGAAATGGTAAAGGTAACGCCGCTTTCCCGAACAGCCCGGGCGATCTCCTCCGCGTCCTTTTTGGTGAAAGCCAGCACTTTTTCCGTGAAAATATGCTTTCCGGCCTTGGCGGCGGCAAGCAATACCTCCTTGTGCTGGCAGGTGGCTGTGGTGATTTGAACGCCATCGATCGAAGGATCTGCCCAAATAGCGGAAGACTCCGGCTGAAAGGGGATCCCCAGCTTTTCAGCGGTCTCCTTTCCTCTTGCCTCGTTATCGTCCCACAAGCAGGCAAGCTCCGCCTTGGGGTTGTGTGAAATGGCCTCGCCGTATTCCATCGTGTGAACATGCCAGGCGCCGATGATCGCAATCTTCATAAAATTTTCTCCTAGGCCGCGGGTGATCCGCAGATGATTTTTGTTCAAAATGAATTTTCCACTATCATTTCTTCTTTCGATTTTGCAGATAAACCCTGGCCAGCGTGGAAATTCCCATGGCAATCAGGCCCAGAGAAAGGTAGCAGCCGGCAAAGGTCAATGATGTGCTGAAATTCAGCAGAAAGCTGTAGGTGACAAGGGCCAGCAGGGCTGGTAGCACGGAAAAGCACCACAGCCGGGAAACGTTCTTTCCTGCCAGAACGCCCAGTACAATGGAGCAGAGCGGGCAAAACAGGTAAATCAAAAGCAGAAAAGCGGTAAAGGGAACCACATGCTTCAGCGTTACAAACAAAACGGGTAAAGCCAGCATGAAAAGAACCGCGGCGGCGGACATACCGATCAGTTGTTTCTTCATAACAGAATCCTCCGAAGGAAAAGCTTCCCGGACAATGGCAGAATGTGAACTGTAATGGTGAATTAGCGCCGTGAAGCGTATTTCTGAACGATAGCGTTCATTTCCTGTTGCTTCTGTTCCATTTCCTCCACCAGCTTGAACTGGTTTCTGGCCCGATCCAGATTGTGGGTGGGGTAGGCGGTGCGAAAATACACATCGCCGTTCAGAAAATCCGCCAGGAAGCGGATCCCCACTTCAAAGGTCATCAGAATAGCGCCCTTGGAAAGGCTGGCAAGCTCTGTTTCCGAAAGCGCCGTTCCGGCGGCTGCAAGGAACCCGTCGGTATAGGCTTCAAACAGGGAAAGATCGAAATGGACCTTGGAAAGATCGGTCTCGTCCTCCTTGGCGGTAGCGGCCCCGGCCCGAATGGAATCGCCGAAATCAAAGGCGGTCAGCCCCGGCATTACCGTATCCAGGTCGATAACGCAGATGGCCTTTCCAGTGGTATCGTCAAGGAGCACATTGCTCATTTTTGTATCGTTGTGGGTGACCCGCAGGGGGATCTTTCCCTGGGCCAAAAGCTCCATCAGGCAGCCGCAGTCCTTTTCCCGCTGTAAAGCAAAGGCAATCTCCTGTTCCGCGTCCTGCTTTCGTCCGGCGGAATCCTTTTCCATGGCTTCCCGCAGCTGGCGAAAGCGATCTGGCGTGTCGTGAAAATGGGGAATGATCTCGTGCAGCGTGTCCGCGGGATAATCGGAAAGCATGCTCTGAAAGTTTCCGAAGGCAGAGCCCGCTTCCCGCAGCATTTCCGTTCCGGTGGCCGTTTCATGGGCGGAAGCCCCGGTGATCAAAATAGTGCAGCGCCAGTATTCTCCGGCTTCGTCCCGGAAAAAACTGCCGCCCTCCGTGGTTTTGCGAAGAGTCAGGGTTTCCCGCCGGGGATCGCCTCCGCGCGCTTCAATTTTTTTTCGCAGAAAATTCGTAACAGCGGAAATGTTTTCCATAATGTTCTCCGGGGAAGGGAACACAAACCGGTTGATCCGCTGCAAAATAAACTGCCCCTCCGGGGTTTCCATGGAAAAGGTATCGTTGATATGCCCACCGTGAACAGGTTCGGCCCGCAGCTGGGCAGGCAGGCCAAAGGCCGTGAGAATCTGTGGGGTTACGGTACACTGCTGTTTCATAAAAAGGATCCTTTCTCTATGTTACTATAAGGCGGCACTGAATAAATCACACCTGCCGGCTTGGCGCGAAATCTGCGTGCCAGATCGGTTCAGCATTTTCTTAAAAGTGCAGGCAAACCTGCAAAATGGTCTCGTTCGGCGCGCCGGAAACGGTGAGCTTGCCGCTGTACCGGCCAAGGATCTCCTCGGTGTTTTCCAGCCCCTGCGGGCTGCCCATTTCCTGAGAGGGCTCTTCAAAAAGCCAGCGGGCAATATCGGCGGCTTTTTTGCCTTGCAGCGTGAATTTTTCCGGCTCCGGCAACAGGGAGGAATAGACGACCTCCAGGGTCAAAGCGTCCCTTGCGGGAAAGGCGGTGAAACGAAGCTTTCTTTCTCCCTCAAAGCATGCCGCTTCCCGGCAGGCCTTTGAGAGCAGTTCGTTTATGAGAATACAGAGCTCGGCAGTTTTCAAAGGAGCTTCATCGGTTACGGCGTTGCATTCAAAGGTAATGCCGTTCTGAGCCGCAAAAGCAGCCTTCACGGCGATCACCGCGTTGAGGTAGGGATTTTCATGGTATTTTTCCAGCACAGGTGTGTGCAGGGAATTTTGCTTGACAGAAGCTATGTAGGCGGGAATTTTTTCGCTGACGCCGTCAGACAAAAGCACCGCAATGGTATCCAGCGCGTATTCTCCGGCCTTTTGAGCAGACTGTGCCTCCCGCACGCCGGCGAGAAGGTCTGTCAGCGCTTCCGTTTCCATAGCCAAAATACTGTTTCTCGCCGCAGCCGCGGCAGTCTTTTCCCGGAATCTGCCTGCCTGATAGATAGAGCGGAAGGCAAAGATCATAGCGCCGTACAGCAGGGCGGCTGTCAGCAGCCTGGCGGCGGGGATATTTGTGCGGAACAGGAAATCGAAAAGGCCCAGAGAAAGAAGGTACAGGCAGAGAAGCAAAAGGCACATTCCCACCAGGAAGCCGGAGGCCCCTCTGTCGCTGTAATGGCGAATAGGACGATACAGGCAGAGCCCCAGAAGAAGGGTGAAAAGAACAGTGACCACAGCGGAAAAAACTCCGGCAAAGGCCCCGGCTGTGGAAAAGGGCATCAGCCCCAGCAGCAGGGGAATGAAAAAGCTGAGGAAGGTGAAATTGCACAGGGAAAGCAAAGCGAGAAACAGCTTCTGCAAAATATTGTTGGTAAAGAAAAACAGGGAAAGACCGAAAAACACCGCCGCGCCGGCAAAGCAGGGCAGCTGCTGGGCCAACACAGGCTGATCCGTAAGGCGGCGCAGCAGGAAGGCCAGGATCAGAGAGAGCACATAGCCTCCGCCTACAGCGCCTATGGTGGTCCATACCCGAAAGCGATCCTCCAGAAGAGTCAGGAAGAGCCCGGCCATGCAGAAAAAAACAATGGAAAAATAGATCATAGGGATACCCTCTTTTAGATACTGGATGCTGAATCATAGATACTGGATCAGAGAAAGGAAAATGGCATTCTCAAGAGCTCATTCAAAAGACAGCGCCGAGCATGCCGCCCTTATCCAGCGTCTAGTATATCATATTACTTTTACTTGTACAAATCCTTTTTCCAAAAAAGCGGTGGAAAGAGGGATATGAAATTTATTTCAGAATATACCTTGACAGGCGAGGTATATAATGCTATGCTGTATCTACTGAAAGCAAAGGAGGAATTGAATGTCTATCGCGTCGGACGTGATCCGGGGGCATACAGATACTATCATTCTGGCACAACTGATGCAGGGAGACAGCTACGGCTATAAAATAAACCGCGCGATCGAGCTGCGAACCGGCGGGGAATACGAGTTGAAGGAGGCTACTCTGTATACGGCCTTCCGCAGGCTGGAGCAGATGGGCTGTATCACCTCCTACTGGGGAGATGAAAGCACCGGAGCCCGCCGAAGGTACTATTCCATCACTCCGGCTGGAGAGCAGGCCTATTACGCCATGCTGGCGGAATGGGACACCGCGAAGCAACTGCTGGAAACCCTCATTCGCCCCAATTAGGGCGTTTTGCCCGAAAAAACCTGATCCGGTCATGAGGCCGGAATTCTGCTGAAAAGGAAAGTGGTCGTATTTATGGAATACAATATCAGAAGCTATGTAGACGAATTGTTTCAAAACGCGCCCAGAACACAGAAGGCTTATGAGCTGAAGGTGGAGCTCACGCAGAATCTGTTGGATAAGTACCATGCGCTGCTTGCCGAGGGCAAAAGCCCGGAGGACGCTTATAGTCTGACTGTGGTGAGCATCGGCGATGTGCGGGAGCTGTTTGAGGGCCTGGAGGACAGCCCCGTGGGGACAGAGCCGGTTTATATCCCCGTCACCAGCCCGGAAAAGCGGTCCGCCGCCATTACCTCTATCGCGGTGATGCTCTATATTCTCAGCGTGGTGCCGGTGATTGTTTTGGGAAGTATCCCGGTCGTGGGGCTGGAGACCCTGGGCGTTGTTCTGATGTTTTTGATGATCGCCCTTGCCACAGGGCTTTTGATCTATAATCATGCGGCGAAGCCCAAAAAGCAGGCTTCCGCCAATACGGTGGTATCCGATTTTAAGCAGTGGCAAACCCAGACCAATTCCCGCAAACAGCTCTTGAAGGCGATCCGTTCCGCTTACTGGCCATTGGTACTGGCCCTCTATTTCCTGCTCAGCTTCGGTACGGGAAGATGGCACATCACCTGGATCATTTTCCTCATTGCCCCGGCGGTAGACGGCATTATCAAAGCGGTGCTGACACTGAACGATTCCAATGGCAAATAAGGCTCTGTCCTCTGCTGTGTACAGCGTTTCAGAGCTTTTCGAGAAAGGAACTTAATTTATGAAAAAGAAAGCGGTCTTTACTCTGATTACCTGCTCCGTAGCGGCGCTGTTTCTGATTTGCGTGCTGGCGGTGGGACTTTCGGAAAACGGCTTCGGGATCGGAACGCTGTTTCACGAGTCCAAGGAGGGCTGGTCAAAGTCGGAAGGTCAAAGTAGGGAATATACCTGGGATCCTGCGGAAACAGAGGTGACTGGCCTGAAGATCGACTGGGTCAACGGAAAAATCGATGTGAAGGTAGGCTCTGGAGATGTGATCCGCATTACGGAGCAGTCAGCCTACGGGGAACTGAAGGAAGATCATCAACTGAAGCTTTCCAGCTCTGACGGCATACTGCGGATCAAGTGGGGAAGAGATTTTCTCTTTTTCAATATTTTTGAAAACCGCAGAAAAGACCTGACCGTAGAGGTGCCGCAGGCGGTGGCGGAGGCCATGGAGGAACTTTCCTGCTCCAATACCTCCGGACAGATCACGGTTTCCGGCTTTACAGCCGAAGAAATGAACGCCTCTTCCACCTCCGGTGATATCAAGCTGGGAAGCCTGAAGCTTTCCGGCGGCCTGAACGTCTCTTCCACCTCCGGTAAGATCGAGGTGGAGGACGCGAGCATTTCCGAAGAGCTCAGCGCCAGCACCACCTCCGGAGCGATCCTGCTTTCCAATGTACAGGCGGAAAAAGCGGATCTGGATACAGTATCGGGCGATGTTTCCTGCGGCGGAAGCCTTCAGGAGCTTAGCGCCAACACGGTTTCCGCTTCCGTGCGGGCCGAGCTTACAGCCTGCCCGGAGGAAGTGGACCTGGATTCCGTTTCCGGGTGCCTGACCTTGGTGATTCCGGAGAATTCCGGATTTGAAGTGGATTACAGCAGTGTTTCCGGAAGCTTCTCTTCTGATTTTCCCGTGACCACAGGCTCCGGAAAATCCGGAAGAGCCAAATATTCTTCCGGAAGCGCCAGCTTCCAATTTTCCACCACCTCCGGCGACATGCGGGTGCTGCGAAAATAGGAAATCGGCAATTCATAGAAAAACGGCTCGCCGCGTTTCTTCGCGGCGAGCCGTTTTAGGTGCTGGACGGTAGATATAATGAGCAATTAGGAATGAGCAATGAAGGGCAAGAATAGAGAGGTAAATTATAGTTTATATGGCACCCCTTGGCTCCCCTGAAAGGGGTGCTGGTCTCCGGTGGAGACCGTTCAGCACCGACCGGAGCGAAGCGGAGAAAGCTGTCACGGCAAAGCCGTGACTGAGGGGTTCCGTGGTGACAAGGTAGAAACGCTGGTTTTATGCGGATTTTCAGTGCTCTATAACCCCTCCGTCACGGCTTCGCCGCGCTGCCGAAATCTGCTCGAAGAGCAGATTTTCCCCTTCTCAGGGGTGAGCGCGTCCCGGTGGGGGGAAGGTCTCCAGTGGAGAACTCAGCTGTCGCTTCAGACATTGCTGAACGTGCCCCACTGGGGCACAGCAACCGCTCTGACCCGTTCTCGTTTGTCAACTCGGTCGTTGCTGGACGTGTGCCACCGGCACACAGCAACCGAGCCGACAGGCGAGACCGCTGCTGGGCGTGCCCCACCGGGGCACAGCAACCGAGCCGACAGGCGAGAAAGGCAAGGGGTTAGTGCTATTTGTCAGTCTCACAAATTCCAATTTATAGAACAGTTCCCTACTGTCATTCTGAGGAACGAAGTGACGAAGAATCTCGCCCTTGATTCCGGGGAAAGGGCAAAGGACAAGATTCTTCACTTCGTTCAGAATGACAGGTAGAAAGTAAGCGGTGCACCCGTAAATTCCAATTTGTCAAGCGTTGCAAGCAACGCTCGTGCCCTTGCCCTTCATAATTGCTTATTATATCTACCGCCCAGCAATCCAATTTCGCGGCGCTTCCTGTTTTCAGCCCTGAGGATTCTTTTGCTCATAATTTTGTGGCATTTTTTGAAAAAACATGATACACTGATAAAAAGAAGTTTTCCGAAAGCCGGTTATTCCACCGGTGAAATGAGAATTCGGGGGGTGAAGGTTCTGTACGGCGCAATTTTGGGGGATATTGTGGGATCCCGCTTTGAATTCAGCAAGCCTCAGGGCTTTGATTGGCGTACCGAGGAGCTTTTCGGCGGCATGAGCACCTATACTGACGATACGGTGCTTACCCTGGCAACGAAATATGCCGTGCTGCAAAAGGTTCCCTATGCCAAGGCATATGGACTGTTTGGCAGGAAATACAGTAAAGTAGGCTATGGCAATATGTTCTTAAACTGGCTGGCCGCCCATTCGGAGCGGGGATATGGCAGCTTCGGAAACGGCTCCGCCATGCGAGTCAGCTTTATCGGGCAGTATTTTAACACGCTGGAGGAAGCAGAGCGGGAGGCGGAGGAAAGTTCTTTGTGCACCCATAACCATCCTGAGGGGGTAAAGGCGGCGAAGGCCACCGCGGCTGCTGTGTTTCTGGCGCGTACCGGGGCTTCTAAAAAGGAGCTTGCCGCTTACCTCCATAAAACCTACGGGTATCCGGTACACAAGCCCCTGCCGCTGTACCGCCCCTTCGGGAAATTCGATGTGACCGCCATGGGAACAATGCCGCTGGCGATCCGCTGTTTTTTGGAATCGGAAAGCTGGGAAAGCTGTATTCGCAATGTGCTCAGCGTGACCTGTGATACGGACACAGTGGGCTGCATTGCCGGGGGGATCGCGGATGCCTTTTATGGCGGCACCGGGCTTCCGGAGGACGACCTTTTGCGGCGCTTTCTCATCAAGCCCAATGAACAGGGCGTGTTCGATACCTTTTTATACGATTGGGCCAAAAAAGAATGGTAAGGAAAAGCAGCTCTGCTTTTCGGCGCCCGAACATCTATCAAGCATCTAACCATAAAGGAGGCTGGTTTTTATGATCGTACAGACATATCAATCCAACCTGGTACTGAAGATATTGAAATCCGGCGAAATTTACCGCGCCAAGCCGAATCTTTCCCTGAAGGGAGAATATCAGGCGATGATCGACCTGCTGGGGCTGCGGTGCGAGTGCCCCATTTTCGCCGTGGTAAAGGGAAAAAGGCAGAATACCGGCGGCAAGGTGTCCGGCTCTGTTCGGCTGACCCTGGACGTGCCGGAAAAGCTGGTACATTTGACAGAATATGAGGAATGGGCCGATTTTCTCTATGCCTTCAAATATACGAAACCGGGGAATTACCGTTCTCTTCGGCCGGACTGCGAGGAGCTGACCGTACGCAGATACAACGAGATCTTAAATAATCTGAAAACACAGAAGCCCGTTTCCGAGTACAAATGCCCACAGGTCGTGCTGGAAAAGATCCACCCGGCCTGGCTGAAAAGTGTAAAGGTTATGGGAAACGGCGGTTTGCTGTCAGTTTTGTTCGGAAAAAAGTAACACGTTTTCGCGTAAGAAAAAGGGGAATGGCATATGATGATCGGAAAATATATCCTGTCCATTGACCAGGGGACCACCAGTTCCCGGGCGGTGCTGTTCGATTCCTTCGGCGGCGTGGCCGGTATGGGGCAGCGGGAATTTAAGCAGATTTATCCCCAGCCGGGCTATGTGGAGCACAACGCGGTGGAAATTTTGCAGACCACGCTTTTCGCCATGCGGCAGGCGGTAGAGCAGGCCGGGATCAAGGCTTCTGACATTGCCGCCGTCAGCATTACCAACCAGCGGGAAACCACCGTGGCGTGGGATTCCGTTTCCGGCATTCCGGTGTGCAACGCCATTGTGTGGCAGTGCAGGCGCACCGCGCCGGAATGCGAGCGGCTGCGGTCTGCCGGAATGGAGCAGTATATCAAGGATACCACCGGCCTTTTGATCGACCCCTATTTTTCCGGCACCAAAATGAAATGGATCTTAGAGCATGTTCCCGCCGCCAAAGAGCTGGCGGAAAAGGACCGCCTGCGGTTCGGCACCATCGATACTTGGCTGGTGTATTCCCTGACCGACGGCGCCTCCTATGTAACGGACGTCTCCAATGCTTCCCGTACCATGCTGTTTGATATATATAAGCTCCAATGGGACGATACCCTGCTGCGGGAGCTGGGGATTCCCCGCAGCGCCCTGCCCCGGGTAGCGGAATCCGGCGAGATCGTTGGTATGTGCAAGGACGCGGTGCTGGGAGAGGAAATTCCCATCGCGGGTATGGCGGGAGACCAGCAGGCCGCCCTGTTCGGGCAGTGCTGCTTTGAAAAGGGCATGGCGAAAAATACATACGGCACGGGCTGTTTTGTTCTGATGAATACCGGGGAAAAGCCGGTACGTTCGGAAAACGGACTACTTACCACCATTGCCTGGAAATTAAACGGAAAAACCACCTATGCCTTGGAAGGCAGCGCCTTTAACGCGGGCTCCGCCATTCAATGGCTCCGGGACGAGCTGGAGCTGATCAAAACGCCCCAGGAGGCCGACCAGCTGGCGGAAACCGTGGAGGACAGCGGCGGGGTCTCCTTCGTGCCTGCCTTTACCGGCCTGGGCGCGCCCTATTGGGATATGTATGCCAGAGGCGCCCTGCTGGGTGTGACAAGGGGAACCAGGCGGGCCCACCTCTGCCGGGCCGTGCTGGAAAGCATCGCTCTGGAGAGCTATGACCTGGTGAAAACCATGGAGCGGGAATCCGGCGTGTGCATGCCGGAGCTTCGGGTAGACGGCGGCGCTTCCCGCAGCCGGTTCTTAATGCAGTATCAGGCGGATATTCTAAACGCCAGGGTCTGCCGCCCCCAGTGCCTGGAAACCACCGCTCTGGGCTCCGCCATGCTGGCGGGGCTGACGGTGGGCGTGTGGGACAGCCTGGAAGAGCTTTCCTCCATCTGGAAGGAAAACACCCGCTTTACCCCCGATTATCCTTCCCAAAGGCGGGAAGCGGAAATCGCCCGTTGGCATGAGGCTGTCCGCCGCAGCATGGGTTGGGTGGATAGAAGTTAGTTGTTAGTAGTTAGTTGTTAGAAAGGGCGGCGGACAAGGGCGATTAATAATTAGCAATTAGGAAGAGTTTGGCAAATTGGAATTTATCAAACTAACGAATAGCAAAAGCCCTTGGCTTTCTCGCCTGTCGGCTCGGTTGCTGTGTGCCGGTGGCACACGTCCAGCAACGACCGAGTTGACAAACGAGAACGGGTCAGAGCGGTTGCTGTGCCCCAGTGGGACACGTTCAGCAATGTCTGAAGCGACAGCTGAGTTCTCCACTGGAGACCTTCCCCCCACCGGGACGCGCTCACCCCTGAGAAGGGGAAAATCTGCTCTTCGAGCAGATTTCGGCAGCGCGGCGAAGCCGTGACGGAGGGGTTATAGAGCACTGGAAATCCACATAAAACCTACCTTTTCTACCATGCAGTCGGAACCCCTCAGTCACGGCTTTGCCGTGACAGCTTTCTCCGCTTCGCTCCGGTCGGTGCTGAACGGTCTCCACCGGAGACCAGCACCCCTTTCAGGGGAGCCAGGGGTGTGTGCTAAACTATAATTTAAGCGTTGGTTACAACACTTGTGCCCTTGCCCTTTCATTGATCATTGCATCCGCACTCCCCAATCGGCAGCGAAAGGAGAGCCTCCCGTTATGGCAAAGTCAAAGCGTTTATATGATCTCCTGGCTCCTTGCCGGGAGGAGGAAGAGGTCAAGGCGGCGTTCGCAAATTATTTTCAAATCGCGTACCCTACCAGATACCGTATTGATCTGATCACGCCTCAGGTTTTGTTTGAATTTAAGCTGGAGCAGAATTTTTCCCGGAGCTCTGTGCGGGCGCGGGCGATCGCTCAAACGCTGTATTATGTGAGGAAGCTGAAATACGGCCCCTTCCCTGACCCGGTGCCGCCTGTTCTCTGTATTGTGGATAGAAAATCAGGCTTTTTTGTACATACAAATGATCTCGCTTCTTTTTATACCGCCCACAGGAAATATGATTGGGATCGGGCGGCCAGTCAGCCCTGCCCTGTATTGATAGAGGCCCTGCGGCAGTGTCCGACTGTGAAAAAGATTCATATATATTCCTTTGAAAATCCGGCGGAGGAGCAAGTCTTTGCCGAGACGGTAAGCCTTTACCACCAGGAACAGCTGGCGGGAGCGGACAAAAAGAGCATTCACGAGGAAAACTTCCTGGCGGTTTACGAGCACTGGGCTTCCTTTTTTGAAAAATATGTGGCGGACGAAGGGCACAAGCCCTCTGAATATTTTGTTACAGATCTTGAATCGGGGCGTTCCGAGCAGCTGGGAGATTCCGGAGAGGTGTTGTTTCGCCTCAGCGACGGAGACTCCCGAAAAAGCCTTCCGCTGGAGGATTACCGGCATTTCTGGAGCGTCTATGAGAAATTGAGCCGCCCGGAGGAGCTTCGGGCGATCCGCCAGAAGATGGATCGCCTTTCCGAGGATTACCGGCGGCGGTTTACCGGGGAATTTTACACGCCTCTGGAATTTGCCGGCAAGGCCTTTGATTATATTTTACGAACGGTAGGGCCAGAGCGCTATCAAAACGGCAAGTGGCGTATTTGGGATATGGCGGCGGGCACGGGAAACCTGGAATTTATGCTGCCCAGCTCCGTGCTGCCCCACTGCTATATTTCCACGCTTCTGGAGGATGACGCCGCGTACTGCAAGCGGATATTTCCCGCCGCCACAGTATTTCAGTACGATTATCTGAACGACGACGCTTACCTTGTCAAGGAAAAAGGAAAAGTACCCTTCGGCGTGCCCCCCAAGCTGCCGCAAAAGCTTCTGGACGACCTGCACGATCCGGAAATCAACTGGATCATCTTTCTCAATCCGCCCTTTGCCACAAGCAACAAAAGCGGAAACCGGCAGGGGAAGCGCTCTAAGGACGGCGTTTCCATGACCTATCTCCGGGAGCTGATGACGGAGCAGGGGCTGGGGGAGACCAGCCGGGAACTGATCGTGCAGTTTTTGTACCGGATCTTTGCGGAATTTAAGGGAAAAAACGCCTACCTGGGCCTTTTCTCCAAGCTGGGGATCCTAACGTCCAACAATGACCAGGTCTTTCGGGACAAGGTGTTCCACTGTAAATTGGAACGGGGCTTTCTTTTTTCCTCAGAAAATTTCCAGGGCTGCAAGGGCAAATTTCCCATTGGCTTTTTTGTGTGGAACCTGGGAAAGCCGATGCCTGTTGAGGAGCAGCAGATCGTGTTGGACGTATATGATTCCTATTGTGAGAAGGTGGGAACAAAGGAGATCGCCGTTCGGGAGAGAGGGCAGTTTTTGAATAAATGGCCCCGGCGGGTGAAAAATACAAGGATTTTTCCGCCTTTGAGCAGCGCTGTTACCGTAAGCGGGCGTACCGGGGACGTGCGGGATCGCATTGCTGAGGGCTTTCTTTGCTCTCTGATGTGCTGCGGGAACGATATGCAGCATTACAATCAGGTGGCGATCCTTTCCGGGCCCCAGGCCAGCGCGGGCGCTTATTCCGTGGTGCCGGAAAATTTTGAGCGCTCCATGGTGCTGCATGCTGTGCGGAAGCTGCCGAAGCCCTCCTGGGAAAACGACCGGGATCAATTTTACCAGCCCAATACAGATCCGCTTCCGGAGGAATTTGTTTCAGACTGCGTGGTGTGGAGCGCCTTCGCACCCTCCAACAACACAGCCTCCCTGAGAGATGTGATCTATCGGGGCAAGCGGTATCAGATCGATAATCAAATGTTTCCCTTCCTGCTTTCCGAGGTGAGAAGTTGGAGTTGCGGGTTGCCGGACCTGAAGGTTCAGCTTACCGCCGCCAACGAAGAACGTTTTTTGGCCCTATGGCTAAAGGAGCACACCCTTTCCCGGGAAGCGAAAGCGGTGCTGGAAAGCGCGGAAGCTCTTTACCGGCAGGTTTACGGTGGACTGGGAAAGGTTCATTGGCTGGATTATAAGATCGGCCTTTGGGATATGGGTTGGTGGCAGGTAAAGGCTGCCGCCGGCGAACTGCCGAAAGCGGCGGAGCCGGAAAAAGCCTTGAGAAATGCCATGGCGATTCTGCGGGAAAAGCTTTTACCGGCCCTACCCGCCTTCGGTTTCCTCCCGCCCGGCGTGAAGCCGCTGGAGCAGGAAAGTGAAATGGCGGAGGCTCATTAAGGACAGAAGAAAGAAGGAGATCCCGTGAGAAAAGCGGGGTCTCCTTTTTTGAAATGTAGGGCATTTATCGTAAATTGTGCGGCAGGAAAAGAGCATCGCCACGGCAGGTTCAACAGCGCTTCTTCTTTTAGGTGCTTTCCGGCTTTGCTTCCTCCACCTGGCAGCGCTCCAAGGCATATTCGATAAACATGCCGATCAGCTCGTTTCGACTGCGGCCTGTTTGCGCTACCAAAAGATCCAACTGTTCGGCAAGCCCCTCTTTGATCCTGATGGAAAAGACCTTATATCCGTCCTCTCCCTTTGGGCGCTTGGGCTTAATGATCAAAGGCTTTTGTTTCATAACGCACCTCCTTATAACATAGTTTATGCTTGTAAAGAGGTGGTTAGTATGTTATTATTTATGTTATAAAACGGCGGTATAGGGGTCCTGCGGCCGGCGTAAGGCAAGCGGGCCGAATTCTGCGGCCGTTTCGCTTTAAGAATGGAAAAGGGAGATGCCAAAATGAAAAAAGAAAGAGAAGAATTTCGAAAGCTGCTGCGCCAGATACGGCTGGCCTGCGGCTACAGCCAGGGCGCTGTAGCCGCAGGCGCTGGGTGTGAACCGATCGACCTACACCTGCTATGAATTGGGAAAAACGGAACCTTCTCTGGAAACCTTGAAAAAGCTGTCCCGGATCTTTGCCGTACCCATAGAGGCTTTCCTTTTTCCGGAAACTTTTCAGGGGCTGGAAACCGCCCGGCAGCGTTCTCCCCGTAGAGTGCAGACGAGCCCGGAACGGATCGGCGAGCTTTCCGAAGAAGAGAAAAAACTGATCGCCCGTTTCAGGGCAGAGGGGGAGCAGTAATTAGCAGTTAGCAATTAGTAATTAGTAGTGAAGAACAGAGGCGAGTAATTTGGTAAATTGGAATTTAGCGGTAAGCGAAAGCCTTCCCTTGCTTGCAGAGGGAAAACAGACTGCTACGCAGTCTGCGGGGACCGCCGATAGGGTGAGCGCGTCCCGGTGGGACGCTGGTGCGAACCGACCGAGCCGACAGGCGAGACTGGTGGAAGGGATAGTCACACGCAGAAAGTGGGATAGAATCGCTAGTTAGAATCCCCTCAGTCACGGCGCAGCCGTGACAGCTCCCCTTATAAATAAGTGGAGCCGAAGGGCGTTAAACTGCAATTTGCCATCTTATCTTCCGGTCGGGTCAGAAACCAAATTTCTGTACCAAGTGGGGACACGAGTGGCCGCGGCGCCTCGCCGTAAAGTACAATTTACCGTGCCATAAATTATCTAGCGTTGCAAGCAGCGCCTATTTAGAAATTTTCTTGCACTGTGAGGGGCGGTATGCTATAATTGCTTTATTATAGCAGTGAGGTAAAGCGAAAATGATAGCGATCATCGATTATGGCGCGGGAAATTTGCTCAGTGTGGAAAAAGCTTTGCGGTATCTTGGCTGTGAGTGCGTGGTTACGGCAAAGGCGGCGGAGCTCGGAGCGGCGGATATGGCGATCCTGCCCGGTGTGGGTGCTTTCGGCGATGCCATGTGCCAGCTGCGGGAGAGAAGGCTGGAACAGCCCATCCGGGAATTCATCGCCTCCGGGAGGCCTTTTTTGGGGATCTGCCTGGGGCTTCAGATCTTATTTGAAAGCAGCGAGGAATCTCCCGGCGTAGAGGGCTTGGGCGTTTTGAAGGGGAAAATTTGCCGGTTACCGGACAATTTCGGGTTAAAGGTACCCCATATGGGCTGGAATTCCCTGCAAATCAAAAAGCCGGGCGGGCTGTTTGCGGGAATTCAGCCGGAGCCCTATGTATATTTCGTACATTCCTATTATCTGCGGGCGGAGGAAGATATTGTAACGGCCAGCGCTCAGTACGGTGTGGAGCTCCATGCGGCGGTACAGAAGGAAAATCTTTTCGCCTGCCAGTTTCACCCGGAAAAAAGCGGGGAGCTGGGTCTTGCCCTGCTGCGGAATTTTGTCGGACTGGAGGGATAAGCGATGTATGCGAAGCGTTTGATCCCCTGCCTGGATCTGAAAAACGGCAGGGTCGTCAAGGGGGAAAATTTTGTGGGTCTGCGGGATGCCGGGGACCCGGTGGAGGCCGCCATGGAATATGATCGCCAGGGAGCGGACGAGCTGGTGCTGTTGGATATCACAGCGTCTTCGGACGACCGAAATATCATGGTGGAACTGGTGCGCCGGGTGGCGGAGCGTATTTTTATCCCCTTCACCGTCGGCGGGGGGATCCGCAGCGTGGAGGATTTTACCGCCATTCTGCGGGCGGGGGCGGATAAGGTGTCTGTCAATTCGGCGGCGCTGAAAAATCCCGGGCTGATTCGGGAGGCAGCGGAAAAATTCGGCAGCCAGTGTGTGGTGGTGGCAATGGACGCCAAACGCCGGGATTCCGGCGGCTGGACCCTTTACCTGAACGGCGGCCGGATCGATACCGGAAAGGACGCTGTGGAATGGGCAAAAGAAGTACAGCAGCTGGGCGCGGGAGAAATTTTGCTCACCAGTATGGATCGGGACGGTACCAAGCGCGGCTATGACCTGGAGCTGACCCGGGCAATTTCTCAGGCGGTCTCCATTCCGGTGATCGCCTCCGGCGGGGCGGGCCAGCTGGAACATTTTTACGACGCCTTCACCGAAGGCCGCGCCGACGCCGTGCTGGCGGCATCTCTTTTTCATTTCAAGGAAACCTCCGTTCCGGAGGTGAAAGCCTATCTTGCCGGACGGGGTATTCCGGTGCGGCGCTGAAATAGAATGGCAGCTCTGCAAAATACGATCGTTTGCAGAGCTGCCATTAGTTGTCAGAAATGGGCAATAAGAAATGAGGAATGAGAAATTAGCAATGAGCAATTCAGGGCAAGGGCTCAGGCGTTGTGACCAACGCCTGCTAAATTGGAATTTATCTGCCCTTTGCCTCCTCTTATTTAATAGAGGGGAAACAGACTGCTTCGCAGTCTGCGGGGACCGCCGATAGGCGGTGGAAGGGATAGTCACACGCAGAAAGTGGGACAAAACTGCCAGTTTTAATCCCCTCAGTCAGCCTTCGGCTGACAGCTCCCCTTACTCGCGCAAGTGGAGCCTACAGGCGTTAAACTACAATTTGCCATCTTATCTTCCGGTCGGGTCAGAAACCAAATTTCTGTACCAAGTGGGGACACGAGTGGCCGCGGCGCCTCGCCGCAAGCTATAATTTACTGTCCTACCCCTGCTCTTTCTTTACAATGCGCTATTCAATAGTCACCGTCCAGCCTTTACTTTTTCATAGCGGCTTCCACGTCCTCCAGCTTCCGGGGAATGGCCCCGGTCAGGTTTTCACAGCCGGTTTCCGTTACATGGCAGTTATCCTCCAGACGGAATCCGATGCCGCTTTCCTCATCGTAAATGCCGATATCCACGCAGAAAACCATGCCGGCGGAAACGGGGCGGGTCATATCCACCTCGTCATGCACGTCATAGCCGATATGGTGGGCGCCGCCGTGCCACATGTATTTGCCGATCTCGTCGAAGGAAGAGAGCTTTCCGAGCTTTTTCAGCTGCTCATAGCAGAATTCCCGGGCGGTTTGATCTACCGAAGCCATGGGCATGCCGGGTTTGATGATGGAGAACATGTACTCCGAAGTGTTGTAAGCGCATTCATAAAGCGCCGCCTGCTCCTTTGTGAATTTTCCGTTGCAGGGCCAGGCCCGGGAAACATCGTTCACCTCATTATCCCACCAGGCACCCACATCGTTCAGGATCAGGTCGCCGTCCTGAGCCTGGCCCATATAGCTGTCGTAATGAATGCAGAAGTTGTTTTGCCCGGCGGAAATAATGGAATGGAAGGCAGGGGTCAGCACGCCGCACTTTGCCAGAGCATAGTCAAATTCCGCCTTGTATTCGTATTCGTACATGCCGGGCCGGGAAGCCTTCATCATCGCCAAAATCCCTTCACCGGTAATGACGGCGGCCTTTTTCATGGCCTCGATCTCACAGGGCTTTTTGATGGTGCGGATCCTCCGCATCAAAGGCATTACGTCTTTTATCTGCACCCCAGGGTATTTAGAGGCCGCATCCCGCGCGAAGCGGTGGGAAAGAGTAAGGGGCTCATCGGCCGTGTTCAGGAACAGATCCAGCCAAAGCGTTTCATAAGCGCCCGAGGTGGCGGCCCGGCGGAGATCCTCTTCAAAATTCTCCACCATGCGAACGGTTTCCAGGCCGGACTGTAATTTTACCTCCTCCACTGTAGGGCGGCGCCCCGTCCAGCGTTCTTTCAGTAGATCATGGGGCAGAATGTACAGGGATTCCCGCACCGTGCCGTTCTGCTTTTGCAGCAGGAGAACAAGCCCGTGAAAATTCACGCCGGTCAGATAAAGAAAATTCCGGCTGCAAAAAAAGGGATAGTAGGCGTCGGCAGACTGCCGTGGCGCTTCCCCGGAGAAAAGCACAGTCAGGGAATTTTCCGGCAGAGCATTCAAAAGCGCCCTGCGGTTTTCCATATGAAATGAAGCATTCATAAAAAGGCTCCTTTCTGCGGCATAAAGCCGTTTTCAGTGATTTTTCTCTTTCATTATAGGCCCGCTGTGTTGCCGATGCAAGGCTCGATCTGAAGAAAAAAGGAAAATTTTCATTTTTTCCTTGACAACCGCCACTTTTTGGATATAATATATATTGCTGTTCAAACAGCGGCATAAAGCGGTATTGTGTAATGGTAGCACAGCAGACTCTGACTCTGTTTGTCTGGGTTCAAATCCTGGTACCGCTGCCAAAACAGCCTCGGCAGCAAATTTGTTCCGAGGCTGTTTTTTACGAGGTGTAGCGCAGTTGGTAGCGCGCCACGTTCGGGACGTGGAGGCCGCGAGTTCGAGTCTCGCCACTTCGACCAAGTAGAAGAGCCGGCCCATAAGGGTCGGTTCTTCTGCTTTTCTAAACGAGACTCGAACTCGGGAGAGTCCGAGCGTAAAGGAAAATATGCCGGTGGCATATTTCCAGCGAGGAGCGGCGCAGGGCGGTACCCCAGGGCGTAAGCACTGGGGTGTCCAAGCCATCAGGCGCAGACTGCGCCTGGTCGAGTCTCGCCACTTCGACCACACCTGCGGTGAGTAAGTCGCAAACCGCAGGTGTTTTCTATGTTTTCAGCGAGCGACCCGCGCCGAAATATCTGTTTTGCGGTAGTGTCACATCTGAGAAACCGCAGTATCTAGCCAAAACGGCTTGGTACTGCGGCTTTTTCATTTTCTTTCCGGACTGGAGCGGACTGTTTTTCCCGATTCAGGTGTTTTTATGTGGACTAAATGAGGACTAAAAGCACAGTATGGCTTAAGGAAAAGGTGAAGGCCAATTTTGGACTGCCTGCGTTTTTTTCCTCGGTATTTCGGCGGGCGGCCGGTTTTTCGCTTTACAGTCCCGTGCCGTCTACGCCATATACGGCTTGTTCGTGTGTAAAGCCTTCATATTCCAGCTGATCGATCAAGCCTTCATAGGAAAAAGCGGTATAGTTCAGATAAGATTTTGCTGTTCGAAGGGCATTGCTTTGACCGGCGGTTACTTTCGGCGTGGGTTCCGGTATGGGGGTAGGAACCGGGGCAGGCGTGGGCTCGGGGGTAGGGGTAGGAGTGGCAAACAGCTTCTCTTCCGCGTCTTTCAGTTAAGGTCCCAAGCTGGAAATTTCTTTCTGCAGGGAAGATACCTTGGATTCCAGTTCAAGCTTTTCATCCAGAACCTTTTGGCGCGTTGCTTCTGAGATACCGGAAGAACAGGCAGACATGTTAGTACAAATGGCCGCTGTCAAAAGAACAGCCGCAATTCCTTTTTTTATTTTTCACAGTCCTTTCTTGCTTTTTTACCGTCAAATACCAGCATTCCTCATTTGCTGCCGCTTGAGCTTATATGAGTATTTTTCGTTGCGATTTTCAGCAATAGAATTTGACAGCTTCTGCTTTTGGTCATATATCTGATAATAAAGTAGCTCAATAAAAATGATTTAAAAATATCCAAGCAGATTGATCAGGCATACTTTTGAGCGCCGTCGCGCTTGCGTGATGAAGGTCTAATGCGTTAGGCGTTCTTTGGAGGCGCCGGCAGGAAAAATTTGACGCTCCGGTGCGATATGGCGCGGCTTTGCTTGACAAGGATGGACACGGTTTTGCGGGCCGTCCGGTGAGAAAAACCGTCAGTACATCCTTTGTGACCCTTCGAGGCGCATCCGAACAGGCTTCGCAAAGCTGCTGCCATCGAAATAGAGTAAAGCAAAAAAGGAACTGCCGGCAAGATTTACGGCAGCTCCTTGGATTAGGTTCAAAGGATCTTTTTAGAGATACACCCTTCGGTGAATGAAATGGAATCGTTCTTGGAGAGAGCATTTTGCGGATAACCGCTGAATCAGCCGATCACTTTCGGCTCGCCGTCTTCCCAGGTCATATCGATCAGGGACTTCATGAAGATGCCGTATTTGGTCTCCATTTCAGCCTGAGCCTTGTCAAACTGGGTGTAGGGGTAGATCTTGGTTTTTACGTTCCGGTATTTCCAGGAGCCATTTGAGAGCATTTCCGTGGCGGCCGCCGCGCCCTTGCGGTTGAGGTGATCCTCTCTGGGGTGGGTGCTCAGACAGTCGATGGCCTTTACATTCAGCTGCTGGATATCCACCAGGCGCTTTCCGCCGGTATGATATGCTCCAATGCAAAGCTGGCCGCACTGCTGCGTGATATTGATGGCCAGATCCAGCGATTCATTGGTTTCGCCCCATTCCATGACCGCCTCAAAACCGGGGAAGCCGTTGGAGGTAGAGAATTTTTCCTTTGCCTCATCGTAGAGATACAGCTCGTCCGCACCGTAGGCTTTCGCATTTTCCAGGGATTCCGGGCGAATATCGATAGCCACCACGTAAGCGCCGCAGGCCTTCAGCAGACTGATGGCGCCACAGCCCATATAGCCGCAGCCCACTACCGCCACATGGGTACCGGGAACCGTTGTTCTCACCTTGCTGACAGCACTCATAATGCAGGCCAGAGGCTCCAATACAGCTTCCTCGTCCGTCAGATTATCCGGAAGCTTTATTACAATATCTTTACGGGGGTCCGCCACATTGTACTCGACCATGCCGCCGGAGCCCGGCAGGGAACCGCCCCACAGACCGCTAATCCGGTCTCCTTTTTGAAAGCCGGTAACATTTTTACCGACTTCCTCCACATATCCCATGGGTTCATGGCCGAAAGCGGCGCCGGGGTTTGCCACGCTCCAGTCATAGTGCTCGGACATGCACACGCCCACATATTTTGTTTTGATCAGGATTTGATCGTCGTTGATGACCGGCAGAGCGACCTCCCGGACTTCGCTGGTTTTCGGGCCGGTGGAAATGATCGATTTCATAAAGGATCCCTCCCTGAAACATATTTTTTCTGAGTTTTATTGTACAGGCCAGAGAACAAAGAAGTTAGGAATTTTCCGACACGCCAGGTGGATTATTCCGAACTTTTTGATATTGCAGGGGGGAAAGGCCCGTCAGCTTTTTGAATACGCGACTGAAGTAGTGGGCGTCGTAAAAGCCGCAGGACAGCGCCACCTGTGAAATGGGGGATCCGGCATTTGCTCCCAGCAGGCTTTTTGCGGCTTCAATTCTTTGCTTTACCAAATAATCGTGAGGTGTGATGTGGAATTCTTTTTGGAAAAGCTTCCGGGAATAATCTTCACAGACCGGCAGCTTTTCCAAAATGCTCGCCATGGTAAATTCCGGATCTGTAAAATTCTCGATGATCCCCCGCTGGAGCTCCAGGGCATAAGGGTGGATATTCCGTGTTTGAAACCGGGCGGACAACAGCTGTACCAGCGCCTGAAACAGGCTTTCCGTGGCGGGGCTGATGGTTTGAGAATCGCGGTAATAATAGTAGTAAATCAACCGGAAAATATTTTCCAGACTTTTGAATTCATCGTCCTGTGCCGTCAGGGCCTTTTTTCCGTAAAAGCATTGAGCGTCTGTGGTCGTAATATAGATGTCCTCAAATTTCTGAGCGGCCTGCTTTTCATGAAAGACCCCGGGCGGAACGCAGAGGATCGATCCAGGAGAAAAAAGGTGCGTTTCATCGCCTACACGGTCATAGCCTTCTCCTGAAATATTGAGAATGATCTCCCAGCCCTCGTGGGTGTGCTTGTGAAAATCGGCAAGGGGCGCAAGCGTTTTTCCTAATACCAAGTGTTTCAACAAACTGCCCTCTTTCTGCTACAAAGCGCTGATGGTCCCGGTCTCTTCGATCTCTGTGATCTCATCGATCCGAACCTGATGTCTGCCACCTTCGTACTCTCCCTCCAGCCAGCTTTTTACGATCATCAGGCCCAGGTCTCTTCCCACCACCCGGGAACCCATGGAAAGCATGTTGGTGTTGTTGTGCTGCCTGGAAAGCAGGGCAGAGTAGCAATCGGAGCACACGACACAGCGGATGCCCTTCACCTTGTTGGCCGCAATGGAGATCCCGATCCCTGTTCCACAGCACAAAATGCCCATTTTACATTCGCCTCCGGCCACGGCATTGGCGGCTTTTAAGGCATACTCCGGGTAATTGCAGCGCTCTGTGGTATAGGTGCCGTAATCCCGATATTCCAGCTTCTGTTCTTCCAAATATTCGATAATAGCTTTCTTCAGCTCAATTCCAATATGGTCACTGGCAAGTGCGATCATACATTTCTCTCCGTTTCTGAGTTTAGGCAGCACCGCACAAAGATTGTGCGCAAGAAGTTGCACATCAGATTTTTCATCAGAGTGCATAGATTGAGTGCGGTCAATCAGACCATTTATGGTCTTGCGATTCGACAAGTGAAAGCTGTGTTCTATGACGGAAAATCTGCAAGCAAATTGTGTACAAAGGCCTCTGGCCGGTTTTTGTGCGGGGTTGCCTATAGTCTTTCTCGGGCATACAGAGCGCTGCCGTAGATCCCGTTTTCACCCTGGTTGTCGGAATAGACAATGTGCAGGTTATCTGCGGGGAGGGGCTTACGGCTGTGCTTATAGATGTATTTTTCCAAACGCTCCTTGGGGAAATCCGCCATGGACAGTACACCGCCGCCCAGCAGGATCACCGCGGGGTTCAGAATATTGATCTCTGTGGCGATGGGCAGGGACAGGTGCTCTAAATACCGGTCGATTTCCGGCGTGCTGCCCTTTTTCGAGAACAGCTGGCTGATTTCCACGTCGGAAAAGGTGGATTTTTGCAGCTCTACCAAATATTTTCCACCTACATGGCTTTCCATGCAGCCTTCGTTTCCGCAGCCGCAAAGATCAGTCTTGTCCCATACCGGGATATGCCCCAGCTCGCCTGCCGCTCCGTCATTTCCCACCAGGAGGCTTCCGTTTACTGAAATCACATTTCCAAGTCCTGTTCCGATATAGCAGCCTATAAGAATGTCCCGGTGAGGAATCTGAAAGCGGTACAGGTCATAATAAAACAGCATGGTAACGTCCCGTTCCAGGAAAATGGGGAAGGGGAAATGTGGCTTTAGGGCTTCCAGCACGTTTTTACCGCTGAAGCCCCTGATATTCGGGGCGTTCCACACAGTGGAGCGGTCCCGGCTCATGGCCGCCGGAATTCCCGCCGCTATCGCTACCACTTCTTTTCCTTCCGCGCGGTCCTTCAAATACTGCTTCAAATACTCCGCAAGGCTTTTTAAGGTGTCTTCCCCCTGTAAGATCTCTTCCTGGGGTATTTTTCGATAACCGGAAAGCTGGTTTTTCTCGTCTACCAGCCCCAGACGGATATTGGTCCCGCCAATGTCGACGCCCAGCACATAAGTGTGTTTTTCCATAATGCCCTCCTTTAGCCCTGTTTCAAGCGGGGCAGGATCGCTTCGTATCCCTCCGGCTTGCCGAACAGAGCGGAGGTACCCAGCACAAATGCGTCAACGCCTATTTCGGAAAGCTCCTGGATCTTTTGGGGAGAAATAGCGCCGTCCACCATCAGCCGGAACCCATACTCCTCTTTCAGGGCTGCCAAGCTCTGAAGCTTTCTGTCGGTAAATTCCAAATATTTCTGCCCGGCAAAGCCTGGGTTTACCGTCATGGCCAAAACATAATTGGCCAGGGGCAAAAGCTCCCGCACAGTTTCCACGCTGGTGCCGGGGTTCAGGGCGATTCCCGCCTTTTTCCCCAGCTTGCGGATCTTATCCAGCGTTCTGGCAGGATGAAGGTCCGCTTCCTGGTGAAAGGTGATAACGTCCGCGCCCAATTCCGCAAACAGCTCCACGTAATTTCCTGGATCGTCGATCATCAGGTGAACGTCCAGAGGTTTTTTGGTCAGTTCACGAATACATGCCACGTCCTGAAGCCCCATGCCGAAATTCGGCACAAACCTGCCGTCCATGATATCAATATGAAACAGATCGGCGCCTGCCCGATCCAGCGCTTCCACCTCCTGCCGCAAGCATTTGTAATCCGCGCACATCATGGAGGGGCAGAGAAGTTTTTCCCGCATACAGCTGCACTCCTTTCCATAATATTTCCTTTGAGTAAACGTTTTCTCTAAAGCGCATTATGACAGGTTTCCTTCCGCTTGTCAATTTCCACTTCAAAAATAGGCGTTTCGCACAAGAAACACAACAAATTCTTGTTGCCATTACCATTTTAATTTTGAAAAGGAAAAGATTTACAAAGCATGAAAGCCGTGCTATAATGGGTAACAAATGGGTAACGATTGGTTTGAAACGGGGTGAAGCTTTGCGAAGCCAAAAGAAGGTTTCCATTAAGGACATTGCCCGGCTCAGCGGCGTGTCGGTGGCCACGGTTTCCCGGGTGATCAACCGCAACGGACGGTTTTCAGAGGAGACCCGGAAGCGGGTAGAGGCTGTTATTCAAGAATATCACTATACTACCGATATGACGGGAAAAAGCCTGCGGGAGAACAGAACCCATACTATTGGGGTGATCGTTCCGGATATTACCAACGAGCTCTTCGCGACAATCGTTTTGGAGCTGGAAAAATATTTTTTCGACCAGGGCTATTCTGTGCTCATCTGCAATACCAATGAAGAGGATAAAAAGGAAGCCGCCTATTTCAAGATACTGGAATCCAAGTCTGTCGATGGGATCATCTGTATTTCCGGCAGCGAGGATCTGCCGGAGCACATCGTTTCCAGCGGCATCCCCATCGTCTGTATCGACCGCAAGCCCAAGGGGAAAAGCGATGCTGTCTATGTGGAGTCTGACCATTATCTGGGTGGTTATATCGCTACAGAAACGCTGATCAGGAAGGGCTGTAAAAACATTTTGATCCTCTCTAGGCAACGAGCCTTGTCAGTGAACACCCAGCGGCTCAGCGGCTATTTGGACGCCTTGAAGGATTACGGCATGCCGACCCTTCCGGAGCAGATCGTGGGCTTAAGCGACGACGCCCCCAATTTCCAGGGAGCAAAGGATCGAGTTTTTTACATGGCGAAAAAAGGCCTTTCCTTCGATGGGATCTTTGCCACAAACGACTGGCGGGCCTATGGCGCGCTGGTGGCTTTGCAGCAAAATCACATTGCCGTTCCCGAACAGGTGAAAATCGTGGGCTTTGACGGCAGCTCTGTTTCCGAATACTGCTATCCGGCAATCACCACCATTCAGCAGAACAAAAGGGAACTGGCCCTGCGGGCGTCCCAGGCGCTGTTGGATCAAATGGAGGGAAAGCCCGCAGCGGAGAGTCGGATCGTTTTACCGGTGGCGCTGATTGAGCGGGGAACCACCTGAATAATAGGGAGCAAGACTGCTGAAAGGGAGTTTTCCGTATACGAAACCATACCCTTTTTGGCAGAAAGATTCCTGCTGCGAGCAGAGCTTTTCTCTTTTCTGTTCCCCTGTATTGCAGCGCCGTGAAATTACTCCGGAGAAACAAATCACAGACCTCTTGATTTTAGGAAAAAGGTATGTTAACATAATACTGCTTTTTTTGCCTTTATTTTACAAATTGCAAAGGAGAGTAAGGATTCATGAAGAGGCTCTTAAGTATCTTGCTTGTTTGTTGCATGGCAGTCAGTGTGTTTTCAACCACCGCTGCCGCCGCGTCTAATGAGCTGGACGCGCCGGGATTTTTTGATGGGATCGAGGAGGAAGCTCCTCGCGCCGATCTCTCAGAACCAGATTTGGGAAATGAGCTTGTGCTGAACATGTATCGGTCCTGGAACACCGAGACCGTATATGAAGTGGAAGTACGGGCGGAAGATGGTTCTGTGGTCACAGGTTCTCTGGACGCGTTTGCCGGCGCACGGTCGCTTGATGATGAGACGAGTCAGGCTTCTCTGACGCTGACCGGAATTCCTGACGGCGTAAATACCGTTACAGTAACAGCGCCGTACCATATTCCCTATGTACAGGAAGTAGAATTTGACCACTCCAATGTCATTCTCAATCTGAGCAACAACCACGCTCTGAATGAGGATAACGGCAAGTTTGGCATCATACCTGCCGGCGATATCAACAATGATGGCCGGATCGATGATACCGATGCGGAAACGGTGTTGGATTCATCGATCGATTTGACAGGCGATGGCAAGGTCGACCTGAAGGATCTGGCCGTGGTAGTCAGAAATGAGGACGTGATTGTTCCTGCGCCTGTTGTTACCTATACAACGCCTGAAATTGAGCTGGGGGAGAATACCATTGTGGAGCAGGCCCCCACAGAGAAAAGCTTTACGATCTATCGTGAAGATTCGGCGGTGATTACAGAGGAAAATCCTGTTGTAGTGGATCTGGTTCCTCCGAAAAACAGTGATACCGGTGTTGCCGGTATTGTGATCGGTGCGCCCGCAGAGGCTGGAAACACTATTACAGAGGGTGTTATTGAGGTTACCGGAGAGGACGGCGCAATATATACCTATCCTATTCCGGGCAGTGTTTCTGCGCGGCAGTCGACTCGTGCGTCTGTTTCCCGTACGGTGGGCCTTCACGCAGTGAATTCTCTGGACACAGGTGTTCGGGAGGCTGCTCCTGAGGAGATCACTCGGGAGGAAGATGGTACCATTGTCATCGATTTCGGAAACCGTGTCGTGATCAAAAAGGTGACGATCCGCGCTACCGGAACAGAGTCCGGCGGTGCTCTGGCCGAAATCGCCAAGGTTGAATTTTTCCAAAACTTTGAAGATCGTATTCCCGAACCGAAGCTGGATATTCCGGAGGTCGTTTCTGTTTCCAACACAGAAGCCGATGGCCAGGGATACAGGGCTCTGACCATCAGCTGGACTCCCCAGCAGAATGTTACCGGATATGAAGTATCTGTTTCCGGCGAAGGGTACAATAAGACCGCTGTCACCGCCAATACCAGACACACCTTCCAGGGAGATTCCTTCAACGGCACTGTCAAGGCGTTTAAGACCTATGCCGTGCGGGTCCGCTCTGTGAATGGAGACTGGAAAAGCGGCTGGTCTGAGGTTTGGAACCATGAGGTCACCTGTACAAAGGTCCCTCCCGCGCCGGAGTATGTAAATGTGGTAGCCGGTGTGAAGCAGCTAAAGGTTTCCTGGAGATGTAAGTTTGACGCGGAGACCTTCTCTGTGTTCTATAAGAAAACCTCTGAATCATCTTTTACCGAGGTGCCGAATATCACAGGCCAGAGCTATACCCTGACAGGCCTTGAGGGCGGCGTGGAGTACACGGTCTATGTTGTGGCCCATAACCGCAACGGCAGCAGCGGCAAATCTAAAAATGCCGTCGGCTTGCCCATGACGCCGGAGGGGGTCGATTTTCCGCAGTATAAGCTTTTTGGGCAAGATGTGATCAAAAGCGTGTCCGGCAACGCGAATAAGAGCTATACAATTTACAGAGCTGACGGCAGCACGGTATCAAACGGTTCCGCTACGGCGGAAGACTGGAAGGTGCTGCTGGACGACGACCCGAATACTTATGTTTTGATCCCCGACTGGGACAGCGGCGTTGATTATGAAAACTTCCGCGGCCCCATTGTGGAATTAAACGAGCGGCGCACGCTGGATACGATCCGCATTTCTCCCAGCCAGACCGCCAGTGTTCATATGAATACTGTTCGCATTCGGTATCGGGACGAAAACGGCGAGATGAAAACCATCGGCACTAAGTTCTTTAACAGAACCGATAAGCAGAACAGACGGTATTACGAGGCTGTTTTTGAATCGCCAATCACAACGGACTATCTGGAGGTTCGCACCTCTACCAGATACGGCGCCAGCCAAAATTACACGTTGTGCGAGCTCAAGCTTTATGATTACGATGATCTGGAAGCGAAGGTGGAAGCGCTGTTCGCCGATGTATCCCATTCCAGATTGAACGAGGACGTAACAGAGGAAAGTATTCAAGCGCTGATCGACCGGGTGAACACGCTGGATCCGGAAAGCGGCGAGTATCACCCGCATAGGGAAACCATTCTGAACGATCTGAATTACGCCATGCAGATCCTGAAGGACGGCCAGGCCAGCGATCCGATTTTGGTGGATAATCAGATCACCGCCGCGAAGGGCCCGGCCTCCGGCTTTGCCCAGGCCTTGTCCGATTACCAGCCTCTCGGTTATACCGCCAAGGCCGGCAGCACGGTGATTTTGTATGTGGAAGACCTGAAGGGCGCAGCGGCCCAGGGCAGCAATGTGAACCTTCAGCTGGTGGCCACACAGGTTCACCCCGAGGTGGCGGCCTGGCAGTCAAGCGCCGTGCAGCTGAAGGCCGGGCGGAATGAGGTCACGGTACCGAGAATCGGCTCTTATGCGAAGGAAGCCGGAGGTTCCCTGTATTTGCGCTATACGGGGGAGAAGGGGGCAAAGGAGTATGCCGTTCGTGTGATCGGCGGCACCAGGATCCCCGTTTTGAATTTGGACGGCGTGACCGGCAGCGAGCGTACCGCCCGGATCGAGGCATATGTGGAAGAACTGGGAGCCTATGCGGGCTCAGTGAGCGCACTGCATGAAAGCACCCATTCTGATATTGGCTATGCGTATCAGGCCAATGAGTGCTTCCTGAACGTGACCGAGATCACCATGGAAAACATGATGTTCAGCGTGCCTGCCACCCAGGTGTGGGCCGCCATTTCCGCCAACCCCACCGCGAAGCTTGCGAATTCCATCGCGGCGATGGAGCAGGAGATCGATTACTTCTATCAGTTCAAGGGTTTGAATAAGGCGGCGACAGATGCGGATGCCTATCCGAATACACGCTTGAATATTCGGTATCACCAGATGTTCACCGGCGCGTTTATGTATGCCGGCGGCAAGCATATCGGCATCGAATGGGGCAGCGTCGGCGGACTGTTCCAAACAAATCCCATTACCACGGACGAAAACGGGAAGAAGACCGGCGGCAATTATTCCGGCTGGGGCGTTGCCCATGAGATCGGCCACTGCATCAACGCCGCTTCTTATCAGCGGGTGGAAGTTACAAACAATATATTCGCGCAGCTGGCCCAGACCGATGAAACAAACGCCACCGCCCGCCCGCAGCCAAACAATATCTATAAGGCTGTTGTGACCGGCACGACCGGGCATACCGGAAACCTCGCCACACAGCTGGGCATGTATTGGCAGCTGCACCTTGCCTATGATAACGACTATTCCTTTAAGGTGTACGACAGCATTGAGGCCCAGCAGGCCGGCCTGTTCTATGCTCGTGCGGAATCCTATCTGCGCACGCCCGGCAAGGCAAAATATCCTCTGACCACCACCTCCGGCGACCAGGGCTTTATGCAGGCCGTTTGCGCGGCAGCCGAGCGGGACGTTCTGGACTTCTTCCGCGCCTGGGGCATCATTCCCAATCAGGCCACGGAGGCCTATGCGGCCCAGTATGCGAAGGAGACCCGTAAGATCCAGTATCTGGACGATAACAGCCGCCTCTACAGGCTGGAAAACAAGCCCGGCATGTCAAGCGGCACTACTGTAACAGCCGCGATCACAACACCGATCTTGAATTCTCAAATCAACAGCAGCAGGGTCACGATTTCCCTGAGCAACAGCAATACCAATGAGAATGCCATGCTCGGTTATGAGATTTCCCGCAACGGGAAAACGGTTGCGTTTGTTCCCGCTGGTGAAGCAAGCTATACGGATGTTGTAACCACCGAAAACAACCGTTCCTTCGTCTATACCGTGACCGGGATCGACCGGCTGCTGAATGAAACGGAGACCGTTGTTCTCGATGAAGTGAAGATTTCCCATGACGGGGCTATCGATAAGACCGGCTGGTCAGTAACAACGAACATGACTTCCGCCGACGATGAAGTTCTGGAGTATGATCCTGAGAATAGCATGGGGCATGAGGCTGAGTCCGTGTCCGCCATCGCCCGCGCCATCGACAATGATGTAAGCACTGTGTATTACGGCACAAAGCCTGCGGATTCCGGCAGCGCGGTTCGCCCCCAGATCATTCTCGACCTGGGTGGCGTCAAGCAGGTCACCGCTTTGAAATTCACACCGGATCAGGGTGAGCATTCCAATTATCGCCTGTTTGGTTATAAAGTTGAAATCAGTACGGACAACGCCACCTGGACGACCGTGAAAGAAGGCGATTGCTATACCGGCAGCGCCAGCAGGCCTGAAAGCTGGGTAAAGCAGGAAGATATCATCTACAACGCAGATGGCTCCTATACCTTGTATTTCAACAAAAAGGCCGAAGACGGCTCCATGGATCCCTACATGTACACCTATGACGCGGCGTTTGTGCGGCTCACCGCCACCAATATGTCGTCTCTCGGCGTTGCGGAGCTGGATATTCTCGGGCCCACCAATGACAATGTTGATTTGAAGCCCGAAGGCTATGGCAGGCTGAAGGAAGATTTTGTAACGGACGGTCAGGTTGCTTTGACGAAGGGTTCCATCATTTTCTATGGCGATTATAAGGGCGATCCGTCTTACAGCGTTGTGCTCCTGAAGGATCAGAACGGCCGTATTATCAACGGTGAGCAGCTTATTCTTGCCAGCGTGACAGAGACCGGATACCTTGGCGAAACCAGCGACGGCCGCTGGGTCTACAGCGTGCAGGAAGCGGATCTGACCGGCGTTACCGATGTGATCGCCGAGCTGTACCGCGTGCAGGACGCCCTTACGATGGTGGGCCAGCGACTGACCAGTACCTCTCTGCATATGACCCTGCCCGATACCTGCCCCGATGTGATCCTCGACAGCAACACAGAGCATGTTGCCGCTCGTGTGGCCGATGCGGGTCGTGCGGTGGTACTCGATGATATTGCCGCTGAGATCACCGCCGGTGAAGCGCAGACTACTGCCCTGGCCTATGGCGACACAGGCAGCACTGAAGGGGAGATCATTGGCCGCGTGAAGCTGACCGCAGGCGAAGGCACAGTGGATTTCGAAGCCATGCGCCAGGGAACCTCCATCGCCATGCAGGTGGAGTTTACCGGGATCCCGAAAAATATGCTGATCGAGGGCTTTGCGGGAGATGAGAAGGTGTTCAGAACCTCCCGCTATGATTCCGAAACCGGCGTCCTTCGGCTGTACGGCGTAAAGCGCTCCGGCACTTACAACGGAGGCCTCTTTGCCGGGCGGATCGCCGGGCTGGCGGAAGGCACCACGGTAACGGCTGTGGCTTCCGATCTGTTTGCCACTTCTTCGCCTCTTCAGGTGGATAACGATATCAAATGTGAGATTACCCTTACGGCCGGCAGCAAGCCCGGCACAGGTGAAGAGACCCCCGGAACGGACGAAGAGCTTCCAGGCGAGGAAGGGAAGCTTCCCGCGTTTACCGATGTACCGGCAAACGCCTGGTATCTGGAGGATCTGAAGTGGGCTTATGCCAACGGCGTGATGTACGGCACCTCTGAGACAAGGTTCAGCCCAAATGCGGCCATGACCAGAGGTATGCTGGTGGCCACACTGTACCGTATGGAAAAATCCCCCGAGGTTCCGTCCTACAATCCCTTTACCGATGTGAACAGCAAAGAGTACTATGCCAACGCAGTAAAGTGGGCGTATGGAAATAAGATCGTGGCAGGCTACTCCTCTACAAAATTTGCTCCCGAGAAGCCGGTCACCAGGGAAGAGACGGTAGCGATCCTGTATCGGTACGCTCAGTACAAGAAGCGCGATACCAGCGCCTCCGCCGACCTTTCCGGTTATAAAGACGTAAACCGGGTGCAGGCATACGCTCTGCCCGCTATGAAGTGGGCCTGTGCCGCTGAGATTGTTCACGGCACGACCGCCACAACGCTTTCCCCCCAGGGAAAAGCCACCCGGGCAGAGGTAGTCGCTCTGCTGCACAGGTTCTAAAAAAAGCGCGGGGCCGCAATAGCCCTTGCGAGAAGAGTAAAAAGCCGCTGCAAAGTCAAGTGCTTTGCAGTGGCTTTTTCGCTTTTTAGATACCATAATACAATGAGCAATGAGGAAGGAGCTAGCGGCGAGGCGCCGCGTCCACTCGTGCCCCTGCTCGGTGCAGGAAAATGATTTCTGACCCGACCGCAGGGAAACCGCTAAATTCCAATTTATTGTACTAACTGCCCTCTTTGTCATCCTGAGCGGAGCGAAGGATCTCGTCCTTGTTTTCTGGGAAAAGAGCCAAAGGGCGAGATTCTTCACTTCGTTCAGAATGACAGGAGGGAGGTGAGTGGATAACCTCTAAATTCCAATTTATCTGCTTACTAACAGTCGGGTCAGGGATTAACTTCCCGCACCAAGCTGCTTCACGAGTTGGTGCAGCGGCACGCTGCAAATTCCAATTTATCGTTCTGCCTATGGTCGGGTCAGAAACCGGTTTCCCGCACCAAGCTGCTTCACGAGTTGGTGCAGCGGCACGCTGCAAATTCCAATTTATCGTTCTGCCTATGGTCGGGTCAGAAACCGGTTTCCCGCATCAAGCAGCTTCACGAGTGGTCGCGGCGCCTCGCCGCAAAGTCTTGACAAAATCCGGAAAAATGGGTTACAATATATAGGTATGCGAAGCTTTGTGGACCACAAGAGATCCCCAAAAGAAAGCAGGGAAGAAGAAAGCTGAAGGAAAGGAAATCAGGCGCTTTATGGCAAAAAAACAGGATTACGGCAACGACAGCATTCAAAGCCTGAAGGGGGCGGACCGTGTCCGTCTGCGGCCCGCGGTCATTTTCGGCTCAGACGGTATCGACGGCTGCCAGCATTCCATTTTTGAAATACTCTCCAACTCCATCGACGAGGCCCGGCAGGGCTTCGGCAAGGAAATCACCATCACCCGGTTTTTGGATCATTCCGTTCAGGTGGAGGATCACGCCAGAGGCATTCCTGTGGATTACAATACCAAGGAAGAACGCTATAACTGGGAACTGGTGTTCTGTGAAATGTATGCCGGCGGCAAATACAATAACGATTCCGGCGAGAACTATGAGTATTCCCTGGGCCTCAACGGACTGGGCCTGTGCGCTACCCAGTACGCCTCCGAGTATATGGACGTGGATATCCGCCGGGACGGCTTCCGCTATACCCTGCATTTTGAGCGGGGCGAAAATGTGGGTGGCCTGCAAAAGGAGCCCTATGCCAAAAAGGATACCGGCTCCGTGATCAAATGGAAGCCTGACCTTCAGGTGTTTACCGATATCGCCGTAAATACGGAGTATTATCTGGATATTTTGAAGCGTCAGGCAGTGGTCAACGCCGGGATCCATTTTTATTTCCGCAATGAGACCACTCCGGGAAAGTTCGAGACCGCCGAATTCTGCTATGAAAACGGCATTCTCGATCATGCCAGGGAGTTGGCCGGGGAGGATTCCCTCACTCCGGTGCAGCTTTGGCAAAGTGAAAAAAAGGTGCAGGATCGGGAGGATCTTCCCGCCTATAACACAAAAATCAACGTGGCGGCGGCTTTTTCCAACCGTACCTGCGTAGCGGAATACTATCATAATTCCAGCTGGCTGGAGCACGGCGGCGCGCCGGACAAGGCGGTGCGAAGCGCCTTTGTAGGCCAGATCGACGCTTACCTGAAGCAGAACAACAAATACACCAAAAACGAAAGCAAGATCACCTTTCAGGACGTGGAGGACTGCCTGATCATTGTGATCTCCTCCTTTTCCACCCAAACCTCCTATGAAAACCAGACCAAGAAGGCCATCAACAACAAGGGCATTCAGGAGGCCATGACGGAGATGCTCCGCCACAATCTGGAGATCTATTTTCTGGAAAACCCCATGGACGCGGAGAAGATCGGCAACCAGGTGCTGGTCAATAAGCGCAGCCGGGAGGACGCGGAAAAGACCAGGCTGAACCTGAAAACAAAGCTCACCGGAAAAATGGATATCACCGGCAGGGTGGCAAAATTTGTGGATTGCCGCAGCCGGGACGTCAGCGAGCGGGAGCTCTTCATCGTGGAGGGCGATTCCGCTCTGGGCGCGGTGAAGCAAGCCAGAGATTCCAACTTTCAGGCCGTTATGCCCATTCGCGGTAAGATCTTAAACTGCCTGAAGGCGGATTACGACCGCATTTTCAAAAGCGAGATCATCACCGATCTCATCAAGGTGCTGGGCTGCGGCGTGCAGGTGAAAACCAAAGCCAATAAGAACCTGAACGCTTTCGATATGGAAAACCTGCGGTGGAGCAAGATCATCTTCTGCACCGACGCCGATGTGGACGGCTTCCAGATCCGGGTGCTGCTGCTGACCATGGTGTACCGCCTGGCTCCCGCTTTGATCGAGGCGGGCAAGGTGTATATTGTAGAATCGCCCCTGTATGAGATCACCACAAAGGACGAAACCTATTTTGCCTATGACGAAACCGAAAAGGCGGAGTTCCTGAAAAAGCTGGAGGGGCAGAAATATACCATTCAGCGCAGCAAGGGGCTGGGCGAGAACGAGCCGGATATGATGAATCTGACCACCATGAACCCCAAAACCCGGCGGCTCATTAAGGTGCTGCCCGGCGATGCCCAGTACGCGGCGGAAATGTTCGATATCATGCAGGGAGACAATATCCAGGGCCGTAAGGATTATATCGCCGAGCACGGCGGCGAGTATACCGATGAACTGGACGTCAGCTGAGCCGTTGTCAGTGGTAAGCGGTTAGTTGTCAGAAAGGAAAAAAGAATGGTCGAATATATGGAACAAAAAATCTCCGCTGAGGCCTTTAACGCCCTGACCGATTCGGTGGGCTGGGGAACAAGAGACGCGGCGGTGGTGGAGGAGGCCCTTGACCATACCCTTTACTCGGTCTGCGCCCTGGCGGACGGCAGGCCGGTGGGATATGCCAGGCTCATCGGCGACAAAACGATTTTCCTCTATGTGCAGGACGTAATGGTGCACCCTGATTTTCAGGGAAGAGGGATCGGTACGAGGCTTATGGAGCTGCTGGTTCAAAAGATTTTGGAGTATAAGGCTGCCAGCCCGGATTTAAGAGCCTATCTGGGCGCTTCCAGGGGGCGGGAAAGCTTTTATAGACGCTTTGGGTTTCTCACCCGCCGGGAAGCGGAGCTGGGAGAAGGCATGGTGCTGCTTTAGAAGCCGCCGATAAGCTCAGGCTGGCGGCGGCTTGCCTGTATATACTTCGCCATAGCGCACAGCTTTTCCAAAACAAAGGAGGGTCTGCAGAAATGCTTTTTACAGATTTTCAGTGGACGAGGGAGCCGGAAAGCTGCCGGATAGAAGGAGACAGCCTGGAAGTACTTACAAAGCCGCATACGGATTTATGGCAGCGTACCTATTATCACTTCCAAAATGACAACGCCCCTGTGTTTCAGATGGAAACGGAAGATCAATTTTTCAGCTTTGTGGTAAAAACGGACTTTTCCGAAAGCAATCACCGCTTTGACCAGTGCGGTATTGTCATGTATCTGGATAGCGAAAACTGGCTGAAGGCTTCCGTGGAGTACGAAAACGAGGAATATCAGCATTTGGGCAGCGTGGTGACCAATTTGGGATATTCCGACTGGGCGACTACCGCAATTCCCGCTTCCGTGAAATCCATGTGGTATCGGCTGAGCCGCAGGGAAGACGATTACTGTGTAGAGTGCTCATCGGACGGAATCAGCTTCAGCCAGATGCGGATCTGCCATATGCATAAAGGCGGCGGACTTATTCGCTTTGGCCTGTACGCCTGTTCTCCGGAGAATTCCTCCTTTCGGGCGGTGTTCTCCGAAATGCGGCTGCTGGAATGCCAATGGAAGGCCCATGACGGCCAGCCGCCGGATACGGACTGAGAAAAAGGAGAAAGACAATGCCGAAAAGAGAGAAGAAAAGCAGTGAAAAACAGCCGAAAATGAGGGGCTATATTGCCGGGGCGGGTGAGATCGTAGAGCAGGATGTGGGCGATACCGTCCGCAAAAATTTCATGCCCTATGCCATGAGCGTGATCTTAAGCCGGGCAATTCCGGAGATCGATGGCTTTAAGCCCTCCCACAGAAAGCTTCTGTACACCATGTACAAAATGGGGCTTTTGACCTCCGGCCGAACCAAAAGCGCCAATATTGTGGGTCAGACCATGAAGCTGAATCCCCATGGCGACAGCGCCATTTACGATACCATGGTGCGCCTGAGCCGGGGCTATGAAGCCCTTCTGCACCCTTTTGTGGATTCCAAGGGCAACTTCGGCAAGGCCTTCTCCCGGGATATGGCCTGGGCCGCCTCCCGGTATACGGAGGCAAAGCTGGACAGCATCTGTAAGGAGCTGTTTCAGGATATCGACAAAGACACGGTGGACTTCGCAGACAATTACGACAACACCATGAAGGAGCCCACCCTGCTGCCCGCCACCTTCCCCACGGTGCTGGTAAACGCCAACACCGGTATTGCGGTAGGTATGGCCAGCAATATCTGCCCCTTTAACCTTTCGGAGGTGTGCGCCACCACCATTGCCCTGATGCGGGATCCGGAGGCGGATCTGTTTCAAACCCTTCAGGCGCCGGATTTCCCCGGCGGCGGCCAGCTGATTTTCGACCGGGAGCAGATGGGGAAGATCTATGAAACCGGCAGAGGCAGCTTCCGGGTGCGCAGCCGCTATACCTATGACAAGGCAGAGGGCTGTATCGATGTGACGCAGATCCCCCCTTCCACCACAGTGGAGGCCATTGTGGAAAAGGTGGTGGAGCTGGTCAAGCAAAATAAACTCAAGGAGATCGCGGATATTCGGGACGAAACGGATCTGAATGGCCTGAAGATCACCATTGACCTGAAGCGGGGCGTAGACCCGGATAAGCTCATGCAGAAGCTTTTCCGGCTCACCACCCTGGAAGACAGCTTCGCCTGTAATTTCAACGTGCTTATCGGCAGCGTGCCCAAGGTGCTGGGCGTGCGGGGGCTTTTGGAGGAATGGACGGCCTTCCGGGTGGAGTGCGTTCGCCGCCGCACTTATTACGATCTGCAAAAAAAGAAGGAAAAGCTGCACCTGCTGCTGGGCCTGCAGGCCATTTTGCTGGATATTGACAAGGCGATCCGCATCGTTCGGGAAACGGAAGAGGAAAGCGAGGTTGTTCCCAACCTGATGATCGGCTTCGGCATCGACGAGGTGCAGGCCGAATACGTGGCGGAGATCCGTCTGCGCCACCTGAACCGGGAATATATCTTAAAGCGTACCGAGGAAACGGACGATCTGAAGCGGGAGATCGCCGAGCTGGAAAGCGTCCTGGGCTCCAAGGCTAAGGTGAAATCCATCATTATCCGGGAACTGGAGGAGGTAGCTAAAAAATACGGCAAGCCCCGCCGCACCATGATCCTCTACGCCGACGAGGTGGAGGAAGCGGAGCCGGAGGAGGAAGTGCCGGATTATCCCGTGAACCTGTTCTTTACGGAGGAAGGATATTTCAAAAAGATCACGCCTCTGTCCCTGCGCATGAGCGGCGAGCAGAAGCTGAAGGAGGGGGATCAGGTCACCCAGCAGCTGGAGGGCATGAACAACATGGATCTCCTGTTCTTCTCCGATCGCTCTCAGGTCTATAAAATAAAAGCATCCGATTTTTCGGACACCAAGGCAAGCGTTCTGGGCGAATATATTCCCGCCCGGGCCCAGATGGACGAGGGCGAGCGCGCCGTGTATCTGGCAGCCACCACCGATTACGCGGGCTTTGTGCTTTTCTTCTTTGAAAACGGCAAGGCCGCCAAGGTGGAAATGAGCGCATATGAAACAAAGACCAACCGGAAAAAGCTCATCAACGCCTACAGCGATAAATCGCCTCTGGTCAGCGCCCTGTATATCAGGGAGGATTGCGAGGTGCTGCTGACCGCTTCCTCCGGCAGAATGCTGCTGTTCCACACAGGACAGATCCTGCCGAAAACTACGAAAAACACCCAGGGCGTGCAGGCTATGAACCTGAAAAAAGGCCAGCGCCTGATTTCCGCCAAAGCCTATGAGGAAGGCATGCTGAAAAACCCCGCCCGGTATCAGAAAAAGCTTCCCGCCCTGGGCGCCTTGCCCAACGAAGAAGAGGCGGGAGAGCAGATGAGCCTGGGGTGAGATGAATGAGCAATGAGCAGTGAGCAGGGAGCAATTATAAAGGGCACAAGCGCTGCAAGCAACACAAGTGTTGCTGCAATGCTCGATAAAGATTGCCCGCTTACCTTCCACCTGTCATTCTGAGCCGTAGGCGAAGAATCTCGCCCTTAAACCCTGAATAAAAGCGCAAGGACGAGATTCTTCACTTCGTTCAGAATGACAGGTGAGAGGAGAAACCCCAAAACCAGAAAGGAAGAGAGCTGTGAATTACAAAGGCAGAAGAGAACGGGTTTTTGAGCAGATGGAGGAGCGGTCCGCGCTGGTGCTGTTCTCCGGCACGGAGCTCCATGTCAGCGCCGATGAGTATGCTCATTTTGAGGCGAACCGTAACTTTTTCTATCTTACCGGTCTGCGCCGGGAGCACATGATCTTGGTGATGGTGAAAAACGGCGCCGCCCCCAAGACTATGCTTTTTATCGAGGAAGCAGATCCCACTGCAGTGCGCTGGACGGGAAAGCGCGTCAGTGTAGAAGAGGCGAAGGAGCTCACAGGTATTGAGGAGATCCATTTTCTGGATTCCTTTGTGGGCCAGGTGAACCGCCTGATGGGCGGCGGCCTTACCACCCTTTATTTTGATTGCAACCGCTACCAGTGGGACGACCTGCCCGATTACAACGCTGTAAAGGCCAGAGAATTTGCGGCCAGGTACCCCGGCGTGCCGATCCGGGATATTTACCCCACCCTGGCAAAAATGCGCATGCAAAAGGACGAGGACGAGATCGCCGTCATGCGGGAGGCCATTGAGGTAACGGACAAGGCCCTGCAAAACGTCATGAGCCGCCTGAAGCCTGGCAAGAAAGAATATCAGGTGCAGGCGGATTTTGAGTATACCGTTCACTCCCTGGGGGCGGACGGCGTGGCGTTCCCCACTATTGCGGGCAGCGGGGCAAACGGCACCATGCTCCACTATGGGACCAACCGGGACACCTGTGAGGATAACACCTTGGTGCTGCTGGACCTGGGGGCCAAGGTGCGGGGCTACTGCGCCGATATTACCAGAACCTACCCGGTAAACGGCAAATATTCTCCCCGCCAGCGGCAGGTGTATGAAATCGTGCTGAAGGCTAACCGGGCGGTGGTTCAGGCAGCCAGGGCCGGGGTGCGCCTGAGCGAGCTGCAAAAGCTGTGCAGCGATGTGCTGGCCCAGGGCTGTATGGAGCTGGGTCTCATTGAGAAGCCTGAAGAAGTGCGGAAATACTACATGCACGGCGTTTCCCACCACCTGGGCATCGACGTGCACGATGTGACCGCCGGGCAGGATCTGCCCCTTTCCGCCGGCGCGGTGATCACCGATGAGCCCGGTCTTTATATCGACGAGTGGGAGATCGGCATTCGCATTGAGGACGACCTGCTGATCCGGGAGGACGGCTGCGAGGTCTTGTCTGAAGCGATCATTCGGGATCCCGATGAGATCGAAACGTTTATGAAGCAATAAGAACTTGTGCACAGGCTTCAGCGGCGCAGGTTTTGAACACTGCGCCCGGGAGAGTGTGGCTTTCCGGGCGCTTTTTCAAACAGGAAGGAGGAGTTTTTTATGACCTTGGAGGCAATGAAGCATAAATACGCCTATGCGCTGGCGCGGGTGGGCCTGAATGTGCAGAAGGGGCAGACTGTGCTGGTAGAGGCCAATATCGCGGGCTATGAATTTGTCCCGATCTTCGCGGAAGAGTGCTATAAGCTGGGCGCGGGCAATGTGGTGGTGCACTATCTGGACCTGGCAAATCAGAAAATCGCCGCTCAGTACCGCTCCGATGAGGAGATCCGCCGGGTAGAGCACTGGCAGGAGGAAATGCACCAGGTGTATCTGGACAAGGGTGCCTGCTATGTTCGCCTAGAAAGCGAGGACCCCAAGTTGATGGAGGAGATCAGCGAGAAGCACTCCAACGCGATCTTTGCCCATGTGGACGCCATTCGGAACATCATGCGCCGGGCAAGCCGGGAAAAGCATTGCCAGTGGCTGATCGCCATGATCCCCACCAGAAACTGGGCGGAGTACATTTTGGAGCAGACCGGAGAAGAAGCGGAAAAAGCTCTGTGGGAGCTGCTGTTCAAACTCTGCTACATCAACGAAACAAATGATGTGGTAAAAGCCTGGGAGGAAAAGGATAAGCTTACGGCGGAGCGCGCCCGCAAGGTGGACGCCCTGCGATTGACAAAGCTTCACTATACCGCCGGGAACGGCACGGATCTTGTGGTGGGGCTTACCCCCTGGTCCCGGTTCGGCCATGACGGCGCTTCCCTGCCCGAGGACAGGATTCCCTTCCACGCCAATATGCCTACGGAGGAGATCTGCACCACGCCGGATAAATTTGAAACCAGCGGTGTGGTATACGCTTCCAGGCCCCTGGTGTTAGGCGGCAAGAAGATAGAAAGCTTCGGCTTCCGCTTTGAAAAGGGAAAGGTGACCGAAGTGCTGGCGAAGGAAGGCAAGGAGATGCTGGAGGCGCTGATCCACACCGATGAGAACGCCGGGTACCTGGGAGAGGCCGCCCTGGTGGAATACCATTCCCCCATCAGCATGAGCGGGGTGGTATTCTACACCACCCTCATCGATGAAAACGCCAGCTGCCATTTGGCACTGGGTCGGGGTTTGGCAGCCGGGCCCGAAGAGGCCGCCGGCCGTTTTAACGATTCCACCATTCACGTGGATTTTATGATCGGCACCCCCGACCTGAAGATCACCGGTACAACAGAGGACGGCAGAGAGGTGGAGATCTTCCGAAACGGAGATTTCGCACTGTAAACCGCAAGCGGCCGGGAGCATTCAGACAAGGCATTCGGAATTTTCCGGAAAAGCAAACTGAGAGAAACGAGGGCTTTTTATGAAAAAAGATCGTTGCGCGCTAACTCCGCCTATGGGCTGGAACAGCTGGGACTGCTACGGCAACGCCGTCAACGAGGAGCAGCTTTTGGGAAACGCCAAATACATGGCGGAGCATATGAAGGAATATGGCTGGGAATATGTAGTTTGCGATATTCAGTGGTCTGAGCCCACAGCCGGAACGGAGCGCCCGGAATACGTGCCCTACGCCTGGCTCACCCTGGACGAATACGGCAGGCAGTTTCCCGCCCCGGAGCGGTTTCCCTCGGCGGCTGGCGGGAAGGGCTTTGCCCCCATTGCGGAGCAGGTCCACAGCCTGGGCCTGAAATTCGGAATCCATATCATGCGGGGCGTTCCCAGGCTGGCGGTGCACCGGCATCTTCCGGTAAAGGGAACGAATACCACCTGCGATAAGATCGCCTGCGACAATTCCGTTTCCCGGTGGAACACGGACATGTACGGGATCGACGGGTCAAAGGAGGGGGCCCAAGCCTATTACGATTCCATTTTTGAGCTGTACGCTTCCTGGGGAGTGGACTTTGTCAAGGTAGACGATATCTGCAACACCAACGCCTATCCTACCCGGCCCTATTCCGCCGAACAGGAAGTGGAAATGATCCGCCGTGCCATCGATCACTGTGGCAGGGAAATGGTGCTGAGCCTGTCTCCCGGCCCGGCGGTGATCGAAAAGGCCTGGCATCTCCGGCAGAACGCCAATATGTGGCGGATCACCGATGATTTTTGGGACGATTGGGAGCTGCTGCTGGCCATGTTTGAGCGGTGCGAGGTATGGGAGCGCCAGGTTTCCCCCGGCTGCTGGCCGGATTGCGATATGCTTCCCTTAGGCAGTATCCGCCTGAATCTCAAGGCCTTTGAAAAGGCCCATGGCAGGGAGTTTCAGGATGACTGGACGAAGTTTACCCCGGAAGAGCAGAAAACCATGATGTCCCTCTGGTGCGTTTTTCGCTCCCCATTGATCATGGGCGGCGAGCTGCGCAACAACGATGAGGCCACTCTGGCGCTGCTTACCAACAAGGAGATCCTGCGAATGCACCGCCGGGGCGAAAACGCCCACCAGGTGTATCGCACGGAAAAGGCCTGCGTCTGGAAAAGCCACGATAGGGAAGACGGCTCTGTCTATGTGGCCCTTTTCAACCTTGCGGAAACCGAGGCGGAGGTATCTGTCGGCTTTCCGGAGCTGGAGCTTTCCGGCGAGTATTCGACAAGGGCGCTGTGGGAGAAGCGCGACCTGGGAACCGTGCGTTCAGTGCTTTCCGCAAAGCTGCCTCCCCACGGCGCGGGGGTGTACCGGCTGCAAGCGGGCTTAAATGAGCAAGAGGAGAGAAAAGAATGAAAACAGCCTTTGAGCTGGTGCGCGGCGGAGAGCTTCTTCTGCCCGAAACGCCTGGTATTTTAGTAGACAGCCAGCTGGTACAAAAAAATATCCAACGTATGTAGTCCGCAGTATCAGCCTATGGCTGCAAGCTGCGGCCTCATTGCAAGACCCATAAAATGCCCTGCTTTGCCAGCAGCAGCTGGCTGCCGGAGCGGACGGGATCACCTGCGCCAAAGTCAGCGAAGCGGAAGTGATGGCACAAGGCGGCGTGGAGGATATTTTTATTGCCTATCCCATGGTGGGAGAATTTCGGCTTCAGAGGGCCCTTCAGCTGCAAAAAAAGCTTCGCCGCCTGATCTTGGCGGTAGATAGCAGGGAAGGCGCTCTGGCCTTAAACCGGGCGGCGGCAGAAGCGGGAACGGTCTGCGAGGTGCGTTTGGAGGTCGATACCGGCGCAAAGCGTACCGGCGTGCGCGGAGAACAGTACCTGGAGCTGGGAAAGCAGGTGGGCGCATTGCCGAACCTGCGCCTGACCGGTATTTACACCTTCAAAAGCCTGATCCTCCACGGAGCTCCAACGGAAGATAATGAAGCCGCCGGCCAGGAGGAAGGAACGCTCATGTGGGAAATGGCCCAGGCCCTGAGAGAAGCCGGGGTGCCCATCAAGGAAATCAGCGCGGGCTCTACGCCCACCGGCCTTTCTGTGGCGAAGACCGGTTTGGTAACAGAAGTGCGGCCAGGTACCTACATTTTCGGGGACTGGATGCTCACGAAGGAGCACTGCGCCGCTTTTGAAGAGATCGCGGTACGCCTGTACGCTACTGTGGTCAGTACCCCGGCCCCGGATTATGCCGTGATCGACGGCGGCACAAAAACCTTTCCCATGGATATCCCGCTGGATACGCCTCCCGCAAACTACCCCGGTTATGCCATTCCCATTGGTTCCAATGGATTGCCCGAAGAAAATTTGCGGCTGCGCCGCATGAACGAAGAGCACGGGATCATTACCGCCCAAAACGGCGTGACCGGCCTGCGTGTCGGCCAGCTGCTGGAGCTGGTTCCCGTCCATGTGTGCACGGCGATCAATCTGCAAAACAGCGTTTTTGTGTGGGAAAACGGCGAGCTTCAGCGGTTTCCCGTAGCAGCCAGGGGCATGAGCGTGTAAACGGTCTTTTCCTTGACTTCCACACCCTCGTGGCGTAAGATACGAACAGTACTAAAGGGTGTTTATCAATTCTGTAAAGTGAGGGATTTATACAATGAGCAAGGTGGAAGAAAAGCTTCAAAAGCTGGGAATGAGCCTGCCTCAGCCTCCCGCAAAGGGCGGCCTGTACGCTCCGGCAAAGCGCTTTGGCGGCAGTTTGCTCTATATTTCCGGCTGCGGGCCTTCTTTGGACGGTACGCCTGTCACGGGAAAGCTGGGAGAGGGTGTTACCGTGGAACAGGGCTATGATCACGCCAGAGACTGCATGCTCAATGTGCTGGCAGTACTGAAGCGGGAGATCGGCGATTTGGATCTGGTAAAAAGCGCGGTAAAGGTTATGACCTTTGTGGCCTCCACGCCCGATTTTACGCAGCAGCCTCAGGTAGCAAACGGCGGCACTCAGCTTTTAATGGATCTGTTCGGAGAAGAAGCGGGCGCGCCTTCCCGTTCCGCCGTTGGCATGAGCGTTTTACCCGGCAATATGCCTGTGGAAACGGAAGCGATTTTTGAATTACAATAAAAGAAGCTTTCCAGAAAGCCCTCCCACGGCGCGGGAGCGTACCGGCTGCAAAAGAAATGAGCAATTAAGAGAGCCAAGGGAACAGGCGCTGCAAGCAACACAGACGCTGTAACCGATGCCTGCTAAATTGGAATTTGGTGGTTATCCACTCACCTCCTTCCTGTCATTACTGAACAGAAAGCAAGGAAGCCTTGCTTTCCCGGTGAAGAATCTCGTCCTTTGTCCTTTTGCCTTGGAATTAAGGGCGAGATTTTTCGTCAAGAAAGCTATAGCTTTCTGTGTTCCTCAGAATGATAAAGGAGGGGCTTGTTCTTCTCAAACGACTAGCGACTAACAACTAGTTCGTTAATCCATAATTTATCGAACTTTGCCCTTCATTGCTAACGGCTCATTCCTCATTGCTCATGATATCCACCGTCTAGCATTTAAAAGTGCGCGCTGCAGTTTTTTCTGCAGCGCGCACTTGCTGTGGGTTCTCTTTGTCCTGTCAGCTCCGGTCCTCCATATGCCTTTGCTGCCCCGGCGTCATGCGCCGCCGTCCCTGCTTGTCCAGAAAAAAGGCGTTGTACAGTTCGGGGGATTTCAGGATCCCCATGGGCTTGAAGCGGTACTCGTAGCTCCATTGATCTCCCGCGCTGCGCCAGGAATTGGGGCTTTGATAAAAATAGATCCCCTGGGTGTGGTGCAGTTGCCCGAAGCCGTTTTGCCGGGTACCGTAAAGCCGCAGCTCCACGGTGTGCTCACCCGGCTGGGCCTCGATCTTTAACGCATAGGGAGAAAAGGCGATGTAGCCGGCATCTCTTCCGTCTACCAGCACTCTGATCAGTCCGCCCCGATATTGGGGAACCCGCAGGGTGAAGCTGTTTTCTGCGGAAACTATCCGGAACCGGTACAGCAGATTTCCGGTGTAGAAGGGAAGTCCCTGGGAAACGATATCGCCCCAGCCCAGCTCCCGTACCGGAGCGGTAAGCGTTTTCCGGCAGCCCTGTACGGATACGCCGAAATCTCCCAGAAGATAAAAAGCCTCCAAATTGGTACGTTTTCCAATGGGAACCCGTACCTCCAGCAGGTTTTCCCCGTAAACCAGTGGAGGAAGCGGAAGAGTTTCAATGCATTTATCCACGTACCAGCCTACGGGCTGCGGGGAAACAGGCTGGCCGTTCAGCGTGATCGCAGCGTGCTCCGGCTCTTCCAACCCCAGAAGCGCTCCCTCCAGGGCAAGCTCGCTCATAAAACGAAACCGCAGTGTTAAAAAGTCTGTGGGAGTTTCGGGGGAAAGCAGGTAAGGCTGTACGATCTCCTTGATCCTCGGCGGCAGCCCCAGCTTTTCCCGGGCCCCATTGTCGATGCGAAGAACCTCCTCCTCCGAATAGAATTCGCCTCCGTTTATGGAGAATTCCGCCAGATCCAAAAGCAGCAGGTTCGGCTCTTCCAATACAATCTTCACAGGCTCCAGCAGCACATCAGCGGCACCAAGATTCGTTTCCTGAGGCACCGCCTCGGAAAAGCGGCCCGGAGAAAGGCGAAGCAGCAGGCTGTCGTGCATATGCCATATGCGGCTGAACACGGTGTTTCCCCGCTCATAACGGGCGGGCAGTCTGCTGATTTTTCCGCTGAGCGTATCGAACAGCTCCAACGCGTATTCTCCCTGCAGCCGGAATTGAAGCCTGGGGGCGGGATCTACATCGGGGCTGACAGGTTTTTTGCCGCAGCAGAGGAAAAGCCACTTCTTTTCTTCGTCCTGCCGTAATTGAGATAAAAGGGTATCACAGCGTTCTCCGCTTTCCTTTCGGATCTCCAGGAACCGTTCGGACTCCAGCGCAGTCAGGATCGCCTGGGAATCAAAGGGAAGTCTCTCAGAGCGCTCATACAGCGGGCGGGCTTCCTCCGAGGGGCACGCGTCAATATGGTCAGGGCATTCTCCCAAAAACAGCAGTCGGCCGCCCTGCTGTTGAAAAGCCTCCAGCCTTTGCAGCGTAGAGCTTCGCAGCGTTCGAACCGGAGGAATGAGAATGGTTTGATAGGCCATTTCTCCGACCGCCAAGGGGAAGCCGCCCGCCGGGCACTGCCGGGGAAGAGCCGCCTCACACAGATAATCAAAATCGATCCCGCCAAACAGCAGCAGCTCTGCCAACTCCGCGAACTGCCGTTCCATAAGTCCGCGTGTCCCGGCGGTCTGATCCGCCGGCCCCCAGCAGAGCCAATAGGTTTCAATGGGGTGCAGAACGCCTACGGAGACAAGACCTTTTCCACGGGTCAGGGCGGTATTGATCCTGGCAAAATGTTCCTCAATCACAGAGAACTGCTCCCACCAGGGGGATTGATAGTGAATAGAGGCGGGATAATCCCGCTTTGCCTCGCCCTTCATGGTCATCCAGGAAAGGTGGGGGACCCGAAGGGTCACGCCCAGGGCGGCTTGCCAATCCCCCTGAAGCTTGTAGCCCCGGAAATCATAGTCCCAGCCCGTTACGCCGTACAGTTCGGAAAGCATACCCTCGGCCCCGTTTTGCCGCGCCATGGACTGCGCCTGCTTTGCCGTGGTGTACTCGTGAAAATCGCAGAGCATGTCGATGCCGGGCAGGCCGAATTCAGGGTAACAGCGCATGGCGTCTCCCACCGCCTGGGTCTGGCTTTCCAGAGTGGGCTCTCCCATGACGTGCCCGGAAAGCAAAAGCCCGTTTTTCCTGCACCAGTCGCCGATTTGGCGGCAATAGGAGGAAACGAACAGGTCTGAAACCAGGTTTTGAAACTGCCACCTGGTTTTGGAAAGCCTTCCCTCCGGCAATTCCCAAAGCAGCTCCGGCACGTGATCCAGCAGCTCTTCCCGGTAGCGTTCCCGGTATAGCTTGGGCAGCTCGGTGGTCCAGGAAAGAAAAACGTCCTTTTCCTCTGCCGCAAAGCGCAGTGTGTCCTTGGGCGCGAATTGGGGCTCGTCTGTAAAAATGGCCGGGATCACCCCGCCGAAATAGTCCCCCACCGTTTCCCGGTATTTCTCGTGGGTAGAGGAAAGAAATTCCCGAATCGCTTGGGGGTTCAGCGTATCCACATAGGCCTGATCGTTGAACCAGGGGTCCGCCGTGGCGTGCTCCTGGTAAGCGTACCAGACCGTGCCCCGGGCGTCATCCTCCGGGGAAAGCCTGCGGCCCGAAAGCAGGCGGCCAGCGGGATCCAGAACGATATCGTACCTCGCCAACAGAACTCCGTTATCCTGCCGCACGCTTTCCTGGCCCCGCCCCGGCTCCGGGCGCTCATTTCGGTGGGGCCTGTCCGGTGTATAGGGCCGGGTGGTCAGCAAAAGCGTTTTTCGGGCGTTCTCCGGTTTTCCCGCGGTGACCTGGCCCCCCGCCGTGCCGGAGGGCCAGCGGTCTTCATCGTAAAGCCAGGCGCGCAGCTGTTCCCGCTCTGCGGTCTGCACGCAGAACTTGATAAGCTCCATGAATTCCCGGCCGAGATAGGGGGTATCCATACCTGTGCGCACATGCATGTGAAAACCGCCCATTCCCATTTTTTTGAAAATCAGGATCTGCTCCTTCAGCTCCTCCTGAGAAAGCCTTCCGTTCCACGCCCAAAAGGGAGCGCCCCGGTATTCGCAGGAGGGGCTTTGAAACAGTTCCGGCGATAATTCACTTTCCTTGCTTTTGGGATACAGCATAAGGGTGCTCCCCGTCCTTCCGAAAAGTTTTTTCGTTCTGATTTTCCGATTATAGCATGCTTCTCCGGGGCTGTAAACAGGGTGTTGTGTAGCTATGCGGGAGAATTACCGGGAACCGGAATGAGGAAAAAGCGTCTTGACGCAGAGAAGCCCGTAAACTTTCTTTGCTTCGAAAGCAATATCACAAAATTGATAGAAACTATTAGAAATCAATATAATTAGAGCCGGAAGGGGTACCTCCCCCCCTGAATTGTCAAAAATCCGGGAAAAAGCCTGACGTGTGAAAGACTGCCCGGAACATCCCATAATAGTTGGAATAAGTATTTAGAATGGATGTATCAAAAAAATGGCAAGATTCTTTTTAACGCTTGACAGAACCGATATTGCGCACTAAAATAGACATAAAAGATAACTTCTTTTAGTATAAGAAGTGTTACATATGAAGAAAACAATTCTATCAAAAATTATAAAGGGTGTAAGCGGAATTCTTATCCTGTCTTTTCTATTGCTTATAGCGCCGAATTGTATGGCATATACAAGGAATTCGGAAAGAAATTACGTAAGCGGCGCTCTGCAGTTTATCCCTCATAAGGATTTTGGCGCAACATCGATCAGCCATATGAACGAAGCCTTGTATCAATGGAATAAAATCGGAAATAAGAAATATGCGCTGTTGCGTTCTCCTACAGAGAGGCATTCTACTACCGGCTTTTTTGCAGGCTGCTCATCCGGTGTATATAGCTTTAATAAGGACGGAAGGAACTATATCTATCGCGAATTTAGCACAACCTTTACCGCGCCGGGGTATACAAAATTCAGAATGAACGCTTCCGGAAAGGTGCTGGAAGCAGGTATCTGTATCAACGTATCCCGTCCTTTCGCAAACGGTGATTTACCGGATCGATATGATACCTGGACGGTGTTTATTCACGAAGCCGGTCATGCTTTGGGTTTAGATCATCCCGCCAATAACGCATACGCCGTAATGAATGTGTATGCTCCGGGAACTATTCTGCGATATCCCCAAACAGACGATAAAAACGGAATCAATGCCATTTATGTCTAGTCTTTCAGAAAGGAGTTCGAAATATGAAAAAGAGAAATATCATCATGGTCAGCGCGGCATTTTCGGCTGCTTGCTTAGCTGCAGGCTGGTTTGCTCTGAACGGTCAGGCCGTCTCCGAAAGCGCCGGGCACAAGACTGTTTATTCAACGGCTGAAGAGTCCGTTTCCATCTCAGAGTCCGTTTTGCGGGAGGTCAGTGTAATACGCGCCTATGAGGAGCCCTGGCCCATAGAAAAGCTGATGGAAAAATCCACGCTGGTCATCCGGGGAACAGTGGAGAGTGCCGATGTGTTGGAGATCAGCGGCGTGCGGGGCGGCACTCTTACCATGACGGAATATCAGGTCAAGGTATCTGAGGTTCTCCGCGGGGAAGAGAAGGCTTCTGTTTCAGTGCTGCGAATTGGAGATCCTGCTGATGAGCAGGTATTTTTTGAAGCGGAGCCTGTTTTGGAGCAGGGGAAGGAATATCTGCTTTTCCTGCAAAGCAGGGATCTAGGCGGCGATTTCAATTTCTTGGGAGACCATTACAGAGTATTGGGCGATAGGCAGGGCGTGTATGAAAGCAGCGCGGCTGTCCCGGCCAGAGAAGGCGAGGCTGCTTTTTCTAATCAAAAAGAGCTTGCGGCGGTTGGGACGGAAGAGGCGCCGGAAGCTGTTTCCTATACTCAGGTGCAGGAAGAGCTGAAACAAGTAAACGTGGAAACGCCTCCCGATCCGGATCTGTTCCGCAACGAGTATCTGGAGGCCTTAAAAGGAAATCTGGAAACAGGCTTCATCACAGAGGAAGAATACGCGGCGGCAACCGCGGAGCTCGATCAATACGCGGAGGTGATTTCCCGGCGGCCACTGTGGGAATAGAAGCATATAGAATATAAAAAGGAACATCTGCCCGGATCATCGATCCGGGCAGATATTCTCTTTATCAGTTATAAGGCAGTAGTTTTCGATATTGCCTTTCTAAACAGAAATTACCCCAGCAAAAGCTTATCGTCCGCTTCGTCGGAGCCGGTGGCCTGTCCGAATTTCTCCAGTAGCTCTTCCACGGTAAGCTTTTTCTTGTCCTCCCCGGAAATATCCAGGGCAATTTTGCCGTCGTACATCATAACGAGTCGGTTGCCGTGGGCAATGGCGTCCCGCATGTTGTGGGTGATCATCAGGGTGGTCAGGTGGTCCCGCTGTACGATCTGTTCCGTGGTTTCCAGCACCTTGGCGGCGGTTTTGGGATCCAGCGCCGCGGTATGCTCGTCCAGCAACAGAAGTTTCGGCTTTACTAAGCTTGCCATTAAAAGAGTAAGGGCCTGGCGCTGGCCGCCGGAAAGCAGGCCCACCTTGGAAGTCATGCGGTCTTCCAAACCCAGATCCAGCAGCTTCAGCATTTCCCGGTACTCTTCCCGGTCCTGCCGGGTGATGCCCCGCCGCAGAGTGCGCAGCTTGCCCCGCCGGGCGGCCAGGGCTAAATTTTCTTCGATCTGCATGGTGGCGGCGGTGCCCAGCATGGGGTCCTGGAAAACTCTGCCGATGTATTTGGCCCGCTTGTGCTCAGAAAGCCGGGTCACGTTAACGCCGCTGATCGTAATAGTGCCTCGGTCCACCGGAAATACACCGGCCACCGCATTTAATAAAGTGGATTTTCCCGCGCCGTTGCCACCGATCACCGTGACGAAATCGCCTTCCTTCAGCGTAAGGGAAACATTGTTTAGCGCGATCTTTTCATTGACAGTGCCGGAGTTAAATACCTTTGTCACTTGGGATAATTCAAGCATGCTCGCCCGCCCCTTTCTTTGCCGATTTCGAGAAGTATTTTCCCTTCCAATAGGGCACGGACAGGAATAGCGCCACCAGCAGGGCAGAGATCAGTTTCAGGTAGTTTGTATTGATGCCGCTGAGGCTGACCACGGCCTGAATGACCACATAATAGATCACCGCGCCAAGGGAAACACTGAGCAGACGAAGGGCAAAATTCCGGAAGATCCGGGAGAAAAGCACTTCTCCGATAATGACCGCCGCCAGCCCAATGACGATAGCGCCCTTGCCCATGCTGGAATCCGCAAAGCTCTGGAACTGGGAAAGCAGCGCGCCGGAAAGGGCCACCAGGCCGTTAGAAAGCATCAGCCCGATCACCTTTGCCACGTTGGTGTTGATCCCCTGTGCCCGGGACATGCTGGCGTTTGCTCCGGTAGCCCGAAGGGAGGCTCCCAGCTCTGTGCCGAAAAACCAGTACAGCAGGGCGATAATGACCGCCGTAAACAGCCCTACTACAAAGATGGGGTGCTGATAGAAGGGCCGTGTTCCCTTGGAAACGTCCTGAACGAACCGCAGAGAGACCAGCAGGCGATTCAGGCTGCTTTGATCGATCACATTGATGGCCACATTGGACTTCATGGACATGATGGCCAGATTCACTGACCACAGCCCGAGCTGGGTCAGAATTCCCGCCAGAATACCGGGAATACCGCAGAAGGTATGGAGCAGCCCGGTGACAAGCCCTGCCAAGAGCCCCGCCGCAAAGGCGGCAAGCATTGCCAGCCACAGATTTACCCCGGAGGCAAACAGCACCACGAAGGTGGCGCCGCCGGTACAGAAGGAGCCGTCTACCGTCAAATCGGCGATATCCAGCAGCTTGTAGGTAATGTACACGCCGATAGCCATGATCCCCCAGATCAACCCCTGGGAAACAGCCCCCGGCAAAGCGTTCAAAAAATCAGCCATAAGAAAAGGAACCCCCACAACAAAAAATAATACGAGCCTCCATTTTGGGCAAGAGAAATGGGGCGTAAAAAGTAGAATATGAAGCAGCAAAAGCGCTTTCTGCTCTTATGCCCTTTATTTGGAATCTAGTATCCAGCATCTAGAATTCAGCGTCCAGTATAGCATAAAACAGCGGAAAAGGGAAGTTCCTTTTCCGCTGTGCAGATATCTCATAGCTTGCGGCGCTGTTCGGGAGCTTATTCGGTGGCAATGGCCTCGTAGCCCTCGGGCGGCGTTACGCCCAGCTCATCACAGATGGCCTGGTTGTATTTGGGCGTAAAATTGGCGGCGTATTCTATGGGCATTTCGGAAACATTCGCCTCGCCCTTCAAAATTTTGATCGCCATTTTTCCGGTGGCCACGCCCAGGTCATAGTAGCTGATGGAAAGGGTAGCCACGCCGCAGCCCCTGGCAATGCCCTCCTCGCCGCAGAATACAGGGATCTTGGCGGGACGGCAGATGTTGTCGATAATGCCGGTGCTGGAGGCGCAGGTGTTGTCTGTGGGAACATACAGGATATCGCTGTTGTCGGCGGCGTTTTGTGTTACAGCGGCCATGTCGTTGGAATCGGAGAAGGGATACTGAGTACAGGTGTAGCCCAGGCCCTCCAGATAGCCCTGTACGGTATCTACCTGGTACTGGCTGTTATTCTCATTGGAGCAGTAAAGCAGGCCCACGGTTTTGGCGTTGGGGTACCAGTCCTTGATCATCTGCGCCTGCTGGTCCAGCGGGGCCAGGTCGGAGGTGCCGGATACGTTGCTTCCCACCGTGCCGGAGAAATTCTCAATCCCCAGGGCCACACCGTATTCGGTAACAGAGGTGCCCAAAACCGGAATATCGCTGGTGGCGGTGGCGGCAGCCTGCACGGCAGGGGTGGCGTTTGCCAAAATCAGATCCACCTTGGAGGTGACAAATTCATTGGCAATGGTGGCGCAGGTGGCGGAATCATTGGCGGCGTTCTGCTCGTCAAAGGTCACCTTGTCGCCGAATTCCTCCGTAAGGGTATCCCGGAAGCCCTTGGTGGCGGCGTCCAGCGCCTCATGGGGGGTCAGCTGACAGATACCCACCGTGTAGGTTTTGCCGTCTGTGTCAGGGGTTCCGGCAGTGCTTCCAACACTGGCGGTACTGCTGCCGGATCCGCTGGGGGCCTTGCCGGAATCACCGCCGCAGGCAGCCAGCGTCAGCAGCAAAAGGACACTCAAAGCTCCGGCAAGCAGCCGGAGGGAAAGCTTTCTGTTCATAGATTTCGATCCTCCTAATAAATAGTACGGGGCAAAAGGCGCAGCCGCGCCAAGCCACGCTTGTGCGATTTTGGTTTGTACAGCTTTACAGTGCTAAAGCGCAACCGCATTCCCTATTATAAGCAGGTTGTTCCAAAATGTCAAGCACAGTAGTGGCTGTGAGGAGTCAGTTATTAGGGCAATTAGGAATGAGCAATTAGCAATTAAGGGCAAGATTCTTCGTCAAGAAAGCGATAGCTTTCTGTGTTCCTCAGAATGACAAGAGGGCAGTTAGTACGATAAATTGGAATTTGGCGGCGAGGCGCCGCTGCCACTCGTGAAGCTGCTTGGTGCGGGAGGATAGCTTCCGGCCCGACCACAAGCAAGCAGGTAAATAGGAATTTGTAGGGCTAACGAACAGCAGAAACTTCTTGCCTCCCCTGAAAGGGGAGGGGGACCACCGTTAGGTGGTGGAGAGGTTCCAGCTCGCTATAAACCAGTATAAAATCTGCGTTTTTCAGCTTTCTGTCAGAACCCCTCAGTCACGGCTTCGCCGTGACAGCTCCCCTTTCAGGGGAGCCAGGAGTGACTGCTTACAATTTACCAAGCATTGGTTACAACGCTTGTGCCCTTTGCCTTTCATTTCTCATTCCTCACTGCATTCTAAATAGCGCTCCTCTTCCTCCTTGATTTTTTTTCAAAAAAGGAGTATTCTAACTGTTGCGGCGCGGGGTGCTTACTCTTGCCGCGGTCAGTCGCAAAATCCTGACCTTAAAAAATACTAGGGCTGGTTTTTGAAAGACGGGAAAAAGCCTTTTTCTCATTCTTGGGCGGGGAAAAGGGCCTTGCTTTGCTTTTTCAAAAGCGCAGTCCCGCAGAAAGGATCTTCTCTATGAAAACATCTAAACAAGTTCGGTTTCTCGCCCAGGGCGCTGTGATCGCGGCGCTCTATTCTGTCCTTACCTATGCGGCGGCAGCAGTGAATTTAGCCTATGGCCCGGTGCAGTTTCGATTTTCCGAAGCCTTAACGGTACTGCCGGTATTTACTCCCGCCGCCATTCCGGGCCTGGCGCTGGGCTGCTTTCTTTCCAATCTGGCAAGCCCCCTGGGGGTCGTGGATTGGATCTTCGGAACAGCGGCTACGCTTTTAGCGGCTTTTGGAACAAGAGCCGCCGCAAAGGTGGAGTGGAAGGGCCTTCCGCTTTTGGCCCCGCTGCCTCCGGTGCTTGCCAATACGGTCATTGTTGGGCTGGAGGTGGCCTGCCTGTCCGACGCGGGCTTTGCCTGGGCCAATTTCTCCTGGGCTGCGTTTGGAGCAGGAGCTTTATCGGTAGGGCTTGGAGAACTGGCGGTCTGCTACGTGCTGGGACTGCCGCTGTTGATTGCCCTGCGCAGAACCGGCGCGGCGGATAAGATTTTTGCCTGATCAAAGAAAAAGGAGCGAAACGGCATGAGAAAGCCTGTGGGAAAGGAAAAAAAGCTGGGAGAGCGGATCAGAAACGCAGCTCCGGTGCGCATCATTGTGGTCAGCTTTCTGTTGTTGATTCTTCTGGGAACGCTGCTGCTTACGCTGCCGTTTTCCTCTCAGGAGGGGGCCACCGATCCGTTAAACGCTTTTTTTACGGCCACCTCCGCCACCTGCGTGACAGGACTTTCCGTAGTGGATACCACCGCACACTGGTCGGCTTTTGGACAAGGCGTGATCCTGTTTTTGATCCAGCTGGGCGGCCTGGGTTTTTCCACCTTTGCCATTGGTTTTACCCTGTTGGTGCGCAGAAAGCTGGGCCTGCGGGAGCTCATGCTGGCCAGTGAGTCCACCGGCGGCAGTGCTTTAGACGCGGTATCGCTGATGAAGCTGATGCTGGGCTTTACCTTTTTCTGTGAAGCGCTGGGTGCCGGGCTTCTGATGCTTCGTTTTGTGCCGATGCTGGGAACAGAAGGAATTTGGCCCGCCGTGTTTGTGGCGGTGTCCGCCTACTGTAACGCGGGCTTTGATATTTTGGGAAACGTACCGGGAAATTCCAGCATGACCGCCTTTGCCGGAGACCCCCTTGTCAGCCTTACCGTGTCGGCGCTGATTATCATCGGCGGCCTGGGCTTTGTGGTGGTGCAGGATATTTACCAGTGCAAGCTCCTTTCCCGGTTTCAAAGGAAAGAGCCTGCCCGCCTGCGCTTTTTCTCCCAGATCTGTCTGCGGGGCACCGTGGTGCTGCTGGTGCTGGGCACCCTGAGCTTCCTGCTGCTGGAATACAACAACACCATGAAGGGCCTGAACTTCTTTGAAAAGCTGAATGCGGCCTTTTTTCAGTCCGCCAATACCAGAACGGCAGGCTTTGCCTCGGTAAATATTGCCGGAGAAAAAGATTTCACCAAGGTGCTCACCTGTATTCTCATGTTTATCGGCGGCTGCCCCGGTTCTACGGCGGGAGGCATCAAGATCAGCACCTTTGTGGTGTTGTTTGTGACTGTGCTTTCCACGATGCGAGGCAGGGAAGAGCCGGTGGTGCTCAAGCACCGGTTTTCCGTGAGCATGGTGCATAAGGCCCTGACTGTAATGCTGCTGGGCCTTTTGCTGGTATTTGTAGATGCCGGCGTTATCAGCAATATGAACCCGCCCATTCCGTTTTTGGACTGCCTGTTTGAAGCGACCTCCGCCTTTGCTACCGTGGGGCTTTCCGCCGGGGTGACGCCCAGGCTGGAGCCCATTTCCAAGCTGTTGCTATGCTTTACCATGTTCGTGGGCAGAGTGGGGCCCGTTTCCTTTGGGCTTTCAATTTTGATGCGCCGCCGGGGAGAAGGAGACTCCGTTTTGCCGGAGGGCCGCATGCTCATCGGCTGAGCCGTGTGTTTTTTGTGCAGACAAGGATAAAGATATCAACAGGGCGTGTTCCCACAAGCAGTGGAGAACACGCCCTGTCGCTGTCTCTTTTTCCCGAGACAGGTTTCTCAAGAGAACATTTATCAGGGGGATTTCACCCAAAAGATGAAATCCCCCTGATAAATGGAAATTACTGAAAAGCAGTCCGTTATTTTGTTTTTAAGCGTTCCAAGACCCAGAAAGTGATCGGCTTAAAAATAACATAAAGGCCATAGCCCAACGCTCCGCCGATCACATTCGTAATCAGGTCCGTGATGTCAGAGGAGCGGTCAAAGAACGGCTGTAAGAGTTCGATACCCAAGCTCATCAGGAAGCAGGAAAACACTGTCACGCCGAACTTGGCCCTTTTGTCCCGGGTTAGAGGAAATAGAAAGCCGAAGGGGAGAGTCATAATAACATTCAAGACCACTTGCCTGAAAAAATCCCCTCTGCCCAAAGAAACGTCAATAAACGGCACCAGATTCATAGGCTCATAGGGATGGTTTAACACAAATGGGATGGATGCGATCACCGGCATCATGGTAAAAAAGAGCACTAACGAGAGATAGGCGTACATGAGCGTATTGACAAGGAGGACACCTTTGCCCTGGGGCCTCCACTTTCTAAAAAAGATGAACGCATACAGCAGCGCCAACACCATAAAATCTATACAATGTTCTATCAAATATTTCATTGCGGCACTCCTTTCCACTTACGCCCCTTTCCGAATTCTCGTTTGTCGAATAGGCATGAGCAAAGTATACCATCATTGCAGACGGCTTTCAACCCTCTTTTATAAGCGCTGACAGTAGTAGCAAGCAATGTCCCGGTATATATTATCCGGTGCAGCTCCGCCCGATGCACAAGCCGCCGGTGGCGTCTGCTCACCTGTCCATACTAGGCAGAGAGGGCTGACAAAGAGAACGGAGTGCCCAGGTTATCCCCGGACGCTCCCGCTTCAGTTCCCTCCTGCTGGTAAATCACCACACCTCCGGCCTGTGTCATTTTGCCATAAACGAACCTCAGTCAACATAATAGTAGTGGTCTGGTTTTATACATTACCTCTCACGAATTTGTTCTAAACAGCTTTCCAGTACCGCATGAGCACCGCCGCAACTTCGGCACGGGAGGTCAGGCCCTTCGGATCAAGGCGCGCGTTCTCCATGATCGCCTCCTCGGAATACTCTGTAAAAATCACACCTGTTACAATGGAGTTTGTGATACGCACATCGGAAGCGGATATCATTCTGTTTACCACACTGCGCCGCCACCGTTCAGCATCCAGTATCTAAAATCTAAAAGGGCGCATTGCAGTTTTTTCTGCAATGCGCCCTCTTTGAAAAGTGCATGCCTTAGCATTTCCCAGCGTGCTTTTTAATGGCCTGAAAGGTCTCTTCACTGATCACATGCTCGATCCGGCAGGCGTCTTCAGCCGCGGTGCGGGGCGCCACTCCCAGACCGATCAGCCACTCTGTGAACAGGGTATGCCTTTCGTAAACACTTTCGGCGATTTGACGGCCCTTTTCCGTCAGGGAGATCTGCCCGTTTTCGTCCACGGTGATACAGCCCTGCTCCCGCAGATTTTTCATGGCTACGCTGACGCTGGGCTTGCTGAATTCCAGCTCCGCCGCGACATCAATGGAGCGTACAGAGCCGTTTCTTTGATTCAAGATCAAAATAGTTTCCAGGTAATTTTCCGCAGATTCCTGTATTCTGGGCATAGCAAGGCTCCCTCTTTTCCGAAACGATGTTTTCTACTTTTGAAAGGTTCACTGTGCTTATTATAGCTTTTCAGAATGGGGATTGCAAGGCACGCGCTGCCGGGACCTTGCAAAAACCATGAAAAAGTGGTATTCTTGCCGGGAGAAAGGTGGTTTTCCTCATGACGGCCCCAACGGTACTTCTTTATAATTTAGATTCGGAAAAGGGCAGAAGGATCAAGCTTTTGTGTCTTGCTATGAAGCTGCGTGTGAGAAACGTTTCTCCGGCTGAATACGGAATTCCCTTAAAACAGCTGCTGCAGGGCGGGGGAGAAAAGGCTTCTTCGGAAAGCACAGGCTTTTCTGAAGAGATGCTGGTACTGGCCCATCTGTCCAACGGACAGTTGGACGATTTTTTGCGTGGCTTTCGCCGGAAAAAGATCGCGCCGGTGGCCTTGAAGGCCGTTCTCACCCCGTCAAATTCCGCCTGGGACTCCCTTACGCTGCGGCAAGAGCTTTTACGGGAACGGGAAGCAACAGAGAAACAGTCTGCGGCGCAAGCTTTCAAAAATGAAAGTCCCGCTGGAAATTCGTAAGAAATACCGCCGGGATTTCGCAAGGACTTTTTTCTACGATGAGGACAGTCAGCCGCTGGGCTGCCGGGAAGGAGAGAGGTTCTGTGAAAAAATTTCTGAAGTTACTTCGCAATTTATTGATAATTCTCTTTGTGGCAGGGCTGTGTACCGTTGGCGTTTTGGTGTTCCAGGGGTATCAGCTGTACAGGGACGCTGTGGAAAAAACGCCCTTAGAGGCACGGGTTGCCGAGGTGCGGTCACAGGCGGATTATACAGCCTTTTCTGAGCTGCCGAAAACCTACCGGGACGCGGTAGTGGCGGTGGAGGACCATCGTTTCTATGAGCACGGCGGGGTGGACCCGATTTCTATTGCCAGGGCGGTATGGATCGACCTCTGCACCATGTCCTTCGCCGAGGGCGGCAGCACCATCACACAGCAGGTGGCGAAAAACCTTTATTTTACCCAGGAAAAGAAGCTTACCCGGAAAATCGCCGAGGTGTTTGTAGCCTGGGATCTGGAAAAGCTCTGTGAAAAGGACGAGATCCTGGAGCTCTACGTCAACAGCATTTATTTCGGAAATGGCTGCTATACTGTGAAAGCCGCTTCGCTTTCCTATTTTGGAAAAGAGCCCGCCGCCATGACGGATTATGAAAGCACGCTGCTGGCGGGAATTCCCAATGCGCCCTCCGTGTATGATCTGACGGAAAACCCCGATTTGGCCGCGCAAAGGCAGCGGCAGGTAGTGGCCATGATGGTGGAGCATGAATATTTGAACCCCCAGGAGGCCGCGGCAATTTTCAAATAAAGCTGTGCAAAAAGCCGTGCTTTTCGTGAAATGAGAGGAGATATCTACTGTGAAAGAATTGGAACCTTTTTTAGATGAGCAGGGCCGCTTGACGGCGCTGCCTGTAAAGCAGGGAAAAAAGCAGCTGGCTATTGCGTACCTTGCCGGAAAATTTGAGGCGGGAAAAAGGTATTCGGAAAAAGAAGTGAACGCCCTGTTAAAGGAATGGCACACCTTTGGAGACCCCGCCACCTTGCGCAGGGAGCTTTACAACCGCTTTTTTCTGAACCGGGAGCCGGACGGCTCCGCCTATTGGCTGGAAGAGCCTGAGAAACCAGAGAAATAGCCGCTACTAACCAGGCGATCAGAGAACGGCAAACGGCACAAGAGCAGGGGACTGTTACGAAATGTATCAGTTCCCTGCTTTCGTTTTTTATGCCGGATACTGCTGGACGGGAAACGGAATGAGCAATGAGCAATGAAGGGCAAGGATAAAGTGATAAACAATAGTTTAGCATGTTAGTTGTTAGGAAAGAGCCCATTTCTGTCATCCTGAGGAACGTAGTGACGAAGGATCTCGTCCTTTGATTTTGGCAAGGAATTGAGGGCGAGATTCTTCGCTTCGCTCAGAATGACAGAAGGAAAAGGCGTGTTTCGCCGTTAACTTCCAATTTATCGAGCTTCGCTTCTGTCCTTCAATTTCACATTGCTTATTCCTCATTTCTAATTGCCATTGCCCCTCTCGGCCCAAAGTTTTTTCACTCTTTTTGAATTTCTTGTAGTCTTCTTCTAAATTGTTAACAAATATTTACCATTTCTTGAGTGAGTTTAAGGGAAATGTAAAAAACGGAAAAAGTTTTTGTAATAAACTGGAGGTAAGCTCAATAACGATATAAGGGCCGAAAAAACCAAGTGCAAAATTTTTGGCCCTGCTTACTATATCAAATCAAAGAAAAAGGAGAAACTCAAAATGAAAAAGGTAATTGCGGCATTGATGGTTTTGGCCATGGCGTTGACTATGGCGGCTTGCAGCGGCGAGGGCAATAGCTCCGCAGGCGGCACTTCCTCCACAGCGGGTCCCTCCTCCGCTGTCGGGTCTTCTTCCACGGCGGGTCCCTCCTCCGCTGTCGGGTCTTCTTCCACGGCAGCTGAATAAAAGTTCAGGTTTGCTCAAAAAACAGTCCGGCCCATTTTATATGGGCCGGACTGTTTTTTGGAGAAAATTTGCTTTAGAAGTGATAGATGCCCGCCGGCAGGGTATGGATCTCACCGTTTGGCAACAGTAGGGTAGCCTCGCAGTCAAAGGGAACTGTGATCTCATAGTGGAGCGCTTCTCCGTCATAACGCCATTCTACCTCATACCGTCCGGCGGCGGAATCCAGGCGCAGCCTGGCAAAACGAATGCGGGGATCCGGCATGGGGCAGATCACAGCTTTTTTGTAGCCGGGAGCCTCCTCACAGGGGTTCAGGCCGCAGAGGTTCCGGTACATCCAGTCGGCGATAGAGCCATAGGCATAGTGGTTCAGGCTGTTCATGCCCGTGCCGCTGATGGAGCCGTCCGGCAAAATGGAATTCCAGCGCTCCCACACGGTGGTAGCCCCCATCTTCACCTCATAAAGCCAGCTGGGGTAGTCGTTGTTTAAGAACAGATCATAGGCGGCTTTGTTCGCGCCGTTATCGGACAGGGCGCGGCACAGGAAGGGGGTGCCGCAGAAGCCGGTGTTCAGGTGCATTCCGTTCTTTTCCAGCAAGCCGGTGAGGGTGCTCAGCACCTTATCGAGGCAGCCCTCCGGATACAGGCCGAAGAACAGGCTCAATACACAGGCGGTCTGGGTCTCCGGGATCTTCAAGGCGCCGTCGGCGTGGAAGTATTCTTGCAGAAACGCTTTTTTGATTTTTTCGCCGAGGGCCTCATATTCCTTTTGATCCTCGGAAAGCCCCAGGGCCTTGGCGGCCTTGGCGGTCAGGGTGGCAGAATACCAGTAAAAAGCGGTAGCGGTGTAGGGCAGGCTGGTAGCGCCAAAGGGATTTTGCGTATCGCCGTCCTCACGGTCCAGGGCCAGCCAGTCTCCCAGCTGATTGCCCCGAAGCCACAGCCCCCGGTCTCCGTCTAACCGGTCGTCCCGGCGGATCCGCTCTACCCAGGTTTTCATCACCGGGTATTCCCGCCGAAGCAGGGCCAGGTCGCCGTAATTTTCATAAACCGCCCAGGGCATCATGGTGGCAACATCGCTCCAAATCGCACAGCCGGAGCCGTTATCCTTGACCCAGGAAAATTCCTTGTCGCTTTCGTCCACATGGGGCGCGGGGACAAAGAAAGGAACCGATCCGTCATAATACGCCTGCTCGTGGGCTATGTTTTCTACAAAATGGTGGAAGAACGCCGGCATGTAGATGTTTTTGCAGGCAGTGGCGGAGATGATGGCGGCGTCTCCCGTCCAGCCCAGGCGCTCGTCCCGCTGGGGACAGTCGGTGGGGATATCCAGGAAATTATCGAACTGGCCCCACATGGCGTTTTGGAATAGCCGGTTTACCAAGGGGTTGTCGGTTTCGATCCAGCCGATGGGGTCAATATCAGAGCGGATATGGCAGGCGGTAAAATCCTCAGCCCGCGCGGTTTTCACTCCCTCCACCTTGACAAACCGGAACCCGTAAAAGGTGAAATGGGGACGCACCCGAGCTGCCTTTCCATCGGAGAGATAGCGATACTCTGCCTTGGCGGAGCGCAGGTTATCCCGGTAGAAGCAGTCGTTCTGCATCACCTCGCTGTAGGTGAGCTTTACCTGGGCGCCAGCGGGCTCCCGGCAGGTGAATTCCACCCAGCCGGTCATGTTCTGCCCGAAATCCAATACGGTTTCCCCTTTGGGCGTGTGTAAGATCTCCACCGGGGCAAATTCCCGTTTCTTTACGATTCTCGGTCCCATTCTGGCAACGAGCGGGCGGGGCTCCTCCCGAAGCACTGTCTGCTTTGCCGGAGCTGCGCAGCCTGGCTCAGACCACCCGGGGATCTGCTTTTGAGCGTCATACTCCTCACCGTCGTAAATATTGCTGAACAGTACGGGAGAGGGGTAGCTTTTCCAGCTTTCATCGGAGATGACGACCTGCTCTGTGCCGTCCTTTTTCAGAACATGCAGCTCGCAAATGGCCTGCATGGTGTCGCCGTACAGATCGTGATAGCGGTCAAATACGATATCTCCCTTGTACCAGCCGGGGCCCAGGGCCAGGCCGATGGTGTTTTCCCCGGCCCGCAGCAGCTCGGTGACCTCAAAGGTCTGATACTCCAGATTGGAGTCGTAGCAGTGGTAGCCGGGCAGCAGGTATTCGTCCCCGGCCTTTTTCCCGTTTAGAGTAAGCTCATAGATCCCCAGCCCGCAGGCGTATACTCTGGCGGAGGCGATCTCTCCGTCTAGAGTAAAATCCTTTTTCAGAAGCGGGTGGGTTTCCCGGTCCGCAAAGTCGGCAGCGATCCACTTTGCTTGCCAGGGCTCCGCCTCCTTGGCAGTTTCAAACCAGGAGGAGGCGCTGGCGCTGTCTCCGTTATCCGCCCAAACGGTAACGGTCCAGGTGTAGCGGGTGCGGGGCGCAAGGGGAAAGTCGGCTTCAAAGCCCAGGGAGGAAATATCCTCCCGCTTCCCGCTGTCAAAGACCGGGCTGCCCCCACTGTCCTTTACTGTAATTTGGGCGGCGGCTTGCTTTTTCGCTTCGGTTTCCTCCGCCACCCAGGAAAAAATGGGCTTGCCCAGCAGCATGCCCAGCGGCTCTGTTACGTGGTTTGTGCGCAGATGAATCAGCTTCAAAACAATCTTCCTTTCCAAAGTTGAATTTGAGAGATAGCCTTAAAATCAGTCGGTTTTCCAATAACAGGGAAGAAGCTCTTTGAGGGGAACAGCCCTTTCTTCCTCTACCAGAACCTGACAGTCCGGGTTTCCAAGCTGCATTAAAAATTCCCGGCAGCGCCCGCAAGGGGGCATGATCTGGTGATCCCAGCCTACCGCTACGATCTTTTCCACCCGGCTTTCCCCGGCGGTGATCATGGCGGCAATAGCGGCATGCTCCGCGCAGAAGCCCATACTGCAGGCGGTATCGATGCATACGCCCCGATAAACGGTCCCCCGGTCTGTTACAAGGGCGGCGGCCACTCCGCCGGCTTCAATATCCTCCGAAATTTTCCGGGGACTCAAAACCTCCAGCGCGGCGGCTTTTAGCTCGGTAAACTCCATTTGACCAGCTCCTTACCTACGATTTCAATGAAATAAGCATAGCGCACTTTTTCCGAAAAAGAAAGCACTGGATTTTCCAAAAATAGTCTTGCTTTTTTGGCATATTTTACAAAACATGAATTGACTTTTGGAGATTTTCCGGCTATGATTAGGAAAAGAAAAGCCACAGTATCACAGGGAAAGGAACATAAATTTTATGGAGAAAAAATTTGCCAGGATCACCTTGGACAAGGATTTTCAAATCAGCCGGGTCGATAAACGTATTTACGGCTCTTTCATCGAGCACCTGGGCCGCGCGGTGTACGGCGGCATCTATCAGCCGGAGCACCCCAGCGCCGATGAGGAGGGCTTCCGCAAAGACGTGCTGGAGCTGGTAAAGGAGATCGGCGTGCCCATTGTCCGCTACCCCGGCGGCAACTTTGTTTCCAATTTTTATTGGGAGGACAGCGTCGGCCCGGTGGCGGAGCGTCCCCGCAGGCTGGAGCTTGCCTGGAGAAGCACGGAGCCGAACCTGGTGGGCGTCAACGAGTTTTCCAGCTGGGCGAAAAAGGCCGGAACCGATGTGATGATGGCGGTGAACCTGGGCACCCGAGGCATTGAGGCCGCCTGTAATCTGCTGGAATACTGCAATCACTCCTCCGGCACGAAATATAGCGATCTGCGCATTTCCCACGGCGTTTCAGCACCCCACAACATCAAGGTGTGGTGCCTGGGCAACGAGATGGACGGCCCCTGGCAGACAGGGCATAAGACCGCTCTGGAATACGGCCGCCTGGCAGACGAGACCGCCAAGGCCATGAAGCAGATCGATCCCTCTCTGGAGCTGGTGGTGTGCGGCAGCTCCAACACCGGAATGCCCACTTACCCCCAGTGGGAGGCTACCGTGCTGGAAGAAGCCTATGACAGCGTGGATTTCATTTCCCTGCATACCTATTACGGCAACCGCTTCCACGATACCGCCAATTTCCTGGCCCAGTCTGACGATATGGATCACTTTATCAAAACGGTGATCTCCACCTGTGATTTTGTCAAGGCGAAAAAGCGGGCCAAAAAAGATATGATGCTCAGCTTTGACGAGTGGAATGTGTGGTTCCACGCCAACGCCGAGGACGACGATACCATGAAGAACCGCCCCTGGGCGGTGGCCCCCCACCTTTTGGAGGATCAGTATGACTTTGAGGACGCTTTGCTGGTGGGTCTGATGCTCATCACCATGCTGAAGCATTCCGACAGGGTGCGCATGGCCTGTCTTGCCCAGCTGGTAAATGTGATCGCCCCCATTATGACGGAGGAAAATGGCCCCGCCTGGAAGCAGACCATTTTCTATCCCTATCTTCACGCCTCCCAATACGGCAGGGGCGTGGCGCTGGATACGGCTCTTCGCTCTTCCCGCCACGATACCATGGATTTCACCGATGTGACCGATGTGGAATCCGCGGCGGTGTGGAACGACGAAGGGGAGGAGTTGACGGTATTTGCCGTGAACCGTGATCTTTCCGAGAGCATCACGCTGGAAACAGATTTGAGAAGCTTCCCCGGGTATCGGCTCACAGAGCATATCGTGCTGGAGCATCCTGATTTCTTCGCGGTAAACTCCGCGGAAAACCAGGCAGTCACGCCGAAAACCGTAACAGACCGGGATCAGCAGGACAACGGCCTTCTGAAGAGCCGTCTGGCTCCCGCTTCCTGGAACGTGATCCGTTTGAAAAAGAGCTGAGAAGAGCGTACCATATCAGGGTATAAAAGAGCCGCCGGAGCTTCCGGCGGCTCTTTGCCGCTTTAAGTGATAATTGAGATGATTTACTAAAAAAACCGCGCCCGCCGGATCACTCCGGCGGGCGCGGTAAAAAGGAGAATCAAACTATGAAACTTTTGTAAACTCAGCTGTTGTAGTACCTGGTGGTGATCACACAGGCTTCCGCCCGGGTAGCGGTTCCCTTGGGGTCGAATTTATTGCCGCCCACACCGCTGATCAGGCCGTTGTCCCGGCAGGCGTATACAGCCTCTTTCGCCCAGGAGCTGATTTTTTTGTCGTCCGCGAAAGCGGCGGAGGAAGCGCTTCTCTCCAGCCCAGCGTACTGGGCCAGGATCACGCACATCTGCTCTCTGCTGATCACGGCATTGGGACGGAAGGTGTTGTCCGTAAAGCCGTGCACATAGCCCATTTCAGAAGCCCAGGCGATAGCCCTGGTCATTTGCGAGGCTGGGTTCTTCACATCGGTAAAGCTTGTCCCTTTGTCGTACAGGGAAAGATCCACCCGGTCAAGATTCGCCAGGGCCATTACAAACTGTGCCCGGGTGATCTTGCCGTTGGGAGTAAAGGTGCCGTTGCCGTTGCCCCGGAAGATCTGCGCCTCTACCGCCTTGTCCACCGCGCTGTAGAACCAGTCCTTGGTGGTAAAATCGGTGAACACGCTGCTGTCGGAAAGAACGGTAGCGGTGGAAACGGGAGTTTTTACGCCGCTTTTCATGGCTATGGCCTTGTAGGTACAGCCGGTCATATAAATGGGCCCGGTATAGGGCGTGGAATTCTGATCGGGCTGGGTGTTGTCCACCGTGTAATAAATATCCGCGCCGGCCCCGGCTGTCATGGTGACATAGCCGCCCGCCGCTTCGATCACGGGAGCGCCGGAGGCGGGAACATTGGAAACGCGCTCCGCGTAAAGAGAGCAGACATAGCCGGAAAATCCGCCGGAGGTAATGACGGAATACCATTTATCGGTGGAAACACCGTCTGCCGTGACCTTTTCTCCGGTGACCTCGTCAAGAATATCTACGCCAGTACCCTTGGAGAGCGTGGTGACGATCTCCGATTTTGTAGTGGCCGCCTGCCGCAGGCGAACGCTGTTGGCGGTGATCTTACCGTTATAGGCGGCGGGCTCATCATTGCCCTGAGAGCCGCCGTAGATCAATTCATAGGTGCTGTCCTTGCCGCTGTACCTGGCGCGCAGATAAGCGGCCACCTGAGAAGCGGAGGCGTAACGGGTGCTGAGCGTTACGCGGTTTACGGGAACATATTCCCCGGCGGCGGTATAAGCGTACCCATCGCTGCCGATTCGATAACCGTCTACCGTGGTATCGGTGTCGTACTCATAGCTGGTATAATGGACAAGCTTTCCGTCCAGCTCGTACCAGCCCTCCACCGGGTATTTCATGCCGTTGTCAAAAACATGCCAGGCGGTCCAGTTTCTGCCGCTGCCCACCACCGGCTCCCGGCGCATATTGTACTGCGAATCGCTGTTATCTGCGGCTTCGTTATTGCCGATATAAATGCCGATGTGCCCGTAAATGCCCGTGCCGGGATCGTAATAATCCGGCATGGTCAGTGCCAGGCCGTGAATGTTGGGAATTCCCTCGCTGATGTCGTTGGAAAAAACGCAGTTGTCCTCCACCTGGCTGGTGGCGCCGCCCCGGCAGTTACCCAAGGCCCCTGCATCGGAGAAATAGGCGTAGAGCAGGCCAGCACAGTCCGAACCCCTGGTATTGCCCACCGTCTGACCCTTGCCGCCGGAAATGTAGAGCCAGCCGTCCCGATGGGCCTTGATGCCGTGGGCGGCCATTCCCAGAGAAGTGGGCGTCTCCGCGGCGGAGGCGCTTTGACCGGGCAGCAGCCCGGCGGCACATACCAGCGCCAGTACCAGAAGAAGACAGAGGCTTCTGAGCGTTCCTTTTTTTGTCAAGCTTCGTATCATGGGTGATTCCCTCGCGTTTCAAAAAATATAGAATGAGTTGAATAAGCTGCGGCTGTCCCGCTTCTTTATTCAAGAAGGGAGAGGGACAACCAAAAGGTTACAAATTGGTTACATTCTATCACGCCTTGTTTCATTTTGCAACCCGCTTGGAAAAAATTCACAATTTCTTTGCGTTTTTCCGGAAACGCAGGTTTCCGGAAATCCAGGGAATTCCTGAGAGAAAAGGAGTTTTCCACTTCCCTTGCCAATTTCTTCCCCTTACCGAAATACCTTGCTTTTGATCTTTGAACATCCTGCCCGGGCGGCTTTTGGTGAAAAAGGAAAGGAGCGGCTGAAAAATTGAGATTGACTTTACCCCGGGATTCATAGATAATAAAAGCATATAGGGAAAGGAAGGCGCTGCATGTGAAAAATCTGAAACTTCAGTTGATGAGCCTGCTGCTTGCCGCCGCGCTGCTTCTCAGCATGGTGCCGGTAAGCGCACTGGCCTGGGAAAATGCGGAGGCTCTGCCCGTGGAGGTAGAGGTTCAGCGGACAGAGGATGGAGAGGGCGGCTATGATGCCGTGCTGGAAAACCGGGAAACGCTGGGAGGCGGCGACCCGCTTCTCAGTGACGAAAGAGCATTCCGCGCGCCCGCCGTTTCCTATGACGGCGGAGATATGTATGGGCAGCTCACCGCCCGACAGAAAGCCTGCTATGACGCGCTGGAGGCCATTACAATAGACCGTCTGCTTTCTTCCGCTCAGGTACAGCACAACAATATGATATATTATAGAGTCCTCACACGGGTCCCGGAGCTGACCGGGGTCTCTATCGCGGGTTCTTTTTCCAAAGGGAAATTTGTCCCCGCCAAAGCGGCGGCTTCCATAGAATCCGGCATCTATACGGATCTGTGCGCCGCCATCGTGGCCCTGCGCTACGACAGGCCGGACGCTTTGTGGCTTGCCCATTTGCAATACGGCTATAAGGTGATCCAGTCCGGTTCCGCCGCTGCCAAGGTCACCGATGTGATTTTTGATTTCCATTTAGAATATGGCGGGCTGGAGCGGGATATGCACAACGACATGCTGAAGCGGGCGGAGGAGATCGCCGCGGAGGCAAAAAACGCCCCCAATACCTACAGCAGGGTAAAAGCCGTCCACGATCTGCTGGCCCAGGTCAACACCTATGGAGATCCCAAGGAAAACCTGGCCCACACCGCCTACAGCGCCCTGATCCAGGGAGACGCTTACGAACCTGTCTGTGACGGGTACGCCAAGGCATTTAAAATTGTCTGCGGCCTGCTGGATATCCCCTGTGCCCTTGCTTCCAGCGCCACCCATATGTGGAACAATGTGAAAATGGACGATGGGGAATGGTACAATCTGGATCTCACCTGGGACGATAGCCAGGCGGACGCTGTTGGCTACGATTACTTCCTGGTCGGCTCTCAAACCGTAGTAGAGGGAGAGGCCTTCTCCAGGCAGAAGGATCATCTGGAGGAAAATCCCTACAATGTTTATCTGGAAGGGGATAAGGATAAGCTTTTGAAGCCGGTGTCACTTTCGTTCCCCGCCAAAAGCAAGCAGGCCTATACCTATCAGGGAGAAGATTACCCGTCTCTTACCTTCCCGGACGTAAAACGCAGCGCTTGGTATTATGAACCTGTGGAAAAGGCTTATCAGTTGGGCCTGTTTCAAGGAGATACCAACGGGCTGTTCCAGCCCTCCAAAAATATTACCAGGGCGGAATTCGCTCTGGTCACGGCAAACGCGCTGGGCGTGGAACTCAGCGAATACGGCGGCTCCGCCTTTACCGATGTGCCGGAGGGAAAGTGGTTTTCCCCGGCGGTGGCCTGGGCAAAGGAGGCCGGCGTCATGCGGGGAGACGGTAACGGGAAATTCCGCCCCAACGCGCCCATCACCCGGGAAGAAATGTGCGTGGTGATCTCTCAGGCCCTGGAGGCCCACAAAGAGCTCGAAAGCTTTACCTTCCCGGATCACGCCTCCATCTCCCGCTGGGCCAGAAACGCCGTCTATGAATGCTATACGCTGGGACTGGTCAAGGGGGACAACAAGGGCTATTTCTCCCCCAAGGGCAACACCCTCAGAAGCGAAGCGGCAACCGTGTTTACAAAGTTTGTAGAGCTGGGCGAGCCCTACCTGCCTCAGAAATAAAGTGAAAGCATATCCAAAGAAGGCCGCCCGTTCAGGGCGGCCTTCTTTTCTGTTGTCAGCCATACGAGTAATGAGAAATTAGCAATGAGCAATTTTAAGGGCGAAGTTTAATAAATTCGGAATTTAGCGGTGAGCGAAAGCCTGCCCTTGCTTGCAAGGGGAGGGGGACCACCGTTAGGTGGTAGAGGGGATCGTCACACGCAGAAAGCGGGATAGAATCGCCAGTTTCAATCCCCTCAGTCAGCCTTCGGCTGACAGCTCCCCTTACTTGCGTAAGTGGAGCCTAAGGGTGCTAAACTATAATTTACCGGGCGTTGCCCTTAATTGCTCATTGCTAATTCCTCATTGCCCTGGTATTCCCCAGCATCTCAAAAATTTCCCGAACAGGTTTTTCTTCTCTTTTTTATTGACAAAATCCACGCAAAATAAGATAATAAAAGTTCAGGACGTGCGGAGCTGTGATACGCCGTGCGCCTTTTGTGAAAAAATGGAAAAATCGCCGGCAGGGGTTATCCTGATCCCGGCATAAAACAGGAGTGAGGAACGTGAACACAGAGCTTGCCAAGGCATATGAGCCTCAGGAAGTGGAAAAACGAATTTACGATTTCTGGATGAAGGGCGGCTGGTTCCATGCGGAGCCGGATCCCGAAAAGAAGCCCTACACCATTGTGATCCCGCCGCCCAATATCACCGGGCAGCTGCACATGGGACATGCCCTGGACGAAACCATGCAGGATATTCTGATCCGCTGGAAGCGCATGCAGGGGTATTCCGCCCTGTGGCTTCCCGGTACGGACCATGCTTCCATCGCCACAGAGGCCAAGATCGTGGAGGCCATGCGGGAGGAAGGGATCTCGAAGGAGAATCTCGGCAGAGAGGGCTTTTTAGAGCGGGCCTGGGCCTGGAAGGAAAAATTCGGCGGACGAATCATTGAGCAGCTGAAGCTTTTGGGCTCCTCCTGCGACTGGGACCGCCTGCGCTTTACCATGGACGAGGGCTGCTCCAAGGCGGTGCGCCATGTGTTTGTAAAGCTTTACAAGCAGGGGCTCATTTACCGGGGAGAACGCATCATCAACTGGTGTCCCAACTGCCGTACCGCGATTTCCGACGCCGAGGTGAATTTCGAGGAAAAGGAAGGCTCCTTCTGGCATCTGCGCTATCCCCTGGCGGACGGCTCCGGCTTTATTGAGCTTGCCACCACCCGGCCGGAAACCATGCTGGGCGATACGGCTGTGGCGGTGCACCCCGCGGACGAGCGCTACCGGCATCTCATCGGCAAAACGGTGATCCTGCCTTTGGTGGAAAAGGAGATCCCCATTGTTGCCGACGAATACGTGGAAATGGATTTCGGCACCGGTGTGGTAAAGATCACCCCCGCCCACGACCCCAACGACTTCGAGGTGGGCAAGCGCCACGACCTGCCGGTCATCAACGTGATGAACGAGGACGGCTCCATCAATGAAAACGGCGGAAAATACGCGGGCCTGTCCGGCATGGAGGCCAGAAAGCAGATCGTGAAGGACCTGGACGAGGGCGGCTATCTGATCAAAATCGAGCCCCTAAAGCACAATGTAGGCACCTGCTCCCGCTGCCACACGGTGGTGGAGCCCCGGGTGTCTACTCAGTGGTTCGTGAAAATGGAGCCCCTGGCGAAGCCCGCCGTAGACGCGGTGAAAACCGGTGAGATCAAGTTCATTCCGGAGCGGATGGACAAGGTCTATTATAACTGGATGGACAATATCAAGGACTGGTGTATTTCTCGGCAGCTGTGGTGGGGCCATCGGATCCCCGCCTGGTACTGCGAGGATTGCGGGGAGATCATTGTTTCCGAAACAGACGCCGAAATCTGTCCCAAGTGCGGCAGCCGCCATCTGCGGCAGGACAGCGATACGCTGGATACCTGGTTCTCCTCCGCCCTGTGGCCCTTCTCCACGCTGGGGTGGCCGGAAAATACAGAAGAGCTGAAGTACTTCTATCCCACCGACACCCTGGTTACCGGGTACGATATCATTTTCTTCTGGGTGGCCAGAATGATCTTCTCCGGCCTGGAGCACATGGGAGAGGCTCCCTTTAAGACCGTGTTTTTCCACGGCCTTGTCCGGGACGCCCAGGGCAGAAAAATGAGCAAGTCCCTGGGCAACGGCATTGACCCCGTGGAGGTCATTGACCGGTACGGCGCGGATGCCCTGCGCTTTACACTGGTAACGGGAAACAGCCCCGGAAACGATATGCGCTTCTCTGATGAAAAGGTGGCCGCCAGCCGGAACTTTGCCAATAAGCTTTGGAACGCCGCTCGGTTCATTCACATGAACATCGATGGAAAAGACGTGCCCTGCGCCCTGCCGGAAACGCTTTCCCTGGAGGATAAGTGGATCCTCAGCCGTTTTATGTCCGTCACAAAGGAAATGACGGAAAATCTGGAGAAATTTGAGCTGGGCATCGCCGTGGCGAAGCTTTACGATTTCCTGTGGGACGATTTCTGCGATTGGACCATTGAGCTCGCCAAGATCCGCATGAACGGCGAAGATGAGGCGGACGCCCAAAATACCCGGCAGGTGCTGGTGTGGGTGCTGAGCAATACCTTAAAGCTGCTGCACCCCTTTATGCCCTTTATCACGGAGGAGATCTGGCAAAGCCTGCCCCACGAGGGAGAGGCTCTGATCGTTGCTCCCTGGCCGGTTTATGACAAGGCTCTCTGCTTCCCGGAGGAGGAAGCGGAAATGGCCAAGGTCATGGAGCTGATCACCGCTGTGCGTACCCGCCGCAGTGAAATGAATGTGCCGCCCTCCAGAAAAGCCCATCTGTATGTGGAAACCGCTTCCCCCGCCGCCTTTGAAACAGAGCGGGAGGCCATTCTCCGCCTGGCCTATTGCAGCGGGCTGGAGATCGGAGAAGCCTTCTCCGTGGACGGCGCGGTCACAGTGGTCACCGCCGCCTGCAAGGGCTATCTGCCCATGGACGACCTGGTGGATAAAGCCGCCGAGACCGCCCGGCTCCGGAAGGAGCTGGAGGGCGCGAAAAAGCAGCTCGCGAATGCCGAAGCAAAGCTTCAAAACGAAACCTTTATCGGCAAAGCCCCCCAGAAGGTGATCGATGGAGTAAGGGACAACGCCGAAAAGCTTCGGGAAAAAGTGCGCCTGATTGAAGAGTCTTTGAAAGCGTTTCAGTGAGGGACGGTCCATGAATTGCAAAATAGGCTCTCTTTACCTGTGCGTGAAGGATATGGATCGAGCGATTGAATTTTACGAAAAATTTTTTGAAATGTCTGTTACGATAAAAGATGAGGTCTACAGCGATTTTCACGTCGGCGGTTTTCAGTGGGGCCTTTTCGCCTATGAAAAAATGGGGGAAGAGCACACTTTTGGCAGTAATTGCCTGCCTAGTGTTAAGGTGGAAAACCTTGAGACGCTGAAAAGAAAGCTGAAGGGCTTGACGGTTTGTTTCCCCCTGACAAAAATCGGGGATAACTGGGTCTCGGAATTTGTAGACAGCGAGGGAAATCATGTAGAGCTGACTGCTCCTGCCGGATAGACGAGGAAAAGCGGAAGGAACTTTTCTTTGCCTTTGACATGCTTCCCCAAAATATTTGTGTTTCACACAGTAAAATAGTCCTGAAAAGAGCGGACAAGCCGTTCTTTTCAGGACTTTCTTTTTTGCGGAACATCACGAAGCTCTGCCATCTGAAAACTAAAATTTTGGAAGGAATGTGATCGTATGAACGTGCAGCTCAGTTACAAGGACGGCGTGCTTACCGCCCGGCTCAGCGGGGAGATCGACCACCACAACGCCAGGGAAATGCGGGAGCAGATCGACGATACCTCTCAAAAGCTGAAGCCCTATTGCCTGCGTCTGGATTTTTCGGACGTGCCCTTTATGGACAGCTCCGGCGTAGGGCTGATTCTGGGAAGAGTGCGTCTGTACCGCTTTTGGAAGGGCCATGTGGTGCTGTGCGGGTTGTCCCCCTACCTGAATAAGATGGTGGAGCTTTCCGGAATAGAATCCATTGCCGCAATAGAAAGGAGGGCGGGATAACATGATGAAGCCGGTGAATCAAACGCAGATCTGCTTCCCCTCCAACTCCGTGAATGAGAGCTTCGGCCGGGCGGCGGTATCGGCCTTTCTCGCCCAGCTGGACCCCACGGTATCCGACCTGACGGAGCTGAAGACCGCCGTTTCCGAGGCGGTGACAAACGCCATTGTACACGGCTATCGGGAAAAGCTCGGAATGGTTTACATAACTGTGAAACTTTTTGAAAACGGCAAGGCGGTGGTACGCATTCGGGATAAGGGCTGCGGCATTTCGGATATCCGGCAGGCCATGGAGCCCCTGTACACTACCGGCGGCGAAGAACGGGCGGGCCTGGGCTTTTCCGTGATGCAAAGCTTTTGCGACAGAGTGCGGGTGAGCTCTGCGCCCGGCAAGGGCACCAGCGTCACCCTGACAAAGCTCTTTGAGACAAAGGCATAGCTATGCTTGTCTGCCAAACGAAGCATTGCTCCGACGGCTTTGTGGAAGAAAACATGGGCCTTGTACACCTGTGCGCCCGGCGTTTTTCCGGAAAGGGCGTGGAGTATGAGGATCTGTTTCAGGCGGGCTGTGTGGGGCTGATCAAAGCGGCCGAGCATTTTGACTGGGAACGGGGCGTGAAATTTTCCACCTATGCCGTGCCGGTCATTTTGGGGGAGATCCGCCTGCTGTTTCGCGTTGGGCGGCCTGTTCGCGTTTCCCGGGGCATGCAGGAGCTGGGAAAAAAGGCCCGGGAGGCGGAGGAGGCTTTTCGGGAAAAAGAGGGAACAAGCCCCACGGTGGCCCAGGTGGCGAAGCTCTTGAGCGTGCCAGTGGAAAAGGCGGCGCTGGCGCTGGGCGTTTCTCAAGCCCCCGTTTCCCTCAGCGGTGATGAAAGCGGAGAGCTGGAGATCCCGGTGGAAGCCCCGGAGGAAAAAATGACAGAGCGGCTTACCCTGTACGAGCTGCTCCACACCCTGGAGGAGCGGGACAAAAAGCTCCTCGAATACCGCTATTTTCAGGGAAAAACACAAACGGTCACCGCCGGCCTGCTGGGAATGACCCAGGTGCAGGTCAGCCGAAGAGAAAAAAAGCTGCTGCTCTATCTGCGGCAGGAGCTTATGGAAAAGTAAAAGCCGGGCGATCCGCGTAAAATGTGGAGCCCGGCTTTTACTATACAATAGAGGAATTGGGAATGAGCAATGAGAAGGAGCGAGGGCCGTCGCTTGCTAAATTGGAATTTAGCGGTTATCTGCACACCACCCTCTTGTCATTCTGAGCGAAGCGAAGAATCTCGTTCTTTGCCCTTTTGCCCTGGAATTAAGGACGAGATTCTTCGTCACTTTGTTCCTCAGAATGACAAAAAAGAGAACTTTCCCTTTTCTAACGACTAACAACTAACAGCTAACGACTAGTTCATTAAACTAAAATTTACCGCCCTGTCTCTCCCTGATTCCCCATTTCACGCGGAAGCGCATTTGCTCTTCAGCCTTTCCAGAAAGGCCTCTGCGGCGGCGGAAAAGACCTGATGCCTTTTCCACACAAGGCTCAGCCCCGTTTCCAGCTTTGGCTCTAAGGGGCGAAAGGTCAAAGCGCTTTCCGGGGAGATATTTACCAGCCTGTCAATGGTCAGGGCGCAGCCCAGCCCGGCTTCTACCATAAGGGCGGCGTTGTAAACCAGGTTAAAGGTGGTGGAAATATTCAGCGCTTCAAAGGACTCTCCAAACCAGCGGGCATAGGCGTTGTCGCGCCCTGCCTCCATGGCCTGCCGGGAAACGATCAAGGGCTGATCCGCAAGCTCCTCTCTGCGGACGGCCTTTTTTTGCGCCAGGGGATCGTCCTTGCGTATCACGACTCCCCAGCGCTCTTTCTCCGGAAGCTCCAGGCTTTCATAGCGGGAAAGGTCGGCGGGGTGGACAAAAACCCCGAAATCCAGAAGCCCCTTTTCCAGCCGCTCGGCAACGTCCTGAGAATTTCCGCTGTAAAGGTGATAGCGCACGCCCGGGTATTCCTCCCGCAGCTCCCTGGCGGTTTGGGCAATGAGGAACAGGCCGCGGGTCTCGCCGCCGCCGATATACACGTCTCCGGCAATTTCCGTGTCTATGGCGCTGAACTCTCCCTCTGTTTTATCCACCATGGAAACGATCTCCTCCGCCCTTTTGCGCAGAAGCATGCCGGCCGGTGTCAAGGATACCCGGTGGCTGCCCCGAACCAGAAGCTTCTGCCCCAGCTCCTGCTCCAGGTCATGGATCTGCCGGGAAAGGGTGGGTTGGGTCACATGCAGCAGATTTGCCGCCCCTGTGATCGTCTCCTCTCTGGCCACCGCCAGAAAGTATCGCAATACTCTCAGCTCCAAGGCAACGCCCTCCCAAATGCTTTCTATACATGTGATTGTAGCAAAGTGTGATATGCCTGTCAAGCATTTCATGTATAGAAACTAAGCATTTGCGATATCTTATGCGGCGTGCTAGAATTTCAGCTGTGAAGAGCGGAGAAAGGCGTGTGAAGGCGGCATGGAAGAAAAGCAGGCGTCCCGGGAAGCGGTGATTCAGATTTTGCAGGACGCCGGGTGTGAAAGCGAGTTGATCGAACGATATCTGCGGCTGCGTTCCCAGCATGCCTTCCGGGAGCAGAAAAAGCTGCTGAGAAAGCACCGGGCCGCCTTGCTGGAGGCGATCCACGGGGAACAGAAAAAACTGGACTGCCTGGATGACCTGCTGTATCTGCTGGAAAAAGAGAAAAGGGAAAATCCATAGAAACGGAGGAAAATACAATGATTTATAAGGATTTTCAGGGGAAAAAGCTTTCCGCCCTGGGTATGGGGGCCATGCGGCTGCCTACCAAAAACGGAGACGACGGCGTCATTGACACGGAGGCTGTGAAAGAAATGGTAGCCTACGCCATGGAGCAGGGGATCAATTACTACGATACCGCCTGGGGCTATCACAACGGGAATTCGGAGACCGTGCTGGGAAAGGCCCTGTCAGGTTATCCCCGGGAAAGCTTCTTTCTTGCCACCAAATTTCCCGGCTATGACCTTTCCAATATGCCGAAGGTTCAGGAGATTTTTGAAAAGCAGCTGGAAAAATGCGGCGTGGAATATTTCGATTTTTATCTCTTTCACAATGTTTGTGAAATGAATATCGACGCTTATCTGGACGAAGAGGCGTATGGGATCTATTCCTACCTGACGGAGCAGAAGAAAAAGGGAAGGATCCGCCATCTGGGCTTTTCGGCCCACGGCGGCTATGATGTGATCAAACGGTTTCTGGAGGCTTACGGAGACGGAATGGAGTTTTGCCAGCTTCAGCTGAACTATGTGGACTGGATCCTGCAGGACGCCAGGGCCAAGGTGGAGCTGCTGAAGGAATACGGGCTTCCCCTGTGGGTCATGGAGCCGGTGCGGGGCGGCAAGCTGGCGGCGCTGCCGGAAAGCGCGGAAAAAGCCTTAAAGGCCCTGCGCCCGGAGGAAACGATACCGGCCTGGGCCTTCCGATTCCTGCAAACGGTTCCCGGCGTAACGGTGACGCTTTCCGGCATGTCCAATTTCCGGCAGCTGCGGGAAAACATTGCCACCTTCTCGGAGGAGAAGCCCCTTTCGGAAACGGAATGGAACGCCCTTCTTTCCATCGCGAGCGGCATGATGGACGGAATCTTACCCTGTACCGCCTGCCGCTACTGTACCGGTCACTGTCCCAAGGGGCTGGATATCCCCTCGCTTTTGAGTCTTTACAACGAGCACAGCTTTACAGGCGGCGGATTTATCGCGCCCATGGCGCTGCAGGCGGTACCGGCGGAAAAGCAGCCCTCGGCCTGCATTGGGTGCGGAAGCTGTGAAAAGGTTTGCCCACAGCAAATTAAAATTTCGGAAGCGATGAAGGATTTTCAGAAGAAGCTGAAGCTTTCCTGAAAACAGTATTTTGAAAGAGAGGAATGCGGTTTATGAAAAGAAGGATCGCCTTGCTTTTTCTCCTTGCACTGCTGCTGCAAAGCACGGCATGCGCTTCGGGACTGAACGGAGGCAGGAAAGCGGACGGCTCGCAAAGCGTTCTTTCCGAACAGACCGTTTCTCAAAACACGGAAAGCGCTTTGCCGGAAAGCCGGGAAACTGGAGCCTCCGATGTTTTTGGCAGCGCTTTTTCCGATGTTCCCGCCGGGAGCTGGTACGGGGAGGCGGTGACCTATCTGCGGGAACAGGGACTTATGTACGGAACGACAGATACCACCTTTTCTCCCAACAGCTCTATGACCCGCGCCATGCTGGCAGCGGTGCTTTACCGTGCAGCGGGAAGCCCGGCGGTAACCGGAAGCTCCGGGTTTACGGATCTGCGGCCGGGAGCCTATTATGTAAACGGGATCTCCTGGGCGGCGCAGCGGCAGATCGTGGCGGGCTTCGGCAATGGGCGCTTTGGCCCGGAAGAGCGGGTCACCCGGGAACAGACGGCGGCGATCCTGTGGCGGTACGCGGGCTCGCCCAAGCCGGAAAACGCCCGGGCCTTCGCGGACGCCGCCTCCATTTCAGCCTGGGCGGCGGAGGCGGTAGGCTGGGCCAGAGAGCAGGGGATCGTCAGCGGGCGGGGACAGAACCATTTTGTCCCCAAAGCCCCCATTACCCGAGGGGAGCTGTGCGTTATGCTGTATCGTTATCTGAAGCCGGAAACGCCGTCTCCGTCTCCCGGAGAGAAGGAAGAGCCCGGGGCGCCGGGACCCTCCGCTGATAAAGCGGGCGGCTTTGATTTGGAAACGGGAACCGTGCTGCTGAACAGCGGCTATTCCATGCCAGTAAACGGGCTGGGAACCTACAGCCTTCACGGCGATACCTGTGTGAATTCCATCAAGGCCGCGCTGAAAAGCGGCGTCCGCCTGATCGATACGGCCTCTGCTTACGGAAACGAGGCGGAGGTGGGCCGGGCGATCCGGGAGGCCATGGCAGAGCAGGGGATCGAGCGGGAGGAAATTTTTGTGACCACAAAAATCTATCCCGGCACGGAAATGGCGGATCCGGAGCGGTTTATTCAGGCCTGTCTGGATCGGCTGGATATCGGTTATGTGGATCTGATGCTTCTGCATCACCCGGATCCCAACGACGTCAAGGCTTACCGGGCCATGGAAAAGCTGGCGGCGGAGGGGAAGATCCGCTCCATCGGGCTTTCCAACTGGTATGTGGAGGAGCTGGAAAGCTTCCTGCCCCAGGTTACCGTTACGCCCGCGCTGGTGCAGAATGAGATCCACCCCTATTATCAGGAAAATGACGTGATCCCCTATATCCAGGAAAAGGGGATTGTGGTACAGGGCTGGTACCCGCTGGGCGGGCGGGGCCATACGGCGGAGCTGCTGGACGATCCGGTGATTTCGGAAATCGCCCGGGCGCACGGGAAGTCTCCGGCCCAGGTGATCCTCCGCTGGAATCTGCAAAAGGGCGTGGCAGTGATTCCCGGCTCCTCTGACCCAGACCATATTCAGGAAAATACGGAGCTGTACGATTTTGAACTGACAGAGGAAGAGATGCGGCGTATTAATGCCCTGGACAGAAACGAAAAACACGATTGGTATTGAGGAGATAGTTATGCATTCCACCATGTTTTCCCGCGGATTGTGGAACCGGGATTTTGTACTGGTGCTGCTGATCAGCACCCTGGCTTCCTACCCCAACAGCATTTTCATTTCCCTGCTGCCGGTGTATGTGCTGGATCTGGGTGGAACCAACGCCCTGACCGGGCTGATGATGACCGGCCTTACTGTGCTGGGCATGGTCACCAGGGTGATCATAGCGCCCCTGATCGACAGGCTGGGGCGAAAAAAGCTGCTGGTGCTGGGCAGCGGGCTGTATGCCTTAAACGCTGTTCTCTTCTGCTTTACGAAAGATCTGAACACTCTGTTTTTCCTGCGGGTGCTGTGCGGGTTTACCCAGGGCGTGTTTTTCCCTGTGCCGCCCGCTATGGTATCGGACATTGCCCCGGAGGATCTGATGGTGGACGCCATCGGTTTTTTCGGCGTGTCCAGCTCCGTCACCTTTGCCGTTGCCCCCACGATCGGGCTTTGGGTTTACAATACCTTCGGCGCGGTGACTATGTTCCTTTCCGCTGCTGTGCTGGGGCTGACTGCCTTTATGCTGTCCTTCTTTGTCCGGGATCATTATCGCCGCCCGGAAAGCAGGGGAGAAGAAAGGAAGCCAGAGCGGGAGAAGACAGGCTCCGGGCTGAAGGGAAGCCTTTTGGTCCTGATTTTGCTGCCCTCCGCCGTGAATCTTTTTGCCTTGACGAGTAAATCCGCTATAGACAGCTTCCTCACTCCCTGCGGCCTGAGCCGCGGGCTGGAGCAGATCAGCCTGTACTTCCTTGTGAATAACCTGACGGTGATTTGCGCCCGGCTGCTGATGGGACGTGTGATCTCGCGCTTCTCCAAGCGTGCCTGCGTTTTCACCGGCCTGCTGCTGGCGGCGGGCGGAACCGCTTTGATCGCGGTTTTCCACCGCATGCTGCTGATGCTGATTTCCGCCGTTTTGACCGGCGTCGGGATCACGGCGGTCACCCAGCTTTTGCAGGCGGAGGTGATGCTCACCATTCCCGGAGAGCGCCGGGGCGTTGCCAACACGGCCTTTATGCTGGCGGGCGATATCGGCGGAGGGATCAGCGTCATGCTGTGGGGCGTTCTTTCCGCAAGCGCCGGGTATACGGCGACCTACCTGGCGGCCGGGGGAACCGTCCTTTTCGGATTTCTGTTCCATGCCGCATACTGGAAAAAACGAAAGCTCTAAATTTTTCGAAAACTTTGTGAAAGTGGCTTGCTTTTCTTTGCTCAGTTGGTATAATAGCCTCGTATCTCACCCGGCCTGACCGGGAGATTTGGAGAGGAAGCCTATGACACATCGCGAGCGTTTTATTAAAACCCTGAGGTGCGAGCCCATCGGCGGCCAGGTACCCACCTTTGAGCTGGTGTTTTTCCTGACCATGGAGGCCTTCGGCAAGGTGCACGATTCCCAGCGGCATTACGCCCAGTGGAAGCAGATGAGCCGGACAGAGCGGAACCTGCACATGAACGAAATGGCCCAGCTCTATCTCGATATCGCCAAGCGGTACGATCACAGCGCCATCTTCGTGCAGCCGAACCCCGGAGACCTGGAGAGCACCCAGTGGCTTTTGGAGCTGATTCGGGAAAAAAGCGGAGACGAGTATTACATCATGATGCACGGCGACCCCACCTGGTCCATTCCCGATGGGGACCACATGATGGAATTCTCCGAGCAGATGTATGAGGAGCCGGAAAAGCTCAATGAGATCTCCAAGCGCCGGCTGGAGGAGTGCCTGGAAACCGCCGCGAAGCTTCATCAGATGGGACATCTGGTGGACGGCTTCACCATGTGCGCCGATTACTGCTTTAACACGAACCCCTTCTTCAGCCCGGAAAAATTTGATGAGCTGATCGTTCCCTACCTGCGGGACGTGATCGCCGGGTATCGGGAAATGGGCTATTACACCATCAAGCATACCGACGGCAACATCATGCCCATTGTCAAGCAGATGGCCGATTGTAAGCCCGATGCCATTCATTCCCTGGATCCCCAGGGCGGCGTGACGATCCCCGAGGTGCGGAAGATCGTTGGGCCGGATATTGCTTTGGTGGGTAACGTAAGCTGTGCTCTGCTGCAAACCGGCACGGACGAGGAATGCCGGGAAGACGTGCTGCGTTCTCTGCGGGAGGGTATGGCGAACGGCCGGGGCTATGTGTTCTCCACCTCCAACTGCGCCTATACCGGCCTGCCCCTGGAGCGGTATGAAATGATGATCGATATCTGGCGCAAGTATGGCAATTACGAGGATTACGAAAAAAATTTTGGACAGAACGATTGATGCAATTTCCTTTGAGAGACGATTTGAAAAGAATTTCTGAAAATTTTTCTTGCATTTTTTCGCAGAGTGTGCTAAAATTACTTAGTTCAAAGCCTGCAAAAGCTTAGCCTTTGAAATCAGAGTATCGTCCGTAAAGAGGTGAAACCCAGAATGAAGCAGAATATACATCCCGACTATCAGGAGACCACCATCACCTGCGCTTGCGGCAACGTGATCAAAACACGTTCCACCAAGAAGGATATCAAGGTCGAAATATGTTCAAAGTGCCACCCGTTCTTTACGGGCAAGCAGAAGCTGGTAGATACCAGCGGCCGCGTGGATATGTTTAAGAAGCGTTACGGCATGACGGACAAAAAGTAAGAAAAGTTGACGGGCGGCGCGATTTGCGCCGCCCGTTCAGGCTGTCGATAAACCCTCTAACCGTAAGAAACGGAAGGGGGAAGAGTGTGAGAGGGGACCATCAGGGTCCCTCTCTCGCGTTTCAATCAGAACTTCTTGCGGAAATCTTTGATTTCCGCAAGAAGTTTGAGCGTGGCGAAAAGCTTTTTTCGACACGCTCACGGGCGGCGCGATTTGCGCCGCCCGTTGTTCCGTAAAGGGAGGGGAAAAGCGCCATGGAGTATCTTACGGTAAAGGAAGAGGGGCGGGACGAGTTTGTGGAAAAGAAGTCCCGCTTTATCGGCTCCTGCCGCCCGGTAAAAACCGAGGAGGAGGCCCTGAGCTTTATCGCGGCCCTGAAAACGAAATATTGGGACGCTTCCCACAATGTGTACGCGTACATTCTCCGCGAAAGCGGCGTTCAGCGGTTTTCCGACGACGGCGAGCCACAAGGCACGGCAGGAATTCCTGTGCTGGACACCCTGAAGAAAGCGGGTGTCACCGATACGGTAGTGGTGGCCACCCGGTATTTCGGCGGTATTCTGCTGGGCGGGGGCGGCCTGATCCGCGCCTATTCCCATACGGCCTCCATCGCCCTTTCGGCGGCAAAAAAGATCACCATGCGGGAATGCCTGCTGCTGTCCGTCTCCTGTGACTATTCCTCTTACGGCAGAGTGCAGGGCGTGATCCCGGAAAACGGCGGTGTGATAGACGATACGGAATTTCTGGAAGACGTTACCATTCGGTTCCACCTGGCCCCGGAGTCCCTGGGGGCCCTGGAAAAACGCCTGGCCGACGCCACCGCTGGAACCTGTGTGCTCCGGGAAGAGGGAAAGCGCTTCTTTGAATTTACCGAAGCGTAAGGGCGATGAGAAATGAGCAATGAGCAATTAAAAAGGCAAAAGCAGAGTCGCTGAATTGGAGTTGGCGGCGGGGCACGCATTTTCCTTCTGTCATTTTGAGCGAAGCGAAGAATCTCGCCCTTATAACGAAAAGCAAAAGACGAGATCCTTCGTCACTGCGTTCCTCAGGATGACAATGGGGGACTGTGTGCAAAACTATCATTTACCCCTCTATCCCTGCCCTTCATCCAGCATCTAGAATCTGGCATCCAGCAGCAAAAAGGGTTCCTTGCAGAAAACTGCAAGGAACCCTCTTTGCTGCATTTCCAAACGTGGAAACGCTCTATTTCGCCAACGTGCTTTCCAGCAGAGCATAGGTCTCCGTCATTTGGGGCCATATCCGGAGCACCCAAGCCTCGGCGTACTCGGAATAGAGTCTCAGCTCTTTTCCTTTGGCGGGCTCCGCGTGATCCAGCACGCCGCCCCGGGCGGTAAAGGGGGCTCCGTAAGCGTATCGCAGCTCATAAACCTGCTGAACGCCTTTTTCCTCTTCAAGCCGGTTGAAATCCTTCCAAGTGGGCAGCCTTTCATGCTCCAGGTCACTTCTCAAGGCCGCTTCCAGCTTCTCTGGAAAGTTCTTTGGCAGGCTGGAAACGCGCACCGGATTTTCCCCAGGCTTTCTGGTTTCATAGCTCAGCCTGGTATAGGTCGCTTCCATGTTTTGATAGCCGTGAAGCTCGGTCTCCTTCTGCTCGGCGGCCGGATCCAATTTGATTTTTTCTATGCCGCTCAGGGCGTCGATGGCGCATACCGGCAGCATGCCGCTGATCAGCTCCTCTGAGGTGGCGAGCTCATTGGCCAGGGCAGCGCATTCCTCATACAAAGCGTCTGTCTCTTCTGTGTGCCGGCCTTGATAGGAGCAGTTCCATGTGGAGATATCCCTTGTGCCGTAAAGAGTAAGGGCAAAGCCGTTTCGGCGTTCGTAGGCTCTGCGGCCCGGCAGGTAGGGGTACTGGTTGGCCCGTTCCAGCGCGATCCATTTTTCCTGTAAGTTTTTTACCTTTTCCAGCAGCTCCGGGCTGTATGCTTCGGCTTCAAATCTGTAACAGGCGGCCGAAGAGAGATCTTCCCGGGATACCTCCCCTGTTTCGGCCAGCATGGAGTAAGTGTGGAAATCGTTTCTCCCAAAGAATTCTCCCTCTAGGCGAACCGCGTTGACGGCTTCCATTTCGGTAGGCATATCCAGCCCCAGGCCGGTAGACACCGCCCCCAGGGCGCAAACGGTGACCGCCAGGGGAACCAGCAATGCCGGAAGGTGCTTTTTCAGCCGTCTGACGCTTCTGTGGTACAAAAGCTCGGTGAAAAGCCACGCAAAAAGCAGGGCCAGGGCAATAGAGCCCAGTACCAGGGGAATCCCGAAGGTACCGAAAAATCCGTTGCCGCTGACATAGCCGCCCTCCAGCTCCACTTCCGGAATCCAATCTGTGGTGCTCATGCTCTCCACGGCCTGACCGATGAAGGCGGCCGCCAGCAGCGCCGCTTCCGTTCTCACTGCCAGCTCCAGAGGCTTGCGGGTAGAAAAGGTTCCAGTCGTTTCGCTTCCCCGGCGGCGGTACAGCGCCCGCCCGCCAAGGGCCAGCACCACGGCGGCCAGGGCCCAGTAAACCAGCTCCCAGATTAGCGGTTTGGAGATTCCGCTTTGGAACAGGGCTACCGGCGGGGACAAAACCTGAATCAGGCTCTTTTCCAGCAGACCGGGAAGAGAACCCACCGGCAGGGTGTGCGACATGAGAACAAGAAAGCAGGCGATTCCGATGGGCCAGCAGACGGAAAGCAGAAAGGTATTCACCGCATAGCTCAGTAGGCCGCCGCTGCCTGCCGCGATCAGGCAGAAAAACAGAAATACCGCCGCTCCCAGAAGCATCAGAGAAATTGAGAAGAAGCCCAGGGCGCCCAGATGCAGGCCGGTATCAGGAATGCACAGAAGCTGCCTTGTACTCAGGGAAAGAACCAGCGGCGCCCACAGGGAGATCAGCCCGGCCAGAAGGGCGGTCAAGTACCAGCTTCCCCTGGAAACCGGCAGGGCATACATGGTATCGGCCTGCCGGCGGCTGAAGCATTCGCCCAACAGCAGCAGAGGAGCTATGGCGGAAAAGGCAATGATCGGAACCGTCATGGCGATCAGATTATCTGAAACAAAGTGATGGGGAGGCCAGCAGCCGAAAATCATTTCCACCGCGGCATAGAGCAGCGTCAGGGGCAGGCATTTGCGCAGCTGCCACCGAAGCACGGTGAAAAATTCCCTTTTGGAATTGCTTTTATCCGAGAATATTGTCGATGTCATAACCGGCCGCCTCCATTTCACTGATAAATACCTCTTCCAGAGAGAGGGGTATGCTTTCCCGGAACGTGGGGGAGAACTGATCCAGGGCTTCCAGAATTTCCTCTTCCCGGCCCCGTGCCACAAAGGTCAGCATGGAGCCGTTCTTTTCACTGCTTGTAATACAGATCTTTTCCTTCAGCGCGGAAATCTCCGGCATTTCCCGAAACACCGCCTGGAACCGGTGCAGGCACAGGCTCATTTCGTCCAGCTCCTGCTCCAGCACCAGCCCGCCCTTGTGCAGCAGCGCCAGGGAATCGCAGAAGTCTTCCATTTCCCGCAGGTTGTGGGAAGCCAGCACCACCGTCATTCGGCGGTCTGCCACCTCGTCCGCCAGCACCTTTTTCGTCAGGTGCCGTACCACCGGGTCAAGCCCGTCGAAAAGCTCATCTAAAAGCAGGAGCTCCGGCCGGGAGCCGAGGGCCAGAAGGATCCCCGCCTGACGGCGGTTTCCCTTACTCAGCGTGCCAAGCCTTGCTTTTTCATTTACCGGGAACAGCTTGCACAGCCGCCCGAAATACCCTTCGTCCCAGGTGGGATAAAGCCCGGAAAAGCGCTTTCCCAGCTCCAAAATTGAGCTTTGCGGGGGCAGCCACAGATCGTCCGCTAAAAACCGCAGCCGCGCTTTCAGCGCCTGGTTTTCCCATACCGGCTGGCCATCGACCAGCGCTTCTCCAGCGGTAGGCCGGTATACGCCCGCCAGAATTCGCAGCAGGGTGGATTTTCCCGCCCCGTTGGAGCCGATCAGCCCGAAAATACTGCCGGTATTCACAGAAAGCGTAAGTCCGTTCAGTGCCAAAATATCGCCAAATGCCTTTTGCAGGCCTTTGAGTTCTATCATTTCCCGTTCCCTCCTTTATGGTCGTTTTCGGAAAGCTGTTCCGGCGCTTCCGAAACAGCCGAAAGGGCCTTTTTTACCGTTTGGTTGATCTCCTTCGGTGAAACGCCGCACTCCAAGCCCTCCAAAAGGGCGCTTTCCAGTTTTTCCAGTGCTTCCCGGCGGCGTTTCTCCTGAAGGCTTTCGCCGCTTACGAGAAAGGATCCCTTTCCCGGCAGGGAATGGATGATCCCGTCCCGCTCCAGCATGGAATACGCTTTTTGAACCGTGTTGGGATTGATCCCCAACTCCCGCGCCACCCATCGCACAGAGGGCAGCTGCCCGGTTTCCCCAAAAGCGCCGGCGGCTCCCAGCTTCACTACGCTGCGGCAGATCTGCTCGGAAATAGGTATTCCGCTTTTATAATCAATGGAAAACACCGCGTCACCTCCATCTGTATTATTTGTACTAGTACAGTTGGATTATACGCCCTGCTTTTTAGGCTGTCAAGGGGAAAGGAGAAAAAATTGAAAAAATTTCAGCTTTGGAAAAGTATTTTTCCCGAAAAAAGCGTATAAAGAAACAGAAAGGCTGAGAAGAATCACAACAGCAAAACGCCGGAGGGGAGGCTGCATGATGACGGTGCGTGAGGAAACACAAAGGTTGGAGCGGGAAACATTGTCGCCCTGGGCGGCCTTTTCCGACGCCACAAAGGGCAGGGAACGCCCGGAAGAGGAATGCCAGCTGCGCACTCCCTACCAGCGGGACCGGGACCGGATCATTCATTGCAAGTCCTTTCGGCGCTTAAAGCATAAAACTCAGGTGTTCCTGGCTCCCGAAGGCGACCATTACCGTACCCGGCTTACCCATACCCTGGAGGTTTCGCAGATCGCCAGAACCATCGCCAGAGCTCTGCGGCTCAATGAGGATCTCACCGAGGCCGCCGCTCTTGCCCACGATCTGGGGCACACGCCTTTCGGCCATGCCGGTGAGCGGGCGTTAAACGCCGTGATGGACGGGGGCTTTCGCCATTACGAGCAAAGCGTCCGGGTGGTGGATCGCCTGGAAAAGGACGGCCGGGGCCTGAACCTGACCTATGAGGTGCGCAACGGAATTTTGTGCCACACCGCCGGTACAGAGGCCGATACCGCCGAGGGGAAGATCATTCGCTGGGCGGATAAGATCGCCTACATAAACCACGATATTGACGACGCCATTCGGGCGGGAGTCATGCGGGAAAGAGATATTCCCCGGCGCATTACCAGGGTGCTGGGAGATTCCAAAACAAAGCGGATCACCACCCTGATCAAAGCTGTGGTGGAAAACAGCTTTGATGGACGCGTCGATATGGACGAGGAAACCTTTCAGGCCTACGATGAGTTGAGCGCCTTTATGTTTGAGGCGGTCTATCTGAACGAGTACGCCAAGAAAGAGGAAAAGAAGGTTCCCCATATCGTCCAAAGCCTGTTTGCCCATTTCCTGAACCCCGACCATCTGCCGGATTATATGAAGGAGATCGCCGAACGGGAGGGAAAGGAAACGGCCGCCTGTGATTATGTGGCGGGTATGACTGACCACTATGCCGTGGCCTGCTATGAGGATCTCTTCATTCCGAAAGCCTGGAATTTATCGGATTAAAATGTAACATCCAGTATCTAAAATCAAGCAAAGGAGGAACTGATATGCCCTTCCCGCCGGAATTTCTGCGGGAACTGGATTCCCGCAGCCCCATTGCCGATATCGCTTCCTCCTATGTGGATCTGAAGCGGCGGGGGAAAACACTTTTGGGGCTGTGCCCCTTCCACAATGAGAAAACGCCCTCCTTCAATATTTATCCGGAAAATAATTCCTTTTACTGTTTTGGCTGCAATAAGGGAGGGGGCGTGTTCCAGTTCGTCATGGGCGTGGAAAACCTGGCCTTTCCCGACGCGGTGCGGTGGCTTGCCCAGCGGGCGGGCATGACCGTGCCGGAGGACGGCGTGGACGACAGCATGTCCCGGCTGCGCACCAGAATTTTGGAAATCAACCGGGAAGCGGGCCGCTTCTTTTATAAAACACTTTCCACGCCGGAGGGAAAGGCGGGGCTTGCCTATTTGCGGGGCCGGGGGCTGGATCCTCAAACGATCCGCCGGTTCGGCCTGGGTTATGCGCCGGACAGCGGTTTCGCTTTAGTAAACCACCTGAAGGCAAAGGGCTATACCCAGGAGGAAATGACGGCGGCGGACGTGGCCCGGATTTCCCAGCGGGGCCACCCATACGACAGATACCGGGGCCGCGTGATGTTCCCCATTTTTGACCTTCGGGGAAACGTGGTGGCCTTCGGCGGCCGGGTGCTTACCGATGAAAAGCCCAAATACATCAATACCACGGACACGCCGGTGTATCACAAAAGCAGCGGGCTGTTCGCCATGAACTTGGCGAAGGATTCCGGCTCCCGGCAGCTGATTCTGGCGGAGGGCTATATGGACGTGATCGCCCTGCACCGGGCGGGTTTTTCCAATGCCATCGCTTCCCTGGGCACCTCTCTCACGGAGGAACAGGCCAGGATCATTCGGCGCTACGCGGACGAGGCGGTGATCTGCTACGATTCCGACGAGGCGGGGCAAAGGGCCACCCAGCGGGCGATCCCCATTTTGAAAAACACCGGGCTCCGGGTGCGGGTGATCACGGTGCCGGGCAATAAGGACCCGGACGAATTCATGAAAACCTACGGCGCGGAGGGACCCCTTCGTTTCAAACAGCTTCTGGAGGCGGGCGGAAACGATACGGAGTACCGGCTGGAAAAAATAAAGGCGAAATACGATCTTTCCACAGAGGACGAAAAGCTTCGCTACCTGCGGGACGCCTCGGAAAACGTGCTGGCAAAGCTGGACAAAATGGAGCGCGATGTGTACGCGGGCCGGCTTTCCCAGGAAACCGGGGTGGGAAAGGACAGTATTTTGGATACCGTCGGGCGGCTGGCGGCCCAGGAAAATCGAAAAAAGAAGCGGGAGCTGATCCGTTCCCAGCAGCAGGTCACGGCCGCCCGTTCCGCGTTAAACACGGAAAAAGAGAAAAATTTGAAAGCGGCTTTGGCGGAAGAGAGCGTGATCGCGTTTTTGTTCCGGCATCAGGATAAGGCCCGGGAGCTGCGGGAAAAACTGCCGCCGGAAAAGTTCGTGACAGACTGGAATCGCAGAGTATACGCCATTTTGTTGGGGAAAACTATATATGGCGACGTTTCTCTCACCGATTTTTTTGAGGAGCTCACCCAGGATGAGGTATCGGAGCTGACCCGCATTTTGACCGAGCGGAGCGATGCTCCTCCTACCTGGGCGGATGTGGAAGAATATATGCGGATCATTTTGCACGAGCGGGGCTTTTCTGACCCGAAGAAAGTACAAAACGCCTCACCAGAAGAACTGAAACAGTATTTCGATGAGTTGAGAAAACAGAAGTGAGAAACGGAGCCCCGCGGAAAGCGGGGCGGCCGGGGAAATTAGAAAGGAATGGTAATAATGGGAGCACAGCCGGATAAGAAAACGGTGATCAGAGATCTGTTGGAGATCGGAAAAAGCAAGGGCCAGCTCAGCACCAAGGAAATTCTGGACGCGTTGGGCGAGTTGGAATTTGACCCGGAGCATATTGAGAAATTTTACGATACGCTGGAATCACAAGGCGTGGAGATCGTGGAGGATTTTGATGATATCCAGCTGGACGACGCGGAGCTGGTCAAGGAGGTGGAAACCACCGATGTGTCCGATCCCGGCCTGGGAGTGGACGGCGTTTCCATCGGAGACCCGGTAAAGGTCTATTTGAAGGAGATCGGGCGGGTGCCGCTGCTCACCCCGGACGAGGAGGTAGAGCTGGCGGTGCGCATCTCTGCTGGAGATGAAGCGGCCAAAAAGCGGCTGAGCGAGGCGAACCTCCGCCTGGTGGTCAGCATTGCCAAGCGGTATCTGGGCCGCGGCATGCAGTTTCTCGACCTGATCCAGGAGGGCAATCTGGGTCTGATCAAGGCGGTGGAGAAATTTGACTATACCAAAGGCTTCAAGTTTTCCACCTACGCCACCTGGTGGATCCGCCAGGCCATTACCAGGGCTATCGCCGATCAGGCCAGAACCATTCGGATCCCCGTGCATATGGTGGAGACGATCAATAAAGTAAAAAAGGTATCCAGCCAGCTGCTGCACGCTAACGGCAGGGAGCCCAGCGCTGAGGAGATCGCCGAGGAGCTGGACATGCAGGTGGAAAAGGTGCGGGAGATCATGCGGGTAGCCCAGGAGCCCGTTTCCCTGGAAACCCCCATCGGCGAGGAGGAGGACAGCCACCTGGGAGATTTTATTCCCGATGACGACGCCCCCGCCCCGGTGGACGCGGCCTCCCATACGCTGCTGAAGGAAACTCTGAACAACGTGCTGGATTCCCTGACCCCCCGGGAAGAAAAGGTGCTCCGCCTCCGGTTCGGTCTGGAGGACGGGCGCTCCCGCACCCTGGAGGAAGTGGGGAAGGAGTTCAATGTGACCCGAGAGCGGATCCGGCAGATCGAGGCCAAAGCCCTCAGAAAGCTGCGCCACCCCAGCCGGAGCAAGCGGCTGAAGGATTTTCTGGACTAAGCCGCTAATTTGTGAATGAGCAATGAGAAATTGAAGAGCAGGGTCAGAGTTCGCTAATAAATTGGAATTTGGCGGACTAATAATTAGCACTAACTTCTTGCCTTTCTCGCCTGTCGGCTCGGTTGCTGTGCCCCGGTGGGGCACGCCCAGCAACGACCGAAGCGACAGCTGAGAACGGTTCGCACCAGCGTCCCAGTGGGACGCGCTCACCCCTGAATAGGGGAAGAAGGTTGCTTTGCAACCTTCTGGGATCACCGTTAGGTGGTGGAGAGGTTCCAGCTCGCTATAAACCAGCACAAAACCTGCATTTTTCACCTTTCTGTCGGAACCCCTCAGTCACGGCTTTGCCGTGACAGCTTTCTACGCTTCGCTTCGGTTGCTGTGCCCCGCCGGGGCACAGCTCCCCTTTCAGGGGTGAGCGCGTCCCGGTGGGGGGAAGGTCTCCAGTGGAGAACTCAGCTGTCGCTTCAGACATTGCTGAACGTGCCCCACTGGGGCACAGCAACCGCTCTGACC